>JANWXQ010000039.1 GCA_025057275.1 Chitinophagales bacterium
TATGCACAAAGCATAGGCGCCATCACCATCGATCAACGCCGGCCCGATACCGTCTGGGTTGGAACCGGCGAATGCTGGGTGCGCAACAGCGTTTCCATTGGCAATGGCATTTACGTCACTACTGATGGCGGCAACAACTGGAGCCATCGCGGATTGGACAGCACCGAACGCATAGCCCGAATTCTTATTCATCCGCAAAATCCCGATATCGTTTACGTAGCAGCTCTTGGTGCCCTCTGGGCCGATAGCCCGCATCGGGGAGTGTACCAATCCGCCGACGGGGGCAAAAGCTGGAATCGGATTCTGTACATCAACGAGCAAACCGGTTGTGCCGACCTGGCCATGGACCCGTCGGACCCCAACATCCTTTATGCAGCCATGTGGCAGTTCCGCCGAAAGCCTTATCACTTTCAATCGGGCGGGCCAGGCAGCGGACTGTACAAAAGCACCGATGGCGGACGCACGTGGCGCAAACTGTTTCGTGGCTTGCCTGAAACCGAATTGGGCCGCATAGCTGTGGCCGTTTCTCCCGCTGACCCGAACGTGGTGTATGCCAGCATTGAATACGAGCGCTCAGCCATCTTTCGCTCCGACGATAAAGGCGAAAGCTGGCAACGACGCGGCACCCAGTTTAACGTCATTGAGCGGCCGTTCTATTTCCAGCGCATCTGGTGCGATCCGGTTGACCCCAACACAATATTCAAAGCCGGATTCAATTTGATCATTTCCCGTGACGGCGGCCTGTCCTTTACGGCCATTGGCGGCGGTCATGGCGACGATCACGACTTGTGGATCAATCCCCGCAATCCCGATCAGCTGGTATTGGGTACCGACGGTGGCCTGTATATCTCCAACAACAAGGGCGGAAGCTATTACCTGTGTCGCAGCCTGCCTATCGCACAGTTTTACCGGATCAGCTACGACATGGAGCAGCCCTACAACGTCTATGGTGGCCTTCAGGACAACATGAGTTGGTACGGCCCGTCGCGAACCAACACGTCAGGTATCCTGTCCAAGCACTGGACTCCGTTTAGTTACGGCGATGGCTTCTGGACCTTTCCCGATCCCTCCGACAACAACATGGCCTATACCGAGATTCAAGGGGGTGTCTTGTATCGTTACGACAAAAGAACGAAAATCTCCAAAGAGCTTACACCGGCTGCTCCTGCCGGTCAGCCGCGCTACCGCTTCAACTGGAACACGCCTTTTCTGCCCAGCCGGCATAATCCGGACAAACTGTTCCTGGGCAGCCAGTACGTTTTGGTTTCTTATGACAAAGGAGAAAGCTGGAAACCCATTTCCCCCGACCTGACAACCAACAATCCGTTGTTTCAGCAGCAGGTGTCTTCGGGAGGCGTTACCACCGATAACTCTGCAGCGGAAAATTACTGCTCGGTCTTTTACATCGCTGAATCGCCGGCCGACAGCAATACCATCTGGGCCGGCAGCGACGATGGCCTGCTTCACCTCACCCGGGATGGAGGAAAAACCTGGTCTAACGTAAGCCAATTCTGGAGGGGGTTGCCATCCTATCCGCTCATATCGTCTATTGAACCCAGTCGCCATGCTGACGGAACGGCTTACGTTACCCTGGACTACCACATGTGGGGCAATATGCGGCCCTATGTGCTCATGACTACCGATTGGGGAAAAACCTGGACCCTGATCAGCAATGATTCCATTAAAGGTTTTTGCCATATAATCCGCGAAGACCTGATCAATCCCAACCTGCTTTTTGTCGGAACGGAATTGGGCTTGTTCTTCTCTTTAGACAGGGGGAAAAGCTGGTCGGCTTTTACCCATCAGCACAACCTGCCGCCGGTGCCTGTGCGGGATCTGGCCATTCATCCGCGCGATCAGGAACTGATTGTCGGAACGCACGGTCGCGGCATCTACATCCTGGACCGGTTGGAGCTCAACCTGCTGCGCCGGCTTACCCCGGCTATCCTCCAACAGAAAATGGTTGTTCTGGATGTTACGGACTACCTCGTGCCCTTATCCGGCATTGACTTTTTTTACCTCAGCGATGACGAATTCACCGGTGCCAATCCAACCACGGAAGCGCGGCTGGCCTACTACCTCAAAGACCGGCAACTCGTCGGCGAGGCACGGATAGAAACCCTGGACAGTGCCGGCAACGTCGTGAATAGCGTTCCAGCGGGCAAGCGTAAGGGAATCAACATAGTATCCATACCGGTTTCCTACCGGCCTCCGCGGGTGCCTCCCGCTCCCCGGGTGGCGGGCGGCGCCATCACAGGTCCCCGACTGCCCGAAGGCACGTACACGGCGCGACTCATACGGGGGAAAGACAGCATCACCGTTCCCTTCTCCATCCGTTTGCCGGAGTATGCGCCTTACACCGCCGCCGACCGCCAACAGCGCCACCGTGCGCTGATGACCTGCTACCGCCTTTTCGACGACCTTACTTACACCGTTCACAGTGTTTTGGATCTGCAGCAAAAGGTGCAGGAAACGCTGGCCGGTGGCAAAACTACGGCCACACTCAGCCGCCGCCTTAAGGCTTTGGCCTATGACCTGGATACCTTTCACAGCAGTTTGGTGAACCGTGTCGAAGGGGCCATACAAAGCGAAAATGCAAACCGCATCCGGGAAAATCTGGCCGACACCTACGGCATGATTCAAGGTTATGAAGGACCGCTCAGCATTAGCACGATGCAACGGGTGGAAACATTGAAAGTGGAAGTGACCCGTGCAGAACAGCAGCTACAGCGCCTGCTGCAGCGGCATCTGCCCGACATCAATAAAGAATTGCAGCGTTTGCAACTGCCGGCGCTGCAGCGCATCTCAGCCGAAGACGCGGCCCGCCGCTGAGCGATTTTTATTCCTGCCTGGTCAGCAACAAATTTGCATAGGCATAAAGCTACCTATGCCCGATCGTCGTACGTTCATTCGGAAAACCGCTCTGGCTGCCGGCAGCAGTCTGCTGGCTGCATCTGTTGGTCAGAAAGCGGCCGCTGTTGTGCCGCAACACGAGGGACATCTGATTTTGTCCACGTGGTCCTTTGGAATGAAGGCCAATGCAAAGGCCATGGAAATGCTGCAGGCAGGAAGCCGCCTGCTGGATGCCGTGGAGGAAGGAGTTAAAGTGGTTGAAGCCGACCCCTCCATGACGTCGGTGGGTTTGAGCGGTTTCCCCGACCGCGATGGCAACGTAACCCTGGATGCCTGCATCATGGATGAAGAGGGCAAAGCCGGTTCCGTTACTTTCCTTCAATACATCGAACATCCCGTTTCCGTTGCCCGGTTGGTCATGGAAAAAACTCCTCACGTCATGCTGTCGGGTAAAGGGGCTTTGCGTTTTGCCTTGGACAACGGTTTCCGGATGAAAAAAGGCCTCAGCCCGCAGGCGCGTCAGGCCTGGGAGGAATGGAAAAAGAAAACGGGCTACGTGCCCCGTCCTTCGGCCGACAACCACGATACCATAGGTCTTATTGCCCGGTCGGCTCAGGGTAAACTGGCCGGAGCCTGCACCACCAGCGGAGTGGCATTCAAGATGTATGGCCGCGTTGGCGATTCGCCCATTATCGGGGCCGGCTTGTATGTGGATCCCCTGGTGGGGGCAGCCACAGCTACCGGCGTGGGCGAATACGTTATGCGCATCTGCGGTGCCCATACCATCGTGGAGCTGATGCGTCAGGGGGTGCCGCCGCAGCAGGCCTGCGTGGAGGCCCTCAAGCGCATAGTCCAAAGGCACCAATCGCTGGAAGGGGTGCAGGTGGGCTTTCTGGCCCTGCATCGCAGCGGCAGCTACGGGGCTTATGCTCTGCGGCCGGGTTTTCAGTATGCCCTTTCGCTGGGCAACAATCACGCCCTGCACGATGCTCCGGCCATGTTTGCAGAAGAGAAAAAGTAAATCAGCCGGCAGTTCCCCAAATCCGCCGGAGCAACAGATACACCGGATAGCCAAGCAGCAGCAGGCCAGCGCCTACGGCACTGTTGGCAGGGTCGCTGATGACGATGCTTATCGTAACACCGGCCTGAAGGGCAATGAACACCAGCGGTATCCACGGGTACCAGCGGATGCGGTAACCGGGCTGATCATCGCCGATGTTTTTCCGGCGTAGAATAGAAATGCTGTAAGCGGCAAAAGCCAAAGCCAATGTATCGTTGAACATGACGTAGTTGAGCAGGTTGTCGTAGCTCTGCAGCAAAAGGAACATGCCCATAATCATCAGGCAGAAAAACAACAGGGCAAATTCCTGCACCTGTTTGCGGTCATGCACCTGCCGGAAGCGCACCGGCAGTACACCTTCCTGCGCCATGGCGTAAAACACACGTGGAACAAACAACAAGGCAGCATTCACATAGCCCAATACCGACAGAAAAATAGCAATGCCGGCAAAAGCGGTGCCGGCCGGCCCCATCATGCGGCGGGCCAGCGATTCCGCCACCAACGGCGACTGCTTGAGCTGCTCAAATCCAAGAATTCGTACATAAGAAAAATTGATCAATAAATAAAGCACCACCACCAGCAGCATGGCCAGCAGAATGCCCATCGGTATGGTGCGATGCGGGCGGTGGGCATCCGCTCCCAGATTGGCCGTGTTCTGGTAACCGCCATAACTGAAATAGACTCCAACGAGCGCCGAGCCCAGCGCCAGCAGCCAGCCCGATCCGGATGCCGACGATTGAGCAGGAGGGGATTCCGCTGCAGGAATCACCACAATCCATGCCGCAATCAACACCAGCACCAGCAGGATTTTGACCAGACTGAGCACATTTTGGGTCATGCTGCCTACCCGGATGCCCAGGTAATTGACCGTAAACAACAAGCCGATGACCAGCAGAAAAAGCAACTTTTCCGTAATCGGATTTTGTACTTTCTGAGGAAGAATTACCGGCGTCAGATACTGTACGCCGGTAAACGTTACGGCAGCAGCGGCTCCTGCCGTTAGCAGGATGTAGGTCCAAATGAGCATGAAGGCCAGAGCCGGTGAGTAGCAAAGGGAGAAAATGCGGTAAAAACCGCCGGCCACCGGCAGGCGCGAACCGATTTCGGCAAAGGTCAGAGCGCCACACAAAGCCACTGCTCCGCCGATAATCCACACCAGAAAAAAATTAAACTCATTGCCGGCCTGCTGCGCTACGATGGCAGGATTGCGGAAAACGCCGATGCCGATGACCATGCTCACCACAATCATCGTTACATCAAACAGGCGCAGGGTGGGGCGGATGGTCATGGTCAGTTCTCAGTAGCGTAACAGGGCTTAGTAGGCCACTGCAAACCAGGCCTGCTGTTGCGATGGTTTTCCCGAATAAATGCAGGTGCCTGGCACGGGTTGCTGGTCCAGGGGAATGCAGCGAATGGTGGCCTTGGTTTCTTCTTTGATGGCCAGTTCGGTTTCGGTGGTGCCATCCCAGTGGGCCACTACAAATCCGCCTTTTTCCTCAATCACTTTTTTGAATGCTTCATACGTGGTTACATAGGTTGTATGCTGCTCGCGGAACTGAAGGGCCCGGGCATAGAGGCTTCGGTGAATGTCGTCCAACAGGATTTTGATGCGGGCCGGTAATCCGCCCAGCGGAACGGTTTCTTTCGTCATCGTGTCGCGCCGGGCTAATTCCACCGTACCGTTTTCCAAGTCGCGCGGTCCTAAAGCCAGCCGAACGGGGACGCCGCGCAGTTCGTATTCGGTGAACTTCCAGCCGGGCTTTTGCTGAGGGTCGTCGTCCACCATCACGCGCAGATCCTGGGCGGCTAATTCGGCCTGCAGCTGACGGGCGGCTTGTGCCATCTGCTGCAGTTGGTCGTTGCTGCGGGCTATGGGGATGATCACCACCTGAACCGGAGCCAGGCGCGGCGGCAGGATCAGCCCGTGATCGTCGCCATGAGCCATAATGAGGGTCCCGATCAGGCGCGTGGAAACACCCCAGGAAGTGGCCCAGACGTATTCTTGCTGGTTGCTGCGGTTGGTAAAGGTTACTTCAAAGGCTTTGGCAAAATTCTGTCCGAGAAAGTGAGATGTTCCGGCCTGAATGGCTTTGCCATCCTGAACCAGAACCTCAATGCAATAGGTGTCTTCGGCTCCGGCAAACCGCTCGGCTGCAGTCTTCACCCCTTTTAACACGGGAAGGGCCAGCCACTGCTCGGCAAAATCGGCGTAAACCTGCAGCATGCGGCGGGCTTCTTCTACCGCTTCTTCACGGCTGGCATGGGCCGTATGCCCTTCCTGCCACAGAAATTCCGTCGTGCGCAGGAACAGGCGCGTACGCATTTCCCACCGAACAATGTTGGCCCATTGGTTTATGAGCAGTGGCAGATCGCGGTACGAACGGATCCAGCTCTTGAACGTGTTCCAGATGACCGCTTCGGAAGTGGGCCGCACTACTAGCTCTTCCTCCAGCCGGGCTTCGGGGTCCACGATCAGTTTGCCCTTACGCTCCGGATCGGTTTTCAAACGATAATGCGTGACCACGGCGCATTCTTTGGCAAAGCCTTCCGCATGACCTTCTTCCTTTTCCAGAAAACTTTTGGGAACAAAAAGCGGGAAATAGGCATTCTGGTGACCGGTTTCCTTGAACATCCGGTCCAGTTGCCGCTGAATGTTTTCCCATAAGGCAAAACCATAAGGTTTGATTACCATACAGCCCCTGACGGCCGAATAATCGGCCAGGCCGCTTTTCAGGACCAGATCATTATACCACTGGGCATAATCTTTTTGCCGGGGGGTAATCGACGAAGCTTCGAATGCTTTATTCTTGTTTGGCGAATGGGCAGTCATAATCTATTTTGGCATGGAGATTGAACTTTCGGGGTGAAAATACCTGAAAAATTCAACCGTCATCAAGCGAGTGTTAACCTGAAAAATCATCGGAACATGAAACCGTTACTCATCCTCACCCTTGCAGCCCTGGTTGCTGCCTCTTGTTCCACCAGCAGCAAAACGGCGCGGGTGGAAACCGATGATATCTATGTTTCCAAAACCACACCTACCGGCAAACCTGCGCAAACGCAGCAGCCCGGTGCGTCGGGTAACTATTCCGAAGAAAACAGGTCCGATGCACCCGATGCCGAAAGCCGTTCCTCACAGCCCGACTACAGCTATTCGGAGCAATACAGCGATGAACAGGGTAACACGTACATCACCAACAACTATTACTACGGCAACAATTACGACTTTTACGACAGCTACTCCTCCAGGCTCAGCCGTTGGTACGATCCCTACTGTGGGTTTAGCTACTTCAGTCCGTATTACTTAGGATGGTCATGGGGCTATCCTGTTTACTACACTCCCGGATTTTCCTTCAGCATTCATTTCGGATGGGGCTATGGTTGGTATTATCCATGGTATAGCCCGTGGTATTATCCGCCGGCCTGGTATTCCTGGTATTCGCCCTGGTACTACGATCCGTGGTATTCCCCGTGGGGTTGGAATCCCTACTGGGCCTATGGTTATCCTTACTACGGCAGCTACTGGCATGGTTACTGGCACGGCTACTACCATGGCTACAACGATGCATTGGGCTGGGGCTCTGGTCGCTATTACTATGGACCCCGGGGCTCCTCGTCCAGCAACGTGCCCGGGAGTAGCGGCGGCGGACGCCAGTTCCGCACCGGCAACGACAATACCGTAATGGCCAGTGCCGTCAGCGTAGTGAATCGTCCGGTACAGCGGCCGGCTACCATCAACCGAAGCCACAGCGTGCAAAATGTCATTCCCGCTTTGCAAGGCAAGCCGTCCCGACCGGTAGAAACTCCTTCGCATGCCAAGCCGGCCCATCCGGACCAGCCGGTATCCAAGCCTTACCGACCTGAGGTCAAACCGGTTCCGGAAGGCATTCATTCACCCAACAGGCCTAGTAGCGAACCGGTGCGACCGCAAAAGCCCTCTCAGCCAAAAAATCCTTCCATGGATAAAGAGCAGCCGGGTTTGACCGAACCGCAGATGCGTCCGCGAAACCAGCAGCCTGTTCCTCCAAAAGGAATGGGGCAAAGGATGCCCGAACAGGCAGCTCCGGGCTCTTCCGATAAGTACTTTGAAGGAAGCGGAGGAAACAAAAAGGTAGGCTTCGAACGCATGCGCAGCAGCCGTCCCGACAGCGGCTCCGGCCAGCGCCTGGAATGGGAAAGCAGCGGCAACCGCAATGTGGAAAACAGCCGCTCGCAAGGCGGTTCCTCATCGGGTAGCCGACCCTCCGGCTCTTCCAACCGTCCGCCCAGATAAGTCAATTCGTTACATAAGTTTTTTCAAAATGTTTAGATCATGAAAACGTTCATGAACAGATGGGTTTTTGCCCTGACAGCACTGCTGTCCACTCCCTGGGTGGTTGTTGCCCAGAACGATGTCGATGCCTTGCGCTATTCCCTGCTTCGTTGGTCGGGTTCAGCGCGCTTTTCGGGTATGTCGGGCGCCTTTTCCGCGCTGGGAGCAGATTTCACCACCCTGAGTACAAACCCGGCCGGACTGGGTCTCTACCGCTCTTCGGAAATCAGTCTTTCTGCCGGTTTTACCAACGTACGCACGGAAGCCACCTTCCTGGGAAATACCTCTGATGATAACTTGCTTAAATTCAACATTCCCGGCGTCGGCACTGTATTTTCCATGGACCTGACGCGCAAGAACCGCGATAATGAATGGAAACGGGTAAACTTTGGCCTGGGACTGAATCGCATGGCCGATTTCAACAGGCAATACCGGTACTCCGGCTTTAACCCCACAAGCTCTTTGATTGATTACTACGCTGCCGAAGCCAATCAGAACGGCGGCATCGCCCCTGGCCAGATCACCGATGCCTATCCGTTCGGAGCAGGTATGTTTTATCAGGCCTATTTGATCAACCCCCTTCCCTCCGACACCAACCAGTATTACAGTGTGGCCGAAGGAGGTCAGGTGATGCAATACGGCGACATCCGCCAGGAACGCAACCTGTCGGAAATGGTTATAGCGGTAGGCGCCAACTACAACGACCGCCTGCTGATGGGTTTTACGCTCAGCATGGCCGGTATCGGCTATGAGGCAACTCAATTCATGGAGGAAGAAGATACAGCCGATAAGCATCCCGATTTTATCCAATTCTCCTTCAGTAACTCGCTGCGAACCACGGGTTCCGGTATTGCGGCCAAGGGGGGCATCACGTATCTGGTCAACGATTATGTGCGGGTAGGCCTGGCCCTGCACAGCCCTACCTATTATTGGATGCAGGATGTGTACGATGCCTACATCACCTCCAGAACAGAAACCACCGGCAGCCATGAATGGCTGTCGCCGCCGGGCCGCTACGATTACGAGCTGACCACACCGTGGCGCCTGCTGACCGGCGCTGCTTTGGTCAGCCCCAAACTGGGAATCCTTTCGGTGGATTACGAACTGGTGGATTACAGCGCCATGCGCTACCGGTTCCGCACCATGGGCACTTCGGAAGAGCGGCACACCGAACAGCAGCTTAACCAATTGATGGCCTCCAAGTACACCGCTGCCAGCACGGTGCGGGTAGGGGCGGAAGCCGTTCTGAACGAATTCCGCCTGCGTGCAGGATTTTCCTACAGCTCATCCCCGTTCAGCAAAGAATACCGCCCTGCCGACGATTTGTCCCGCTGGTCGTGGAGTGTCGGAGGGGGTGTGCGGCTAAACCGGTTTTTTGCTGACGGCGCGCTGGTCTGGCAGCGGCAGAACGAATTCTTCCAACCTTACACCCTGGCCGGCGCCGACGTGCCCGGCGTATCGCTGCGCAAATACACTACCGACATAGTGGCTACGGTGGGCTACCGGTTTTAGAGGCTGATGAGCTTGGACTGGAAAGCTGCCATGGCGCTGTAGCTGGTACTGTACTTTTGCCTACATTATGGCCTATTCCTCGCTGCAGCACTTTGTGCACGAACTGGAGCGGGCCGGTGAGCTCCGGCGCATTTCGGTCTTCGTAGATCCTCATTTGCAGATTACCGAAGTAACCGACCGCATCGTCAAGCAGGGTGGGCCGGCGCTGCTGTTTGAAAACACGGGAACGGAATTTCCTTTGCTCATCAATGCGTATGGCTCTGCCCGCCGCATGGCCATGGCGTTGGGGGTGGATGATCTGGAAACCATTGCCCGTCGGTTTGAAACGCTGTTTGGTGAACTGATGCGTCCGCGCGATGGCATTCTTCAGAAGCTTTCCCTGTTGCCGCAACTCGGCGCATTGGCTTCCTGGATGCCTAAGGTGAAACGGGGCAGGGGAGCCTGCCAGCAGGTGGTTATGGATCAACCGGACCTGCGCAAGCTTCCGGTGATGACCTGTTGGCCTGAGGATGGCGGCCCGTTTATTACCCTGCCGGTTATCCATACCCGCGATCCGCACACCGGTATCCGCAACGTGGGCATGTACCGCATGCAGGTGTTCGGACCGGATCTCACGGCCATGCACTGGCACAAGCATAAGGTGAGCGCCAAACATTTTGAGGCTTACAAGAAATTGGGCCGGCGCATGCCCGTGTCGGTAGCGTTGGGCGGCGATCCGGTCTATGCCTATGTGGCAACGGCTCCTTTGCCGGAAAATGTGGATGAATACATATTGGCCGGTTTCATCCGGCGAAAGGCAGTGGAACTGGTTAAATGCCTGACCAACGATCTGGAAGTGCCGGCCGATGCCGACATCATCATTGAGGGATATGTGGATCCGCAGGAAGACTTTATTCTGGAGGGCCCCTTCGGCGATCATACCGGTTTTTATTCGCTGGCCGATTACTACCCCAGGTTTCATGTAACCTGCATCACCCATAAACGGGAGGCCATTTATCCGTCCACCATAGTGGGGGTTCCGCCCCAGGAAGATGCCTGGCTGGGCAAGGCTACCGAGCGCATTTTCCTTGCGCCCATCCGCATGACGGTAGTTCCTGAAATCCTGGACATGGACCTGCCGGTGGAAGGCGTGTTTCACAACCTGACGATCATCAAAATCAAAAAAGAATTTCCCGGTCAGGCGGCCAAGGTGGCTCATGCCATGTGGGGCGCCGGTCAGATGATGTTCAACAAAATGCTCATCATCACCGATGAAACGGTGGATGTGCACGATTATGCTGCCGTAGCCCGGGCCCTGACGGATAACGTTCATCCCGCTGAAGACCTTTTGTTTTCGCGCGGCCCAATGGATGTGCTCGACCATTCTTGCAGCAGGTTTGCCTACGGAGGTAAGCTGGCTGTTGATGCTACCCGCAAGTGGCCGGAAGAGCGTCCCGAAGGCTCCAACGGGTTGCCCTTCAGTCCCATGAAGGAAGAAGAAAAGGCATACATCCTGCAGCGATGGCCTGAAATCACCGGCATCAACGACTCGCTGGGCCGGCAGGGGATTGCCATTGCGTTTCTGGCATTGCGAAAAAGCAGACCCCATCAGCTCAGGGAAATCGTTTATCCGCTGATTCAGGAAACAGCCTTGGGCCGGAACCGGTTTGTTGTGGTTTTGGATGAGGGCATGGACCTGGAAGACGTAGGCATGCTGGTCTGGCGGTGGAGCAACAGTTACGATCCGGTTCGCGACACCGTTGTGGTTCCCGCGGCCGGCGGAGCCTGTGCCGTGCTGGACGGCACCCGCAAGACCCTTCGGCTGGACGGATTTGAACGCCCCTGGCCCAACGTGATCTGTTCCCGCCAGGATACCATTGCGGCGGTGGACCGTTTATGGCCCTCATTGGGGTTGGGTCAGTTGGTTCCTTCGCCCTCCCTTCGGCTGCTACCCCAGCTAAAGGGAGCCGGTGCTGTGGCAGCGGAGTAAAGCCGTTCCATTGCAGGAAAGACCTTTCGCTGTTTGTCATCCAAATGTCAAATTGGGCAGCTTTCAATCCGGCCAATTGGGGCAACCGTAGCTTTGCTGAAATTTTAAGTAAACCATGAAAAAGTTTGTACTGCTTATCTTTTCTCTGCTTGCTTTCCGAATAATGGCCTGGGCACAAATTCCTGATTCAGTGGTTATGGAAGCGGGTTACACTCATCAGGTGTATTACCAGCTTTCTGATGGCAGCCGCACGCCGGTTGCCCTGGCCAGTTGGGACATTGGATTTCAGACTTCCCTGATGACCGCTTCCATCATGATCAACGAAAGCTCGGTGGCCTTGTATTACGCAGCCGGTGCCGATACCAGCCAATACGCTACGCTGGATGTGAGCAATTACACCTCATGGCCACGTTACTACAACAGCGAGCAAAGCTGGAACATCGGAGCCTTTAATCAACTGGCTAATCCGGGCAATCAGTTCGACTTTGGCTGGGGCGTTTATGATTTTACCCAGCACACCGTATTTGGCACCCGTTTGTTTGTTGTGGAATCCGGAGGCCAGGCGTACAAATTCTGGATCCGTAAAAAGACGTCCACCGGCGATTACGTTATCCGCTATACGCCTATTGCAACAGGCGCTGCTGACGTAAACATTACCTTGTCAGCTTCTGCTTACAGCACCAAGAATTTTGTTTACCTCAAGCTGGCAACTTCCTCGGTGGTGGATCCGGAGCCGGCATCCTGCTGCTGGCAGATGCTGTTTACCCGGTATGCCAGCAATATTCCCGGTTTGGGCTACTACATGGTGACCGGCGTTTACATTGCTCCCGGCGTTAAGGCTGTAAAAGCATACCCTGTGGATGTGGAAACCGATTCGTTCCAGCTGCATCAGAGCGGATTTTCCACCAAACTGACCACCATTGGCTACGACTGGAAATATTTCGATCCGGTTACCATGATGTACGTATTGGAGGACAGCCTGTTGTATTACGTGCAGGATGCTACGGGTAAGAAGATCTGGCGGCTGCAATTCACCGGTTTCGACCACCTGAAAGGCCTCATCAAGTTTACCCGCCAGCTGGTTTACGATGCTACTGTGGGAATGGAGTCTGCCGGACCTGCTCTGCTCGATTTCCGGATCGTTCCTAACCCCACCAGCGGAAACCTGTCACTAACCCTTGGCGTGCCGGTTGCAGGCTCCTTTACCGTGTCTGTACGAGATCTTTCGGGCAAGCCATTTCTAACCCGTCAGCTAATGGCTCACGAAGGATTGAATGTTGTGGGCATGAGTGTGTCTGAAATTCCGGCAGGCATATACATCGTAGAGGTAAATAATGATCAGTTCAGCAGGCAAATGCCGGTGGTCGTTGTCCGATAAGTAAGATGCTGCACATTCCCAGAGCCGCCTGTTGCCGTTGGTTGATGGCCTGGTGGGCTGTTTCGGTAGAAGGCCTGTGCGCCCAATCTGCCACGCTTTATGTGCGGTCGGCGCAAACAGATGCCCCCATTGTAAATGCCCTGGTCGTTTGGCATACCGATCGTCAGGGTATGCAGCAGGCATGGACGGCAGCCAACGGCTCCATTCAGTTTTCGCTGCATCAACCCGTCCGTTTTCAGGTATTTCACAGCGGCTATCAAATGCATTCCGACAGTCTGGCTCCGGGCCAGCATCGCATCATCCGGCTGCAACCGATTGCCGTGGATCTGGGAGAAGTGGTCGTAACCGGTCAGCACCGTTTGACGTTATTGGCCGGATCGGTTTTGCCCGTTCGTGTGCTTAACCGGGATGAAATTGAGCAACGGCAGGCGCAGGATCTTTCTGACGTGGTAGCTTATGAACTGTGGGCGCGGATGTCGCGCGATGAAGTGCTGGGAAGCAATGCCTCCATTAACGGCATTTCGGGGCAAAACATCAAGGTGCTGCTTAACGGCTTGCCGGTAACCGGCCGTGAAAACGGCCATATTGATCTGGGCCAGATTACCCTGAACGATGTAGAGCGCATAGAAATTATTGAAGGCCCCCTGTCGGTGTTGTATGGCACTGATGCACTGGGTGGAGTGATCAACATCATCACGCAGCATCCTCCCGACTCCGGCCGTTCGGCTAATCTGCAGTTGTACACGGAAACCGTAGGCACCTACAACATCGCTGCCAGTGGCCAGGGACAATTCGGGGGGCATGCCTTTTTGATTTCCGGAGGCCGCAATTTTTTTTCCGGCTTTCCCGATTCAGATCAGCAGCGCCATCAGCTCTGGAAGCCTGAACTGCAGTATTTCGGATCCGTGGCGTATCAGCCGCAGTTGCCAAATTGGACGGTGGGTTTGCGCTCCGGATTTTTTTATGAAGAAATCCGCAATAAAGGGGAGCCGGTTATTACGCCGTATCAGGCCTATGCATTTGATGATTTTTACTATGTACGACGGCTGTCGCAAACGGCCCAGGTGTCCCGGACCTTCTCGGGACAACGTAACTGGGAGCTTCAGGCAGGCTATAATTTTTACAGTAGGAAAAAAGCAGCCTATCGGAAAGACCTGGTGACGCTGACCCAGCAGGAGCGGGAGGGAGAAGCCCAGCTCAACACCCTGGGGGAGTGGAGTGTGCGCAGCACCCTTTCGGGCATGTTGTGGCAGCAGCAGCTCAGCTGGCAGGCCGGTATCGACCTGAACGGGCAGCAGGCCACCGGCGACCGCCTGCTCGGCGATCGCAAACAACAAAGCGACCTGGCTGTTTTCGGCACGCTGGAATATCAGGCTACCCCCTCGTTAAGCCTGCGACCGGGGCTGCGTTTGGCGCACAATGCCTACGGCGTTCCCCTAACCCCTGCTTTAAACCTGCGCTACGATTTTTCGGAGCACATTCATCTACGGGCTGGGCTGGCCCGGGGCTTCCGTGCCCCCTCGCTGAAAGAACGATATCTGAATTTCTATGACAGCAATCACTCCATTTACGGCAACCCCGAACTGAAGGCAGAACAATCGTTCAGCGCCAATATGTTCTGGCTTTTTGAATACGTCATGGGTGCAGTTCAACTCAATTCGGAAGTGGCCGTCGCCTACAACGACATCAGCAACCAGATCAACCTGAGTCTGGTGAATGCGTTGGAGCAGGAATACACTTACATCAATGTCGGTCAGTATCGCACGCGAACGGCCACAGTGCAGACGGAAGCGCACTGGAACAGCTTGCGGCTGCAAGCCGGGTTCATGCTGCAGGCCATTTCCCATTCGTTAAACGATACCCTTGCCACGGATGGCTATGTGATTGCTCCGGAGTACCGGTTTCAGATTATGGCAGGCCAGCCCGATCGGAACCTGCGGGTGGCTTTGCTGTTTCGCCGCACGGCGCCCATGCCGGCCTTCAGCACCGATGCTGCCGGTGTTGTTTACGAAAAAATTGCTCCGGCTTACAATCTGCTGGATGTAACACTGAGCCGTTCGCTTTGGCAGCAACGTCTCAGCCTGCATGCAGGCATTAACAATATCCTGAATGTGAAAGACGTTCCCAACCTGTCTTCCTCCACGGCAATTCATTCCTCTCAGGATGCCATACCTGTTGCCGTAGGCCGGTACGCTTTTTTGGGTATTAAGCTAAACGTCATCGGTCCGTGATGCGTGGATTGAGCTTGCCGATGGCTTTCGGGCTGTTGCTGTCGCTGAGCAGTTGTTTCCGGGAAGATGTGCCGGTGGTTCTGCCTCCCCCCGGTGGGTTGCAATACCTGCAGGTTCCGCAAGGGCCTGATTACAGCCGGCAGTACTACGTGGACCTCGAAACCGCAGACACCCTTGGCATGCCGGTTTCCGTCTGGGATCTGTGTTTTGAAGCGCAGCCTGACGGCTGGCATGTCTGGATTAACGGAGCCAATCAGGCCCGCGTGGCGCAGACCACCGCTACCAGTCTCGCCGCAATAACCGACACGGCCGGTCTGGTCTGGAAAATGGATGCGCCCTCATGGAATCCGGATTCCACAGCCATCGGCGCCTGGCCTACGCATAATTTTTTCTATGTGTTGGATCGGGGGCCTGCCTTTGCCGACAGCATTCGCTTTTACAAGTTCCAACTAACGGGTCTGAGCGCCATGGGATATCTGCTGACGCTTGCTGCCTTGAAGGACACGCTGCCCATCAATGTGGTCGTGCAGAAATTAATCGACCGGCAGTATATGTATTTTGCTTTCAACAAGTCGGCGCCTTTTCCGTTCCAGGAACCCCCCACTGACAACTGGGACCTGCTGTTCACCCGCTACCGCCACATTTTCACCGACCAGCAACCGCCGTTGCCCTATGTAGTTACCGGCGTGCTGATCAATCCTCAGGTAGCAGTGGCAGTGGATTCCACCATGGACTTTGATTCCATAACCTATGCAACGGTGCAGCAGTTGGAATTCACCAGCCGACGCAACGTCATCGGATATGCCTGGAAATACTACGATTTTTCCGCCCAGGCCTTTGTAGTGCGCCCCTACATCAACTACATCATCCGCGACACCAAAGGCATATACTGGAAACTTCGCTTTATAGATTTCTATAATTCAAACGGGCAGAAGGGCTATCCCACCTTTGCCTATCAGCAACTTTAGGTACAGCTTTAATGCTTCAGCGGCAGAGCCAGCGGTTTGCCCTGACATCCGGACGGATAGGGAACCTGCAGGAGGTGGGAAAGCGTAGGAGCAATATCCGTAAGAAAAACGGGCTCGTTGGTGTGGCCCCGACGCACGTTCCAGCCGTACCAGATCAGCGGCATGTGCTGGTCGTAGGGGTGAGCAGTTAAGTGGGTAGTTCCCTGAGCATAGGGCCAGTCAATCCACCCGGGCTGCAAGGCAAAGATGACGTCGCCGGAGCGGTCGGCCACCCAGCCATTGCGGATGAAGGTTTCGGTGTGGGGCGGGCAGGTGGATCGTCCGGCGCGGGGAGCTACGGTGCAAAGGACACCGGGTTGTTGCAGCAGAAATTCGGCAGCAACTGCAGCAGCCTGTTCGTAAGCGATGCCGGAAGCAGCCAAAGCGGAGTCGTTTAGATAGAGCTGCTGTTCGATGAGGGCGTCCACCAAATGCGGAGCCCTGAGGCGTTCTTCCAGGTAGCGGTTGGCTGCTTGCAGCCAGAGCTCTGCCTGCATGCGGCCGCCGGGAAGCTGAAGCTCTTCGGCCATCAGGGGATTGGTAGCTGCGCCGTGATCGGAGGTAAGAAATATAAGAACGTTCTTTCTGCCGATTTCGCGATCCAGGGTTTGCAGCAGGTCGGCCAGGTCACGGTCTAACCGGGCATAGCAATCGGCCATTTCCAGAGAATGAATCCCAAAAGCGTGGCCGATGATGTCAGGGGAAGAAAAGCTGATGCACAGGAAATCGGTTACCTCGTCGCGACCCATTTGTTCGCGCCGCAGGGCTTCAATTGCCAGGTCTTTGGTCATGGTATTTCCGAATGGCGTTGCGGTCAACATTTTCCAATCCCCGATGCCGAGGGTATAAGGAAAAACAGGCCAGCTGTTGGGACGCAGCGGTCGCTCAAAAGCCGAGGTGTCGCCGGTGGTCATGGTGTAGGCCGGGCGGGGCAGCAGCAAGTTCCATGGTGATGAAACGTATTGGTGTACACGCCGGCTTTTGTTCCATGCATCCAACCAGTCGGGCAACCGGTCGGCATACCACGTGCTGGTAATCCAGTTGCCGCTGTGTTCGTCAAAGTAGTATGCGCCATCAGCAATATGCCCTGCCGGGAGCACAGCGCTGCGGTCTTTGATGCCAATGCTGATCACTTTTGCTGCAGGATGGCTGAGCTTGAGTTCGTCGGTGATGGTGCTGCTGCGCAGCCGGAAGGGAGAGGCGCTGCGGGCGGGAGCATCTGCACCAACGGGAAGCACATTGGGGTCTTCGGCAACATACACCACTTTGCCGGCCTGTCGGTCGTAATAGTTGTTTTCCGGTATGCCGTGCACAGCAGGAACGGCGCCGGTGTAGATGGTGGCATGACCTACGGCCGTTACCGTCGGTTGAAAGTTGAATCGGGCATGAGTAAAGGAAAAACCGTCATGTAGCAACCGCCGGAAACCGTTGTTGCCGAACAGCGGGTCAAAGCGCTGCAGGTAATCGTAGCGCATCTGGTCCACTACGATGCCTACCACCAGACGCGGAGGCTGTTGGCGGCGCGGCTGGGCTGCTGCAGAGCAGGCCAACAGCAGAAAAAGCAAAAAGGCTTTTCTCATAGAGCAACGTTAAAATGCCTGCCACACATGAGCAAATCAATAACGAAACGGTAACAAGCGGAGGCGCAGCGTTTAACTGGGCCACACGATCCTGCCTGGAATGACCGGCAGGATAGTCCATCGCGGCGTTTTATTGGTCAAGCCCTTCATCCACCAGCACCCGGCCGCAATGCTCGCAGATGATGATCTTCTTGCGCTGGCGGACTTCCAGTTGGGTCTGGGGCGGTATGGCATTGAAACAACCGCCGCAGGCGTCGCGGTTGACGGTAACTACGGCAAGCCCGTTGCGGTACGTTTTGCGGATGCGTTGATAGGCCTGCAGCAAACGCGCCTCCAGCTTGGCGCTTTGCTCTGCAGATTTTTTGCGCAGCACCTTTTCCTCTTCTTCGGTTTCGGCCAGAATATGTTCCAGCTCCTCTTGCTTGGCAGCCAGGTGCTTTTCTTTTTCCTTGATTGTTTTCTTGATGGCGGTTTCCAGACTCTTCAAATGCTCCTGCTGTTCGCTGGCCTCACGGATTTTCTTTTCGTGCAACTGTATTTCCAGACGCTGCAGTTCGATTTCTTTATTGAGCGCCTCGTATTCGCGGTTGTTTTTTACGTTGCTCTGTTGCTTCTGGTATTTTTTGATCAGCGCCTCTGACTCCTTGATGCTGTTGCGCCGGTTGGCAATAGCCGCTTCGATCTGCCTGATTTCTTCTTCATTCTTCTCTATGCGCAGGCGCAGACCGGCCAGTTCATCCTCCAGGTCTTTCACTTCCATGGGCAGTTCACCCTTGAGCACCTGAAGCTGATCCAGCTTACTGTCAATGAGCTGGAGCTTGTACAGGTTTCGCAGTTTTTCTTCAATGGAAGCGGTTTCTTGCCGCGTTTCTTTGGTTTTGATCATGCAAAATAGTTTACGGGATTGGCGGGCTGCCTGGCCACGCGGGCGGCAAAGGTAGGCAATTTGTCCTTAAGGATGGAAAGCAGCAACTCGGAGGTAAACTGCTCGCTTTCGTAATGACCGATGTCGCACAACAACAAACGGCCAGCGGCTTCCTGGAAATAATGGTAGCTGATGTCGGCTGTGGCAAAAGCGTCGGCGCCGGCCTGCAGGGCGGCATCCAGGGCAAAACTGCCGGCCCCGCCGCACAGGGCAATTCGCAGGATGGGTCGATCAGCAGGCCATGAGTGTCGGATAACACGGGCATGAAAGGTTTCCCTGAGTAGGAAAAGAAACTCACGCCAGGAAAGGGGATGCGGCAGTTCGCCTAAAACGCCGGTTCCGGCTTCCTGCCAATCGTTGGCCAGGGTCACCAGGTCGTAAGCCACTTCTTCGTAGGGATGGCTTTGGCGCAGGGCATGCATTACCTGATTCCTGCGGTAAACAGGCAGGATAACTTCTATTCGTATTTCGGGTTCACGGCTGAGCTGACCGGGCTGTCCGATGAAAGGACTGGTATCTGCACTGCCACGAAAGGTGCCAAAGCCTTCGGTATTGAAGCTGCACTGATCGTAACGGCTGATGTGTCCTGCTCCGGCATCAAACAGGGCCTGACGCACGGCATCGGCATGGCTGTGGGGCACAAAGGTGATCAGCTTCATCAGCTTGTTCTGGGCAGGCAACAGGGCGCGCACGTTTTTCAGCCCCAACTTTTTGGCCATAAAGTGGCTAACCCCTTGCGGGGCGTTGTCCAGACTGGTGTGGGCGGCATAAAGGGCAACGTTGTGCCTGATGGCGCGAACAATCAGATGGCTGACCCTGTTTTCGCCGGCTAGCTTTTTCAGCGGATGAAAAATGAGGGGATGATGGGTGATGATGAGGTTGTATCCAGTGGAAATGGCTTCGTCCAAAACCTCATCGGTAAGGTCCAGGGCAATCAAAGCACTACTGATGTCCAGATCCGGGTTGCCCAGCAGCAAGCCGCTGTTGTCGTAAGATTCCTGCAAAGCCAGGGGCGCTGCCGCTTCGATGGCATCGATGATCTGGCGCAGTTTCATGCACAGATTTTCGGCAAAAATAGCAAGCATGCAGGCGGAAGGCTTATCCGCATCTTTGTAGCGTGAAGCTGTTGCGCTGCCTGGCATGGCCGTTATCCTGTCTGTACGGGGGCGCGGTGGCCTTCAGAAATTTTCAATACGATCGAGGCTGGAGGAAAAGCGTTCGTTTCGATGTGCCGGTAATCGGGGTGGGTAATCTTTCGGTCGGAGGAAACGGCAAAACCCCCATGGTAGAATACCTGATCCGGTTGCTGATCTCCGGCCACCGGATTGGTGTTTTAAGCCGCGGCTACGGCAGATCCACTACAGGCTATCTGCGCGTGGAGCAAGATGCTGCTGTTGCCGACGTGGGCGATGAACCGTTGCAGGTGAAACGGAAGTTTCCTGACGTTTTTGTTGCCGTAAGCGAAGACCGGTTGACGGGCATTTCGCTCATGTTAGCGGAGCAGGCCGACCTCGAAGTGATCCTTCTGGATGATGCTTTTCAGCACCGCAGCGTTTTGCCCGCACTTTCGCTGCTGCTCACCAGTTTTAACCGGCCTTACTGGAGCGACTCTTTACTGCCTGCAGGTCGTTTGCGTGAGCCGTTGAGTGCGATTCAGCGTGCCGATGCCGTGGTTATTACCAAATGTCCGGAGAATTTGTCCGCAAACGAAAGCGAACGGTTGCGCCGGCAGGCTCGGTTATCGGCGCGCCAGCATCTTTTTTTCAGTTCGCTGAAATACGGCAAGCCCTATGGATTATTTGGGGGAACATTTACTGAAGGAATACCGAAAACGGTGATTCTGCTAACCGGTATTGCCGATGCAGAGCCGTTGGTGCGATTTGTAAAACAACAGTATCCTCAGGCGGAACATGTGGCCTACCGGGACCATTTTCGTTACCGGAAAACAGAGGTGGACCGTTTGATCAGGCGATTGCACCATGAGGGAGCGGGCAGCTCACTGTTGCTGACTACCGAAAAAGATGGCATGCGTCTGTTGGCCTTCCGTGAGGAGCTGCAGAGCAGCAACGTTGAACCGTTCTGTATTCCGGTTGAATTGACGTTTGATGCCGCTCAGAAAACGCATTTTGATGAACTGATTTTTTCCTTTGTACCCTTGCGTCGAAACAATGATTGAGCAATTGCGGCGTCAGTTATCGGAATCGGTGGCATACATCCGGGGGCGATGCACGGTGCGACCTCAGGTAGCCATTGTACTGGGTTCCGGTCTGGGTGAAGCCGTCGCAGGCTTGCAGGCAGAAGCATCCATTTCGTATGCCGACATTCCGCATTTTCCCGTGAGCACGGTAGAAGGGCATGCGGGGCGGTTGCTGTTGGGCACCTGGGCCGGTAAACAAGTGGCGGTGTTATCCGGGCGGTTTCATTATTACGAGGGCTACAGCATGCAGCAGGTGGTGTATCCCATTCGCGTCGTGCGGCGGCTGGGAGCGGAGCTGATCCTGATCACCAATGCCAGCGGCGGACTCAATCCGGACATACATACCGGCGAGCTGATGGTCGTGTGCGATCACATAAACCTGGTAAGCGATCATCCGTTGAGAGGTCCCAACGATGAAGAGCTGGGCCCCCGCTTTCCTGATCAGCATGCGGTGTATGACCGCGCGCTGATGGAAGCCGCACTTGCCGTAGCAAAACAGCAGGGCATTCGTCTGCATCAGGGGGTTTATGTGGGAGTGCCCGGTCCCACCTTTGAAACTCCGGCAGAATATCGCTTCCTCCGGCTGATTGGCGGCGATGCCGTAGGCATGTCAACGGTTCCGGAAGTCATTGCTGCCCATCACATGGGCATGCGCATATTGTGTATTTCGGTCATCACTGATGAAGGCACTACAGCTGTTCCCCAGCGCGTAACGCACGAAGAGGTCGTGAAGGCTGCTCAACAGGCAGCACCGTTAATGATGAAACTCATGGAAGGGGTGTTGGAAAGCATTGAATAAATTATTCATGAATCTCCGCCGCCTCAATAGTAGGTTGCTTCGCAGCCTTTGGCTCTTGTCCGTGGCGGTGGCTCCGTATGCCGGGGCGCAGGATACGGTTTTCCGCTACTATCCGCAGCTGACGCAATACGTTGTACTGGATAGTCCTTCCCGCTGGCAGGTTTTGGATACCCTGCCCGGTTCATTGCACCGTTATCATCCGGCAGAGGCCGCTTTTTCTGCTATGCATTTGGGATACCTCGGTGCGCCGGCACGCTACAACCGGCCGGACACCGACACCGATTGGGGGGTGCGCACCGGTTTTACTGCATACGATCTGTATCATCTGCCTGATGGTCAGCTCAGGTTTTACAATACGCGTCAGCCGTTTACGGCACTTGGCTATCAGCAGGGAAGCCGTCAGGAACTGGTCATTCGTATTTTGCATACGCAAAACATCTTGCCACGGCTCAATGCAGCGTTTTCCTACCTGCGCCGCCGCACCGATGGAGGCTATCAGCGCCAGATAACCCGGCTCAGTGATGGACACCTCACGCTTCATTACCGCGATTCGGTGGGGTTTTACGAAGCCTTTGCCGCAGCGGTTTTGCATCAAGTCAATGCAGAACTGAACGGAGGGGTACTCAGCGATTCGGTTTTTGAAGATCAAAGTCTGTTTAATAAGAAGCTGGCTCCCGTGGCCTTGCATGCAGCTACAGAGCGGAATAACGAAAAAAGTGTGCACATCGTTAATGCCATAAAACCGGGGCATGTGCTTCGGCCCAACGATTCCCTGCAGATCGCAAACGCCGCCGCTTGGCGGTTGGAACACCGTTTGGAGTGGAACGGCTACCGCCGCTTTTTTAATGATGACGTATTAGATTCTTCTGCATATGTTTTTCCCATGCCCGATAAGGGTATCACCGATTCATTCACTACTTCGCGGATCACCAATCGGTTGCTGATTCGTTATCAGCCTGCTGTAGGCAACCGCCATGCAGTGCTTCAGTTCATGCAGGAAAACTGGAGCATCCGCAACGGAGCTGCGGCTTATTCCTTGGGCAACTTTTCGGTGCAGGCGCAGGTCAACAGCAATTTGGGACGGCATCTGGGTTGTTCGGCAACAGGCTATGCCACGCTGGCAGGACGCAATTCGGGTGATTATCTGGTTCAGCCCCGCGTATGGATACATTGGCCTTACCAACAGCTCGGGGCCGAAGCAGCATGGCTAAGGCAAAGCCCTTCGCTGGTGGCCAAGCAATATGTTTCCGATTTGTTCAGTTACGAACAGAACCTTCCGGCCAGAACCATGATGCGTTTTCGCGGTTGGTGGCAACACCACACCTGGCGAACGCAGCTTTGGGTTGCCTGGTTGCGCATGAACGATGCCGTGTACTGGAGCCAAACGGGGGCACCAAATTTTGGCGGACTGTCTGGATGGCAAATCAGCGCCCGGCAGCTTGTAATCGTTTTCCCGATGCACCTGGAACTGGAAGGCCTGGCGCAGCTTTACGACAGCGATTCGGCATTCAGCTTTCCGACCTGGATAGGGCGGTTGAGTCTCTTCTATCAGGATCGCATGTTTTCCGGAGCGGGTGTGGTGCGGATCGGAACAGATGTCCGCTACACTTCCGTTTATTACCAGCCGGCCTTTCTGCCCGTAATGGGTCAGTTTGCCGAACAACGGTTGCTGCGCAACGAAACCCATCCCGAAGTGGATGTGTTTTTGAATGTATACATCCGCGGGGTGCGTGCTTTCGTGCTGGTCCAGCAGGCATTGCAAGGCATTTGGGGCAACGGCAATTACTATGGTTACCGCTATCCGGCTGCCGACCGGTCGTTTAAGCTCGGGGTGGAATGGTGGTTCTGGAATTGATTTGCGCTCAGGGATCGGGATCTTCTTCTCCCTTCATAAGCACCAGACAAACACAGGAGCGGTTGCTGTTCCGGTTGATGACGCGCACATTGAACTGGTAGATATCGTCATCGGGCGGGGTAAAAAAGTGGTTGATCAGGTAGTTGTCGAGCTCAGTGATTTTGGTTACGTATTCAATTTTTTCCCCATAGCTGTTGCGGATTTCCAGTGCCAGTGCATCTATGCCCTGAGGGGCGCTGACAATGGCCACATACAGATAGCCCCCTTCCATTGGATAGCGGCGCCGCATGATCTGGTCGGAGCTGAGTTGCTGGCTCCACATGGCCATGGTGCGGTATTCACCGAAGCTACGGGTGGAAACGAGCAGGTCCACCTGCTTCAAGACCTCTGCATGGGTACATTGCAGGTCCTTGCGGGGACGCTCGTCCAGAAGCTGCCCTTTTCCGGGCAGGGCAAGAGCGAGCAGCAAGGCACTCATCAGAACAAAGCCATACGGATTCGGAGCCGGCATAGGGGAGTGGCTTACGTCTTCTGTTTCTTCTTTTTGGCAGCGGGAAACAGGACGTTGTTGAGAATCAACCGGTACCCCGGAGAATTTTTATGAAGGGAAAGGTCGGTTGGGGGGTCGCCCACCTGATGCTGATAGTCTTCAGGGTCATGGCCGCCGTAAAAAGTCCAGAAGCCATTGCCAAATTCGCTATGGATGTAGCGGGCTTCGCCGGCAGCTTTGTTTTCCCCCATGATGAGAACCTGCGGCTTGACGGTTTCCTTGCGGAAAGCGGTGGTCTGGCCCATGAAGCCTTTTACTACCTGGGTGTGGTTTTGACACAGCATGGTGGGCACCGGATCCCATTTGGCAGAAAATTCAAATAAGGTGAAGTAATCCTGATCGCGGGGCACCTGACGGCTCATCGTTGCGTCGATGTTGGAGAATTCGTACACGAGGGGGTCTTTAACCAGGGTGAAGTTGTGGAAGGCAATACAAGAGGAGAAGTCCAGCTTCTGCTGGGCAGCAGGATCGGCTGGATCGCCATCGTACATCCATTCGCAAATATCCACGCCTTCGGCAGCCAGGGCAATATCGTAGCTGTCGGTCGCCGAACACATGGCAAACATGAAGCCCCCACCGGCAACGTACTCCCGGATCTTTTTGGCTACAGCCAGCTTGAGGTGCGATACTTTATGAAAGCCCCAGCGGGCAGCTATTTCCTCGTTGGATTTTACGTCTTCAATATACCAGGGAGCATGAGCGTAGGCGGCATAGAAACGACCAAACTGACCGGTGAAATCTTCATGATGCAGATGCAGCCAGTCGTAGAGCGGCAGTTTGCCCTGCAGCACTTCGTCATCGTAAACGATATCATAAGGAATTTCTGCATAAGTCAGCGCCAGCGTGACGGCATCGTCCCAGGGGAGCTTGTTTTTGGGTGAGTACACAGCGACTTTGGGCGCTTTTTCCAGGCGTACCACATCCTGGTTGACTTCCGGATCAGCGATTTGGTTGAGTATGGACTGATATTGGGCATCGGGAAGAATTTCGTAGTAGACGCCGCGCACCACGCATTCGCTTTCACCCTGGGCAAACCAGGGAAAGGCGAAACTGCCGCCCCGGTAGTTGAGCATCCAGTCCACTTTTTGATTCTGGGTAAGCACCCAATAAGCAATGCCGTAAGCTTTCAAATGGTCGGTTTGGCGCAGATCCATAGGAATAAGCAATACAGCAGCACGGGCCGGCAGCAGCGCACAGGCAAAAAGTAGCAGCAACGCAGCTCGTTTCATCGCTTCAAAGGTAGCGCACCTGTACAAACGCCGGAGTGGACACTTTATGCCCGCAGTGCGGGAAAATATTTTCAGCGTAATGTTGTGCCTTGGCTATTTTTCCTTCAGTGAATCCGTTGCTGAACCCGGTTCCGGAGCGCATGAGCGCTGCTGATGCCGAGGCCGATCGGTTGTTACGGCCCCCTTCTTTTGCTGAGTTTGCCGGTCAGGACCGGGCGGTGGAGAACCTTCAGGTGTTTATTGCTGCTGCCCGAAAGCGCGGCGAAGCATTAGACCATGTCTTGCTGCACGGGCCGCCCGGACTAGGAAAAACCACCCTGGCGCATATCATCGCCAATGAGCTGGGGGTAAACATTCGCATTACCTCAGGGCCGGTGTTGGAAAAGCCTGCTGACCTGGCCGGCCTGCTTACTGCTCTTCAACCGCGCGATGTGCTGTTCATAGACGAAATCCATAGGCTCAGTGCAACGGTAGAAGAGTATCTGTATGCCGCAATGGAAGACTTCCGGATCGACATTCTGCTGGACAGTGGTCCCAACGCCCGTGCCGTTCAACTGCGGCTGGAGCCCTTCACTTTGGTTGGAGCTACCACCCGGTCCGGATTGCTTTCTGCTCCTTTGCGTTCGCGGTTTGGTATAACGGCCCGTATGGACTATTACCGGCCGGAAGTGCTGCAGCGCATCCTGCAACGTTCTGCCCGCATTCTGGACACTCCCATTGAGGAGGAAGCCTCGGCTGAAATCGCCCGTCGCAGCCGCGGCACGCCCCGCATCGCCAATGCCCTGCTGCGCCGGGTGCGCGATTTTGCCGAAGTCAAAGGCATGGGAACCATTACTCATGCCATCAGCCGCACCTCGCTGGATGCGTTATTGGTGGATGAACATGGCTTGGATGAAATGGACAATCGCATACTGCTCACTATCATCGAAAAATTCAGAGGCGGACCGGTTGGACTCAACACCATTGCCACGGCAGTAGGGGAAGAGCCCGGTACCATTGAAGAAGTTTATGAGCCTTTTCTGATTCAGGAGGGCTATCTCCAGCGAACTGCTCGCGGCCGCGAGGTTACCGAACGGGCTTACGAACACCTGCGCAGAAGTCGCCCGGAAACCGGCCGTCTTTTCCCCTGAGGGCTAGGCCATTGACAAAGGAAGAATATAGAAAGAAGAACATAGCAAAAAAGAAACGCCCTGATGCAACAGGGCGTTTGGCATTTTAAGTCGGGGTGAGTGGACTCGAACCACCGGCCCCCAGCACCCCATGCTGGTGCGCTAGCCAACTGCGCCACACCCCGATAGGGCCAAACACAAAATTAATTGGGATTTCGTTAATGCCCGCTGAATTGTCACGGCTGTGTAAATGGCCTATTTTTGCTTTTATGCGTCATTTTTTGATATGCGCAGCTGCAATATTTTCTTCTTTGCACATGCATGCGCAGATTCCCGGGCGACCGGGATCCGTTACCCAGCAGCGAATGATGAACGTGGGTCATTTGTATGGCCGCGTTTTGGATCAACGTACGGGCAAGCCGGTGGAATTTGCCACCGTTCAGCTGTTTCAGAATCAGTTTGATACGATTACGAAAAAAATCGTCAAGCGGCTGGTAGGCGGCGCCCTGACCGAGGAAAACGGTGAGTTCTCCATAGAAAATCTTCCCGTGTTGGGTGAGTTTCAGTTGCTTATCAGCGCTATCGGCTACGACTCGCTGGAACGCAATGTGTCGTTTGATATTGACCTGAAGCGGGTGCAGCAAGGTGACTGGCAGCGGGCCCTGGCAGCAGTGAACAAGGATCTGGGAAACCTGCGGCTTTCGCAGCGGCTGGTGGAATTGGGTGAAGTAGTGGTCAGCGGTTCCGAACCCTTGTATCGGGTGGAGCTCGACAAGCGGGTGTATAATCCGTCAAAAGACCCCAGCAATGCCGGAACTACTGCGGATGAAGTGCTTCGTAAGGTGCCGTCCGTTAACGTGGATCTGGACGGTAACGTAACGTTGCGTAATGCCACGCCGCAGATTTTCGTGGACGGCAGGCCAACGACGCTCTCTCTGGATCAGATTCCCTCCGATGTGATTGATCGCATAGAGGTGATTACCAACCCTTCCGCTAAATATGATGCATCGGGAGGGCAAAGCGGCATTATCAATCTGGTTTTGAAAAAGAACCGGCGCATCGGCTACAACGGCAATCTGCGGGGTGGTGTTGACCGCTACGGCAAGTTTAATCTGGGCGGCGATATCAATGTGAGGCAGAAAAAAATTAATGTGTTTGCTTTGGCCAATTATCACCAGCGCAAGTCGGTAAGCACTACGCATACGGAGCGCGATGATTTTAGCAGCAGTCCGGGATTGTTTCTGTTGCAGCGGGATACCGGCACGGCCAATGGTCAGTTCGGGTATTTCAATCTGGGCACCGATTATTTCGTTACCAACCGCAGCACAATTACCTTGAGCGGCAACTACACATTGGGCCGCTTTGAACCCTTTACTTCAGCCTTTCTGATCACCGACACCCTTCGGGAGCCTCCGGTCAGCACCCTCACCGAGCGCGTTTCGGATAATCGCCGTCGTTTCAATAATGTGGGAGGCACAATAGCGTTCAAGCATTTGTTTCCGCGTGAAGGCGACGAGCTGACTGCTGACCTAAACTATAACGTGAACCGCGGCCGGCGAACTAGCCTGTTGGAATCGCAATACTTTGATGCCGGCGGCCTGAACCCTTCGCCTGTATTTGTTCAGGAAGAAAGCGGCAGCACCGGATTTTCCTTATTTGTCGGACAAACCGATTACAAACGAAAAATCAACAAGAACAGCAAGCTGGAAACAGGCCTGCGGTTTAGCCAGCGCATCTTCGACTCCCAAAACGACATCTGGATTCGCAACCCCATAACCGGCGACACAATTCCAGTAGACGATTTCAATAATTATCAATACAATGATCGGGTGCTGGCTGCCTACGCCACCTTCGGTAATCAGATTAGGCAGTTTCAGTATCAGTTCGGTCTGCGTGCCGAAAGCTATTTTTACGATGGCCGCCTTACGGATACCACCCTGGAATATGCCAATCATTATCCGGTCAGTCTTTTTCCGAGTGCCGCCATCTCTTACGAACTGAGCAACAACAGCCACCTGCAGCTCAACTACAGCCGCCGTATCGACCGACCCGGCTTTTTCCAGCTTTGGCCATACATGGATTACAGCGACTCGCTGAACCTTTCCCGGGGCAATCCGGGCCTGAAACCACAGTTTACCCACACCGTGGAACTAGGCTGGGAGGAACAGATGGAAAACAACAGCAGTCTGGCAGTTACCGCCTATTACAAATACACCACCAACATGATCACCCGCTATCAGCAGCTGGAACTGGATCCGGAGCTGCAGCAGGAGGTGATTGTCAACACGTTTCAGAATGCTGATGCCAGCAGTATGGCCGGTGTGGAACTTTCTGCCATGCTCAATTTCGGAAAACGGTTTTCTCTTTCTATCAACCCCAACGTGTACCAGACTCTGATAGACGGCACGAACATCGAGGCCAACCTGAAGGCAGAGCAGTTCAGCTGGAATGCCCGAACCAATTTTACGGTACGCCTTCCGGAGCAAATAACCCTTCAGTGGAGCATGGATTACCAGTCGCGCAATCTGGTCATGCAGGGTGGCGGCCGGTGGGGCGGTCCGGGCATGGGCACCGGCATAGGCATGTCAGGAGCTTTTGGATCACCGCCGGCAACAGTTCAGGGATACACCGATCCGGTTTTTTATTCTGACCTTTCGTTGCGCAAGGATTTTCTCAAACAACGAAATGCTTCGGTAACGTTGTCGTTCAGCGACATCTTCCGTTCGCGACGCGTCAAAACCTATTACGATACCGATTTCTTTTACCAGTGGTCGGATCGCCTGCGCGATCCCCAGATGGTGCGCCTCAACCTGAGCTACCGGTTCGGAAAATTTGATACCCAGTTGTTCCGTCGAAAGAATCTGCGGATGGACGGGGAAATGCTGCAAGACCTTGGCGGCATGCAGTAGCCAAATACGCTGTATCCTTGCACCGGCGTTACTCCTTAGCCTCGTTGTAAAGGCGGTTTCTGCTCATGTCATTCCTGTTTCCCGGCATGTTGCTTGCCCTGCTGGCCGTCGGCATTCCGCTGGTGGTGCATCTGTTTGCTTTTCGCAGATACAAAACCATCTACTTCCCCAGCGTTCGTTTTTTGCGTGAGGTTACCGAACGGACCGATGCCCGGCGCCGCCTGCGTCATTTGTTGGTGCTCATCAGCCGGATGCTCCTTGTGGTGTTTCTGGCTCTGGCTTTTGCGCAGCCGTTCCTGAAGCAGCCGGATGAGGTGCGAACAGCAGGTCGCCAACGAATCAGCATTTACATAGATAATTCGTTCAGCATGGAGCAGGCCGCTTCTGGCGGAACATTATTAGACGAAGCCCGCGCCCGGGCGAAGGCTTTGCTCATGGCTTACCAGCAGGACGATCTGTTTCAGGTGCTGACCAACGATTTTTCGGTAGCCCAACAGCAATGGCTGGACCGGGATGAAGCGTTGAAGCGCATTGACGATATCAGCCTCTCAGCTAAAAGCCGCACGCTGCAGGAGGTTTTGCGCCGTCAGCAGGATGCTCTGTCCGGAGCACCGGGCCGTTCGTTTCTGATCAGTGATTTTCAGAAAAACCTGATCCGCGAAATGCCTGTACGCGATTCTCTGCTGACCGTCACCCTCATTCCGCTGCAGGCCTCCAGTCAGGAAAACCTGTTCATTGACACCTGCTGGATGTATGCTCCCGTGCAACTGGCCGGGCAGCCGGCAAAGCTGTATGTGCGGCTGCGCAACCTGTCGGATCAGCCGGTGCGAGAAGGACGATTGACGCTGGTGATCAACGATGCCGTCAAAGCCATCTCCGATTTTGCCGTTGAGGGAGGGGCCAGCCGCCTGGATACGTTGTGGTTTACCTTGTCGGATACCTCCTGGAACCGTGCAGCCGTAACCCTAACCGATCATCCGATAACTTTTGATGACGCCTTTTACTTCACCTTTCCCGTGCAAAGCCATGTGAAGGTGCTGGAGGTCAGCGAACGGCAGGCTAACGCCTACGTACAGGCCGTCTTTTCAGCTGCCGGCTTGTTTCGTTACGAACAGGTGCAGGCTGCTCAACTGCAATACGACCGTTTGCGATTGGCAGATTTCATTATCGTTTCGGATCTGGCCGAACTCTCCTCCGGTATGGCCGCAGCCTTACGGGCTTTTTTGGAAGAAGGGGGAAATGTGGCCATTTTTCCTCCTTCCAATGCCCGCCTGGATGGTTACAACAGTTTTTTCCAGGCTGTGCAGGCAGGCCAACTGTTGCCCTGGCGCAGCGGCACGCAGCAGTTGAGCAGGATCAATGCCGAAGATGAATTTGTCCGCGGCGTATTCAGCCGCTTGCCGGACCAAACAGCCTGGCCTCAGGCAACCGGTTTGTTTGCCTTTCAGCGCGAGGCCAGAACGCTGAGCCGCCCGTTGTGGTCCTGTTCGGATGGTTCTGCCGTTTTGGTAAAGGTGCCGGTGGGACGCGGCTGGTTGTTCATCAGCGCCCTGCCCTTAAGCCGCGACCACAGCGACTGGGTGCTGCATCCTTTATTTGCGCCGGTCTTGTTCAATATGGCCGCCATGCGCGCCTACGTCCCTGCACATGCCTATCCAATTGGTGCGGAAGGGCGCCTGCTGGTCAAAGCCGATGCGCTGTCCAGCGATGCCGTGCTGCAGCTCCGCAATGCCTCAGGTGGCTATATTCCGCCCCAGCGGCGTGAACAGCGTGCCGTGGTTTTGTTTTTGGGACATAACGATGAGCAACCGGGTTTTTATGAAATCACCGATGCCGCCAAACGCTCCTATGGCTGGGTGGCGTTTAATCACAATCGTTCCGAATCGGATTTTACTTTTTTGAATACGAAAGAAATAGCCCAACTGGCTGCATCATTGGATGCGCGGGTGTTGGATCAGCCCGCCAGCCAACTGGCCGGCACGCTATCCGGTCACGTGGCCGGCATAAGCCTCTGGAAACTTTCCCTTATTTTGGCCCTGTTGTTTCTGCTGCTGGAAACAGCCCTGCTCAAAGTCCGATAATCCTTTATGGGTTTGCTGATCCGGTCTGTTACCTTGCTCGATCAGCAATCGCCGTTTCACCGCCAGGTTATTGACTTACGATGGGAGTCGGGGATCATCACCCAGCTGGGTCCATCATTGCCCATGGCCGGCGACGATGTGTTTGATGCATCCGGTTGCTACCTCTCGGCTGGCTGGATTGACCTGATGGCGTTTGTCAGCGAACCGGCCGGCTCATCACCAGAAAAGCTGAATAGCCTGCAAGAAGCAGCCGCTGCAGGAGGATTTACCGGAGTACTGGCCTTCAGCGAAGGCCAGCCTGCTGCCGACAGCCGCATGGCCATAGGATACCTGGTGGCTCAGGCCTCCGGACGCCTGACCGACTGCTGGATAGCCGGCACGCTGAGTCGTGGCCGTGAAGGCAAGGAATTAGCGGATTTGTATGAAATGCATGCTGCCGGTGCCCGCGCTTTCGGCGATGCGCCGGTTCCCCTTACTTCGGCAGGGTTGATGTTTCGGGCATTATCCTATGCCAAGCATTTGCAGGCAGCCATCGTCAGTTTTCCGCATGAGCCTTCTCTGAGCCCCGGCGGACAGGTGCATGAAGGCAGAACCAGCGTGCTCCTCGGATTGCAGGGCATACCAGCAGTGGCTGAAGAACTGATGGTAGCGCGCGATCTAATGTTGGCGGCTTATGCTGGCAGACCCCTGCATCTGGGGTGCATCACCACGGCGGGTTCGGTGGCTTTGCTGCGCCATGCCAGGCAACAGGGCATATCCGTTACCGCTGCCGTACCGGCTACCCATTTACTCTACGATGAAGAGCGCCTGCATCACTACAATACCTGCTGGAAGCTGTTTCCTCCTTTGCGAACAGCTTCCGATGCAGTGGCCTTGCGGCAGGGCCTGGCCGATGGCACCATTGATGCCGTTTGTTCCCTTCACCGCCCCTGTAGCCACGATGACAAACTCGCTCCTTTTGATGAGGCCGCTTTTGGCATGATCAATCTGCAAACCTGCTTTTCCCAGTTGTATGCCTCCTGCCGCCATCTGTTGTCGTTGGAACAGATCATAGATAAACTTGCAGTGGCCCCGCGGAAAATCCTGAACCTTCCCATGCCGCAGTTTTCACCGGGAGCGCCTGCCAACTTTACTATTTTTGACCCGGAACGCCAATGGACGTTTTTGCCGGAAATGAACCGGTCGGCGGCAGCCAATACGCCTTTGTTCGGCCACACCTTTACAGGCAAACCCGTTGCTGTAGCGAATAACAAACAATTTCAATTTATTCATTAATGGAAAGAAATCCTTCTCTGTTTCCGCTCGTTCTGAAATACGCTCTGATTATCGGGTTGATTGCGTTTATCTGGGGGCTGATAGCGTATATGACCGGCTGGTATTTGCAGAACTGGGTCAATTACGTCAGTTATGCCATATTGATTGCCGGTGTCATTCTGGTGATCCGGAACCGAAGAAATCAGCAGCTGAATGGATACATAACCATGAATCAGGCCCTTTCCACGGGCTGCCTGTTCAGTGTGTTGTACGGAATTTTGGGTGTAGCAGGGTTTTTGCTCACAGTAAAATTCATTGCTCCGGATATGACCGAGCAGATTTTACAGGCTACCGAAGAGCAGATGATCCGTCGTGGCTTAAGTGACAGCGAGGTGGAAACGGCAATGGAGTGGACACGCAAATTCATGCAGCCACTCTGGTTAAGCGTTACCATCATCGGATTTACCCTGTTGTTTGGCGGCATCGTTTCCTTCCTGGCTGCACTGTTTCTGAAGCGAAACCCGCCCGAATTCTGAACGGATGCCGCAGCTTTCCGTTGTCGTTCCGTTATATAATGAAGCGGCATCACTGGCCGAGCTGTGCCAATGGATTCGCCGTGTTTGCGAGCAGAACCATCTCAGTTACGAAATCATTCTGGTTGATGATGGCAGCACCGACGAAAGCTGGTCAGTGATCCGGCAGTTGGCGCAGCAGGATGCACAGATTCGCGGCATTCGTTTTCGAAGAAACTATGGAAAAAGTGCGGCGCTGCAGGAAGGGTTTAGGGCAGCAGGGGGTGAGGTGGTGGTTACTCTGGATGCCGACCTGCAGGACAGTCCCGATGAACTGCCGGTGCTGTATCGCCGGATTTGTCAGGAGGGCTGGGATATTATTTCGGGATGGAAGCGAAAAAGAAAAGATCCCATCAGCAAAACATTACCCTCGCGATTATTCAATAAGGTTACCCGGTGGGTAAGCGGCATACCGCTGCACGACTTCAACTGCGGCCTGAAGGCCTATCGCAGCGAGGTGGTCAAAAACATTGAGGTGTATGGGGAAATGCATCGCTACATTCCGGTTATTGCGAAGTGGGCTGGCTTCAGCCGCATCGGCGAGCAGGAGGTTACTCATTATCCGCGCCGCTACGGAAGCAGCAAGTTTGGCTGGAGTCGCTTCATCAATGGCTTCCTGGACCTGCTGTCCATTCATTTCATCACCCGTTTTGGCAGGCGCCCCATGCATCTGTTTGGCACTCTGGGCCTGATGGCCTTTTTTGTCGGCTTCGTCATTGCGCTCTGGCTGGGCATACAAAAATTTGTTTTTCTTCAATATAAGATGACTGAGCGCCCTATCTTTTATGTGGCGCTGGCTGCCATGGTTATCGGCGTGCAGCTGTTTGTGGCCGGTTTTCTGGCCGAGCTCATCACACGCCACTTTGCTGACCGGCATAACTACCAGATCGCCGAACGTATCAGGCCGCTGGAACCTAAAGGGTAAACCCAAAAGACATACGAAATGAGGGGCATGTTTCGGTTGAAGCTGGCCACCGATCCCCGATGGGCCGATCTGGCAGCCTGTTCACTGGAAGAAATACTCAGCGACCATGCCTATTGTGAGCAGAAGGCGGCCAGCAGTTGCATCTCCCTCATTCAACGCTATCCGGAAAAGCAGGAATTGGTGGAAGCGCTGGCACCGGTGGTGACTGAGGAATGGGAGCATTTCCGCATGGTGTTGGAAGAGCAGAAGAAGCGCGGCTATCGGTTAGGCCCGCAACGGCGCGACGCTTATGTAAACCGGCTGCGCAGTCAGATCCGGAAAGGACAGGCCGGCCGCCAGTTGCTGGATGAACTGCTCGTTTGCGCCCTGATCGAAGCGCGCAGCTGCGAGCGGTTTCGCCTATTGTCGGAAAAACTCCAGGATCCACACCTGCGCCGTTTCTATCGTCAGTTCATGAAATCGGAAGCGGGTCATTACACGCTGTTCATGAAGCTGGCGCTTAATTATTTTCCCGAGTCGGAAGTGCGCAGCCGTTGGAAAGAAATGGTGCTTTTTGAACAGGACCTGCTCAACAGCCTGGAGCTGCGGGGCGATCGTATGCATTAAAGCCGTTCATGAAGCAACGGCTTCCAGGTCCTTGTACTTCATGATCTGATCCAGGGCATCGGGCACCACATCGCTGCAGATGACGATAAACGATCCGGGCTTCGCCGTACGGAAAGCAAAGTCAATGGCTTCGGGTTCCTTTGGAATGACGGTTACCTTTTTTGCGGGGTCCACATTACGGATGCCTGTTGTAAGCAAATGGATCATTTCTTCTTCGGTGCGGCCACGCAAGTTGCGATCCTGACGGATAATGATTTCATCAAACGTTTGTGCCGCTACTTCGCCTAATTCAATGGTATCTTCGTCCCGACGGTCGCCCACGCCGGCAATCACGCCTACTTTGGGAGCAGCGTCAACGGATTTCACAAACTGAGCCAGCGCGCGCAGGCCGGCAGCATTGTGGGCATAATCGCAAAGAACCTGGAAATTCTTGAAGCGAAACAGATTCATGCGGCCGGGTGTTGTGGCCGGTGAGGGGATGAAGGTTTGCAGAGCCAGGCGAATGTCTTCTATGTCAAAACCACGCAGATAGCCGGCCAACACGGCGGGCAGAATGTTGGCAATGTTGAACACCGCTTTCCCTCCGAAGGTGAGCGGAATGTTGGTAATACGTTCAACGCGGATTTTCCAATTGCCTTTCATGACGGTGATGTAGCCGTTTTCGGCAACGGCGGAAATGCCGCCCCGGCGGGCATTAGCCTGGATATGGATGTTGTGTTCATTCAGGGAAAAGAAGGCCACTTTGCAGGAAACGTTCTTGCGCATGTCATAAACGCGCTCATCTTCGGCGTTCAGAATAGCCCAGCCATGAGGCCAGACGCTTTCGGGCAGAACGCTTTTAACCTTGGCCAGTTGCTCCAGGGTATCAATGCCCATCAGGCCGAGGTGATCGGGTTGCACGTTGGTTACTATGGCAATGTCGCAATGATCGAAGCCCAGGCCGGCGCGCAGAATTCCGCCGCGTGCCGTTTCAAAAACGGCGAACTCTACCGTTGGATCTTTGAGGACGAACTGCGCCGAAACCGGCCCGGTGCAGTCTCCCCGCATCATGAGCTGATTGTTGATGTAGATGCCATCTGTGGTTGTAAAGCCTACCCGATAGCCCATTTGTTTGACGATGTGGGCCACCAGCCGCGTGGTGGTCGTTTTTCCGTTGGTACCGGTGATGGCAATGATGGGGATACGGGCCTGCGAACCCTGGGGAAACAGCATGTTCACAACCGGTTCGGCTACATTGCGGGGCAATCCCTCAGTAGGCGCCAGGTGCATGCGAAAGCCCGGAGCGGCGTTAACCTCCAACACGGCACCTCCGGCTTCACGTAACGGAATACTCAGATCCGGCGTAATCAGGTCAATGCCGCAGATATCCAGTCCGATGATGCGGGCAATCCGTTCACACAGAAAAATGTTATCGGGATGCACCAGATCGGTAACGTCGGTGGCAGTACCTCCGGTAGAAATATTGGCTGTAGGCTTAAGAAACAACTCTTCACCTGCTGGTAGGATGCTGTCCAGGGTCAGGTTTTTTTCTTCAAGGATTTTGGTGGTGAACTCATCTACTTTGATGGCTGTGAGCACTTTCTCATGTCCATACCCACGACGGGGGTCGGCATTTACCTGATCAATAAGTTGCCGGATGGTTGAAGTGCCGTCGCCGATGACGGCAGCCGGCTTACGCCGGGCAGCGCAGATGAACTTGTAGTTGATGACCAATACACGATGGTCGTAGCCCTGAATGAAGCGTTCGGTGATTACAGAACGCGAATAACGGCGCGCTGCATGAAAACCGCGCAGGAGTTTGTCCCAATCGTTTATGTCGGTGGTAGCGCCTTTGCCGTGATTGCCGTCAATAGGCTTGGTGACCAGCGGATAACCTATCTGCCGGACGGCCTCCCGCAGGTCGTCTTCATCGTGGCAGACCATGCCGCGGGGCACCGGAATTTCGGCCTGCTCCAGCAGGTTTTTGGTTTCTTCTTTGTCGCAGGCGATTTCCACTGCAATGTTGGAGGTGGTGGAAGCTACGGTAGCCTGAATGCGCCGCTGATTGATGCCGTAGCCCAGTTGAACCAGCGAGCGGCGGTTGAGCCGGATGTAAGGAATACCTCGGCTGACGGCTTCTTCAACTATACTGCCGGTGCTGGGGCCCAGGCGCTCTTCTTCCCGAATTTCCCGCAGGCGCTGTATGTCAGCAGTCAGATCATAGGGCCTTCCCTGAATCAGCTCCTCTGCAATGCGCACGCAGGCTTTGGCAGCGTAAATGCCGGCTTCGGCTTCCATGTAACTAAACACCACATGGTACACTCCTTTTTGTGAGGTTTCCCGCGTGCGGCCAAAACCGACGTCCATTCCGGCCAACGTCTGCAGTTCCAGTGCCATATGCTCGATGACATGACCCATCCAGGTCCCTTGCTCTACGCGATACAGAAATCCGCCCGGCCGTCCTTCGGAACATTCGTGTTCGTACAAGCCGGGAAACAGCTGCACCAGGCGTTCGGCAAACCCCGGGATCAGGTTGGTGGGTTTTTGCTCGAGGTCCTCAAGGTCCAGCGTCATCCAGATGAGTTTGTGGCGGCGGATGCTCCAGTAATTCGGCCCCTGCAGCACGCGGATATTAAGAATTTTCATGGTGTATTGCTTAAAGCGTATCGGTTTGGAAAACGGTTTTTATGTCGAGCTTTTTTGAGCAAGTTACACTGCAGATGACATTGTTGCCGTTGACCGGTCCGTAATTCAAAAGCCGTCCGGCCTGTGGATGGATTCGGGAGCAACAAAAGATAGAATTTTCTCATGCCTGTAAATTTGCCACATGATCAGACCGCAGGGAACGCTCATTGCCGTAGGCGGGGCGGAAGACAAAGGCACGGATCTGGAACTGGGCATCATCCACAGAAACAATCTGAACTTTTTTGAGCTCGGTATCTTGAAGCGGGTCCTGCAGGAATCCGGAAGGCCTGATGCACACATTGAGGTGATCAGCACGGCTTCTGCCACTCCTCGCGAAGTTGGGCAAAACTACCTTTCGGCCTTCGGCCGGTTGGGTGCTACCAATGTAGGTCACATCCCAATCCGCGACCGGGAAGATGCCCATGATCCGGAATTTGTCCGGCGTATTGAGCAGGCTGATGTTATCTGGTTTACCGGAGGCAATCAATACCGCCTGACCAGCACCTTTGGCGGAACCCAGTTTTTATCCATCCTTAAAAATCGCTATCAACACGAACACATCATTGTGGCAGGCACCAGTGCCGGCGCTATGGCCATGAGCAGCACCATGATCTATGAAGGCAACAGCGGCAGAGCGCATCTCAAAGGTGAGGTAAAGTTTACCACTGGTCTGGGTTTTCACAGCTCAGTGATTTTTGATTCCCATTTCGACAAGCGTGGGCGGTTTGCCCGACTGGTTCAGGCCGTGGCCGCTAACCCTTCTTCATTGGGAATCGGTCTCGGTGAAGACACCGGCGTCATCATTACTGAAGGCCATCAATTGGAAGCCATAGGCTCGGGCATGGTCGTGATTGTGGATGGTCATCAGATCCGGCACAGCAACATTGCCGACATACCGGAAGGCAATCCGATATCGCTGGAGCATCTGGTGGTGCATTTCCTTGCCTCCGGCGACCGCTTTGATCTGGAACAGCGGCGCTTTATTCCGAAAGCGGTTGAGGTGAAGGTGGAGGAGTAACCTTTTGTTTGGATGGGCGAAACAGGAACCGGGCGTTTCGTTTAAGTCCCTCGTAGCCTGCCCGGCGGAGGGGAGAGCCGGCAGCAACTTGTTCGTAAAGCTTCAGGTCCATGTGCAGCCAATCCTTTGGCTTCAGCGACTTCAGCAGGGGATTGGGTTCAAAAGCAGGTTCCTGATGCCGCCGCGAAAAACGGTTCCAGGGGCATACGTCCTGGCAAACATCGCAGCCGAACAGCCAGCCATCTGTTTGTCCGGTAAAAGATTCAGGAATAGCTTCCTTCAGCTCAATGGTCAGATAGGAAATGCAGCGCCGGGCATCTACAGTGCGATGGGGAAGAATGGCCTGGGTGGGGCAGGCGTCAATACAGGCGCGGCATGTGCCGCAATGGTCGGTAGCGGGACTGTCAGCAGGCAGTTCCAGATCGGTAAGAATTTCGCAGACAAAGAAGAACGACCCCATGCGCTTGTTGAGCAGATTGGCATTTTTACCCACCCAGCCGACCCCACTCCGCGCTGCCCAGCTTTTCTCCAATACGGGCCCCGAATCCACAAAAATCCGGGAGGCAATATCGCCGGTTTGGCTGCGCAAAAACGAAACCAGATTTTTAGCCTTTTTTCTTAATACTTTGTGGTAATCCTTACCAAAGGCATACTGCGAAATCTTCGGAGGCACTTTATTGAGCGGAGTGTCATTGTTGAAATAATTGTGCAGCAGGCTGATCATGGTTTTGGCGCCGGGTAGCAGCTTGCGGCAATCAATACGCAGGTCAAAGTGCCGCTCCATGTACGCCATCTGGCCGTGCCTACCTTCCCGCAGCCAGAGTTCCAGCCGACGGGCATCGTCGGCAAGCAGGCCGGCCCGGGCAATGCCACAGGCGGAAAAGCCCAGTTCTGCAGCCCGTTGTTTAAGGGCATCAGCCAATTTCCGGCGGTCCACAGCCTGTAAGTTATCGGTGAGTAAAAATGGAGCTTTTTTTCCTGCAGCATGCAACGAAATTGACTACTTTACCGTCATCAATGCAATGGCATGCGCCTCAATAAAACCTGGCAGGCTGCTGACGACGAACTGATCCGGGGTTGCTTGCGGGGTGAGGAACGGTGCTACCGGCAGCTATACGAACGGACGGCACCGACCATGTTTGGCGTTTGCCTCCGATACGTTTCCGATTACCAGGAGGCGGAAGATGTGTTGCAGGAAGGGTACTTAAAGGTGTTTCGCAATCTGCATCAGTTTCGCGGCGAAGGATCGCTGCTGGGATGGATGCGCCGCATTTTCATCAATACGGCGCTGGCGGCCTTGCGGAAAAGGATGCACCTTCCCGACCAGGTGGATGCTGACGAACACCATGAGGAACTTCCTGTTTCCGACGTCTTGAGCCGCCTGGATGCGGCTGATCTGTTGCAACTTATCCGGCGCCTGCCCGACGGCTACCGAACCGTGTTCAATCTGCATGCGATAGAAGGCTATTCGCATCAGGAAATCGCTGAGTTGCTCCACATCAGCACGGGCACGTCCAAATCGCAACTGGCCAGGGCCCGCTATCAGCTTCAGAAAATGGTTTTGGACATGCACAAGCTACAGCCCTATGCCAAGGCACTTTAGCCACCCATTGGACAAGCGCTTTCATGAGGCGCTTTACGGGCTGAAAGTCAAGCCCTCCCGGCAGTTGTGGCCTCAGATAGAGCAACGACTGTCGCAGAGGCATTTAACCTTTCGGCGGACGTCATGGCTTGCCCTCGTGTTGCTGCTTGGGTTTCTGCCTGCAGAAAGGCAGGGTGATGTTCCTTCCCATCTCATGTTTTGGAAGCAGGCAGACGAAAAAATTGTCTTGCTGAAACCCGAACCGGAGCCAGGGGTCAGTGAGGGAAGCGATTTGCCTGAGGTGCGCTATAAGGTTGGCTCTGTTGAAGCTCAGCAGATGCCTGTACTGCAAGCCGACCAGCAAAAGGAAACAATCGCGCCGCTGACGAAAACCGTACTTCCATTGCCACAGCAAGAGCACCGGCAACCGGCTGCGGCCGCAGCCTTTGACTTTGGTGATGACGTTTGTCCCAAACGGTGGTTTGCTGGTCTTATGATTCAGTTGAACAACAACTGGTTGCTGGATCACCGGCTTATGGGTTCTTCTGGAATTCGCTATCAGCTCACGTTGGGAGCCAGTTACGGCGTGGTGTCGGGGATGGATCTGATCGGCAGGTGGGGGCTTCAGTACGGTCTGGTGCATACATTGGGCGCCGGGCAGCGCTACGAGAATCGTGAAGCCTACGGACGTTCCGTTGATATGGATTTCATCCAGAAGAAAATCGCTCTGTCGTATGTGCATGTGCCGCTTTTAGTGCAGTACCATCAACGGCGTTATTCCAGCAGTTTGCAGCGGCCGTTGCGGATTAATTATTCCGCAGGCATTCAGTATGGCCGGCTGATTCACTATTCCATTGATCAGGCAAAAGGCAGTATGGAGCAGAACATAGCCTTGCGGGTCAATGAACTATCGGCAGTAGCTGGTTTAGACTGGAACCTGATCAATGACGACGGTACGTTTTATACTATCGGTTTTCGCGCGACGCTGGGAACACCGGTGTTCAAGCCGCAGATGGAGCATTACTATGAACTGCAGCGGGCGCGCAATGTGGCCTTAAGCCTGCATGCTGCAGTAAACTTGAGCCGCTGTGCGCCAAATCCTTTACGTCGTTAATACCATTGCGGATACGTCTGCGGATCCGATTCGTGCATGAGCCGGTATATGGCCTGCACCACATCTTCCACCTGAGGCTTGCAGAAATAGTCGCCGTCGCTGGCATAAGCCGGTCGGTTGGCAGCAGCGGTAATGGTTACCGGTTCACTGTCTAACCACGGCCAGACATTCTGTTTTTCCATGATCTGTTGATAGATGAAGGCAGAGGCCCCTCCGGGAACATCTTCGTCCAGAATGACCAGCCGGTTGGTTTTTCGCAGCGACTGGCCAATGATGTGAGGCAGATCAAAAGGCAACAGCGTCTGCACATCGATCAGTTCAACGGATATTCCCGCATGCTCCAACTGCTGAATGGCTTCAGTCGCTATGCGGACGCAGCTGCCATAGGTAACCAAGGTGACGTCTTCGCCGCTGACCAGAATTTCCGGAACACCCAACGGCACAGTAAACGTTCCGATATTATCCGGCAGTCGTTCTTTCAACCGGTATCCGTTCAGGCATTCAATAACAATGGCTGAATCGTCACTTTGCAACAGGGCGTTGTAAAAGCCGGCAGCTTGTGTCATGTTTCGGGGCACCAGCACATACATGCCGCGAACGGCATGCAGCAACATACCGATGGGCGATCCGGCATGCCAGATTCCTTCCAGCCGATGGCCGCGGGTGCGGACAATCAGCGGGGCAATCTGTCCGCCGGCTGATCGGTAATGCAAGGTAGCTGCATCGTCACTTAAGGTTTGCAGCGCGAACAGCAGATAATCCAGGTACTGGATTTCGGCTATGGGCCGAAGTCCGCGCATGGCCATTCCCAGCCCCTGACCTACAATAGTTTGCTCACGGATTCCGGTATCAAATACCCGTGCTTCACCGTGTTTCGCCTGCAGGCCGGCAAAACCCTGATTGACATCGCCGATCTTGCCTACATCTTCACCAAAGGCAAACAAGCGGGCATCCCGCTGCAAGGCCAGATCAAAGCAACGGTTAAGAATTTCATAGCCGTTGAGCATTGGGCTGTTTTCGGAAAATACCGGCTTTACTTCCTGGACCCGTAATACCGACCGGTGGCTTTGGCAATACAGGTGCGACGTGAACGTCTCACGGCATTCGGTTTCTATACTTTTTGTCCACTGCTGCAGTCGCGTCCGTGCTTCGGCCGGTTGGTGACGCAAGCGCAGCAGAGCCTGCTTGGCCCGGCTCAAAACATCGCGGCGCAGCAGGTCGGGTTGGGAGGGATTTACCTGAGCGAACTCCAGGATCTGATGGTCACCGGTCAATTGGGCAGCTTCCTGAAGCAACTGGGTAAACTGTCCCATCAGAATTCGGATGGGCGCATTGAATTCTTCCCATGCTGCCTGACGTTCGGCAGCGGCAAAGTCCCTGGCTTCCTGTTCCAGTGCCGACAGCTCTTCGTCGGTAGCCAAAGAATAATGCAGCATCCATTGCCGCATGCGGCTGATGCAATCGTATTCTTTTTCCCAGTGAAGCCTTTGTTCCGACTTATAACGTTCGTGTGACCCTGATGTGGAATGTCCCTGTGGTTGCGTCATTTCCTGAACATGAATCAGGGCAGGCTGATGGTGGCTACGGGCCTGTTCGGTTGCGCGCGCAAACGTTTCTACCAATGCCGGATAATCCCAACCTTTAACGGTGTACAGATCCACGCCGGGCTTCTCACCGGTGCGAAAACCTTCGCACGCTTCCGAAATGCTTCCTTTCGTGGTCTGGTAGCTGATTGGAACGGAAATACCGTAACCATCATCCCAAACCACCACGATCAAAGGCACCTGCAGCACGCCGGCCGCATTGAGTGTTTCCCAAAAATTACCCTCTGATGTGGAGGCATCGCCAATGGTGGCAAACACCACCTCGTTACCGTTTTCCGAGAACAGGGAAGCCGGCAATTGACCGGCCAGTTCACGGTATTTACGCGAAGCCAGCGCCAGACCCAGCGCCCGGGGCATTTGGCTGGAGGTGGGGGAACTGTCGGCTGCTGCGTTGATCCGTTCCAGCTGACTCAACCAGTTCCCCTGTTCGTCCAGATAACGCGTGGCAAAATGGGCATTCATCTGACGGCCGCCACTCATGGGTTCGTACTTCAGGTCGGGATGGGCATAGAGTTGAGCAAAAAACTGGCGTACCGTGCAGATGCCTGTGGCAAAGGCAAAAGTCTGGTCACGATAATACCCGCTGCGCCAGTCGCCGGGCCGCGCAGCCCTGGCCATAGCCAGCTGGGCTACTTCCTTTCCATCACCGAAGATTCCGAACTTGGCTTTGCCGCGCAGCACTTCGCGCCGTCCGATCAGGCTGGCTTCCCGGCTCACGACGGCCAGCCGGTAGTCGCTGAGCACCTGTTGCCGGAAGTCTTCATAGGTCAGTGCCGACTCTCCAATAGCTTCTTTTGTTCCGGTTGCCATAAATCGCCGTGGAGCATTAGCAGGCAGCAAGATACAACGCATTTGGTTTGAGCACGGCAACAGCAGGATGCAGCATCTCAGCTCACGTCAATCCGTCGTTCCGTATGGCCTGCCAGGTAACAGCAAAGAAAAATTAATGCTAAAAAACATAAAAATCTGTTAAATGATTTGTCGGGATTTTTGGCGGCAATAACTTTGACCAAAAGCAATCAGATCATGAAGAAAAATCTTTTGGTCATCGGGCTGTTTCTTGCGGTTTCCTTAACCGTGGAGGCACAGAATCAGCCTGCCGCAACACAGCCTACGCAAGCCATCACGCCTACCGCCACCGGCGCCAACAATCCCAATGCCGGAGAATTTAAGTTTCAGGAAGAAACCTATGATTTCGGTAAAATTCCCAAAGGCATTCCGGTAACGCACGACTTCACCTTCACCAATGTAGGCAAGGAGCCCATCATCATCAGCAACGTGCAGGCCTCGTGCGGTTGTACCACGCCCAGCTGGCCCAAGGAGCCGATTCTTCCGGGCAAGACCGGAGCGATTAAGGTACAGTACAATGCCGCCAGCCCGGGCAGCTTCAATAAATCCATCACCATAATGTCCAATTCCAAAACGCCTACCAAGGTGCTATATGTAAAAGGCACAGTTGAGGCTCAGGTGGAACAGACCACGCCCGAGCGCGCTCCTAACATGCTGAGCACTCCGAACAACTAATTCTGATTGTATCGGGTTTTCTGGGGCGGCCGGCGCAGCCGGCCGCCCCAGATTTTTTTTTGACTACACCCATCCCCCCGCAAGCAGCAATGGCGGTCACAGCAAGCATAAGCTCTCTGCTCCGCAAACGAGTCTCCTGCGCCGCTATCCCACTATGCCTGGGACATCTGGGGCTACGGATTTTTTCTGTTCGGCTGAAAAACAAAAGGCCGGCAGCTGCCGGCCTTTTGTGTCCGCAACAGATGCAATTACTGTGCAACAATCAGCTTTTTCGCTATGCGATGCTGATCTGTTTGAACGATGGTGTAGTATAATCCCGGAGCCAGATGGTTGAGGTCTAGCTTCTTCACCCGCTGGCCGTAGCCATTGCCCAGCAGCTCATGCAACAAGACCTGACCCTGCTGATTGACAATCACCAGTTTCGCGTTGCGGTGCCCTGCAGGCACATTCACCAACGCTTCGGTCTGTGCCGAGGCCGGATTGGGAAACAGATTCAGTGTCAGATCAGTTGAGGTAGGTATGTCCAGTCCAACCGGGTAGGAGTATTTCTCGGTGGTCACCTTAATCATGGGATCCTGATCTTCGCCAAAGCGATAAATGCCCCAACCGTATTCAAAGACTTCATATGAACGGCGTGAGATTACATCAGACGGAGGGGTGCCCATACCCAACGCAATGCCTTCTCCTTTCATGTTCCACGAAATATAGAAGCCCCCGCTGTTGATGATAACAGGCGCATTCAGGTTGACCACTGTCCAGCCGTTGACGACAATGTTGGCATTGTCCACATAGACCGAATCCAGCAAGGTGAAGGGTAGCCCGTTAATGCCGTCATCGTCATACACTTTGGCGGCAAAATCGGAATTGTAGAAATTGCTCGTAATGAAAAAATGCAGCTTGGTCAGGGCAATCGGATAAAACGGCGGCACAATGTGAATGCCGATGCCGCCCTCATCGCCCACCCAGTTTATCGAGGAGCCGGCAAATGAAATACCCGGCACATAGCTCAACTCAATTTCTTGTTGCGTGGTATCCACGACAATGATCTCCAGAATCTTGTTGTTGTTCTTGTTGGCAACATCGCCGGGGTACGAGGTGATGACATTGAATTTGTAACGACCCAGCAGGTTAGGAGTCAGCTCAAACGGAGAGTACACCACTTCGGTTTCCCCCGCATACAGCGTATCGGTGAACACCTGCGTATTGATCGGCGTGCTGTTGGATGGATCTTTTACATTCATCGTTACCGCCACCGGGTTCAGTTTTTGGGTTCCGAAATTTTTGATTTCAGCTTTCAGCGGGTAAGGACTGCTGTTGTGAACCAGGAATATGCCTCGCGTGCGGGGATTGTCGGCGTAATGGGTTCCGGCATCGGTGACCTTTACCGTATCGTAGGCCGGGTACACAAAGCGAACGGCATAGCCATCGCCCGGTGATTGATTCGGATAGGAGGGGGGATTGTTACTCCAGAACAAGCCTACAGAGCCGGAGTTGTTTTCAATGCCGGCATAGCTGATGCCTGAGTACGGGGAGTTGGGAAAGGTATTTCGGTACTGAAATGTAATGGAATTATCCACCCGGCTCAGGATGAGCTGAAACGTGTTGGTGGAATCGGTAAAACCGGGAAAACCCGTGTTGAAAAAAGGCACATTGATCCAGCTCACGATCAGCGTATCAAAAGCGGGATTGATCCAATACCAGCACTGTGCCGGGTTGTTGGGACCCAGGAACGTCAGGTCATTGAGTAAGGCGCCAATGAAATTGTTGGGTGGATTCTGGCTGACCTGTGCGCTAAACGGCGCGGCATACTGGGCATCGTCAAAGATAATGTAGCCATTAGACCCCACCCAAAAGGTATTTACATCATACCAATAGAAATGAAAATTGAAGTTCATGGCAAAAGGGCCGCGCGTGTTGTCATCGGCAAGCAGTTTTACCTGAATGGCATTAGCTTTTTCGGTAATGTCAATCCACTGGTATTGCGGGGCATGTATGGAGGTATCGTTGCTGTCGTACCACCGGTAGCCCCACACATCGGGACCGCCTTGTTTGGCCTGCGCTTTTATGACAGCAAATACCAAAAGGAGGAGTAAACGGTTCTTCATGGTGTATTTTTTGCTGCTGAAAGATACGAAAAAGCCCGTTTCTGTTTGTCTCCGGGCCCTTCGCTGAAGGGCAATATGTAGGTTTGCAGGCGTGCAGGTCTGGCTGAGTCTTCTGAGCGAATCGCTGCAACTGGCCGTCCGCGAGCTGACAGTAAACCGCCTGCGTACCTTATTGTCTCTGTTAGGAATTGCCATCGGTATTTTCTGCGTCATTGCCATTTTGAGTGCTGTGGATTCGATGGAAAAAAACCTGCGCGAAGGCGTTGGCAAGCTCGGCGATAATGTGGTTTATGTCAACAAATTCCCCTGGGGGCTGGAAGAAGGACAGACCGAGTACCCCTGGTGGAAATACTGGAACCGACCTCATGCCACCTACGAAGAAATGCGTCAGTTGCAACACCTGCTCACCACAGCGTCAGCAGTGGCTATTTCCATTTGGGAAGATGGCTTTACCGTTCAGCACGGCAGCAATACGCTTCGGGATGTAACCGTCAACGGCGTTTCCCATGACTTTCAGGATATTTTTGAAATCAACCTGCAGGAGGGTCGGTATTTCACCGCCGCAGAAAGTGCCTCAGGGGCAGCGGTAGCCATTCTGGGAGCCAACGTGGCGGCTCAGCTCTTTAACGGCCCGCAGTCGCCGCTGGGCGCTACCATTGACCTGTTGGGCAGCAGGGTTACAGTGATCGGCGTTTTCCGGAAAGAAGGCAAAAACATCGTCAACATAAGCAACGACGACCTGATCATGGTGCCTTACTTTTTGTTGACCCGCAGAATTCGCGTGGATGGCATGTCGGTAGAGCCTTCGCTGATTGCGGAAGCGCGCAACGGCGTGTCCATTCAGGAATTGAAAGACGATTTGCGTAATGCCATGCGGGCCATTCGCAGACTGCCTCCCCGCCGGGAAGACAATTTCGCCCTGAATCAGATCAGCATCATTGGTAATCAGATCACTTCCCTTTTTGGCTTGCTGCAGGTCGTTGCCGTCATCATCGGCGGATTTGCTTTGCTGGTCGGCGGCTTCGGCATTGCCAACATCATGTTCGTTACGGTGCGCGAACGAACCAATCAAATCGGCATCAAAAAAGCGTTGGGAGCCAAAAATGCATTTATCCTGACGGAATTTCTTTTGGAAGCGGTGATTTTGTGCCTGCTGGGCGGCCTGATCGGTTTGCTGTTGGTGCTCTTGGTGATGCAGGCGCTCTCTGCCACCGTAGGTTTCGACCTGTTGCTCAGTCTAAGAAATGTTCTACGTGGCCTGTTGATTGCCGGCGGCATTGGCATCGTGGCGGGTATTGTGCCTGCTTTGACGGCAGCACGCATGGATCCCGTGGCTGCCATCCGCTTTAAGTGAGCAGAGGCACGCAGCAACATGTGCACATTTTTTCCCCGCAACAGTTCACCGAACGCACGCGAACGTGTGCACAAATTTTTATTGGCTTTTGGTTGGCAGCCTCCGCTGGGCTAATTTTCTTTAGCACCCCTTTCTGATCGCTCGTCTGAATCGCCATGGATAAACCCCGTGAGGAGTTTTCTTCAACCCTGCGCCGGCGGATGCGTCCCCGCACTGATCCCGATGATTCGCCTCTGTTGTACGGGCGCATTCCTCCCCAGGCTCTGGACCTGGAAGAAGCAGTTCTGGGTGCGCTGATGCTGGAGCGCGACGCCGCCGCCGCTGTCATTGACATTTTAAAACCCGAATCGTTTTACCTGGATGCGCACCAATGCATCTATGCCGCCATCCGGGATTTGTTTGACCGCTCGCAGCCTATCGACCTGCTTACCGTTACCGAAGAACTGCGGCGGCGCGGCGAACTGGATCGGGTAGGAGGTCCCCTGGCAGTTACCGCACTCACGCAAAAAGTGGCCTCGGCGGCCAACGTGGAATTTCATGCCCGCATCGTTGCGCAGAAATACATCCAGCGTGAACTCATCGGCATCAGCTCCGATATCATCAAGGCGGCTTATGAAGACACGACCGACGTTTTTGACCTGCTGGATTTTGCCGAACGCAAAATCTACGAGATAACCGACAAGAACCTGCGCCGCAGCTACTATCCGCTCAGTGATCTGATGGTGCAGGCCGTAAAGCAACTCAAAACCATTCGTGAACACAAAGACGCCGTTACCGGTGTGCCTGCAGGCTTTGCTGCTTTGGATCACCTCACCAATGGTTGGCAGAATTCCGATCTGATTATCGTGGCCGCTCGTCCCGGCATGGGCAAAACTTCGTTTGTCCTGTCCCTGGCCCGTAATGCGGCTATTGATCACGAAAAAGCAGTGGCCTTCTTTTCTTTGGAAATGTCGGCCCTTCAGCTCACGCAGCGACTCATCGCCGCGGAAACCGGCATACCGGCGGAAAAAATCCGCCGCGGAGGCATGGAGCAGCACGAATGGGAGCAGTTGATTCATCAAACCAATCAGTTCTCCCGGGCCCGTCTGTTTATTGACGACACGCCGGCCATCAACATTTTTGAATTGCGCGCCAAAGCCCGGCGTCTGAAAATGCAACACGACATTTCCCTGATCATCCTGGATTATTTGCAGTTAATGAGCGGCACCGGCGAACAGCGCAACGCCAACCGCGAACAGGAAATCAGCAACATTTCCCGGGCGCTGAAAAGCATTGCCAAGGAACTCAACATCCCCATCATCGCCCTCTCCCAGCTAAATCGTTCCGTGGAAGTGCGCGGAGGCGACAAACGGCCCCAGCTCTCTGACCTGCGCGAGTCAGGCGCCATTGAGCAGGATGCCGACCTGGTGCTGTTCATCTATCGCCCGGAATACTACAAGATCACTCAGGATGCTGAAGGCAACGACACTACCGGAATGGCTGAGATTATTGTGGCCAAGCACCGCAATGGTGCCGTGGGCTCAGTTAAAGTTCGCTTCATTCACCATTTGGCCAAGTTTACCGACGAAGATCCCTATCTGCCCGCTGGCTTTGCTCGCGGCGTGCGCACCGTACCTTCCCGAATGAATGAACTTCCCGATGAAGAGGATAAAGGAGATTCCTTAGACGCGCCTATTCCCTGGTAACAGGTTCGGTTTTTTTTCGCTTGATACGGGTCCTCCAGGTAAGCCAGGTCCCGCGTATCCGCGAGGGTTCCGCCTTCCGCTGTTCCCCGATGAGAAAACCAAATGGCTTCAGCTCATCCACTGCATCAAAAACAATCTTCGCTATACCCAGCAGGGGAAGAAACAAAATCATGCCGGCAACACCCCACAACAAACTTCCGGCCAGCAGAGCCAGAATGGTGGCCATGGGATTCAGAGCCACCTGCGCACCGGTAATGCGGGGAGTGAGCACATGGTTTTCCAACTGTTGGATGATCCATACGCCGGCAACAATGACAATCAACGGCTTGAACGAATCGTCCAATACCGCTACCGTCAGCATGGGCAGTCCGGTCCCGATCCAGATGCCCAGGTAGGGAATGATGTTGAGAAAGGCGGCGATCAGACCAAACAGCAAGGCATGAGGAACTCCGGCTACGGAAAACAACAGCGTGTTCAGTACACTTAAAATCAGCACGACAATAAACACCCCGCCAACATATCGCTGGGTGATCAGGCTGATGTCCTGAATCACATGCTGCGCATGCTGATGATGCTGCTCCGGCAGCAAAAGCAGGATGAATGCCCGAATATGTGACCGATAATAAAGCAGTAAAAAAATCAATATGAATTGCAGTCCGATAAACACCAGCGCATTGGTGGTCATTGATAAAACGGACATGGCTACATTCTGAGCCAGACCCAGAAAGCGCTCGGCGCCCTGGCGTACAAATTGTATCTGTTCGTGCGGGGTCAGTCCCGTCAGCCGGTTGATCCAACCGTGAATCTGTGAGAGCCGCTCGTTTAATTCCTGCTGCAGCGTGGGCATGTCGCGAATGAACAGCACGACCTGCGCCGACAACATGCTTATCACGCCTGCCGCAACAGCGATGAACAATACGATGGCCAACAAAACAGAAAAAAAGCGACCCAACTTCCATCGCTCCAGGCGCCTCACCAGGGGAAGCAACAGCATGGAAAACAACGCGGCAGCCGATAAAGGCAACAGCAGCGGTTTGCCGTAATATAAAATCACCGTCGCCAGCACGGCAAAAAGCATCAGCAGCGTGGCCCGCTGCAGCAACGGTGAAGGGCCTTTCATCATTCGGGCCCGCAAGTTAGCAAGCCTTTCCCGAGGCTTGCCGCAAACCGGCGGCTGGAGGTACTTTTGCGCAATGGAGCAGATCCGCAATTTCTGCATCATTGCCCATATTGATCACGGCAAGAGCACCCTTGCCGACCGGCTCCTGGAAAAAACCAAAACCATCACCGAACGTCAGATGATGGATCAGGTGCTGGACGATATGGAACTGGAGCGGGAAAAGGGCATCACCATTAAAAGTCATGCCATCCAGATGAATTATGCGCTGGAAGGCCGCAACTACATCCTCAACCTCATAGATACGCCCGGCCATGTGGACTTCAGCTACGAGGTGTCGCGTGCCATTGCCAGCTGCGAAGGCGCCCTGCTCCTTGTAGATGCCACGCAGGGCATTCAGGCTCAGACTATCTCCAATCTCTATCTGGCCCTCGACCACGATTGCACCATCATTCCCGTGGTCAATAAAATTGACGTGGAGGGCGCCATGATTGAGGAAACGATGGATCAGATCGTGGATCTGCTCGGCTGCGACCGGAGCGAAATCCTGCTGGCCAGCGGCCGCACCGGCCAGGGCGTTGACGACATTCTCCACGCCATCGTCCATCGCATTCCCCCGCCTTCCGGAAATCCCGATGCCCCCCTGCAGGCCCTCATCTTCGATTCGGTGTACAACAGCTACCGTGGCGTCATCGCCTACTTCCGCATCTTCAACGGCGAATTGCGTAAAGGCGAACGCGTTCAGTTCCTCAACACCGGACAGCAGTATGTGGCCGAAGAGGTCGGCGTGCTGTTGCTGGAACGTTCCCCGCGCCAGGTGGTGCGTACCGGCGATGTGGGCTACATCATCACCGGCATCAAAGATGCTTCCGAGGTCAAGGTGGGCGATACCATTACCGGCGCCGACCGGCCCGCTGCCGAACCCATCAAAGGGTTTGAGGAAGTCAAACCGATGGTCTTTGCTGGTATCTATCCGGTGGATACCGAAGACTACGAACAGCTGCGCGAAGCATTGGAAAAACTCAAGCTCAACGATGCCGCCCTCTCTTTTGAACCCGAGTCGTCGGTGGCTCTGGGCTTTGGCTTCCGCTGCGGATTTCTCGGCATGTTGCATCTGGAAATCGTTCAGGAACGGTTGGACCGCGAATTCAATATGCCCGTCATCACTACCGTGCCCAACGTTTCTTACCATGCCTATACAACCGACGGCAGAATGCTCGTCATCAACAACCCCAGCGATTACCCCGATCCCAGTCGCCTGGATCGTATAGAAGAACCTTTTATCAAAGCCCAGATCATTACCAAACCCGAATTCATCGGCAGCATCATTTCCCTGTGTATCGGCAAACGCGGCATCCTGCTGGGCCAGCATTACCTGACCCCCAGCCGCGTGGAGCTGCTCTTTGAACTGCCGCTGGCAGAAATCGTCTTCGACTTCTACGATAAACTCAAAAGCATTTCCCGCGGCTACGCTTCTTTGGACTACCACCTGGTCGGTTATCGGCCTTCGCAACTGGTTAAGCTCGATATCAAGCTCAACGGCGAAAATGTAGATGCCCTTTCTGCCCTCATCCATCGCGACCGTGCCTATGATTTCGGACGCCGCATGTGCGAAAAGCTAAAGGAATTGCTGCCCCGCCAGCAGTTCGTCATCGCCATTCAGGCCGCTATCGGACAAAAGATCATTGCCCGCGAAACCTTATCCGCTCTTCGGAAAGACGTGCTGGCCAAGTGCTATGGCGGCGACATCACCCGGAAGCGCAAACTGCTGGAAAAGCAGAAAAAGGGCAAAAAACGGATGCGGCAGATCGGATCCGTCGAAGTGCCGCAACAGGCCTTCCTCGCCGTGCTGCGCCTCAGCGACTGACCAGCCCCCTTCTTCGTACCTTTGCCCTTCAATCCAACTCAATGGAACAAAAGGACAAGGGCGTAGCGCAAAACCAGATCAACATTGAGCTTCCCGAAGACATAGCGGAGGGGATTTACAGCAACCTCGCCATCATCACCCACAGCAATCAGGAATTTGTGGTGGATTTTATCCGCATCATGCCCGGAGTGCCTAAGGCCAAAGTGCGTGCCCGCATCATTCTGACGCCGCAGCACGCCAAACGGTTTCTTCATGCCCTCAGCGATAATCTGCGAAAATTTGAAAGCGCCCACGGCGAAATTGCCGAAACCGAACAGGTCAACCTGCCCATCACGCTGAGCGGCCCCACCGGACTGGCCTGATGCCATGGCCCGCGTGGTCGTTGTCGGCAGCGGCATTGCCGGTCTCGCAGCAGCCATTCGCCTTGCCCGTCAGGGGCATGAGGTCACCGTCTTCGAACAACAGCCGGTTGCCGGCGGCAAAATAGCCGAGCGATACGTTGCCTCCTGCCGCTTTGATGCCGGTCCTTCCCTGCTGACCTGGCCGCAACTGCTGGACGAACTCTTTGCCCTGGTCGGCAAGTCCATCACCGACTGGCTGCCGTACCGCCGGTTGCCCGTCATCTGTCATTATTTTTTTTCTGATGGAAAACGGCTGAAAGCCCATGCCGATGTACAGCGCTTCAGCGATGAGGTGCATAGCGTCCTGGGAGTGGCCCCATCAACGGTAAAACGTTATCTGAACGACAGCGCCCGGCTGTTTCATCTGACCCGGGAAGTATTTCTGACCCGGTCGCTGCATGATCCGCGTACCTTTTTCACCCGCCATGCCTGGCAGGCCTTGCTTCATTTACCCGCCCTCGACGCATGGACCTCCCTGCATCGCCGCAACGTGTCCCGCTTGCACCATCCCCATTTGGTGCAGCTTTTTGACCGCTACGCCACCTACAACGGATCCGATCCCTTTCGGGCTCCGGCAACCCTTAAAGTCATCCCCCATCTGGAATTTAACGAAGGAGCCTATCTGCCGGAAAACGGCATGTATGCCATCATTCGGGCCCTTTATCAGCTGGCCATAACCTGCGGCGTTCGGTTTCACTTTTCCACTCCTGTGCGTCGCATCCGCATAGACAAAAGCAGTGCGGTGGTGGAAGCAGAAACCCCCGATCAACTTCGTGGCGAATGGCCTGCCGACCTGGTGGTCAGCAATGCCGATGTTCAGGCCACTTACGAAAAACTGCTTAGCCCGGGCACAAAGCGTCCTTCGTTCCGTAAACACGAACGCTCTACGTCGGCACTGGTGTTTTTCTGGGAGATGGATCGCCGGTTTCCCGAACTCGGCCTGCATAACATTTTTTTCTCATCCGACTACCGCAACGAGTTTGCCGCCTTGCGCCAGGGTGCCTTTGCTTCCGACGTGACCGTTTACGTCAACATCTCCTGTAAGGAAGTGCCGACCGACGCTCCGGCCGGAAAAGAAAACTGGTTTGTGCTGGTCAATGCTCCCGCACGCACCAATGCCGACTGGCCGCATCAGGTAGCCCAGGTGCGTCGGGCTGTTCTCCAACGGCTCAGCCGTTGCCTGGGTTCAAATGTGGCGGATCATATTGCCGCCGAAGCCGTTATGACTCCTGCCGACATGGCCCGATCCTTTGCCGCAGCCGATGGAGCATTGTACGGCAACAGCAGCAACCACTGGCATTCCGCTTTCCTGCGCCACAGCAACAGTTCATCAAAACACAAAAATCTTTATTTCTGCGGCGGCTCCGTTCATCCCGGCGGCGGTATTCCCCTGTGTCTGCTGTCGGCACGCATCACTGCCGGACTCATTGCCCGCCGCCGGCGCTAATGCATCCGCGCAATCCGGTAGGCCTGACTTCCGCCGCTCCCTTCCAGACGCAAAACATAGATGCCGGAAGGTAGGCTTTTCAAACCGAGGTTGAGCCGTTCCCCTATGGCCATACGTTGCATGATCCTCCGCCCGTGCAGGTCGTAAAGCGCTACCAGGGTTTGCTGATTCGGCGGCAGAATGACCCACAGTTCATCACCGGCAACAAAAACGTGCGTTGGGCCCGTTAGCCCACCGGCTGCGCTGTATGAGCCCGGGATCAGCCAGATTCGCCAAACCGTGTTGCTGGCATAGGTAAAACCAAAGTTGCCTGCCGTTGCATTAATGCCACCAAACGCATAGCCCAGCAATGTCGGCTCATTGAGCTCATGCAGCCGGATCACTCCGTTGGCAAATCGGGAAACCTGAGGGTTCGCAAAAAACTCCGCATTGGCTAAGCCGCGCTCCGGAAACAGTCCGCCAATCACCAGTTCTTCAGTACTGCCATCGGCATGATGGATCAGAACGCTTCCATCGTTGATGAACGGCACGAAAGTGTCTAATAGTTTGCTTTCGCTCAGCTCATCGTAATCATAAAGACTAATCCCGGCCAGAAACACCGTGTAGCGGTTTCCGGTCAGCGAATCGTAAAGACAAAATACCGGGCACGTGTATTGGCTGAACTGCTGTTCAAAAGCCGTGTCCACCCACAGCGAGTCAGTCCTCACGTATATGGGCCACTGGTAGGGGAGATCGGCATCGTAACGAAACACACCGCCGTAGGCAGCTACGGCCTGCTGTCCGTCATCTGTCATCCATCCGCAACTGTTCAGATCACGCCGGTGAAGCAGCACCGAATCCGTTGTGCAGAAGACGTTTTTTAATGTAATTCCGTTTTCGTTCTCGTCCAGTTGAAACCGGCATACAGCATTGGTATATCGCTGCGTAAACAGCTCTGAACTCAACTTGGTGTATTGACCGGCAAAATATTGTCCGCCGATAAGCAGAAACACGCTGTCCAGCTTTTCCAGCCTTCCTCCGGTAACGGCAAAAAACGTATCGGTCACATGCCGCACATATGCAGCCGTGTTGGTGCCGCCGCTGACTACTTCCGCAATGAGCGAGTCCACCGTAATCACGTTCAAAACCGGAAACGTCTTTTTTACATTGCCCACAGAATCGAACCCGTAACCCCCGACGACGTACAGCTTGTTGCCGTCCTGAACGAACTGCTGATTGGTGGTAGCCAAAGAAAACCGCTGCACTTCCGGCAAATGGTGTAGCGGCGAGGAATAATAGGTCCACGTCTGCGTGTCAATCACCACGAAATGATGATTCTGCTCCTCAAACGGAAATGCTGAATTCGGAAACATGCTGTGCAGCCCGTCAGTACGACCGCCTGTCAGCAGCCAGTAATGGTCGTGCTGCGCTTTGGCATAGGAGTGCAGACCCGGCAGCGTAAGACCTGTAACCGGCGTTACCAGTAATTGAAAGGGTAACTGAGCCTGAGCTGTTGCCGGTAACAGCAGCAGCCACAGTAGGCGGTGCATGATCAGCGAAGTTAACGGCTTCGCCGATCGGTCAGGTTGCTTATCGCTGAATCACCAGCGGGCGGGTCAGCGTTAGCCCGGCGCTGCGCAGGGCTACTACATACATGCCATCGGCCAGCAGGTGCACAGGGATGATGATGCGCTCCCCGTCAAGCGCTGCCGGAAACCGCAAGAGCTCCGTTCCGTTGACGTGATAAATGATCACATCGGCACGCCCTTGCAAGCCGCTCACCTCCAGAAAGACTTCATCCCCACCGGCCGGATTCGGATACAATTCGGCATCAGCAGTCAGTTCATCCAGACGGCACGATTTGGTCACCTTCACCCCACTGGACGTTTTGCTGCAGCCGCTGGAATTGGTGACCGTCACCTTATACGTGCCGGTGGATGTGGCCGTGTACGACTGATTCGTGGCTCCGGCTATGTTGTTCGATCCTTTTTTCCATTGATAGGTAAGCCCCGTTCCGCCATTGGCCAATAAAACCACCGATCCTGTCTGGCAGATGTCTAAAGGCCCCTGCGGAGTAATTGTGGCGGCTGGTTTGGGCAGCAGATCAATATCGGTTTGGGCAGAAGTGGAGGAACAATTCAGATTGCTGCTGATGGCAACTTTGTACTTGGCGTCTTTATTCGCAGAATAAGTGGCATTGGTAGCGCCATTGAGCGTCTTGCTACCCTTGTACCACTGATAGCTGTATCCGCTGCCCTGAGGGCTGGCGCTCAGCAACACCGAGGCCCCGTCGCAAATGGTAACCGTTCCCGATGGCGTAACCGTGGCCGTAAAGGCATTTTCATCCACCTGGTTGTTGCAGTTGTCGTCTATGCCGTTGCATACATCGCTCACTCCCGGCCGGATGGCTGCATTGGCATCGTTGCAGTCGCCCGATATTGCCGAATAGCCGGGCGGCGGCGTGCCGGCACAGGCCGTTATCGTGGAAGTGCTAACGCCGTAACCGTCGGCATCGGCATCCAGATAGAACGTGGCCTGCGTGCAGGCAATGTTCACCAGATAATCTTCCGTCTCGCCATCCTCAAATTCAACACACGGATCGGCCGGGTCATAGGCAAAACGTCCGCGCACCCGCATGCCCGTAACACCGGGCAGGGCCGTGCTGGGAATAGTGATCGTATTGTTGATGGTGGAATTGAAGGCCGAACCAATAAAATGCTTCTCCTCCGGTTCGAACACGGCATCCTGATCGTAGTCAATCCAGACGCTCACATAGAGCGTGCCCCCGAAACTGATCCCCACAGATATGGATTGCGACGTGCCTGCCGTAACGTTTGCGGTCAGGTTCTTGTAATCGCCATATCCGTTGGCCGAACAGGTATTGTTCGTATTGGTCATGCCCCCGAACGTAACGGAGTTGATACGGAACCCCCCGCTGCAATCCGAAGGCGGCGGCACACAATAGCAGGCGGTGTGCGCATTCTGCGTAACCAGCAATGCGGAGGAATTGGTGCTTTGCCCGGAGTTGGAGCACGTTACCCGGCATCGGTAATAGGTTGCCGAGCTCTGCGTGGCCACATAGGTTTTCGTAGTGGCTCCCGTAATGTTGGTATAGCTGACTCCGTCCGTGGACCTTTGCCACTGGTACGTAATGCCCAGGTCCAGGTAGGTGATGCTCAGCGAAAGGGTAAAGGGAATGCCGCTGCACGCTGCCGAAACGGTGGATTGGGTATTGGCAGCAGCCGGAGCGCCGCTGCAATTGAAAGCCTGCTGCACCGTTACCCGAAAGTCTTTCGTTTCTCCCAACTCCTGACTGCCACAACTTCCCACGGGTGGCGCATCGTAGTTGTTGCGCACCCGCAGGCGGTGCGTTCCCACCGGCGCCGTAACCGGGATCACGATCGTTCCGCTCATCGTCGTACCCGGACCTCCGCTGAACACCAGCTCCCCGGCATCATCAAATGAAGTGTTGTCATTGAAATCAATCCATACCGAAACGTAATCGCTCGGGTCACCGCAGCTGATCGTAACAGGGTAATCCTGGCCCTGCACTACCGTGGCCGTGGTGCCTACATCCTGGTAACCGGGTGAATTCAGGCAACTGGTCGTCGAGTGATTGATGCCGGCAAAAACAAAACCGGTGATCTTGTCGCCGCCGCAACCTCCGTACAAACTGGACGGCGTGCAGAACCCTACCGTACGCGAACCGTTCGGATTCAACGCCGATGTGGGCTGCGACCCCGGATTGTTCGCCCCGTCGCTGGCCGTGATGCTGATGCTGCCCGTAGTGATGCGCACATCCAGGGTATTGCCTGCTACGGCTGTGCTGGCCAGATCATAGGTCACGTACAGGTAATTGGTGCCGGAAATCAACTGGTAGCTCATCCCCGTTATGGCTGCCGTGCCGCCGCTGAAGCTGAATCCGTTACTGATTTGACTGGTAATGCCCGAAGCTGTTCCCACCCAGATCTTGACCCCGCCGGCTGCAATATCGGCATCGCTGGTGTTCTTGCTGGTAACGGTGATGCTGGTGAGCGTGAGTTTGCCTAATCCGCCGGTAACCGGTATATCAATGCGCAGGATCGGATTGTTGGTCGTAGAAGGAGCCGCATTGCCCGTCTGCTGTACAGAGGTTATGGTCCCCACGGTGCGGGGCGATGGCGGCGGAGGTGTCCATTCAAACGTAAGGCCGGTTGACGGTTTTACCGTGGCATTGAACGTGCAGTTGGCCGTATTGACCGTGCCTGCCGTAGTGGCCGACCAGTTGGTCGTCGTGGTTCGGTTATTGAAATCCGAAGTGCTGTTGCCCCGCAACCCCACCTGCACCGTCTTGGATGTGGTACCCGGACAATTGCCGTAAACAATCTGCACCTTGTTGGAAGTCTCCAGTAACCGGATTTGGAAAGAAAATTCATTCAGGCCGCTGCTGAAAAAACCCCAGTTGGTGAACTCTACGGTCAGCACACGGTTGGGTGCTGTCCCTGAAGTCTGATACGAGATTTTTGCCCCGCTGCTGCTCAGCCCGTACAGGTCGGCGCTCATGGCCGAAATCACATTGTTGGTGCTGCCCAGATTGATCGGAGAGGTTACCGACACCGGCACCACGCCCATCGAAATAAATCCGTTGGCGCTGATACCGAATGTCGTGTAATCGTTGTTGTTAAACGCAAAGGTGAACCCGATGGGAAACGTTCCGTACGCCTGATCGTCGGCAAAGTCGGTAACCTGCACCGTGCCCGATTGCCCTACTATTGAAGTAAACGTGCCGTTAAAGGAGGTGAAGGTGTAATTGGCTACCTGTGCCTGAACCGAACAGCAAATTGCAGTTGCACCAAGGGCATGCAACAAAAAATGTCTGCCAAACATGGGTAAATGAAAGAATGGAAACGTGTTTTGATCTGAAACAGAGCTGCCAAAAGTAATAAAAAAGTAATTCTTTTTATTTCGTTTGTTATTGTCGCAATTTAAAAAACCGCGATACCTCAAAGAGGCTAACGATTCATTTCGCGCAGGGTTTTGTTTTGCAGCCCCGCTTTGGCGAACTTTGCTGCCGCTTTTCAAAAAACATACCTCAGTATGACACGCATTACGGTTGCCCGCGGCGATGGCATTGGTCCCGAAATCATGGATGCCGTTTTGGCCATCATTCAGGCCGCCGGCGCTCAGTTGGAAATCGATGAAATCGAAGTCGGCGAAAAAGTTTACCTCGCGGGCAACACCTCCGGCATAGCCAAAGAGTCTTGGGACATTATCCGGCGCAATAAGGTTTTTCTCAAAGCTCCCATCACCACGCCGCAGGGTGGAGGGTACAAAAGCCTTAATGTAACCACCCGCAAATTCCTCGGCCTCTACGCCAACATCCGGCCCTGCTTCAGCCTCCATCCTTTCGTCCAAACCAAACACCCGGATATGGACCTGGTCATCATCCGGGAAAACGAAGAAGACCTCTATGCCGGCATTGAACACCAGCAAACCGATGAAGTCGTTCAGTGCCTCAAGCTCATCAGCCGCCCCGGCTGCGAGCGCATCATTCGTTATGCCTTCGAATACGCCCGCCAGTACGGCCGCAAAAAAGTGACCTGCTTCACCAAAGACAACATCATGAAGCAGACCGACGGCCTCTTCCATAAGGTTTTTGATGAAATCGCCCAGCTCTATCCCGATATCCAGAACGAGCACTGGATCGTGGACATCGGCGCAGCCAAAATGGCCGATACCCCAGAAGCCTTCGACGTCATCGTCGTGCCCAACCTCTATGGCGATGTGCTTAGTGATGTGGCCGCTCAGATTGCCGGCTCCGTCGGCCTGGCCGGTTCGGCCAACATCGGCGAAGAATGCGCCATGTTCGAAGCCATTCACGGCTCGGCCCCGCGCCGCGCCGGTCAGAATGTGGCCAACCCCTCTGGCCTGCTTCAGGGCGCCGTGCTCATGCTCGTCCACATCGGCCAAACCACCGTGGCCGAAAAAGTGCAGAACGCCTGGCTAAAAACCATTGAAGACGGCATCCATACCTACGACATCTTCACCGAAGGGCTCAGCGCCAAAAAAGTCGGCACCCGCGAATTCGCCCAGGCCGTCATCGCCAACCTCGGCAGGCAGCCTGCCCGCCTGCGCCCGGTCAGCTATGCCCGCGGTGCCCGTTTTTCCTTCCCGAAATACGTCCGCAGAACGCCCGCAAAAAAGGAACTCCTTGGCGTGGATCTGTTCGTTCACTGGAGCGGCACCAATCCCGATGAACTGGCTGCTAACATCAAAAAACTCGACAACGCCAACCTCCGGCTCAGCCTCATCACCAACCGCGGCATCAAGGTTTTCCCGGAAGGCTTCCCCGAAACCTTCTGCACCGACCACTGGCGCTGCCGCTTTACTCCGGTCAATGGCGGCAACGTCACCAAACAACACATCATTGACCTGCTGCAGGCAGCCAATCAGTTCGGCATCGACGTCATCAAAACGGAAAACCTTTACGCCTTCGACGGCAAGCCGGCCTTCTCGCTCGGTCAGGGACAGTAACCCCCATCAGCTCTCCCGGTCTGTTTAAGCTTTTGGGAAAAACTTTTATTCCCCATGAATCGTGGTTTCCTATATTCAGCGCGCAGCGCCTTTGGCCTGCTTCCATTGATGCCAGATAATTCCACCCTTTTTTACGACATCCACCGGCAAACCCTGCCGGCCCTGAACCCTCCGCCTCACTGAATCTCAGCCCCTCCCGAATGACGGAGTTCAAAATCCTGATCAGCAACCTGACCAACCCAACGCTGTTGTTCTTCCTGATGGGCATTCTCGCTGCCCGCCTGAAAAGCGATCTGGAAATTCCGGCCACCAGCAGCAAGTTCATCTCCCTTTACCTGCTGTTTTCTATCGGCTTCCGCGGCGGCCAGGAACTGGCCCACAGCGGCTTCAATGCCGAAATTGCCTATTCCCTCCTGTTCGGCCTGGCGCTCTCTGTCCTCATTCCGCTCTATACCTTTTTTCTGCTCAAACAGCGACTCAGCGTCAGCGATTCGGCTGCCATTGCTTCCTCCTACGGATCCGTAAGCGCAGTAACGTTTGTGGCGGCAGCTACTTTTCTTGAGCTGCACAAAATCGCCAGCGGCGGTCACATGGTGGCCGTCATGGCCCTCATGGAATCGCCGGCCATCATCGTGGGGGTGATCCTGCTTATGGAATTCGACAAGGAAAACAGCTACGAACAGATCAACCTGCGCACCGTCATTCATCATGCCTTTACCAACGGCAGCGTCCTCATGCTGCTCGGCAGCATGGTCATCGGCCTCATCGCCGACGTGCGCCAGGCCGAAGGCATCCGGCCCTTTACTACCGATATCTTCAAGGGCTTTCTGGCCATCTTTCTTCTGGAAATGGGCATGGTGGCCGCCCGCCGCTTTGCCACCTTTCGCAAATACGGCTGGTTCGTAACCCTGTTTGCCGTTTTCATTCCAGCAATCAACGGCTGCTCCGCCGCTTGGCTCAGCCAAATGGTAACCGACGAACCGGGCAACCGGTTCATGTTTGCCATTCTGGCCGCCAGCGCCTCCTACATCGCTGTGCCGGCCGCCATGCGCTTGGCCGCCCCCAAAGCCGACCCCGGTCTCTACATTCCGATGGCTCTGGGCATCACCTTCCCGTTTAACATTACCGTAGGCTTTCCCCTCTACTTTTTGCTGATCAACCACACCTGAGCATTCCGATCAGCCCCTTTTACCGACACGCAGCCTGAGGGTAACCGGCAATACCCGAAGGGTTAGCTTTTTTCAGAAAAACGGCTGAATAACCGCACAGACCCTTAAGTGCCCACCGCTACTTTGCTCCGCTAGGGCCGTCCTTTCAGCCACCGCCCTCTGCAGCCTGGCACAGGCCCCACTGTGAAGCTCGCCATCTCCCCGAAATGCAGTGAAATTGCCTGCAAAAAACGGACAGCAGCTATTCCGTAAAATGATAACTGAAACCCATTTGCAACCCCGGACGGAGCGAATTGAAACTCAAACCCCAGGAACTGCTTACCACACGGTCGTCATCATCTGGATCAAGTTCTGCCTCCGACACATAACCCAAAAAACCAAATGTGGCTTCCAGACTGATGTTATGTGACGGGAAAAATGCCAGTCCCGGCGTCAGACCTACGCCGATTTGCCTGATGCGACTGGTAATGTCCGTAGAGTTTGAGATCTTTTCTTTGTTATTCCCGGTTCCTATTTCCATTCCCAGTGTTCCGATAAAGCCCACCCGTTCGGAAAACATCAGAAAGTAGCGGGCATAAGGCGATGCGCTAAATAAGCTCGTTATTTCCGTTAACTCCTCGTCCGGGTCATAGTAGGATTCGCTCGTCAAGCTGAAATGCGAAAATCCGGCTTGCAGGCCAAGCGCCAGCTTGTCGGTAACAAAGTATCCGGCATTGGCAAGCACCGACCATTCAAACGAATTGCCCACATCGTAGGTTACTCCCCCGATTTTTTCCTTTACGTTCGACGACATCAGGCTCAGTCCCCCGCCCACGTAATAATCCCCGGCCTTCATTTGTCCATAACTGTTGCAGGCAAACAGCACCAATGCCGTTGCCACAAGCGAAAAAATTCTGGTTTTCATACCCGTGCATTTTTCCACAAGATAACCCAGACTATTTAGCCGCTCATCCGGCTTTAGGGAACTGTGGATAACTTCATGCCACCGGCCGGAAATATGGCTGCTTTCACTTTTGCCTTGCCGGCAGAAAAAACAACCATGCAGCTTTTTATTCGGAATACACCGGCAGCGGCCGCCTTACTTCTGCTACCTCGTCAGTTCCGTGCGGCTTCCCGCCTTCCGGTTCCGGATAAAGAATGGCTGCTTCACAAATTGCCGCTCGCCCGGAAAATACGCCGGCTCCGTCTCCGCATCGGAAAAGGGCTAAACCCCCTGCAGCGATAAAAACGCCCCCTGCAGGCCTGAAAACCGGCCAGTTCCCGGCAAGCCCGGCCACCGCGCCGGCACACAGGGCAAAGGAGAAAAAAATTAAAATCTTCTGTAATAAGTAAGCCGCTGCTGCGTTACTATATATAAATGACTTCTGCAATGAAACAAACCATCATGTCGTGCCTTTTACGGCCGGATTCGGGCCGCCCGATCCCGAAACAAACGCTCACAGC
>JANWXQ010000066.1 GCA_025057275.1 Chitinophagales bacterium
AGCTTCGCACCGGCAGCAGCGCTGCCATCCTTACTGTCTCCTGTATGCTGTTTTGTGCCTTACAGCAACTGCATGCCCAGAACGTAGGCATCGGTACCAGCACACCGGTAACCCGCCTAACCGTTAATGGCGCCCTGAGCAGCACGCCTGCCTCGGGGGCAGCGGCAGCATTTGTAACCATTCCGGCTAACGTGAGCATTTTTCGGCTTACCCTGGTAACCGGCCCACAGGCCAATGCGCTGTCGGCTTCTTCGCCACAGGAGGGCCAGTACCTGACCATTTACAATGAAGATGACCAGCCGGCCACCTTTGCCGGACATACCATTGCGGCAAGCACCGGCGTGGCCACCTTTGTGTACATCAACGGTGGCTGGCGGCTAGCCTCGCTGGCACCTGCCGCAAGCGGCTGGCTGCTCACCGGCAATGCCGGCACCAGCGCCACCACCAACTTTCTGGGCACTACCGATAATGTAGCGCTGAACTTCCGGGTGAACAATCAGCGCAGCGGACGCATTGGCCTGAGCGGCGACGGCAGTACTTTTTTTGGCTTTGAAGCCGGCCTCAATGATGACCTGACCGACAATCGCAATTCATTTTTTGGCTATCAATCGGGTAGAAGCAACACTACCGGCTCATCCAACACGGCGGCGGGATTCTCTGCCCTGTATTCCAACACCACCGGCTACTACAACACGGCTACGGGATACCAAGCCCTGTATTCCAACACCACCGGCACCCACAACACGGCGGCAGGAGCCTTGGCCCTGCTTTCCAACACCACCGGCTACTACAACACGGCGGCGGGAGTTCAAGCCCTGTATTCCAACACCACCGGCTCATCCAACACGGCGGCGGGAGTTCAAGCCCTGTATTCCAACACCACCGGCTCATCCAACACGGCGGCGGGTACTTATGCCCTGTATTCCAACACCACCGGCTCTTCCAACACAGCAACGGGATACCAGGCCCTGTACTCCAACACCACCGGCTTCCAAAACACGGCGGCCGGATATCAGGCCCTGTATTCCAACACCACCGGCTACAGTAATGTGGCAGTAGGCACTCGCGCACTTTATGGAAATACTACCCGATCCAACCTGGTAGCCGTAGGAGATTCTGCCTTGTTCAACAACGGCACGGGAGCCACAGGAACCCAGGCCTCCGGAAATACGGCCGTAGGCTCCAAAGCTCTGTTTGCCAACACCACCGGATACAACAATACCGCGACAGGATTTCAGGCCCTGCGGTTTACCACTACTGGATATAGCAATACAGCCACAGGGACATCTGCCTTGTATTATAATACCACCGGCGCCGGGAATACGGCTGAAGGAGCTTTTGCTTTGTATTCTAACACTACCGGAAGCAACAATACGGCAACCGGTTCATCGGCTCTCTATGCTAACACTATCGGGAATGATAATACTGCGGTGGGGTGTCAGGCTCTTTCCAGTAATACTACAGGTTTTGGTAATACTGCATTAGGCAAACATGCCCTTGCCACCAACACCACAGCAATTTATAACACAGCCTTAGGACATTCGGCTTTGTTTTCCAACACGACCGGTAACAACAACACGGCAGCAGGATACCAGGCCCTGTATTCCAACACCACCGGCTCCTGGAACACGGCAGCGGGATACCAAGCCCTGTATGCCAACACCACCGGCTCCTCCAACACGGCGGCGGGATTTCAAGCCCTGTATTCCAACACCACCGGCTACTCCAACACGGCGGCGGGACACACTGCTCTGTCTTCCAACACCACCGGCCACTACAATACGGCAATCGGAACAAATGCCCTTGTTTCCAACACCACCGGCTCCGGGAACACGGCGGTGGGAACCTGGGCCCTCTACCTTAACACGACGCAAAGCAACTGCGCCGCCTTCGGATACAGTGCCGGTGACTATTATCCCTCCAGCAACTCCACCTTCGTAGGTACCGATGCCTATCCAAATGCCAACGGCTACAGCAACGTTGCCGGTTTTGGCTACCAAGCCCGACCTACCGCCAGCAACCAGGTGCGCGTGGGCAATAGCTCGGTGAGCAGCATCGGCGGCCAGGTTGGTTGGACCACCTTTAGCGATGCCCGCTACAAAAAAGACGTGCAGCAAAACGTTCCGGGTCTGGATTTCATCATGCGCCTGCGGCCCGTCACCTATCACCTGGATGTTACCGGCATTGCCCACTTTTTGGGTGAAGGCGAGTTCCGACCCAAGGTTGAGGGCCGCGAACAACCGGAACCCGATGCCACTACCTTAGAGCTTGACCGCAAAGCCCGCGCAGAAAAAGAAAAAATCCTCTATACCGGCTTCATTGCCCAGGAAGTGGAACAAGCTGCCCGGGAAATTGGGTATGACTTCAGCGGTGTGGACAAGCCGCAAAATGAGCACTCGCTTTACGGACTGCGCTACAGTGAGTTTGTCGTACCGCTGGTTAAGGCCGTGCAGGAACTCAACGATGCCGTAAAAAAGCTGGAAGCCGAAAACGCACAGTTAAAACAGCAGCTTTCCGAATTGAAAGCGGCTGTGCCTGTACATTGAGCAGCCCAGTAACTCTCCTTAGCTGTCAGGCTAAGGTGATGGTTTTATCCAGATAAACGTCCTGGATGGCATTGAGCAGAGCCACCCCTTCGTTCATGGGTTTCTGAAATGCCTTATGGCCGCTTCCTGAGCCAACTGTGGCCATTGGAAAAATTCGCCTCAAGTTAAAGAGCAGAGGCTCTCATCAAGCTGTTAAAAAAAACTAACTTTATTAAAACTATTAACCATGAAGCGGCAGGCCTTTTTGTCGTTTGTGGCCTTGATGCTTTCCGCATCGCTTTGGGCTCAAAATGTTGGCATAGGAACCAATAATCCGGGCACCAAATTGACTATTAACGGCGCCTGGAGCAGTACCCCGTCCACTGCTGCTGCGGCGGCGGCCGTGACCATTCCCGCCAACGTGAGCGTGTTCCGGCTTTCTTTGGTCGCCGGCTCACAGGCCAATGCGCTGTCGGCTTCTTCGCCACAGGAGGGCCAGTACCTGACCATTTACAATGAAGATGACCAGCCGGCCACTTTTGCCGGACAGACCATTGCGGCCACCTCAGGTGTGGCAACCTTCGTGTACATAAACGGGGGGTGGCGGCTGGCTTCGTTGGTTCCCTCTACTGCCGGCTGGTTGCTCACCGGAAATGCCGGCACCAACGCCACCACCCACTTTCTGGGTACCACCGATAATGTAGCGCTGAACTTCCGGGTGAACAATCAGCGCAGTGGACGCATTGGCCTGAGCGGCGACGGCAGTACTTTTTTTGGCTTTGAAGCCGGCCTCAATGATGACCTGACCGACAATCAAAACACTTTCATGGGCTTTCAAGCTGGAAGAAGCAATAGTACCGGCCATTTTAATGCAGCATTTGGATTTCACGCACTGTATACTAATACCACGGGAAATCAAAACACCGCTTTGGGAAGACATGCCCTTTATTCAAATACGTCTGCCAGTACAAACACCGCGGTGGGGTTCAGTGCACTTTTTACCAATACAACCGGAGGCAGTAACGTAGCAATGGGAGCATATGCTATGCATGGCAATACCGTTGGAGCACTTAACACAGCAATTGGAACGCATGCCCTGACGGCCAATACCACTGGTTCATACAACGTGGCAATAGGCGGTGTTGCAATGGCCAGTAATACCACGGGTTTGCTCAACACGGCAATTGGACATAGGGCACTGTATTCCAACACAAGCGGCGTTAGCAATGTCGCCGTTGGAGAGCATGCCCTTTATTCAACATCTACCCAGTCTAAACTTGTTGCTGTAGGAGATTCAGCCTTGTATAACAATGGCGTCGGTGCGACCCTGTCCAGTCATTCCATTGCCAACACCGCTATCGGTTCTAGGGCGTTAGTTGCCAACACGACAGGAAGCAATAACACCGCTACAGGCTACCAATCATTGCGCAGCAATACCACAGGAAACAACAATACTGCAATTGGATTTCAAGCGCTTAATTCCAATACAACTGGCAACTCGCTCACCGCAGTAGGCTACCAGGCCTTGTATTCAAGCGTAAACACCAGTTTCAATACAGCAGTAGGTTATCAGGCCTTGTACAGCAATACGTGGAGCAGTTATAATACAGCAGTAGGTTATCAGGCGCTTTATGCCAACACTACCGGCAACACCAATACGGCTGTTGGCTATCAAGCTCTTTATTCAAACACTACGGGCAACAACAATACCGCTGTTGGCTTAAGTGCACTCTTAAACAACACAACGGGTACTGCCAACACTGCCGTCGGACAAAATGCTATGGCGGCAAACACCACAGCCGGATGGAACACAGCGATGGGATACGCTGCGTTGTATGTTAATACCACGGGAACGGATAACACAGCTATTGGAGCATGGTCTTTACAACAAAATACTACCGGATCTTTCAACACCGGTCTTGGTGTTACTGCCCTATTTAATTTAACCACTGGCGCAAATAATACCGCCTGTGGCTATTCAACAGGATCTCAAACGCAAAACAGCAGTGCTTGCAGCTTTTTTGGATATGATGCTGATGTTAACGTCCTATATGCCATTTACAACAATAGCACCGCCATTGGAAACACCGCCCGAATCACGGACAACAATCAAGTACGCATTGGCAACAGCTCGGTAACCAGCATCGGCGGCTACGCCAACTGGACAAACGTCAGCGATGCCCGCTACAAAAATGATGTGCAGGAAAACGTGCCCGGCCTGGAGTTTATCACCCGCCTGCGCCCCGTCACCTACCATCTGGATGTTACCGGCCTTGCCCGCTTTTTGGGTGAAGGCGAGTTCCGACCCAAAGTTGAGGGCCGTGAACAACCCGAACCCGATGCCACTACCTTAGAGCTTGACCGCAAAGCCCGCGCAGAAAAAGAAAAAATCCTCTATACCGGCTTCATTGCCCAGGAAGTGGAACAAGCTGCCCGGGAAATTGGGTATGACTTCAGCGGTGTG
>JANWXQ010000061.1 GCA_025057275.1 Chitinophagales bacterium
CGTATTGCTTTCTGTGAGCTTTACGACCCAGAAATCAATAGTTCCCTGATTGCCCGACACATCGCCGTCGCTTGACGATGCATTACCTGTCACCACAAACCAACCATCAACGGTTTGCTGAATGGAGGTAGCCCGATCATCATCTGTTCCACCCAGGCATTTCTGCCACTGGAGGGTTCCTGATCCATCCAGTTTTACGACCCAGTAATCGTAATTCCCCTGATTGCCCGACACATCACCATTGTTTGACTGTGAATACCCTGCCACCACATACCCCCCGTCAGCGGTTTGGCGAATGGAGCTGGCCCAATCATCATCGGATCCGCCAAGGCACTTCTGCCACTGGAGGGTTCCTAATCCATCCAGTTTTACGACCCAGTAATCAAAATCGCCGTGATTTCCTGATACATCGCCATTGTTTGAGTTGGCATAGCCTGCCACCACATACCCTCCGTCAGCGGTTTGCACAATGGTGTAAGCCATTTCAATACCTGTTCCGCCCAGGCATTTCTGCCATTGGAGGGTTCCTGAGCCGTCCAGTTTTACGACCCAGAAATCATTAGATCCATGATTGCCCGACACATCACCATTATTTGACTCCGAATACCCTGCCACCACATAACCCCCGTCAGTGGTTTGCTGAATGGAGAAAGCAGCGTCATAAAGCGTTCCACCCAGGCATTTCTGCCATTGGAGGGTTCCTGACCCATCGAGTTTTACGACCCAGCAATCAGGTGATCCATGATTGCCAGACACATCGCCATTGTATGACCATGTATAGCCTGCCACCACATAGCCCCCGTCAGTAGTCTGTTGAATGGACAAAGCATCATCCTCGAATGTTCCGCCCAGGCATTTTTGCCATTGGATATTTCCTGTGCCGTCCAGTTTTACGACCCAGAAATCATTAGATCCATGATTGCCCGATACATCGCCATTGTTGGAGTATGTATAACCCGCCACCACATACCCCCCATCAGCGGTCTGCTGAATGGAGCGGGCAACATCATCACCTGTTCCGCCCAGGCATTTCTGCCACTGGATATTTCCTGACCCGTCCAGTTTTACGACCCAGAAATCATTAGATCCATGATTGCCCGACACATCGCCGTTGTTGGAGTTGGTATATCCTGCCACCACATAACCCCCGTCAGCGGTTTGCTGAATGGAGTGAGCGAAATCTTGTTTTGATCCACCAAGACATTGCTGCCACTGGATGGCTACCTGAGCATGAAGGGGCAGAAAGAAAAACCAGATGATCCACGAAGAAAGGAAAATTCCCCGCCGCAGATATGTTGCTGACAATAAAAACATGTTTCGGTAATTAGCCGGAGCTACTTGACGTGTTTTCATTTTTATTCTTTTTTATTGACTGAACATACTCCATTCTTTACATCTTCTTCACAAATCTGCCTCTCTGTTTTCCCCGTTTATTTCCATCTCTACTATGTACATCCCTTGGCTAAGCGCAGCAAGGCTGAGGGTGGTGGCATTTTTTCCGGATGGAGTCATTTCTTTTTCAAAGATCACTTTTCCGGTCAGGTCAAACAGGCGGAGCCTGATGGGCGCATCTGAGGGAATTGAATTGCCATAAGTGATGGTGATTTCATCGGTGGCGGGATTGGGCCACAGTTGCATGTTTTTATTTTCCCTGGTAGAGAAGTCGGGAACGAAGGTGCTGTTCCCGGTCGGCTTTTCGACCCAACACTCCGAATCTCCACGATGGCCAGACAGCCTGCGATCGTTGGATTTTGGATAGCCGGCTAACAAATGGCTACCGCCAACGGTTGGATAAACAGAGTCATCACGATTGCCACCTGTTCCGCCTAAGTATTTCTGCAAGAGCATCGTTGGTAGTCGCAGCGGAGAAATAATAAAAAGAAAATACCATGAGCAGGGGAATGATCGTTGACATAAGAAACAGGTTTAATTCATTAAATATAGGCAAAAAATTCAAAAGCAATCCGCAAGCAGTTACTCTGTAGGACGAATTTGTCCGTTGGCTTTCTTCATCCGATAAATAATGCTGACATCCGGCAGCCAGCAAATCCCCCGACGGGAAAGCAAAACGCTTTACTCCGCCGCCACGATACTCCGCCGCTTGCTTCCGCTGGAAGAGTGCAACCGCTTATTGAGGCCATTCAATCGCTGGCAGTCACGATGAGCACCCTGTGGATGAGCGGTATCTTCCACGCCGGGCGACCTCGCTTGCTTCTATACCGTCGCTAGCAGGGAACAGAAAGCCAACTCAGCCCCGACCGTAACCCTGCCGGGCGAGCAATCGCCGATCACGCTGTTTACTGTTTGGTGAATTTGGCCAGGAAGCGACTGCGATTATTCCGAGCTTTGAGGAAGTAAACACCCGACGCCAGCGAGGAAACATCCAGGGTAATGTTTTGTTCAACTTGAAGTAGATAACGTGTCAGGCATTTTTGCCCCAGCATATCGTACACCGTCAGGTTTTCCACTAACTGTTCTTTGAGCTCAACCATCAGAAGGTTCGTAACAGGATTGGGGAATACAGAGAGGAACGGTTGGTGATGAGGCACTTCATCCACGCCCACAGGAAAAGAAAAATTAGCGACCCACACATCAATCAGTCCATGATTTCCGCTGACATCACCATTATTCGAATAAGTATGCCCTACCAAAGCAAAACTGCCGGCTGCTGTCTGAATAATGGACTTGCCCTGATCATCAGAAGTTCCGCCCAGGCAGAGCTGCGCTTGCAAAATGCCGGCACTATTCAATTTTGTGGCCCAGATTTCCAGGTTGCCGTGATTTCCGCTCACGTCACCGTTATCGGAATAGGTTATCCCCGTCGCTATGTAGCCACCATCAGCTGTCTCAATCACGGAATAGCCGTAATCTATTTCTGAGCCGCCCAGGCACTTTTGCCACTGCAAATCACCAGATGTGTTGGTTTTCATTATCCAGAAGTCACTTGCTCCGTGGTTGCCGCTTACATCACCATCATTGGAACTGGTTGAACCCAATAGCACGTAGTTTCCGTCAGTGGTTTGAATAACGGAAGAAGATTTGTCGTTAACAGATCCACCGAAACATTTCTGCCACTGCATTGCACCCGTGGAATCCAGTTTTACCAACCAGATATCATACCAACATGATGACCACTGACGTCGCCGTCATTGGAATAGGCCGAACAGGCCAGCAGATAGCCGCCGTCAGCAGTTTGAATGACGGAGTTGGCCTCATCCCAGTTGGTTCCGCCATAACATTTCTGCCACTGGATGTTGCCGTTCATGTCCAGCTTGACCACCCAGGCATCGGCGGAGCCATGGTTGCCGCTTACATTGCCGTTGTTTGACAGGGTCAGGCCAGCGATCATGTGTCCGCCATCCGATGTCATAATGAGGGAATAGGGGGTTTCCTGGTTTGAACCTCCAAGGCATTTTTGCCACTGAATACCTTTGGCGCTATTCAGTTTTACCACCCATATATCGCCACCACCATGGTTGCCGCTGACATCGCCATCAATAGAAACGGATGTTCCCAGAAAGATATACCCGCTGTCTGCCGTTTGAAGGGCCATTGTAGCGCCATCGCCGAGCGATCCGCCCAGACACTTCTGTGACTGAACGACTCCGCTGCGGCTTAGCTAAACCAGCCAGCCATCGCTTTGGCCGTGGTTACCGCTGACATCGCCGTCGCTGGACTGTACCTCGCCAGCTACCAGATAGCCGCCATCAAGGGTTTTAACAATAGAAGCGCCATAATCGTTATCCGATCCGCCGAGGCAGTTCTGCCATGCGATCGTTTGCGATCGTGCAAGATAACTTGTAAAAAAGACAAACGCTGTGATGAAAGAAATGATTGTTTTCATAACAAAGAATTTTAATCTACTAAAGATAGACAAAATGTTCAAAATTCATCCACACGATGTTCCACTGCCAAAGAAATTTATCTATGGGACTTCTTCATCCAATAATAAATACTGACACCCATCAGCCGATAGGTGCTACAACGCAAAGGCAGCGCACTTTGCATATGCCGTCGCGGTGACGCACTGCCGGTAGCTGGCCCCGGGTTATTGCATCAAAACCTGCTGCCGATCAAACGCAAAAAACCACATCTTGCTTACGGGCTGGGGTTAAACCCGTCATGCATGCCGCAACAAAAAAATAGCTTGTTCTACTTAAACGCATTGATTCCCGTAATATCCATGCCCGTAATGAGCAGATGAATTTCGTGGGTGCCTTCGTAGGTGATCACGGATTCCAGGTTCATCATGTGTCGCATGATGGGATATTCGCCGGTAATACCCATGCCGCCGTGAATCTGCCGGGCTTCGCGCGCTATGTTCAGGGCCATTTCCACGGAATTGCGTTTGGCCATGGACACCTGGGCGGGAGTTGCGCGGTTTTCATTCATCAGCGTGCCGAGCCGCCAGACCATGAGCTGAGCCTTGGTGATTTCGGTGATCATTTCAGCCAGCTTTTTCTGAATCAGCTGGAATGAAGCAATGGGTTTACCGAACTGAATGCGCTGTTTGCTGTAACGTAAGGCGGAGTCGTAGCAGTCCATAGCAGCGCCCAGGGCGCCCCAGGCGATGCCATAGCGGGCTTTGGTCAGGCAGCCCAGCGGCCCTTTGAGGCCTTTGATATTGGGAAAAATGTTATGCTTGGGTACGCGCACGTTATCGAAGACCAGTTCGCCGGTGGCTGAAGCGCGCAGGCTCCACTTGCCATGCGTTTCGGGAGTGGAAAAACCTTCCATGCCGCGTTCCACAATAAGACCGCGTATTTCGCCTTCAGGGTCTTTGGCCCAGACCACGGCAATGTCGGCAAAGGGAGCGTTGCTGATCCACATTTTTGCCCCGTTCAGCACGACGTGGTCGCCGGCATCGTCAAAGCGCGTGATCATGTCGGCCGGATTGCTGCCGTAATCGGGTTCGGTGAGCCCAAAGCAACCCATGATCTGTCCTTTGGCCAGTCGGGGCAGATACCGTTGCTTTTGTTCTTCACTGCCATAGGCATAGATGGGATACATGACCAGGCTGCCCTGTACGCTGGCGGTGGATCGAATTCCGCTGTCGCCGCGTTCCAGTTCCTGCATCATCAGCCCGTAAGTGATGTAGTCCAGGCCGGCGCCGCCATATTTTTCCGGGACGGTAGGGCCGAAGCAGCCCAGCTCTGCCAGCCCTTGAATGAGATGGGCGGGAAATGCGGATCGCTGGGCATAATCTTCAATGATGGGGGAAAGCTCTTTTTTCACCCAGGCGCGTACGGTGTCGCGAATGAGCTTCTGTTCGTCGGTAAGCAGTTCGTCAACGAGGTAATAGTCAGGATGCTGAAACGGGTCGTCGCGCATAGGAAATTTTGCGCAAAGGTAGGTAGCCAGGGGTGAGGAAACAGCGGTTTACTGAACGACCAGTTTGGCGATCTGGTGCCGACTGCCTGACGTGTCGGTCAGCTGCAATAAATAGATGCCCGGTTGCAGGGAAGCCGCAGACAGCGTGGTGGTGCCAGTGAGCCCATGTTGCTGAAGAAGCCGACCGTCCAGGTTGCGGACCAGCAGCCATGCAGGCGCCGGTTGGGCCAGTTGAACAGTAAAGCTGCCTGTGGCAGGATTGGGATGGATGCGGAACCCGACATGGGTAGGTTCATTGGTGCCTACGCTATTCAGGGGTACGCTGAGCCTGACGGCAGCCAGGTTGTTGTTTGCAGCGATGTTGCGGGAAGTCAGCGGCCCCTCGGGTACGGACATGCCATAGGGTGCTGAAGTGTCGGTTTCAATCCGGGCCAGCAAAAGCAGATGCAGGGTGTCGGGGTGTGAAGAAGGCACAGCCATCAGGTCGGGCACATGCCAGGGATAAGCCATGACAACCGATTCACCGGGTTGCAGGGGAGGAATCGTGAGCGGCGCCACATCGTACGTAACCGGAATAACGACGGAGGGGTCAAAGGCATTTTTAACCTGCAGACAGGCACCGGAAGTCAACCAGGGGGAAATCGGAGCACTGATGACCGAGCCGCCATCCCACGGATGCATGGGTTCATGCAGATAAATGTTATTCGAAAGGTTGCCATAGATTGCTGCGGGGTCCAGCCGGTGCAGAAAATCCGGCTTTCGCTGCCAGCAGGCCCACAGCTTATCCACATTGGCATGCAGCAGGTAGGTGAACGGATCCTGAAACGCTGTGTGTTTGCAGTTCATGGTCTTGCCCAGGTAGGTATGGGCAAGCCGGTGGTTCTGTTCCAGGGAATAAAAGAGATTTTTCAGATAGCCGCCCCAGAACCAGAGGAACTGATCGCCGCTGGGTGCCGCTTCGCTGGAGGTGATGACAGCCGCATCGGCATCAATGCTGTCTGGGGGGCCGGCAGCCACGGCACGCTCGATAACGTAGTTGGGTCGGCGGAAGTCGTCGGGCTGGTCGGGGCAAAACAAGCTATTCAGGCAGCTGAAATCCAGTCCGGAACGGGCAACAGAGCAATCGTAGTTGGCATCAAAACGGTGAAAGGGAGGGCCGCAACGGCCCTGGGCAGAACCCATAAAATCCGGGCTAAACAAGTTGATCCCATAGCTGTTTCGGGGGTCGGTGGTCCAATCCCAGTACGGCAGACGCAGCGTCGGATCGTAGGAGCGCAGCAACAGTTCAAAACGCATGACCAGCTCGCGATGCCAGGGCAGAAAGTTGGCCGTGTTGTGCACATGCGTGACGCGGTGAATCTGGTCCTGTTTGTCCCATAGGGAAACGGAATCAGGGTAGAACAGAGAGTCCAGACGTACCCATGCCTCAATCAGTGCAGCCCGCTGGGAATCGGTGAGTAAGGCGGCATTGCAGCGGGGTTTGGTTAGTTCTTCCCCCAGCAGGATATATTTTTTCTCCGGGTTTCCGGAGGGCATAACGGAGTCATTCCAGGCCGAAGGCCAATACGGCTTTGCGGTAGAGGATGTCCAGTACAGGCGCAGGCGTTCCGTTCCTGAAGAGGGCGCATCGCCTCGGTTGGTAACCAGCACATAAATCCAGCCCGGTCGGTTGAACAGTAGCCAGTCGTGGTATTGGGGTGTTGACGTTGCGGGCGGAGACCAGGGAAGGCTGCCGGTAAAGGGAAACGGCTGCCAGTGTGGGTCGGGATCAGTGGTAAACCAGATGGAAGGCGAGGCAAACGTATCCACCAGGGTCGAGGGTTCTGTGCCATGGTCTGCGGGAGCATCCGCAATAAACAGATCGGCCTGTGCCATACCCTGCGAGGCCATTAGGCAGAGAAGTGCTAAAGCAAGAATGGCTTTACGTGCAAAAACATTATCGGGGCGAGAAGCAGCAAAAGCCAGTCGTTGGCGGACCATAGCGGTAAAGGCAAAGCTGATCAAATTTGAGCATCTTGCAGCTATGTTGACCATCTCGCTTTGGGATGTCCGCTTGTTGGCTCCGGTGGGCGTAAGCGCAGAAGAGCAGCACCTGATGGCCGAATTATCTCTTGATGTGGAAGTGACGGTGCAAGCGCATGATGAAGTGCATTCCCTTGGTGACACGTTGGATTATCAGCGATTGGCGGAGGTGGTGCGGCAAGCGGTCAGCCGGCCGACCCCTTTGCTGGAGCAGGTTTGCCGGCAACTGATTGCAGCGGTAAGCGAAATGGACGAGCGCATTGCCGCAATAACCGTTACGGTGCGCAAGCTGCATCCGGTGACCATGAAGGGCGTGGGCAGTGCCGGCGTTCGGCAACAGTGGCGCCGCGGGCAACAGGACGTTTAGCTTTGCCCCTTTACACCACTCGAATGAAATTTTCCGATTTCGTTTATAAGCGTCCTGATTTTGAGCTGTTGAGGCAGGAATCGGAGCGGCTTTTCCGTCAGATGGAACAGGCTGCCTCAGCCGGTGCACAGTTAGAAGCCATAAGGGCTTTCTATGGTTTGCGTAGCCGTTTTGAAACCATGAGCAATGTGGCGCAAATCCGGTTCACTGCCAACACCGCAGACCAATTTTATGAGCAGGAGCAATCCTGGTTTGACCAGCAGGGGCCGCATTATCAGGACCTGGTGCATCGGTTTTACGGGTTGCTGGTTCGCACCCCTTTTCGGGATGAGTTGGAAAGCGTACTGGGCCGGCAGTTGTTTCGCCTGGCCGAAATGACGTTAAAAAGTTTTTCTCCCGAAATCATTCCGGATTTGCAGCGGGAAAACGAATTGTCCACGCGCTATACCAACCTGATTGCTTCCGCGGAAATTTCGTTTCATGGCGGCCGCTACAACCTGTCGGGGATGGTGCCGTTTAAGATGAATCCGGACCGGTCCGTTCGCAAGGCTGCGCATGAAGCCGCCGACGGATGGCTGGAAGGGCAGGAGGCTGAACTGGATGCATTGTTTGATGAGTTGGTCAAGGTGCGGCATGCACTGGCGCGCAAACTGGGCTATGAAAATTTTATACCTGTCGGCTATTTGCGCATGTGTCGCAGCGATTACGGCGAAGCACAGGTGGCGGCTTTCCGGGAGGCCATTGCACGGGAAGTGGTGCCATTAGCCAGTCGGTTGCGCAGCCTGCAGCAGCGGCGGCTGGGGCTGAACGAGCTGATGTACTACGATGAGCCGCTGGATTTTCCAGAAGGCAATCCCAAGCCTGACGGCACGCCACAGCAAATAATCAGCCGGGCGCAGCAGATGTACGATGAATTGTCGGAGGAGACCGGAAGTTTTTTCCGCATGATGCAGGAGCGTGAGCTGATGGATCTGCTGACCCGGCCCAACAAAGCCGGAGGCGGCTACTGTACGTATTTGAGTGACCTGCAGGCGCCCTACATCTTTGCCAACTTCAACGGCACTTCAGGCGACATTGATGTGCTCACCCATGAGGCTGGTCATGCTTTTCAGACCTGGTGCAGCCGGCACCTGGAAGTGCTGGAGTACAGCTTCCCGACTTCCGAGGCAGCGGAAATTCATAGCATGGGAATGGAACTGCTGACCTGGCCGTGGATGCATGTGTTTTTTGGTCAGCGCGCAGGGCAATACCGCTTTTCCCATCTGAGCCACAGCCTGATGTTTCTGCCTTACGGGGCAGCCGTGGATGAATTGCAGCACTGGGTGTACGGGCATCCGGAAGCGGATGCCATGCAAAGGAAAGGTTGCTGGCGCGAGCTGGAAAAAAAATACTGGCCGCATCGCAGGTACAACGGATCGGCTTATCTGGAACGGGGCACTTACTGGCACCGGCAGGCTCATGTGTTCAAGTATCCGTTTTATTATATTGATTATGCCCTGGCGCAGATTTGCGCTTTCCAGTTGTGGGAGCTCGCAAGGCAAGACCTGTCCACAGCCATGAAACATTACTTAGTCCTCTGCAGGCTCGGAGGCAGCCGACCTTTTTTAGAGCTGGTGGCAGCGGGTTCATTGCAAAATCCGTTTGAGGCTGATGTTCTAAGCAGGCAAGCTACCTCTGTTAGTGAATGGCTGGATGCTTATATGGAATTGGCTACATTTTGAGCTCCCTCGCGCGCCACAAAGGTGTTTTCAAATCTGTCCTGATGGTCAGAGTCGGCAACAGCTCCATGTCTGTTATGAATTTGATTTTGATTTTTCTGTATTGTACCTGTCTTTGAAAGTGCTATGTTTTGTTGAAGGTTTATCGTCCAATAAGGTAATCATGCAAGATTTTTAATGATCGGCCAATGGATTTCTAAAGGCTAACCTTTTATGTTTTTTAAAGCATTTTTGCATGTAATTCTTAGTGCCCCGATATGATTCAGCTTTCCACAGCTTAGGAAAAATTAATTGGCCTTTATATGGCAACTATTTTGTTGAAAAAAAGAGGATAAAGAATTTGTAGGATATTATTTATTTAGTTACTTTAGTCTAACTTAAACAAAACCTATGAAAAAGATACTTTTTCTTGCCTTTATACTTTTATTCAGCTTTAAAATTGATGCACAAACAGAGAAAGCTTCGATCGTACAATACGCGCCAAGCATTTATGTCGAATTATTTGGACCCAGCATCTTGTATGCTGTAAATTACGATCAGCGAATCGCCCCCAGGCGCGACGGATTGGGTATTCGCGGCGGTATTGGTTACGTTAACTTAGATGATTTTAGGATGCTGGTAGTTCCAATAGGGATGAATTACCTAATTGGGAAGGAAAACCGTTATTTGGAATTAGGCTTGGGCGCTACATTTATGGATTTATCTGATGAATATCTTTTTATGAACCTGCAGACAATTTTGCCGGCACCCTGTATTTTGGATATCGCATACAGCCTGAGGATGGCGGCATTAATTTCCGATTCGGTATTTCGCCGTTGTTTACTGGGCTCAATTTCTTCCCGTTTTGGGGCGGTATCGGCTTCGGATATAGTTGGTAGTTCTTAGATCACTTTATTGGCGCAGCACGTGCTGGCGAAGGCCTCGGGTTTGGCTTTAAAGGCAAAACCCATGGAAAGAATGTAGCCCATTGCTTCGTGCAGGGCGGCATTGGATTGGAAGTGGGGGTTGGTGTTGATGTCGGCATGCACTTCCAGGTCCACGTCATAAGCGTCCAGAAGGTCGCAGAGGCTATAGGCAATTTCCACCGATTTACTCACTTCCAGCAACATGCGTTCTTTAACGGAGTGGCGGCCCGGAATTTTCTCGTTGTGAATGAACATGAAACCGCCATGCTTCTCGCGCAGAAAAACAATGACGGTGGCAAATTCGGTTACCTTGCCGTTGACCTGAGAGTCGGTTCCGATGCACACTTTCAGGCGATACCCCTGGCTGCGTTCGCGGCGAATGACATCTTCCACCGCTTCGTGAAGCGAACTGGTCAGGCGCTCGCCGTTAAACCGCCGCCAGGTCCCATTCATGACTACTGCATCGTGTTTCAAAAGTAAAGCAGCCTCGGCGACGACATGTTTCCGAAGCTTTAATTTTTACACAGTTACTACAGTTTGGGCAGCAGGCAGCAGCATGCTATCTTTGCCGGCTCAATCGCACACATCATGAAGAAGGACATCCACCCCAAGGATTACCGGCTGGTTGTGTTCAAGGATATGTCCAACGGAACTGCATTTCTTACGCGCAGTACGGCAACGAGCAAGGAAACCATCGTTTGGGAGGATGGAAAAGAATATCCGCTGGTGAAGCTGGAGATATCCAGTACGTCACATCCATTTTATACCGGTAAGATGCAGTTCGTGGATACTGCCGGTCGCATTGACAAGTTTCGTAAAAAATATGCCCGAAAAGGTGCTGCTGAAGATAAAGGCAGTGCCGGGGCCTGAGGTGGCCTGAAGCACTGCAGCCGGCAGGCTCAAGGCAGTCAGGGGCTGGAGTTATGGAAGACCGGAACTACGTTCTGTTTGATGATGACTGCCGCCATCACCTTTTGCCGATTACCTTCACACGTCCGGTTAGTGAGCTGCGCGTAGGCATATTGACCCTGCGCGAAAAATGGCAACGCTCCCTCAATGCCCAGCTTTCTTACCTGACCGAAGATTACCTATCACTAAAATATCCCCGGGTAGTCAGGGAGCTCAATTGGCTGATCAATGGCTCGGTGCTGCCCAATCCGCGGCTCGTAGCCCAGGTAGCCGCGCTGAAATGCGGCGAAGCCTTGCTGGATGGAAGTTTGTTGATAGCAGCCTGTGTGCCGGCCGAGCAGGTCAGTTATCCGTTGAATCTGAGCCGGTTGGCCGAGCAATGCAGCCTGATAGCTCCGGTCAGTTCACCCCGAACGGTTCGCAAGCTGACCGACGTCATCACGCTCAATGAAGAAGCCTTGCGTGATGATTACAAAATGATTACCTATCGCCGCCGCTCGGCAACGATTTATGAATCCAACAAGGTGTTGAACCGCAACGATGTGTTTATTGAGGAAGGGGCCCGTGTGGAGTTTGCATTTTTGAATGCTTCCCAAGGACCTATATATATCGGAAAAGATGCCGAAATCATGGAAGGGGCTATGATTCGCGGACCAGTAGCCTTCGGTGCCGGCAGTGTAGTGAAGATGGGAGCTAAAATTTACGGGCCCACGAGCATCGGTCCGCGTTGTGTGGTAGGAGGCGAAGTGAACAGCTCGGTGATGATCGGTTACAGCAACAAAGCTCACGACGGATTTCTGGGGCATGCTATAATAGGCGAATGGTGCAATCTGGGTGCGGACTCAAACAATTCCAATCTCAAGAACGATTATGGTGAAGTGAAGCTGTGGAATTACGCCACGCAGTCGTTTGAGCGCACCGGATTGCAGTTTTTCGGCCTGGTGATGGGTGACCATTCCAAGTGCGGCATCAACACCATGTTCAACACAGGCACAGTGGTGGGCGTGTTTGTGAACGTTTTCGGAGCCGCATTTCCGCGCAACTTTATCCCTTCGTTTTCCTGGGGCGGGGCATCCGGTTTCACGGAATACAAGATCGAAAAGGCATTGGAAGTGGCCCGGAGGGTCATGGCTCGCCGGCAGGTGGAACTCAGCGCTGCCGACGAAGCCATTCTGCGGCACATTGCCGGCCTGCAGGTAAAGTGAACATGATGCATTAAAATGTTTGTTAATGAGAAAAAAAATTGTGGCCGGAAACTGGAAGATGCACAAGACCTGTGGTGAAGCAAGGGAACTTGTATTGGCTGTTCTGGCGGGCCTGTCGGAGTCTTTGCGCCAGCGGGCAGATGTGATCTTTTGCCCGCCCTTTACGGCACTGGATACAGTGAGCGAGCTGGTCAAGGGACAACCGACCGTTTTTTCCGGAGCCCAGAACTGTCATTGGGCAGCAAGCGGAGCCTATACAGGCGAGGTATCGGCACCCATGCTTCGCGCCTGCGGGGCATCGTACGTCATTATCGGGCACAGTGAACGAAGGCAATATTTTCATGAAGATGATGCGCTGCTGGCCCAAAAGGTCGAGGTGGCCTTACAACATGGCCTGCGGCCGATTTTTTGCGTCGGAGAACCACTGGACGTGCGGGAGGCGTCCGGCCACCTGAAATGGGTGGAGCAGCAGCTGCAGCTCGGACTGTTTGACCTGAATGCTGACCAGTTTGCTCAGGTGGTGATTGCCTATGAGCCGGTTTGGGCCATTGGCACGGGTCGGGTAGCTACCGACGGACAGGCGCAGGAAATGCATGCACATATCCGTTCTTTGGTGGCACATCGTTATGGAACAGCAGTTGCCCAACGGCTGCATATCCTTTATGGAGGCAGTTGCAAGCCTTCTAATGCGGCTGGACTTTTTTCCCAGCCCGATGTGGACGGAGGCCTGATCGGCGGCGCCTCACTGGCAGCAGAGGAATTTCTGGGTATTATTCATGCCTGCTGAATGGATATCCTGCCGCATTGAAGTTACCGAAGACCAGCAGGAGCAATTGATGGTTTTGCTTCTGGCTTGCGGTTTTGTGGGATTTGAACAACGGCCGGATTGCCTTATCGCCTATGGACAGCCCGATGACTTGAAAGCATTTCCTCCCCAAAAGCTATCGGAATATTGCGTACAGGTGGAACGCATTCCGGATCGCAACTGGAATGGGGAGTGGGAAAAGCAGTATCAGCCGGTTTATGCAGGCAAAGTGTACTTGCGGGCGCCGCATCATCCGCCTGATCCCAAGGCGGCCATGGAACTCATTATTGAACCATCCATGGCCTTTGGCACAGGCCACCATGCCACAACGCGGCTGTGTCTGTTGGTTATGGAACATATGGACCTTTCTGGCAAGGCGGTCCTGGATTTCGGTTGCGGCACCGGGGTTTTGGCCATTTATGCGGCTTTGCGAGGGGCTCAAGTCACCGCCGTGGATTCCGACGCTAATGCGGTAGCCTGCGCGCTGGAAAATTGCAGGCGTAACCGGGTGGAGCATCAGATAACCGTGCTGCAGGGAAACACCGTTCCCGGTGATTTGCTGGTTGACGTGGTTTTGGCTAATATTGACTTGCAGACCCTGCTGTTGCAACTTGAGAGTATGGTCTGCGTATTAAAGCCGGAGGGGATTTTGATTTTAAGTGGTTTTCTTCCGTCAGACGCAGAACGTCTGGAAGCGAAAGCAGCCGAAACCGGAGCAAAACTGACGCATTGGGCTTTAGAAGAAAACTGGATGGTGATAGTTTTTACCCGGAATCAAAAAGATAAAAATTAATTAACTAATCATAGACTTCATCCTTGCCATGAAAAGCTTTTTCATTACCTTATTGCTGTTCTTTTTCTGCTTTCGGCCATCGCTGGCGCTTACCGTAACCAATTTTACCGGTTTTTACAAAAACGGTCAGGTGTTTTTTACCTGGACAACAGTAAACCACAATAGCCCAACGTATAAGCTGTATCGTTCAACTGCGCCAATAACTTCCGGTTCGCAAATAGCCAGTTGCGAATATCTGGGAGCAACGGATAAGAATTCTTCAGTCAATCACAACTTAACTACAGCCGACGGCGTTACCCGCTATTGGGTTATTCAGAACGGTGGCTCGCCCCTGAATGCGCAGACCGGATTGTTTGTTACCACCTCGGTAGCTAACGGCGCATTTTATTATGCCTTGCTGGTAACTACCGGTGGGGTAGAAGATCAGACCATTATTCCCGGTGCCAACTCCCTGACCGCACCCATCAACGAAACCGTAAGCCCCCGGGTGCCGGTATTACAGGAAATACGGCAGATTGATGGAAAGCCGGTGGAGATTTACGGTCACTTTATCACCAGCAGGGAAACTCTGAACGGACCGCTGCGCTTCAAAGCAGGATGGCTCGGATACAGTTTTGCCGTATACCGGAATAACGCCACCACCCCCCAGGGCCTGCATGTACGATATCACGCCGGTGGCGGCACCTTTCTGACCAATATTACCAATGTCAAGTCCACAGAGCTAAACCTGGGGGTAGAAGATTACTTTCCCAGCGGAGAATCCAGCGGCTGGATTGGCAGCAATGAGCAATACGATGCATTCAAGAAAAGCAGTAACTCCGAATGGACCACCGGAACGAATTATTTCTACACCGTGGATCGGGTGGCCTATGAAATCCAGTGGGTGATCAACAACTTTCCTGTTGATCCCAACAAGGTGTGGGCCGATGGTAATTCCTTCGGAGCTACCGGAGCTTTTTTTCTGTGGCTGTATTATCCTCAACTGCTGGCTGCTGTAGAGCTGACCAGCGGCATGTTCAATTTTGGTTTTGAAAACGATGCCAATCCCAACTGCACCATGAATCCCGGTGGCGTCAACCGTAAGGACGGGAACAAGTTATTGGGCACCACTGCTGCCAATCTGTGGGAGGGAAGCGGGCAACGCACCTATGACCGACTGAACGGGCCCAAACAAATACACCTCAACAAACTCACCGATTACCCGGTGCTGTACAGCATTAACGGCCGCATGGATGACAAGCTGGGCTGGACGGAAAAAACCATCTGGTACGATTCCGTTAACCGCAACCGAACCGGAGGATATTACTTCTTTGACAACCGCGATCATGGCGGAAATAACAAGACATGGGTTTCTACCAATTTTGATTTGTATCGTTATGCACGAAATGTGGCTTATCCGGCCTTTTCATTCTGTTCCATCAACAGCAATCCAGGCAACGGACAACCGGCTAACGGCGATATAGCCGGAACCATCAATGGTCACTTGAATTGGTTAAATCCGGAAGCCGATTTACCCAATGAATTTCGCATGAAACTTTTTGTACGCGACCTGCAGCAGGCGAACAACGTAGTGGTGGTAGCACCGGCTTCTTGCACGGCTGATGTTACCCTGCGAAGGCGCCAGCAGTTTCTGCCCCCTACCGGAAGCCTCATTTCCTGGAATGTGAAAAATCTGGGACAGCAGATTCAGTCGGGCAGTTTTGTTTATGATGGCCAACTGCTGACCATCCCGGGCGTCATTATCAGGAAAGACACTTCGTTGCTCACGGTTACCTGGTCGGCCGCCGTGGATACGTTTTATCTGGATGCCGATGGCGATGGATATGGTTTGACCAACAGTTTCGTCATAGCGGCCACCAAGCCTTCAGGCTATGCGGATTTGCCCGGCGATTGCAACGACGGCAATTCGGCTGTTTATCCGGGTGCAACGGAAAGCTGCAATAGCATAGATGACGACTGCGATGGTGTGGTGGATGAGCAAACGTTCACGGCATCCATTACTCCGGCCAATTCGTTTTCGCAATGCGAAGGCACCAAGGTCACCTTCACGGCCAATGAAAGCGGCATGAGCTATCAATGGTTCCGGAATGAGGTGGCCATTTCGGGGGCTACCAAAAAGAAATACGATTCCAAGGGCTCGGAAGCCGGCACCTACAAGGTGCGTGAGACCAACAGCAGCGGCTGCACGGCTTTTTCGAATGAGGTAACGTTGACGCGGGTAGCAAAACCCAAGGCCAGCATTAAGGCCGAAGGAAGCCTGAACATTTGCAGCACCGGATCGGTTACGCTGAAAGCCAAGAACGGCACGGGCACGCAGTGGCAATGGTACAAGAACGATGTAGCCATAGCAGGAGCCACGCAGAAAACATACGTAGCGACGTCGGTGGGGCAGTACAAGGTAAAAGTTACCGAGCCGGTGCTGGGCTGTAACAAGACCTCCAAGCCGGTTACGGTTACTTCCTCCTGCCGGCAGACAGAGACCTCTTCAGAGGCGGTGCTGGTCACCGCTTATCCGGTGCCGGCAACGGATTTGCTACACATCCGTTGGCAGTCCACTTCATCCGGAGAGATGTCGCTTTACCTGAGAAATTCTATAGGCCAAGTGGTTTGGAGCGTTGAAGGGCTTGCGGAAGGCATGCAGCAGGAACACGTTGTGGATGTAAGCCGCCTTCCTGCAGGATTTTATTTGTTGGAATACGGTAACTCGTATGGCACAAACAGGCAGCAGGTTGTGATAGTAAAATAAATTTCATTAGCTTTCATTAACCACCAAAACCCATTTCGTGTCGAGACGAATCGGACTACTGGTTTTTGTTTCTTATTCCTTCTGTGCCCAGGGGCAGGTAGTTACCCAACTGGAGGCTACGTACCGCTACGGTCAGGTATTCATTACGTTCCAGCATAATGGAACTTCCGGGACCTATTTTTTGCTTTACCGTTCGGAACAACCCATAACAGCGCCTTCCCAACTGGCCGCCTGCGAATATCTGGGCATGGTAAACCATGAATCGTCGAAAAATCACACGCTGTCGTCCGTAGATGGCATGACGCGCTATTTCGTTACGGCCGACCTGGCAACTCCCCTTACAGCCAGCAAAGGTTTGATGGTAACTACCTGCGTGGCCAACAAAGCTTATTACTATGCTGTAACCCGCCTGAGTGGCGGTTCGGAAGACCTAACCATTGTTCCGGGATCGAATGCGCTGACCAGTCCGGTAAACGAAACGGTAGCCACGCCCAGGCCGGTGCTTCAGGAAAAGCGCACCATGAGCCAGCAAACCATCATAGACATCTATGTTCAGTTCTTATCGTCGCGAGTTACGCCGAATGGTCCGTTGCGGTTTAAGGCCGTGAGTCTGGGCTTTTGTTTTGCCGTAAATCCGGGGCAGCTGGCTACAAAACCTGCTCCGCTGTATGTCAATTTTCATGGTGGGGGAGGAAATTTTATGTCCAACATTACTTCCGGAGGAAAGAAGAAAATTCTACTTAACGTTTCGCATCATTTGCCCAGCGGCGATGTAACGGCCTGGCTGGGCTCCAACCAGAATTACGATGTCTGGATTCCCACCAACAACACAGTGCCGCCCACATCCGGCTTTAACTTTTTTTACACGCAGACAGCCATTCTGGAAGCCATTCGTTTTGTGGTGGCCACGTATCAGGCCGATTCCAACCGGGTGCACCTGATTGGCAATTCCAACGGGTCTAACGGTGCCTTCATGCTGGCGCTGGTTTATCCGGAAAAAATTGCTTCCTGCGAAGTAACCGGAGGCATGTACAACTTCGGTTTTTTGAACGATTACAATCCGGATTGCTCAATGAATTCAGGAAAATACAATCGGGTAGATGGAGATAACCGCTTTGGCACGGTAGCCGCAAACCTGACTGAGGGCGTGCACATGAAAGGCACGTACGACCTGATCAATGGTCCGGTGCAAGTGCATTTGCGGCGGGAAACAGATTTTCCGGTATTCAAAGGTTTGAATGGAAAAAACGACAAGCTTATGGGCTGGACGGAAAAGGTGATCTGGTATGATTCGGTAAACCGCAACCGCATTGGGGGATACTTTTATTTTGACATGCGCCAGCATGGGGGGGAAGGGCGGTCGTGGAATGCCCTGCCATTTGAGCCGGAACGCTATGCTACCAACATTTCGTATCCGGCTTTCAGCTATTGCTCTGCCAATGAAAATCCCGGCGTTGGCAATAACGTCAGCGGCGACTCGGTGGGAAGCATCAATGGTTACCTGAACTGGGCAGATCCTGATGCCGATCTGCCGGACAATTGGAAAATACGACTGTTCATGCGCAACCTGGCCACGCTTAATGGGGTGAAGGTTGCTCCCGACTCCTGCACGGTTGACGTTACTCCGCGTCGAAGACAGCAATTCAAACCGGCACCGGGCACCCCGTTGCTCTGGGAAGTGCGACGTTACGGTCAATTGGTGCAAAGCGGTTTTCTGGTGTACGAGGGGGGCCTCTTGACCATTCCGGCAGTGAAAGTGTTTAAGGATACCAGCACGCTCAGCATCAGCATAGCGACCGGTATGCTGAAAACGTATTACCAGGATGCCGATGGGGATGGCTTTGGAAATGCTGCGATCTGGCAACAAGCCTTCTCTGCTCCCAGCGGTTATGTGGAAAATGATCAGGATTGCAACGACGGCAATTCGGCTGTTTATCCGGGTGCAACAGAAAGCTGCAACGGCATGGATGACGACTGCGATGGTGTGGTGGATGAGCAAACGTTCACGGCGTCCATTACTCCGGCCAATTCGTTTTCGCAATGCGAAGGCACCAAGGTCACCTTTACGGCCAATGAAAGCGGCATGAGCTATCAATGGTTCCGGAATGAGGTGGCCATTTCGGGGGCTACCAAAAAGAAATACGATTCCAAGGGCTCGGAAGCCGGCACCTACAAGGTGCGTGAGACCAACAGCAGCGGTTGCACGGCTTTTTCGAATGAGGTAACGTTGACGCGGGTAGAAAAACCCAAGGCCAGCATCAAGGCTGAAGGAAGCCTGAACATTTGCAGCACCGGATCGGTTACGCTGAAAGCCAAGAACGGCACGGGCACGCAGTGGCAATGGTACAAGAACGATGTAGCCATAGCAGGAGCCACCCAGAAGACCTACGTAGCGACATCGGTGGGGCAGTACAAGGTAAAAGTTACCGAGCCGGTGCTGGGCTGTAACAAGACCTCCAAGCCGGTTACGGTTACTTCCTCCTGCCGGCAGCTTGAGAACGTGCCTTTTGATGTAAGGGTGGGGCCAAATCCGGCCAACACGGTATTGCAGGTGTACATCAGGTCTGATGTGGAGGAGTGTAGCGGGTTGATGGAATTGCATACTGTGTCGGGCCATCGGGTAAGACAACAGGCACTTCCCATTCATGGTTGCACCGCTGCGTTAGATTTGCCGGTTCATGATCTGCCCGCAGGGCTCTATTGGTTGCAGATCCGCCTCATCGGTTTTTCAAGGGTTATTCCGGTAGAGATAGTCCGTTAAAAATTTTTAGGGAGAAAAATATCCTTCCAGAAGCAACGAGTAGGATGTATATTTGGTAATGTTCTTATTTTTTTATGTGCAAAAGATGAAACAGCATATGAATCGTATCCTTCTATGGGCGCACCTCTCGTTGATCGCCGGTTCGGTATGCAAAGGAGCCACCGTAACCGGATTTACCGGATTTTACAGAGACGGACAGGTGTTTTTTACCTGGAACAACACCACGGAAAGTAAGCCGACCTACAAATTGTACCGTTCCGTTTCACCCATAACGGCAGGCAGCCAACTCAGCAGTTGCGAATTTCTCGGTATCGTCAAGGAAAATTCTTCGAAGAACTTTCCCTTATCCAAAGCAGATGGAGTAGACCGGTACTGGGTCATTTCGCCCGGAGGAGCTCCGCTGTCGCCGAACACAGGACTGTTTGTGACCACCTGTGTGGGCAACGGATATTTTTATTATGCACTGACCGTCGAGCGAAACAGCAACGAAGACAAAAACATCATTCCCGGACAGAATTCCCTGACCGTTCCTATCCTCGAAACCATTGCACCGCCAAAACCTGTTTTGCAGGAAGTGCGCATCATCAACGGTAAGCCTATTGATATATACGGAGAATTTATCACCAGTCAGACCCAGGCTGGGGGAGCGCTGGAGATGATGGCCGGCTGGAACGGCGGCTGTTTTGCCGTTAATCCGAACAGTGCCTCTGCTCCGGTGCCTCTGTATGTGTATTTCCGCCCGGGGGGCACTTCCTTTCTCAACAAAGTTTCGGAGACAGACCAAAACGAAATCCGCCTCAACCTGGATGACCTGTTTCCCAGTGGCGAATCCAGTGTTTGGCTGGGTACCCACCCCTCATACGATCCCTTTGTAAAAAAGAACAACAGCATTTTTCCGACCTCAGGCTATGTGTATTTGTACACATTGCAACGTGTGCGTCGCATCATCCAGTTTGTCAGGCAACAGTATCCGGTGGACAGCACGCGAATCATGCTGGAAGGCATTTCGTTCGGTGCAGTGGGGGCCTTGTTTTATGCATTGGCTTATCCGCAGGAAGTGGCTGCCGTTAGTTTGACCGGTGGCATCTTCAATTTCGGATTTCAGAACGATTACCAGCCGGAGTGTACCATGAATTCAGGTAAGAAAAACCGGCTGGACGGTAGCCGAAAGCTGGGCGCCGTAGAAACGAACCTCATGGAATGGTATAGCCAGATGTCGATTTACGATTACCTGAACGCCTGTTTGCGCATTCATCAGCTCCGAGAAACAGATGGGCCTTTTTTTAACAGTATAAACGGCAAAAGAGATGAAATGCTGGGATGGACAGAGAAAGTAACCTGGTATGATTCGGCTAATGCCAACCGGTTGGGAGGATTTTTCTATTTCGATATGCGGGAACACAACGGCGACGGTTCGGGTTGGACTCAAACCAAGCTGGATATGTTCCGTTTCCGTACCAATCTGTCGTATCCGGCTTTTTCGTATTGCTCCATTAACGACAATCCGGGCAATGGCAATGGCTACCACGGCGACACCATAGGGACTATAAACGGGCACTTGGATTGGAAAGACAACCTTACCGATCAGCCCGACCTCTGGGCAATCAAGTTATATGTTCGTAATCGCAATACGGTTTACGGCACAAAAACTGCCCCCGACTCCTGCACGGTGGATGTTACTGCCCGGCGTCGCCAGCAGTTCAAGCCGCCGGCCGGCGCAACGCTGCAATGGGAAGTGCGTCGTAACGGTCAGGTGGTTCAATCCGGCACCATGGTGTACACCGGCGGCTTGTTAACCGTTCCGGGAGTAAAGGTGTATAAGGACACCAGCCGGCTCAGCATCAGCATCGTTCAGGCCGCACAGGTGAATTTTTATCAGGATAACGATGGCGATGGATTCGGAAATATTTTCATGCGAATCAAAGCCACTAACCAGCCTGCAGGGTATGTAGCCGACAGCAGCGACTGCAACGACAATAACGCCCTGATTTATCCTTCAGCCCCAGAATGGTGTAACGGCATGGACGACAACTGCAACGGCATCATAGATGAAGGGGTTCAGCAACGGTTTTATGCCGATGCGGATGGCGATGGATTCGGGAATCTTTCTGTCCGCATTTGGTCCTGTGCCCCGCCTGCAGGGTATGTAGCTGACAGCAGCGACTGCAACGACAACAATACAGCCATTCACCCTTTAGCCGCTGAAGTGTGCAACGGTACTGACGATAACTGCAACGCTATGGTTGACGAAGGGGTTCCCCCGGCTTCCATTACGCCGGCAGGAACAGTTCTGGCCTGCTCAGGCAGCAGCGTTACCCTTACGGCCAATGCCGGAAGCGGCCTGTTATACCAATGGTTTAAGGATGGCGTGGCTCAGGCTGGAAAGACCAAGCAGACGCTCAAAGTCAGTGGCAGTAATGCCGGAAGCTATCAGGTGCGCGTACATACCGCTCAGGGATGTACCACCCTTTCGGAAGCTACACTAATCCAACGGGTGGAAAAACCTAAAGCTTCCATCAAGGTGGAAGGCGATTTGAACATTTGCGCAACAGGTTCAGTGACCTTAAAGGCCAGGGACGGCAGCGGAACCCAATGGCAGTGGTACAAAAACGATGTGGCCATAGCCGGTGCCACACAACAGTCCTACACAGCCACATCGGTGGGGCAATACAAGGTCAAGGTTACCGAACCGGTTTTGGGATGCCATAAAACTTCTTCGCCGGTGACTGTTACGTCCAGTTGCCGGCTGATCAGCGAACAAAAGCCTTTTGTGGTTTCCGTAATGCCGAATCCGGCCACAACCCATCTCTTGCTGACCGTGCAAAGTCAGCCGGTGCCGGAAGCATTGGCATCCGTTGGGCTGTTTTCGCTGACAGGGGTCAGGATTTTGCAGCAACAGCATCTGATTGGTGCACCTACCGAAGTCATCCGGCTTTTACTGCCTGAACTGCCGCCAGGAATGTATTTTCTGGAAGTTCGCTTCAACGATTACAGCCAAAGGCTTGCCGTGGAAATTCATCGCTAAGTCTGTTTCCCTTTCTTTTATTGGAATTGCGGAAATTTACCAGAGCAACCAAAATGCTTTAGGCTTGCCCTCTTCTTTCTCCAAAAGAATTGTTGCCTGGGTAGTCGCTTGGTTGATGGCCTGCTCATGGGTCCAGGCCGGCATTGTAACCGGGCTTTCGGCAACTTACCGAAACGGTCAGGTGTTTTTTACCTGGAACAACACCAACGACAACAAGCCGATTTACAAATTATATCGTTCCACAAGCCCCATTACCTCTGGCAGTCAGCTCAGCAGCTGCGAATTTCTGGGAATAACCAATGAAACGTCTGCAAAAAATTATAATTTATCAGCAGCCGACGGAACCGATCGGTATTGGGTAATTGAACCCAACGGCAATCCGCTTCCTTCCAGCAAAGGTTTGTTCGTAACCACCTCGGTGCTCAACGGATATTTTTATTATGCGGTCACGGTAACGGTAAACAATGTGGAAGATCAGACCATCGTTCCGGGCAGCAATTCGTTGGTGGTGCCGGTTTACGAAACCGTTGAGCAGCCGCAGCCGTTTTTGTTAGAAACGCGACTGATTAACGGTAAACAGGTGGACGTGTACGGAGATTTTCTGACCAGTCAGTTTGCGGCTTACGGACCTTTACAGATGAAAGCCGGCTGGATGGGTTATTGTTTTGCTGTCTTTCGTAACAATGCCACTCAGCCCGTTCCCCTGTACGTTTTCTTTCATGCCGGAGGCTCGAATTTTATGGATCGAATCACAGAGGTTTCGGGTAACGAAATCCGGCTGAATGTTGAAGATTACTTCCCCAGCAATGAGAACAGCGGCTGGCTGGGCACCCATCCTTCATATGACCCATTTAAAAAGAAGAACAACACCGTAGCCCCGACCAGTGGCTATAACTACTTCTACTCCATGCTGCGCATCCGGCGCACTATTGATTTTGTGGTCCGAAATTACCCGGTAGATACCACCTGCATCAGTCTGGAGGGCACTTCCTTTGGCTCCAATGGCGCCCTATTTTTTGCTTTGACGTATCCGGAATTGGTGGCTTCCGTTCGGGTGAGTGGCGGCATTTTCAACTTCGGGTTCCAGAATGATTATCAGCCCAACTGCACGATGAATACCGGAAAGAAAAACCGGCTGGATGGTGATAAGAAACTGGGCACTGCAGCTTCCAATCTCACCGAATGGTATTTTCAGCAGCCCACTTACGATTTGCTGAATGCCTGTCTGCAGGTGCACTTGCGGCGGCACACCGACTGGCCGGTGATCTTCAGTATCAACGGGAAGCGCGACGATCTGATCGGATGGACCGAAAAAATTGCCTGGTATGACTCCGTCAATTCCAATGCCGTGGGCGGCTACTATTTTTTTGACCTGCGTAAACACAGCGGAGAAGGAAAAACCTGGCACCAGCTGCCGTTTGATGCATTTCGCTATCGAACCAATGTCTCATATCCGGCCTTTTCCAACTGTTCCGCCAATGAAGATCCGGGCCAGGGCAACGACGTGACCGGCGACAGCGTAGGTTCGGTAAATGGCTACCTGGATTGGAGCAATCCCCTGTCCGATGATTCGCTGCAATGGCAGATCAAGATTTTCATGCGCGATTTGCCTACCATCAACGGCAGCAAGGTTGCTCCGGATTCCTGCACCGTTGACCTGACGCCGCGGCGCAGACAGGGCTTTCGGCCTGCGCCGGGGTCTTGGGTGCGCTGGCAGGTACATCATCACGGGAACCTCGTGCAGGATGACACTTTGATTTATGAGCAGGGGTTGCTTACGTTCCGTGGAGTAAAAATTTTTAAGGATACCGTTCTCTTTACTGCTATGTTGTTGCCCGTTGGTTCAGCACAACGCTACTACCAGGATAACGATGGCGATGGATTCGGAAATGTGAATTCCTGGGTATTGGCAGCAAGTCAACCGCTCGGCTATGTGGCCGATAGCTCTGATTGTAACGACACCAATGCAGCCATTCATCCGCAGGCCGGCGAATTATGTAACGGAGTTGACGATAACTGCAACGGCACAGCAGATGAAGGCCTGTTGACCCGATTCTATGCTGATGCAGATGGTGATGGCTACGGCAATGTCAGCGTGTATCTGGTTTCCTGTACGTTGCCATCCGGTTATGTGACCGATAGCAGCGACTGCAACGACGGGAACGCAGCCATTCATCCGCAGGCCGGCGAACTATGCAACGGAGTTGACGACAACTGCAACGGCACAGCAGATGACGGAATTCCTCCGGCCACCGTCACGCCGTCGGGTACTGTACAGGCCTGCAACGGCGTATCGGTTACGCTTACAGCCAATGCCGGAAGCGGGTTGTTCTACCAATGGTATAAAGACGGAGCAACCCTGACGGGCAAAACCAAACAGACCTATAAGGTACCGGGCAAAAATGCGGGCAGTTATCAGGTGCGGGTACACACGGCACAGGGGTGCACCACCTGGTCGGCAGCCACTGTTCTGCAGCGCATTGACAAACCCAAAGCAAGCATAAAAGCCGAAGGCAGCCTGGACATTTGCGCCGCAGGATCCGTTACTCTAAGAGCTAAAGACGGCACCGGCACGCAGTGGCAATGGTACCGCAACAACGAAGCTATAGCTGGTGCAACGCAAAAGACGTATGTGGCCACAACTATCGGTCAGTATAAAGTACAGGTTACAGAACCGGTTTTGGGGTGCACCAACACATCGTCGCCGGTAACGGTTTCTTCTTCCTGCCGATGGAGTACAGGTAGTGAACTGGTACAGTTGGCCGTTTATCCACAACCTGCTGATGAGGTGTTGTATTTGAATGTAACGGGTGCCCCAGTCCAACATTGGCATATGGAACTGCTTAATGCGCATGCTCAAACATTAATGCAACTGGCTGGTGATGGTACACGTTTTGCCTTGGACATCAGCAACCTGCCGGCCGGCTATTACATTGTAATAATGCGCAGCAAAGAGCACCTGCTGGTGAAGCCATTGGTCATACATTGACCCTTATAAGCAGCCAACCGTTGGCAGGTGTATGAAAAATGCGCCAACGGCCAGCGCCGTACGAATTCGCCGCTAATTTCGTTGCCCAATGCAGCAAGAGGATTTATGCGGTGGATGCTGGTGGTGATCGGGTGTATGCTTACGGCTTCGTTATGCGCCCAGTCTGGGGGCTTTTCCCAATCGCGGGATCAGTTCATCAAAGAGCTTGCCCAATTGCTCACTGACACCAAGCGGGACGATTGCCGGCAGGCCGCCCAGCAACTCCAGCAGGCCTGGCCGTCTTTGGGAACGACCGTTCAGGGCGATGTGTTGGAAGTGGCGCAACGCATGCAGGGCCGGCGCATGTTGGCCCATCCGTATTTCTGCAAACTGGCGTTGGTGGCCATTGCCTATCATGAGGGTAAACCCGGAAGCGAAAGCTGGAGCTCCTGGTATGAAGTAGCCATGGAAGTGCTGGCCAATCTTCGTCAGGGGAACAACAAACAGTTTGATGAATTTCTGGATTTTTCTGTTGGATTGTTTTCCGGACAAACGCTTTACGGAACAGCTTCCAAGCAATGGCGGTTTCGCGGAGGAACCTATGAGCTGCGGATGCAGGATAAGCAACCGGTGCTGTTTGTTTCCGACTGCGACCTGGTTGGCCTCTCGCCTGCCGATTCCACCATCATCTATGCGACGGAAGGCACGTACTTTCCCATGGAGGAAAAGTGGGTGGGTCGGGGAGGCCGGGCCGACTGGCGACGGGCCGGATTTGATCCCGATGCCGTTTACGTGCTGCTGCAGCAGTATCAGATTGATGTGCGCAAAAGCGAATATGCCGCTGATTCGGTTCGGTTGTTTTATGAAAATTATCCTAAAGCATCGTTGTGGGGCACGTTTCGCGATAAGATTCTCAGCACCAGCGATACGGACCGGATCAGCTACCCGCGCTTTCAGTCGCTGCGCACCGACCTGACGTTCGATGAGCTCATTCCACATGCACGCCTGCGGGGCGGGCTGGAACTGGCAGGAAACCGTATGGCTGTTTATGGAAGTGCGGGAGCAGAAGCCTCCCTTCGCATTTTCCGTTTCGACGACCAGCTGGGCGTGCTTTCCCGCTCCCAGCGGTTTGCCATTCGCAAAGACAGGGAAGTTCATGCCTCTCAGGCTTATGTCAAAATCTTCTATGGAAAAGATTCGCTGGTTCACCTGGGCATCAGCCTTCGTTACAATGCCGAGAAGCGGGAACTGGTCCTCACGCGCGGGCGTTACGGCATCTTCAAATCGCCGTTTTATGATTACTACCGCAGTCTGGAGCTTTCCCCTGAGCTGATTTACTGGGACATGAATGAACCTGAGCTGATCATGCGCCAGGTGGCCGTCACCGGCAACAGCACCATGACCATGGAGTCGTTCGATTATTACCGTGCCGGCCGTATGGATAAATATCAGGGACTTGCCGATTACAATCTGGTGGATCGCCTCAAGCAGATCGTGGACCGCACCGGTCAGCGCACGTTCTATGCCGATGATCTGGCCAAACGCATTGACCCGAACTATTCATTAGACATCATAGAGCCCATGTTATACAAGCTGGTGGAAGACGGCTTTATTGATTACGACGACCGCAACAAAGAAGTAACCATTCGCGCCAAAACGTTCCGTTACGTTGCCGCCAAACAAAAGAAAATTGATTACGACAACATCCGCATAGAATCCGTAACCAATGGCGTGAACGCAACGGTGGATATGCGCAGCTACGAAATGAAGGTGGATGGAGTGAAAAGTGTGTCGCTGAGCGACTCCAGCTTTGTGGTGGTCTTTCCCCGGGAAGGAAAAATCACGTTGCGCGACAACCGCAACATGGATTTCAGTGGGTCGCTTTTTGCCGGCCGGGTGGATCTGAGCGGTGATGGGTTTTCGTTTGACTACGGCCAGTTTCGGCTAAACCTGAGCCATGTGGATAGTATGGTCATCAACATTCCTACCGGACGCCGCGATGCTTCGGGAATACCAACGGTGGGGCCCATCCGCAGTGTGGTGAGTGACCTGACCGGCCACCTTCAGATTGACAGCCGGGAAAACCGCGGCGGCATCAAGCCGCTCAAGCAATATCCTGTACTCACCACCACCCAGCCGTCGTATGTTTATTACGATCATCATTCCATCCTGAATGGCGTTTACGAGCGGGACAAGTTTTATTTTCAGGTTGACCCGTTTGTTTTTGACTCCCTGCAAAAGCTGCAGCCCGATCAGGTGGCTTTTACCGGCAAACTGGTGTCCGACGGCATTCTGCCGGAGCTCAAGGAAACCTTACGCATTCAGCCGGATTTGTCACTCGGATTCAGGACGCGCCTGCAGAACACTGCTGTGTACGGAGGTCGCGGTACGTTCAGCAATGAGCTGACCCTAAGCAATGCAGGGCTGCGTGGACACGGCGACATTCGTTTTGTGACAGCCCGATTGAAGGCTTCCCAACTCATTTTTTTCCCTGACTCGCTATTAGGAAGAGCTGATTCGGTGCGCATGGATGCCACGGTTTTCAACGGAACGGAATTTCCTACTGTTCGGGGCCTGAACAGCCGCCTGCGCTGGTTGCCTTATCAGGATTCGCTTATTCTTCGTTCGGATACCAACGCTTTTCGACTGTTTGACCTGAAAACCACACTGGCCGGTTCCCTGGTGTTGCAGTCTTCCGGTCTTCGCGGTCGCGGTCATGTGGACTGGGCTGAAGCCTCTTTGTCCAGCAACGATATAGGCTTTGGTAAGCATACCCTGAAGGCCGATAGTTGTGATTTCCTGATTAAATCGCTGGATGTAAAAAAAGCAGCGTTAAAAACCACCGATGTCAATGCACGCATCGATTTTGAAAAACGCATCGGCGATTTCCGACTTAACGATGAGGAAAGCAGCACCGTCTTTCCGTACAACCAGTATGCCACCACCATCAGCGAGTTCCGTTGGAATATGGACCGCAAGCAGTTGACTTTCCGGGCACCGAAAGGCAGTCTGGCCGACTTTACTTCCCTGCATCCGCAGCAGGACGGTCTGGCTTTTCAGGGTTCTTCCGCCATTTATGACCTGAACGACTACGTTCTGCGCATTTCGGGTGTTCCTTCCATTGACGTGGTGGATTCGCGATTCATTCCTGACAGCCTCAAAGTGGTAGTGGAAGCCAATGCCCGGTTGCGCACGCTCCAACGGGCCCGCTTACTGATGGACTCCGTCAGTCAATATCATGTGTTCGACAGCGTGACGGCCACCATCAGCGGACGCTATGCGGTAAAAGCATCGGGCCGGTATGCTTTTGAAAACCTTACCGGAAAAAAGCAATACTTCTTCTGCGAAGACATCGGTGTTTTTACCGATACGGCCGATGGACAGCGGCGCCTGTATGCCCGTGCCCGCATCGACAGCGCTCAAAGGCTGATGTTGCTGCCCCGCATTGCCTTCAAGGGATCAGCACAAATCACGTCATCGCGCGAGCCGGTAGTATTCAAAGGGTTTGCGCGGCTTCAGCTCAACCATCCCAAAGTGATTTCGGAATGGTTTTCCGTAAACCATGCGCTGACGCCGGATTCGTCCCACCTCTATTTCCGCGATCCGGTCAATGAAGCCCGAAGGCCCATGTTGTGCGGATTGGTGTTTGACGCCGATTCCAATGATTTATATGTTTCTTTTTTTAATGCTAAAAAATCGTCTCGCGACCGCAGTCTCTTTCATGTGGAAGGCATTGTGTATTACGACAGCACGATGTCGGAATTCATCGCCGGCGACCGGGCCAAGCTGCTGCACGGCAGCAGCCGCGGCAATATCCTGAGGTTTAACGAGAAGCGCAGCCGGGTGTACGGCGAAGGACTGATGAACTTTGGTTTCAATTTTGGCATGGTCAACCTGATCAGTGCGGGTAGTTTTTCCTACGACGTCAATAAGGAAGAGCCCACTTTCCGGGTGGCCCTGGGATTGGGCTTTCCCATGGACGAAGCCTTGCTGACCTATATGGCCAATTCCGTACTCAAAGGCAACAGCGATGCCGAATATGCCGATTATGCCTCGGATCATTTTACCCGAACCTTTTCGGAACTGCTCAAACCCGAGCAGGAAAAAAAATGGAAAGAGCAGCTGAACAAAACCGGTTTTTTTGTGCAAAGCGATGAACTGCCGTACACAATTCTGATTTCGGAAGTGGAGTTGAAATGGGACAAGGCTACGCGTTCGTTTTACAATACCGGACCGTTTGCGCTGGCGTTTATCGGAAAAAATTCCGTGGCTACTGTGGTGCCCGGCTATCTGGAAATGGGATTCAAACGGGGAGGTGATTATTTCAACCTGTTCCTCCCTGCCGGCGACGAAGAGGATTATTATTTTTTTCTTTCCTATGCAACCAACAACCTGCAGGTGATCAGCGGCGAAAGGGCGTTTAATCAGATGCTGATGGACATTAAACCCGAAAAGCGGCGGTTTGAAGAAGACGGCAAATTGTTTATGTACAATCCCGGTTCCGAAAACAAAAAGAACACCTTCGTCAACCGGATGAAATTTTTGCAGGAAGAAGCTGCTAAAGCCAAAAAGCAACAACAGAAAAAATGAACTTGTTGAATACGTGCTTATGACGTTTGGCTGGATAGCGGCTTTGGCGACGGCCTATTTTATTGGCAGCATTCCCTCTGCCGTATGGTTGGGTCGCTGGCTTTATGGTACCGATGTGCGACAGTCCGGCAGCGGTAATGCCGGAGCCACCAATACGTTCCGTGTGCTGGGCGCGCGGGCTGCTGCCGCCGTGCTGCTTGTAGATGTGGTCAAAGGGATGCTGGCCATCGTGCAGGGACAGTGGTGGCTGCCAGATGAGCTGTCTGACCATCAGCGTCAATGGATTCAGTTGGCGCTGGGCTTCGTTGCCGGTTTGGGGCATGTGTTTCCGGTGTACACGCAATTTCGCGGCGGCAAAGGCGTGGCTACCTTTTTCGGCGTGCTGATCTATCTGTTTCCTTATGCCGCTTTGCTGGTGGCTGTGGTTTTTGTCGTGGTGTTGTGGATTACCCGAATCGTTTCTGCGGCCAGCTTATCGGCAGCGCTGTTATTGCCTTTGGCCATGTGGCTTACCGTTTCGCCGCCCCGAACTGCACCGTTGGTTTTTTCGCTGGTGATGTTGGCTACTGTGGTGTTTACGCATCGTCAAAATATTGTCAGACTTCTCAACGGCAAGGAGCCGCAACTTAACTTTGCCGGCAAGAATCGTCCTGCTCGTTGAACCGGTATCACCTTCTTTCTGTTTTGGCTGGAGTGGTACTGCTGTTTGCCTGTACCAAGGTGCCAATTACCAATCGCAAGCAGATGAATCTGCTGCCGGAGTCGGAGTTAACCAGCATGGCGCTGACGCAATATCAGGACGTGCTCAAATCCAGCAAGGTTATTACGGGAACTGCCGATGCACAAATGGTGCAGCGTGTTGGGGTAAACATTAGTAATGCGGCCAAAACACTGATGGAAAAAATCGGCCAGAGCAAAAGCATTGCAGGGTACAAATGGGAATATGCCTTGATTGAAAGCAAGGAACCCAATGCCTGGTGCCTGCCCGGAGGAAAAATTGCTGTTTACACCGGCATTCTTCCCATTACCAAAGATGAGACCGGACTGGCCGTGGTGATGGGTCATGAAGTGGGTCATGCTTTGGCCCGCCATGGCAATGAGCGGATGAGCCATGGGCTGCTGGCACAGATGGGAGGTATTGCTTTGGCTGTGGCCCTGGCCGAACAGCCTCAGGCAACACAGGAACTTTTTTCCCAAGCCTATGGATTAGGGGTTTCGGTAGGGGCTTTGTTGCCCTACTCCCGGCTGCAGGAATCCGAAGCCGACAAGATCGGCCTGGTGCTGATGGCAGCTGCCGGTTACGATCCCAACAAAGCCATAGACTTCTGGCAACGAATGAAACAGGCCACCGGCAGTTCCGAAGTCCCTGCATTCTTCAGCACCCATCCCAGCGATGACCAACGCATAGCAGAAATCAAGAAGTTTTTGCCGGAAGCGATGAAATACTACACCAAAAAATAAACAGCTAACTTTTGAATGACAACTGAATGACAACACCATCTGGTACCAAAAGCAAACTGATCCTTTGGTTCAAACGCCTGGGACTAGCCGGGTTTCTGTTTTTCTTTATTAAAGGGCTGGTATGGCTGGCCGTTATCTGGCTCGGGGTGGATTTTCTGGAGGGATGCGGCAGTAAATAAAATTTCATTGCCCTTTGCTTCAGGTCTGAATGACTCCCGTTCGAAAGGAGCGGTCAATGGGCGCATGATTGGCTGCAGACAAAGCCAGCGATATGGCTTTGCGTGTTTCTAAGGGATCCAGGATGGCATCAATCCACAGCCGTGCAGCAGCATAGTAGGCGGTGGTCTGCTGTTCGTAACGTTGACGGATTTCTTCCAAAAGGGCTTTTTCTTGCTTTTCGTCAAGGGTTTGTCCGCGTGCTTTGAGTGCCGTTTCCTGAATCTGCAGCAAGGTTCGTGCTGCCTGATCACCGCCCATAACGGCAATGCGGGCGGTAGGCCACCCAAAAATGAAGCGGGGGTCGTAAGCTTTGCCACACATGGCATAGTTGCCGGCGCCGTAGCTGTTGCCCGTAATCACGGTGATTTTGGGTACCACTGAATTGGCAACGGCATTTACCAGCTTCGCTCCGTCCTTGATGATGCCGCCATGCTCACTGCGCGTACCCACCATAAAGCCGGTAACATCCTGAACGAACACCAACGGAATGCGCTTCTGGTTGCAGTTCATAACGAAGCGGGCGGCCTTATCTGCCGAATCGGAATAGATGACGCCGCCAAACTGCATTTCGCCTTTCCGGCTTTTCACCACCTTGCGCTGGTTAGCCACAATGCCTACAGCCCAGCCATCAATTCGGGCGTAGGCGCAGATGATCGTTTTGCCGTAACCGGGTTTGTATTCGTCCAGTTCGGAACGATCGGTCAGGCGACGGAGGATTTCATAGGTATCATAGGGCTGGGCATTGTCAGTAGGAAAGAAGCCGAGCAGTTCATGCTCAGCCAGGGCAGGGGGTTGCGGTGCTGAACGGTTCAGGCCGGCCAGCGGAGCAGGACCCAGCTTATCCACGATACTGCGGATGCGGTCCAGGCATTCCCGGTCATCCGCACAGGCATAGTCGGTAACGCCGCTGATTTCACAATGGGTAGTGGCTCCTCCCAGGGTTTCTATATCAGTGTCTTCCCCAATGGCAGCCTTTACCAGATAGGGACCAGCCAGAAACACACTGCCGGTTCCCTTTACGATGAGGGCCTCATCGCTCATGATGGGCAGATAGGCGCCACCAGCCACGCAACTGCCCATGATGGCAGCAATCTGGGGAATGCCTTCGGCACTCATCACTGCATTGTTGCGGAAGATGCGTCCGAAATGCTCCTTGTCGGGAAAAATTTCATCCTGCATGGGAAGAAACACGCCGGCGCTGTCCACCAGATAAATGATGGGCAGGCGGTTTTCCATGGCCAGTTCCTGCGCCCGCAGGTTCTTTTTGGTGGTCAACGGAAACCAGGCTCCGGCTTTTACAGTAGCATCATTGGCTACAACGATGCACAGCCTGCCGCTGACATAGCCCAAAACCACAATGACGCCGGCTGCAGGGCATCCGCCATGTTCGGCATACATATCGTAAGCAGCAAAGGCTCCGATTTCCAGGTAAGGTTGGTCACGATCCAATAAGTAAGCTATTCGTTCTCGCGCAGTCATTTTGCCGCGTTCGTGCTGGCGGTCAATATTTTTCTTGCCACCGCCCTGGCGGATCAAGTCCAGTCGGCGACGCATTTCGCTAAGCAGCAGCCGATAGGCATCGTCGTTTTTATTGAACTGCAGGTCGTTGTTTTTCATTGCGGTAAAAATAGAAAGGTCGGCCGGCAAGGCCGGTAAAGACGCCGGCTGTACGCTAACTTAGCGGCCGCGGCAAGTGTGGTTATGGGAAGGATTTTTGAAAAGCGGAAACACAAAATTTTCGCCCGCAATGCACGCATCTCCAAAATTTTTTCCCGCATCGGAAAAGAAATAGCCATTGCCGTTAAAGCCGGCGGGCCGAATCCCGATGCCAATCCCAGACTGCGGGCAGCCATCAACAATGCGCGCGGCGCCAATATGCCCAAGGACAAAATTGAAGCCGCCATCAAACGGGCCTCATCGCGTGATGCAGCCAACTACGAAGAGGTTACCTACGAGGGCATTGCACCCGGCGGTGTGGCGCTGATGGTGGACTGCGCCACCGACAACACCACGCGTACGGTAGCCAACCTGCGCATGCTCTTTTCCAAGGGCAACGGCACGCTGGGCACCAGCGGTTCGGTAGCGTTCAATTTTGAACGGCGCGGCGTATTTAAGCTCAGTAAGGAAGGCATTGACCTGCCGGCCATTGAGCTGGATCTGATTGATCTGGGGGCAGAGGAAATTGTTGAGGAAGACGACGCTATTTACATCTACACCCGCTTTGCCGACTTTGGTGCCATGCAAAAAGGCTTGGAAGCCAGAAACATTCAGCCGTTGAGCTCCGAAAAGCAGTGGATTGCCCTGAGCCATACGGAAGTGCCCGAAGACCAACAGGAAAAGGTGATCCGCCTCATTGAGCTGTTGGAAGAAGATGACGATGTTCAGGCTGTTTACCACAACATGGCCTGATACGCCACTGGCAGGGTGGAGTTGAAGCCATAACGAACCTTTTCATGAAAAAAGCATCGCCGATTCTGCAGCAGGCTGAAACTCATGTTTTTGCCCTGCTGCGTGACCGGCTTCCGTCTCATTTTGTTTTTCATAATTTTTCGTTTACGGCTGCTGTGGCCGGTGCTGTTGGCGAGCTGGCCGAAGCAGAACACCTGGACCGGGAATCCACTGAACAGCTTTTGCTGGCGGCCTGGTTTCTGTACACCGGTTACACCGAAGGAACAGCAGATTTTGCCGGCCACAGCGCCCGTTTGGCCTCTGCCTTTTTGCGTGATCAAATGGCACCGGAGCCGTTCACCGATCGGGTTGCGTCGCTGATTACCGGCGCTTTAGCCCCTACGGCGCCAGCGACGGTAGCTGAAGCCATCCTGCGCGATGCCAGGCGCTTTTGGCTGGCAAAAAAGTCAGTAGGGGAAAGGCTGCATTTGCTGTTCAGGGAGCAGGCGCCAGAAGGGGTTGATGAAACTGGCTGGATACTTCAGCACATTCTGCAGTACAGTCAGGAGCGATATCACACCCTGACGGCAGCCCAATGGTGGGAGCACAGGAAAACCTTAAACTTACTTCGCCTCAGTCGGCAGTTGAAGGAGCGTCGAGGCCAGGAAGATGCCAGCAGCGATCAACCCGTCGGAATAGGCGAACAGGCGGAACCAAACGATAACCAGGAACGGCGCATCCTGCAGAACACTGCCTTGGTCCTTTTGGTGTTGTCTGTTGTTGTCGCAGGGGGGGCAATGTGGTTATTCTTTTTTGCCGAAGGACTATCCAAGGCTGCGGGAGGCATTTTACTGGCCAGTGGGGGAGTTATTTGCCTGATGCTTTCGGTTGCAGCGCTTTGGCCGTTGTCGTTTAGTGGTTTACACGACCGTGCAACGAGGGAACGTTTCGCCAACAGACCAACAGGCCGTCACGAGAACATGATGTTGCGCCGGCAGCGACACTTAACATGGCAGCGCAGGATGGTGCGCATGTGCCTTGTGACTTTGCTTTTTACCCTTGTGCTATTTCTGCTGATGGCTTCGGGGGCGGCACTGCTTTCGCAAGCCGGGCAGTGGTGAAAATGGTGCAACTTCATCTGCCATGAAGACTTTGGTTTTGGTGCGGCATGCCAAATCGAGCTGGAGCGATCCGGAGCTGGCCGACATAGAGCGCCCGTTGAACGAGCGGGGGCAGCGCGATGCACCCCGAATGGCTCAGGTGTTCCGGCAGCAGCTGTTGCAGCCCGATTTGATGGTCAGCAGTACGGCTGCGCGTGCATTGGCTACGGCTGAAATTTTTGCGCATGAGCTGAAGTATGATCAGGCAAAGCTTCTTCGCATTGCCGAGTTGTATCTGGCCGAAGCCGATGCACTGATGGATTTTGTGCGCGGAGTGGATGATGCATTTTCTGTGCTTATGCTTTTTGGCCACAACGATGGTCTGAGCCATTTCGCCAATCGCCTGTTGGACCATCAGGATCTGGGAAGTCTGCCTACATGCGCTGTTGCAGCTATGGATTTTACGCAGGATCAGTGGAGCCGGCTGCAGTGGCACAGCGGTCGCATTCGATTTTTTTTCTATCCTAAGCTACTTGGTTTAAAAAGCTGAAACCGAGTCTTACCGGCGGTAGCGGTAGTTGCCTCCCTTGGCGCCCGGTCCTTCTTCGCCGCCCCACTTCATACACTTGAGCTGGCTTTTAGGCTTGATTTTTTTCTGATTGGGAACAAAAGCAAAGTAGAACTGGGCAAAGATGTAATGATCCAGATTTTTGGGATCGCCGCGCTGTTGGCCGGGAGCTGTTACATGGGCATAAACGCCATCGGGGTCGATTTCATCCGATCGCATGGAAAGCTCATAAGCCAGTGCGGCCTTGGCCGGGTCGTTGGCAAAGAAGTTGTCAAAATCGGCTTGGGAAACATATTCCGTGCTGACGTCATCCATATAATCGGTGAATGTCTTGCGATCGACATATTCAAAACCGATGGTGAAGTCGGTGGTTACGTTATAGCGGATGCCTGCTCCAATGAGCACGGTAGGCTGGTACAAGGAATACACTTTTCTTCCTGTTCCCGGGAACCCCTGTCCTTCGGTGCGGAGGGGCTGTAAGGCTACGAGGGAACCGTTGTACAATGCCTTGGGATTCATGTGAAAGACCCCGCCACCCCCTACCAGATAGGGGCCGGTGCGCCAGCGCATGCTGCCTGGCATGTAGCGGGTAACGTAGAGTTCCATCTGACCCGAAATTTCCCAAAGTTTGCTCTGAAAATTCAGGTTGCGGTACCAGCGAAACCATTCGGCAGCGTACAGATCGCTGGGGGTAATGAGCTTGTCGTCACCGCTAATAGCCGTGTAACATCCCTGCAGACGAAATGCCAGACGCCGGCTGTACTGGTAATGATAAAACAGGGTGCCCACCGGCTTGATCAG
>JANWXQ010000074.1 GCA_025057275.1 Chitinophagales bacterium
ATTACATCAGCAGTCAGTTGCAGCGCCTCACCGGCAAACGCTGTGTGTTGTTTGACTCGGCCGCCGTTCGTAACGAGCGTAAGCTCGATACGCTGGCCCGATCCGGCATCATCTTCATTAGCGGTGGCGACCAGAGCCGCATGATGGACCTGATTGCCGGCACGCCGGTGCGCGACCTCATCGCAAACGCCTACCGCAACGGTGCAACAGTGGGCGGCACCAGCGCAGGAGCTTCGGTTATGAGCCGCCGTATGATTACCGGCAACCAGCTTCTGGATACCGTTTACCACCCCACGTTTCCGGTGCTGAAAGCAAACAACCTGGAAACCCGCGAAGGCCTCGGCTTGCTGGACTCCGTCATTATTGACCAGCATTTCATTGTGCGCAGCCGCTACAACCGCATGCTAACAGCCGTGATGGAATTTCCCGCCTACCAATGTATCGGCATCGACGAAAACACAGCCCTGCTCGTTCAGGGCAGAACGGCAACGGTAACGGGCGAGGCTCAGGTGGTGGTGCTGCAGCAGCCGGTCGGGGTGCGGAGCAATGCGAATGGCCTTTTGGGTTTGGATGATGTCCGGCTATCCGTTTTTACTTCCGGAGAATCGTTTTCCATAAAGCCTTAAGCTAACTTCCGAACTATGCCATCAAAAAAATACCCGAATAAACGATTGCCATTCCAGTAACAGAAATCTCCTGTTCTTATGCCCTGATCCACACCCTGGCGCCCTCCGAGCAGTTGGAACAAATGTCAATCGCCGAGCGGCTGTTCAGTATTTTCTGCCGAAACTGCTGGTACCGTTCTCCAAACCAGATTTGTTGCAACGAATTGCGGTTCAGATCGCCCATCACGTAGCGCGCATCCTTGTCAAAGCAACAGGGCACTACCTTACCATCCCAGGTAACTACACAACTGTGCCACATGCGCCAGCATCGGTTTTTTATGAGGTTGTTCACCTTCAGCCCGTTCGGGTCAGCTTGGTAGCGGCGGTATTGGATTTCTTCCGGTAAAAATTCCATCGCGCCTTGCTGGTCGTACACCTGCATAGTCTTGAACATGGTGCGGTCGGCACCCAAAATGGCGGCAACCTTTTTCATGTCCTGCATCTGATGCACGTTGTGCTTTCCCACCAAAAACTGAATAACTACCTCGGGTCGCAGGCTTTTGGCCTGCTTTTTTGCTCGTACCAGATGACTTATACCCTTTAGCACCTGTTCCAGTGTTCCGCCAACGCGATATTTTTCATAAACCTCCTGCGTGGTTCCATCCACAGATACAATCAGCCTACCCAGCCGTGCCGCTACAAGCGCTTCTGCTGTTGCAAAATCAATAAAATGCCCGTTGGTAGATGTGGCAGTGAAAATTCCTTTTTTATCGGCATAACGCACCAGTTCAACAAACAAAGGATGTAACAGCGGCTCACCCTGAAAATAAAGTGTCAGATAAATGGTATGCCGCTCAATCTGGTCAATAACGGAACGAAAAAGATCCGGTTGCAGGCGACCGACAGGCCGTGAAAACGAACGCAATCCGCTGGGACATTGCGGGCACCGCAGATTACATGCTGTGGTTGGTTCTACAGTAAGGGCAACTGGCAAACCGCGCATTCTCGCTTTACCGGTAAGCCACGACCAATAAAAAGAGGAAAGCACCTGCACTGCATTCGCTGCACGTCGCCCAGTAACAGCTTGCAACCAATACATTATCGGAAAATTAGCAACAGATGTCAATAACGGATGTGTAAAGAAGTAGATATGCGCCTGTAAAGGTTAGTTATGGTGTTGGCTAAGCGTCAGCTGTTTTTGCATTCTGCTAACATGATGTTGAAAGAAATGGTTAAGAAAGAGGGGATAAAATGTTAACAGAACGTTTTACCTGGATTTATGACGAACTATCACCGTTGATCAGTAAAAGCTGACTCTTTGTTCACCGATTATGCCTTGATGTAACTAAACAATCGTAGATAACCTGAGTAAAAAAATTTCCACCGGGAAACTTAATCACCGTTCGTGCACAGGTGGATTTCTTTTGCATCTGCACAATGAAAAAAGATGATTCCGTTCGGTTGATTACCTGTTTTCTAAATGTAGAAAAAGTCATTTCCAAATGCTAGCGGTAAAGAATATACACCTGTCCACAAGCCTAATAACGTGTAATAGTAATTTTACTTTTCTGTTTTAAAGTAAATGGCTTTGTCGGAAACCGCTGAAGGGTTAGTAAGCCAGATTGCCTCCATAGGCTATCTGGATCTTCCTGTTAATCCGACGCTCGATTTATTTGCAGAAATTGATCGGCTGAAAAAGGAGAAAAATGCGATTATCCTGGCACATTATTACCAGGAGCCTGACATTCAAGATGTTGCCGATTACATTGGCGACAGCCTGGGCTTATCGCAGCAGGCCGCTAAAACCAATGCCGATCTGATTGCTTTTGCCGGTGTGCATTTTATGGCCGAAACGGCGAAAATTCTTTCGCCAAACAAAAAAGTGGTTTTACCTGATGTGCTGGCCGGCTGTTCGCTGGCAGAATCCTGCCCGCCCGATCGTTTTGCCGAATTCCGGAAAAAATATCCCGATCATGTGGTGATCATGTACATCAACTGTTCGGCGGAAATCAAGGCCATGAGCGATATCATTTGCACTTCCTCCAATGCGCAGCTGATCATAGAATCGGTGCCGAAAGATCAGCCGATCATTTTCGGTCCGGACCGGAATCTGGGCCGGTATCTGATGCGGAAGACGGGAAGGGATATGGTGCTCTGGGATGGCGTTTGTATCGTGCACGATATTTTTTCTGCAGAAAAAATCATCCGGCTTAAAGAGCGGCACCCCGAAGCCAAGGTAATTGCTCATCCCGAATGCGTGGATGCAGTGCTGGATTTGGCAGACTATGTAGCTTCAACCACCGGGTTGCTGAAGTTTACCCAGAAAGACGATGCAACAACCTATATCGTTGCCACCGAACCGGGCATATTGTATCAGATGCAGCAGGCATCGCCGCATAAAACGTTTATTGCCGCACCGCCTGACAACAGTTGCGCCTGTAACGAATGTCCGTTCATGAAGCGAAATACATTGGAGAAATTGTATTTATGCCTGAAGTATGAGCAGCCGGAAATCATGCTTGCGGAAGAGGTGCGCATCCGGGCAAAAAAGGCAATAGACCGGATGCTGGAGATCAGTGCTGCCGCAGGGTTATAGCCTACCGAACGGCTACCGGCTTCCGGTTAGATTAGTACGTGCAATCCACACAATGCAGGCTGGAGCCGCGCATCTGCCAGGTGTGGCCGGCAAGGTCGTCTTTATTACCTGCCAGCCAGACGTCCGGCTCAATCCAGAGGTGTTCTACGTTACTGTGGAAGCGAATAAACCATCCATCAGGTACATTGAGCGTTACTTTGAGTTTTTGTCCACGGAAAGCTGTTCGCTCCCGTAAGGTAAAGCTGTTCGGCAGAACCAATACCGAATCACTGATTTTATAGGAATACATTATGGATTGCGCATTTTGCATGGCATGTTCCAGATCCCTGCCCCGTGAAGACCGGGTCAGGTTGAGCGAAACCGAATCGGTTTCACTGCGATTCAGATAAACCTTTACCAGAGGAAGGGTGTTTTCCTCAAAAGAACCAAACGGAAATACCCGGTAAACGATTTTTCCGTTTTGAGAATAGGAATAATCGTGCTCTTGCCATAAGTCTTCAGCCTGCAGGTAGAGGGTATTTCCTGCTGTATTCAGTGTTACCGTTTCATGATTCTCCGCGTGATAACGCATTGAGCGGTACACTTCGCCGCTCAGATACAGGCTGAACCCCAGGGCAGCCACCCAAAGCACCAGGCTGATGATCAGGGCGCGGTTCAGGTTGATGTTTATCTTAAGCAAGAGCTTCAATCCCAGCAACACGAGGAATACGGCAGGAATACCAATGAGTAGCACCACCAGCAAGGACATGAGCCAGGGATTGAGTTCCGGCATCAGCAGTTGGGGCACGTTCAAAGGCAAATCGGAAGAAGCCTGCCCGAAGAACGCAATCATCAAAGCCATCAGCACCAGCAACATGACGATGGCCGCAAAGAGGAATACGGCTCCCAAAAATGCCAGAATAAACTTGCCCAGACCGCGGATCAGCTCCGTAAAAAATGATAAGATCCGGTCAGCAGCAGCCTGGGTTTGGTTGCCGGAAGCATTGAACCGGCGGGCCTGTGCCTGCCCCGATTTTTTCAACGCTTCCAGTTCGGATTTTATGCTTTTTTCTATACTGGTGATGGTAACCGGCTCGCCGCGCATCATCAGCTTGTCGGAAGCCGTGCGTGCTTCGGGCATTATGATCCATAGCACCAGATACAACAGAATGCCGGTACCGAATACAATAACGGCAATAACAAATGCCAGCCGCAGCCAAACCGGATCCAGGCCAAAGTAGGCACCGATGCCCGAACAAACTCCGCCGATAACGCGGTCGTCCGGATTGCGGAACAGGCGCCGCCGGTAACCTGCAGTTACCTCCCTGGCAGTTGGTTCGGCATCGCCGCCGGTAATCTGCTCGGGCCGGCCCATCACATCGATCACTTCACCGACATCGCCGGCTGTAATCACTTGGCGGCTTTGGCCGAGCCGTTGGGAAAACATTTCGGCCATGCGCGCTTCAATGTCGGCAATGATTTCGTCGCGGCCTGCTTCGCCGTTGAAATAGGCCCGCAGGGATTCCAGGTACTGCTGCAGCTGATCAAATGCATCTTCATCAATATGAAAAACCTGTCCGCTGAGATTGATGTTAACCGTTTTTTTCATGTGTGAAACAGTAAAAGGTTATGCGTTGGATGATTCCGGGTTTTGTATCTCGGCATTGCCGTCGGCGGCTGTCTGAACGGCCTGAACCAATTCGTTCCAGCTTCGGCGGAGCTCTTCCAGAAAACCTTTTCCCGCAGCAGTCAGCTGATAGTATTTGCGCGGCGGCCCGCTCCTGGACTCTTCCCATTCGTAGCTCAGATAGCCGTCATTTTTCAGTCGCATCAGCAGGGGATACAGGGTGCCTTCCACCACCAGCAATTGGGCCTCTTTAAGCCGCTCCAGAATTTGCGAAGCGTAGCAACGGCCCTCATTGCTGATGATGCTCAGGATGCAGTATTCCAGCACGCCTTTGCGCATCTGCGCCTTGATGTTTTCAAGATTCATGATCTGAAAACCAACTGGTTTTGGTTTAGCAAAGTTATATGCCTAATTAGATACCTTGCAATACAAGATACTTTAATTTTTTAAATTATCCCCGTAATTTATTGATTTTCAATGAAAAAAATTTTTTGTTGCAATAAGCAGGTAGTTAGAAAACAGGGAGTACGACCTGTATGGTTGAGGCTTCAGGTGCATGAATTGGTGCAAACGCTGGTTGAAAGAATGTGCATTGCAATAACGAGGGGCGGCTACTTTCGTTCACCTCCGATTTAAACAGTTGCTTGCTTAACTTTAAATAGAAACCGCACATGATGGCAGAAGTTCAGACCGGCGCCTATACCTACGATGAAGTGCTGCAGGCCTGTCTGGAATACTTTGACGGCGATGAGCTGGCTGCTACCACCTGGATGAATAAATATGCCGTCAAAGATGAAGAGGGGCGTTTTTTTGAACGCACGCCTGACGACATGCACTGGCGGATGGCGCGTGAGTTTGCCCGCATGGAACTGCTGTTTGCCGAACGCACCAAGCTCAACGGCGCCTTCAGAAATCTTTCACCCTACGGACAAAGCCGCACGTTTCTGTCGGCAGAACGGATTTATCATTATTTCAAAAAATTCAGATACATCATTCCGCAAGGCAGTGTCATGGGTGTGCTGGGCAACCCGACCATGATTGCCTCGCTGAGCAATTGCGTGGTGCTGCCGGAGATTTACGATTCCTACGGCGGCATTTTTTATACCGACCAGCAACTGGCGCAGTTGTTCAAACGGCGCTGCGGCGTGGGGATTGACATCACCAGCATCCGGCCTGCCGGCGCTCCCGTGGCCAATGCAGCCGGCACCACCACCGGCGCCGTCTCGTTTATGGAGCGCTTTTCCAACACCACCCGCGAAGTGGCCCAGCATGGCCGCCGGGGCGCCCTGATGATTACCATGGACGTGTCGCACCCCGATATTGAGCACTTCGTCACCATCAAGCAGGATCTGACCAAGGTAACCGGCGCCAACGTCAGCGTGCGGCTGAGCGATGAGTTCATGCAGGCCGTCATCAACGATGATTTTTATACTCATCGCTGGCCGGCCGATCGTCCCGATCCCCGGTTTGATAAAACCATTCGGGCCCGTGACCTGTGGCAGACCATCATCCAGTGTGCCCACCGCACGGCCGAACCCGGCCTCATCTTCTGGGACCGGCAGCACCGGTATTCCACTTCATCGGTTTATCCCGGTTTTCGCAATGTGTCCACCAACCCCTGCAGCGAAATTGCCATGCAGGGTGGCGACAGTTGCCGGTTGATTGCCGTTAATCTGTATTCATTCGTTGAACATCCGTTTACGGCGCAGGCCCGTTTTGATTACGAAAAATTCTATGAAGTCATTTACGAAGCGCAACGCCTGGGCGATGATCTGGTGGAGCTGGAACTGGAATACATTGACCGCATTCTGAACAAGGTGGCCGGCGATGCCGAGCCCGATTACATTAAGGACTGCGAGGTACGCACCTGGAAGTTGCTTCAGGAACAGGGCCGTAAGGGGCGCCGCACCGGACTGGGTTTTACCGCCCTGGCCGATGCCCTGGCCGCACTCAACCTCCGCTTTGATTCCGACCAGGCCCTCAGCGCTATTGAGCAGATTCAGAAAACCAAATGCCGCGCAGAGTTTGATGCCTCCATTGATATGGCCATTGAGCGCGGTCCGTTTGAAGCCTTTGATCCGGAAATCGAGCGCGCCTCGGAGTTCGTTCAGATGTTGGAAAAAGAATTGCCCGACATCTACGACCGCATGATGCGGTTCGGCCGTCGCAACATTTCGCTCAGCACTGTGGCGCCTACCGGCACCTTGTCCATCCTGGCGCAGACTTCATCGGGCATTGAACCGGTGTACCTGCTCAGCTACAAGCGCCGCCGCAAGGTGAACCCCACCGATCCCAACCAACGCATTGACTTCACCGATGCCAAAGGCGACCACTGGCAGGAATTCGACGTCTATCATCCGAAGCTCAGGGAATGGATGCGCATCACCGGCAAAACCGACATCACCCAGTCGCCCTATTACGGCAGCACAGCACCGGAAATTGACTGGATCCGCCGGGTGGACATACAGGCGGTGGTGCAGAAGTACGTAACACACAGCATTTCTTCCACCATTAACCTGCCTTCCGATGTATCGGTGGAAAAGGTGGGCGAAATTTACCTGGAAGCCTGGCGGCGTGGGCTGAAAGGCATAACCGTTTATCGCGACGGCAGCCGCAGCGGTGTGCTCGTGGCCAAAGAGGACAAAAAGGAAGATCCTCAGGAAGTCCGCACCTCCCATGCGCCCAAACGCCCCGAAAAGCTGGAGGCTGAAGTGCTGCGCTTCATGAACGGAAACGAAAAATGGATGGCTGTCATCGGCCTGCTTAAAGGCAAACCTTATGAAATTTTTACCGGCGTAATCAACGAAGACAGCATCTTTCTGCCCAGCTATGTGGAACGCGGCTGGGTCATCAAAAACCGATTGCCGGATAAAAGCACGCGCTACGATTTTCAGTATGTGGACAAGGCCGGCTATAAGACGAC
>JANWXQ010000069.1 GCA_025057275.1 Chitinophagales bacterium
ATACGTTCCGGCCAAAACCACGGAAGGTTCGCGAATCACCGAAAGGCGCTGCCCCAGTTTGTTCCACAGTTCAATGCCAAGCAATTCCGACTGACCCAGGGCGACCTCAACAGTGAACTGGCCTTCGCTGGGATTGGGATATACCGTTGCTTCGGTAAAGACGCCGGGCTGATCCGCGCCCACGGCTATGTCTATGGTTTCGGTGAGCTGGACGCTGCAACCGTTTGAGTCGGTGAGGGTTAGGGTAACGGTATACACACCACTGAACTGATATACATGCACCGGATCGGCCTGAGTGGATGTGGTGCCGTCACCAAAATCCCACAGATAGCTGACGGCATTCTGCCCGTTGCTGTAGAACTGAATCGGAGTGCCGGCCGTTGCGGAGCCGGTAAACGTAATATCACCGCTCACCAGCACGACGTCAATCTGCTGGTACAGCGTATCGCAGCCGCTGTTGCCGCAGCCGATAACCGTTACTGTGTAGCTTCCCGACTGGGAATAGACGTGGCACGGATCGCTGGCTGTTTCGCTGATGCCATCGCCGTAATCGTAAACGATCGTTGTGGCAAACGGGAAGGTATCGTCAAAGCAAACGTTGCCGCCGCACTGTACGTCGGCAGCCAGGGCATTGCAATTGACGTTGTCCACTTCAATGTTTAGAACAACATTGACTACGGGATTGTTGGGATCGTTGCCGGAAACGACAATCGTTTCCTGATAGCTGCCATCCGGCAATCCGGCAGCACTGACCGTTAGGGTATAAAGCTGCGACTCCGTCGGCTGCAGGACGCCTCCGGTAGCCGGAGAGATGGTGACAAAGTCGGGCACGAGCATGCCGTCAATCCAGGCCATGATGTTGCCGAGCACCTGAGTGGCCGTAGGGTCGCTGTTCTTGTAGTCAAATCCCATAAAGACCACCTGGCCAAGTCCCTGTTTCCGGTAACCCAACACATGATCGCCATTGTATTCAATCAGCGAAACATAATCGCTGTTGGTAATGTCATACACGTAGGTGTTT
>JANWXQ010000103.1 GCA_025057275.1 Chitinophagales bacterium
TGCGTGCATTCACCAATATGTTGTCGCGGTAATTGCGCGTGCCTGAAGCCAAAGTGCTGTTAAACGCATACGAAGCGCCACTACCCGCCGTGGCCGTGCCGCCGATATACACGCTGTTATGATAAAAATTGTTCGTGCCGCTGGCATCCACAATGCCATTTATACCGGTTGTAGAGATGTTTGAGGCCGCAGCTCCGATGGCATGACTGATATCGGCCCCGAGCGCTATCATATTGTTGCGGAACACCGTTGAGCCGCCGAGCGTGCGGATGCCGGTAACTTCTGCACTGCTGCTGGTGGTGCTTACCGTTAGCCCGTAAATCAGATTGCGCTCCACTACATTGACAGCGGGACTTCCCGGTCCGGTAAATAGAATGCCCGTCACCGTACTGGCTGCTGTCAGATGGGTGTTGCTCAGGTTGTATATCTGGTTTTGCGATACAGTATGCGTCATGACGGACACGGCATTGCATGAGATGCCTATTAACGAAGCTGATGTGCCTGTACCGGTTCCTGCATTGGTGGTCATGTTCCGGATAACGTTTGACGTAGCAGTCAAAACGGCATTGCTGGTGTTTATGCCGATGACCTGCGAACCGGTACTTGAGGCATTGAGGGAAATGCTGCCGCTCACCGTTCCTCCGATCAGGTTTCCGGAGCAATTGAATGCCTTTGAAGTAGTAGTGTTTGCCCTGAGCCCATAAAAAATGGTTGTGCCGGTGCCGGCATTGGTTACAGAAATGCCGCCTAGGTTGTTGTTGTTTGCCGTCCAGTCATCTAAACTGAAATTGTAAATGCCATATACGTCAGTCGAAGAACCTGTGTTGGTGCTGAAAACCAGCGAACCGGTGCTTGTCTGGCTGCCAATCGTGTTGTTGTTCGTATTAACCAGTCCGTTGTTGATTAGAATAGCAAAAAAGGGAGCATTGGTGCCGGTACCCGAGCTGGTTACGCCCGTCAGGCTGATATTGGCAATGGTGTTGTTGCTGATGTCGGAAACAGCAGCGCCGGTGGGTCCGTTAAAGCGGATGCCGCGAAAGCTGCCGGTTGTGCCGCTCAAGGCATAAGTGCCCGTGCCCGATGCATTGGCAAAACCGATGATGTTTCCGGTAACCGTCATCGAAAACGGTCCGGAGGTAGCCCCGCTGTTGTTGAATAGTATGGCGCAATGTTCTGCTCCCGTTGTCCATACGCGCGGTGCAGTCTGATAGAAGCGGTTGTTGGTAATCGTCCAGCTATTGCAGCCGCCGTTAATGGCAAGGCCGGCGCTGGTAACTGAAGCGCTGAAGTAATCAAAAATGTTGTTGTTGTCAATAATGATTCCGCTATTGTGAATGGTGGTGGTGGTGGTGGAACCGTTGCCCAGAATGCCTTTGGTGGGCAGGTCGCTGCCCGACGGCCCGATGTTGCAGAAGCTGATTGTATTGTTGTCATTGCCATTGGGCGTGCTGCCATCGGTACTGAAGAAAACGACCGCCCCGTTCGTTGCAACATTCATGGTTCCGGCGCCCCGCAGATTACAGTTGGTTATCAGGTTGCTGGTGGCGCCGTTGATAAATCGAATAGTTGCTGTACCCGATGTGGACGAAACCGTCGTATTGACTATAGTCAACGCATTTCCCCCCGTATTCAACCCGTTGATCGTAACGTTATCGGCGCCGTTCAGGTCAATCAGCGGATTGCCGGCCGCCGTATTGCCGCTGATCGTGCGGGCTGCACCCCCCTGCGGCCGGATCAGAATCGAACTATAAGAAGCCGCCCCGCTGCCGCTGGCATTCAGCGCTGCCGTAGCCGTGCCTTCATTGGTGTTGCCCCAGATATTGATCGTAATCGTGCCCTTATGCGTGCCCGCATTGATGGCATCAAATGCGCCCTTCAGCGTAGCGTAGGTGCCCAACGTCGTCCCACTGGTGGCCACTACCTCCACCGGATTGGTGCCGCTGGCCGCCACCGTGTAAGAAAACACCGTAGCCATGCTGCAGCTGCTGGTCGGCGTGCCGCAGCCGCAGGGCGAGCCCGGCCCGTTGGCGAAAATCTCCGCGCCCCCGCCGCTGTGCCAGGCGCTGATGATGTACTTCACCACCGTCCCCGCAGGCTGCGCCGGAATGGTGGCCGTACATACGTCAACGACATTCCCGGCAAACGTAAATATGCATGAATAGCTGCCCGTGATCACCTGCGTCGTCCCTGTGGGCACCCCAAACGATCCGCATGGCGTGCTCCCGTCGGTGGTGTAATACACCCGCAACTGATTGGTGTAAAACTGATACTCCGTCTTCCAGGCAATGGTTAACGGCGCCGCATTCGTCGGCGTGGTCGTGCTCATGTAATTGTTGGATCCGCAGCCCGGATTGCTGGTCGTCTGTTCGTGATACACGTAGTGCGCTTCGCCATACGAGGCCACACGCATGCTCAGCAACAGCGCAATCATCATCCCGCTGCGCAACAGGTGCTGTAAGGAACAGTGATTCATAATGGGGATTTTAATGGTTGATCAGAAATGATGGGTTGGTTATGAAATGAAAAACAATTTGCG
>JANWXQ010000001.1 GCA_025057275.1 Chitinophagales bacterium
ACCACCTGAACCATATCTACCGATGAAAACAGCTTTTCCACTGCCGGAGGAACGGTGCGTTTGGTATACTGGTCGGCCCAGATCGTGAGTGCCGTACTGTTTTGGTTGTAAATCACCCAGAAAACAATGCTGACGCCAAAAAATGCCAGCAGGGCGCCCAGTCCCCTCCGGTCTTCGGCTGAAGCGCGAAAGAACAGTTGCAGGTAAAACCAGATAATGGGCACGCAGGCAAAAAAGAATGCATCGTTGCTGCGCGAACCGAACAACGTGGTTCCCAGCAGCGAGGGATGGCTGATGAAATAGCCGATAAGGCCGGTGATGGCTGCTGGAAGAAATAAGGTACGTAAAATCTGGCCCAGGGTCGGGTCGCCGGGTTCCAGCGGTTTGACCTTATCGGAACGTTCAAAATGTTCGTCCTTGTAGTTTATCAGCAGCCAGGCCAGGCCGATGAGCAGACCCACTCCGGCAGCAGCAAAGGCATAACCCCAACCGTAGTTGATGCGCAGATAGGCAGCGGCGAAGTTGCAGAAGAAAGCGCCGATGTTGATGCCCATGTAAAAAATGCCGTAAGCCGAATCTTTTCGGGCTTTGAGCTCTTCGGCATCATAGATGTTGCCCAGCAGCGTGGAAATATTCGGCTTAAAAAATCCGTTGCCCACAATGATGCTCAGCAGCGACAGGTAAAGGGCGGCATCGCCCGGAAACGACAATCCGATGTAACCGGCAGCCATGAGCAGACCGCCCAGCACAATGGCGCGGCGGTAACCCAAAAAGCGATCGGCAATCATGCCGCCGATAAACGGCGCCAGGTAAACCAGAGCAATGAACGAGCCAACCAGGTCGGCTGCATCGGCGTTCAGAAATCCCTTGCCACCGGTGGCCGTGGGGTCTATAAGATATAGAAAAAAAATGCCTACCATCAGGTAGTAGGCAAAACGTTCCCACATTTCCGTAAAAAACAGAACGTACAGGGCGCGCGGATGCCCTGCATTATTGGTTGGTGCAGTCATGCAAAGGATTTTTGGGTGCCGAAATATAACAGGAAAAAATTCAGCAGCCGGCCGGTAAACGCTAACGGCGGACGTCGGCGCCCCACATCAGTTTGCGGCGCAGGGTGTCCAGAAAATGGTGGTCGCGCAGCCGGATGAGAGTCATGGAAAAGCCGCATTTCTTTACGGCAATCTGAACGGAGGCATTCAGCGTTTCCGTGCGGCTGTCCAAAGTGCAGTAATACTCGCCGCTTCGCCCCTCCACTTCAAATGACAACACGCTATCGTCAGAAAGCACCAAAGGCCTGACATTCAGATTATGCGGCGCAATAGGGGTGAGGATGATGTTTTCCGAAGTGGGCATAACGATGGGCCCGCCGCAGCTCAGCGAGTAGCCGGTAGAACCGGTGGGGGTGGCCACAATAAGGCCATCGGCAAAGTAGGAATTGAGGAACTGGCCGTTCAGGTAAGCATGAATCAAAATCATGCTTGAGGTATCCTTCTTATGCAGCGTAATATCATTGAGGGCAAAACTGACGCCGTCAAAAAGGGGCTTGTTGGTTACCAGTTCCAGCAGCGACCGGCGGTCCATCACATAGGTTCCTTCCATCAAGGCATCAATCGTGGCTTCTATCTCATCCTTGCCGATGTTGGCCAGAAATCCCAGACGCCCCAGATTGATGCCGGCTACGGGAATGTTGCGGTCGCGCACCAAGGTCAGGGTATCCAGCAGGGTGCCATCGCCACCGAGGGAAAACAGATAGTCGACGTGGTCACAGATGTCGGCATGTGAGGCAAAGGGCTGGGCGCTATCCGGCAGGGGAAAGTCGGATGCTACGCATTCGTAAAACCGCCGGTGCAGAAAAATGCCGCACCGGCGGCGATGCAGCAGTTCCAGCATGCGCTGCACCACAGGCAGGTCGGCCCGGGAAATGGTCCGGCAATAAACAGCCACATTCATGCACTACAGCGCTGGCAGCGTGCTCAAAAGTAGGTGCTGTAATGCACAAACAAGCCGTGTTCGCCTTTGCGGTTCAGGGCATAGTCCAGCCGAAGCGAGGTGTCGTAAAAAAGCACAATGTCCAGCCCCACACCACAACCCAGCAACAGGTGATTGGCAAGGGCATTTCCCGGCTCTACCGGTTGCTGCCAGGCTAAGCCCGTTTCTCCAAAAGTTTTTGCATAAATAAAAACCGGCATGCGTGCGCCGCGGGTGAGAATGTTGGTCGGGTTGGTGGCCAGATGCCATTGCAGCAAGGGTCGTTTCACACTCAATTTCAGATAACCAAACGATGTTCCGTTAATGGCATAGTATTCGTAACCGGCCACATAATCGGAGCTGTAACCCAGACTGCGCTGCAGCAGATACGGCAGGTCGGAAGGGGTAGAAACCCGAAGGCGCGCCAGGGCCGCGCCGTACCAACGGCCCCGGGATCCGTATACAGCAGCCGTTGCCTGTGCTGCCCAACCGTTGAGCTGGCCTTTCATGCCCAGACCCATGCGCATCAGCCACAGTTCCTGATAGCTGCCGCGTAAAGGATAGGCAATCACATCCCGGAAATCGCGTATGTATCCGATTTTCACAAAGGGATAGTGCAGCAGCGTGGCGCTGTCGCCGGCATAATCCGGGTTGAGTGCAGCAACCGTATCGGTAATGGTGTAGCGGCGATAGCCGGCAGACACCGTGTAGCGATGATTAAAGGCTGGCCGCCACTGATAGTCGGCATTGGTGGAAACGTGCATGCGCTGGTAGCTGTTCAGGTCCTGGTAAATGAGTTCGCGGTTTTCGCTCAGACCATAGGCCAGCCTCTTGGAGCGTGTAAAAGAAACATAAACGCGCAGGCTGTGGTGGCGGCGTTCATCCAGTTGGGGAAGCTGATAGAGCAGGGAAAAATTCTGTTGAAAACCGGCAAGGGCAGTCAGGCGCAGTTCATCGTTGTTGCCGGTGAGGTTTTTGTAATAAAAGCGGATGCCATACTGCAGCCAGCGCAGGTCGCGGCGGTGCTCCACCCACCATACATTGAAATTTCGGTCGTACAGGTTCAATGCCGGAACGGGAATGATGTACCAGCGCTCAATGACTTCCACGGCTATCAGCAGACAGGAACATCCGGATTGCGGCACCAGGCTGAATTTGGCCTCATGAAACAGGCCGGTATTCAGCAGATAGTTTCGGCTGATGAGCACCTGCTCGGCCAGCGCGTCACGGGTCAGGGTATCGCCACGGGAAAAAGTCAGTTCCCGCAGAATAACCGCAGGGCGGGTTCGTTGGTTACCCAAAACGATGATGTCGGAAATCACGTAGCGACCTGTATCGGCCGGGGTGGCCTGGGATGTGCGGCCCTGCCCCAGCATCAGGCAGGCGCATAAGACGACAGAGCGAAAAAGCACATTCACGAACCGTTTTTTTTGCTGCTCCTGCCGGGCCGAGCAGGTTCAGGGCATTACGGAAAAGGCAAAGCGGCAAAGCAAAATTTGTGGAAAAATTGTTTTGCAAATCAAAGCAGAAACTTATCTTTGCCCTCCGCTTCAGATAAGCGGGCATTTTTCAGCACCGTTCTCAGTAAGAAAAACAACTCAGTAACCGCAAGGTTATTGTCCATTGGGCCTGCGGAACTTTTGCAGTGCCTGTAACGTTCTTTGAGGTTAGGAAAAGCTTGAGCACAAACAGGTAAGCGGCTCACGTTAATTCCCATTTTACAACGGAGAGTTTGATCCTGGCTCAGGATGAACGCTAGCGGCAGGCTTAATACATGCAAGTCGAACGGCAGCGGGTGTAGCAATACATGCCGGCGAGTGGCAAACGGGTGCGTAACGCGTACACAACCTGCCTGCAACCGGGGCACAACCTTGAGAAATCAGGGCTAATTCCCTATAACATTGTTGTCGGGCATCCGATGACAATTAAAGCTTCGGCGGTTGCAGATGGGTGTGCGTCTGATTAGGTAGTTGGTAGGGTAACGGCCTACCAAGCCGACGATCAGTAGCTGGTGTGAGAGCACGACCAGCCACACGGGCACTGAGACACGGGCCCGACTCCTACGGGAGGCAGCAGTAAGGAA
>JANWXQ010000020.1 GCA_025057275.1 Chitinophagales bacterium
GTAAGCACCTGATGTTCCCAATGCCGGTGACGGCGCAGCGCCCACGGGGTCAACGGAAGGTCCTTGAAGTAATCAATGTGGGTCCAGGGGTCGCGAAAATCAGCAAGCCACGGTAAACCAGTTTGCTTCTTCAGGTGTAATCCGATGAGGTGAACCGAATGCGGCGGTCCGGTGGAAGCAATGGCATCAACGGCATGCTGCTTCAGCCAGCGGTTAAGAAAACGAACCGAGGGACGTATCCACCAGCAACGAGCATCCGGAATAAACAGGTTAGCCCGAATCCACAGCGATATCCTTTGGGCCAGTGAAGGACGCTTGTGCTCTTCCAGGAATCCGGAAAACAGGGGTTCGCCAGCCGGCCGGCCGACGAATCGCTTGTAGATTCGGTAGGGTTCCCGGATGGGCTGACGCAAGACCGTCAGGTCAGCGGGCACCTCATCGGCCAGCGTGGGGTCAATGACCGGGTAGTCGGCGTTGGCTGCTGTGAACACTACCGGCTGCCAGTCAAACTGGGGCAGGTATTTGCACATTTTCAGCCAGCGCTGCACACCGGCGCCCCCGCTGGGCGGCCAGTAATAAGTGAGCACCAAAACGCGCTTCAAAGCAAAGGCAGCTAAGTTAACTACCCGGGCTTCCAGCCTGATGAAATGGGTATCTTGGCTGCCCACTGGCTGATACCGATACGATTTCCGCTTATGCGCTACACGTTAAACCATGCCGATTTGTTCAGCGCCAACCGCCGGCGTCTGGCAGATCTTTTGCCCCCCAATTCGTTAGCCATTCTGTTGAGTAACGATGTCTATCCGCGCAGTGCCGATGGGCATTATCCGTTCCGGCAGGATGCCGATCTGTTTTACCTGACCGGCATTGATCAGGAAGACACGTTTCTGCTTCTGTATCCCGATTGCCCGCGGGAAGATCTGCGCGAGGTGCTGTTTTTGCGCCGCACCAACGAAACCATTGCCATCTGGGAAGGACCCAAACTGACGCAGCCGGAAGCCCGCGAGCGAAGCGGGATTCAAGCCATCAAATGGAACGATGAGTTTGAAGGTATAGTAAACATTGTTATGTGTTATGCCGAAAACGTCTTTCTCAATTTGAATGAGCACGATCGCCTGGTCAATCAAGTGCCCTACCGCAGCCTGCGGTTTGCCCGCGAGCTGAAGGAACGGTTTCCGCTGCATCAATACCGGCGGCTGGCACCGCTGATGCATCAGTTGCGCAGCATCAAGGCGCCGGCCGAACTGGAACTGATCGGCAAAGCCATAGCCATTACGGAAAAAGCCTTTCGCCGGGTGCTATCGTTTATCCGGCCCGGGGTTATGGAGTATGAAATTGAAGCGGAAATCACCCACGAATTCCTGCGCAATGCGGCCACCGGCCATGCCTACCAGCCGATTATCGCCAGCGGCAAAAATGCCTGTGTGCTACATTACATCAACAACGACCAGCAGTGCCGCGATGGCGATCTGGTGCTGATGGATTTTGGTGCGGAATACGCCAATTACGCTGCCGACCTGACCCGTACCGTGCCGGTAAACGGACGGTTCACTCCGCGGCAACGTCAGGTGTATGATGCCGTACTGCGGGTGATGCATCAGGCCAAAAAATTGCTAAGGCCCGGCACCAACCTGCATGAATTCAACACCAAGCTGGTAGGTGAGATTATGCAAGAAGAGTTGCTTCGGCTGGGCCTGCTTCAGGCTGATGAGGTTAAAAACCAAAATCCGGAAAATCCCGTCTACAAAAAGTATTTTATGCATGGAACGTCCCATTATCTGGGACTGGACGTACACGATGTGGGCTACCGTTTTGCCACGCTGAAGCCGGGTATGGTTTTCACCTGCGAGCCCGGCATTTACATTCCTGAAGAGGGTTTGGGTATCCGGCTGGAGAACAACATTCTGGTTACCGACGGGGAACCCGTGGATCTGATGGCCGGCATTCCCCTTGAGGCAGATGAAATTGAGGAGCTGATGGCCCGTCGTTGATCTGTATCTGCAAAGGTTACTGTTTGCCCGAAGCGCAAGGGTAAATTAGATTTGCAGCCCGCTTTTTCCCACGGGATAAGCGGAATGCAGGCTCGTAGCTCAGTTGGTTAGAGCGCTACACTGATAATGTAGAGGTCGGCAGTTCAACTCTGCCCGGGCCTACGAAAGGCGGTAGTTTTGTTCCGCCTTTTTGGGGGTGTAGCTCAGCTGGCTAGAGCACCTGCTTTGCAAGCAGGGGGTCATCGGTTCGATTCCGTTCACCTCCACCCGTTCGGCGGATTGTAGCTTTTGCCTTTTGTGCACAGCAACACCATGCGTTAATTTCCTTGCCAGAGGCTGATCCCGTTATTTTGCCAGATGAACTTTCTTAACGCCTTCAGGCTGCTGGGCTATGGATGCTGAATCCGCTTTCCACCAACCTCCTCATCAACAGGTGAACCGCAAACTGGCATCTGCGCTGGAGCGTATGGCTCAGGTGTTTAAGGTGCTGTTGCTGGAAGAGGGAGGAAAGCATCAGCTCAGCCCGCTGCAGGTGGAACTACTGGTCTTTTTGCTGCATCACCCTAAAACGCTGCGTACCGTTACCCAGTTGGCCAGGGAATTTAACGTCAGCAAAGCCACCATCAGCATTGCCTTGCGGCCTTTGCTGGCCAAGAAGCTGATTGAACGTTCGGAAACCAGCGATTTGCGAAGCTTTTCCATTAACCTAACCTCCAGAGGAAAGATTCTTGCCAGCCAGCTCAACCGCTACGCAGCGCCGGTAGAGCAGGTGATTGAACAGTTGGCTGAGGAAGATAAAAGCCTGTTGTTGCAGCAGCTGCTGACCCTACTCTACCAGTTGCAGAAGGCCGGCATCATCCATCCGATGCGCATGTGCTTCACCTGTTCCAATTACAGTCGTTTGCCCGACGGATCCGCCTACTGCCAACTGCTGCAAAAAACCCTTCAACATGCCGACCTGCGCATCGATTGTCCCGAGCATCAGGCGGCATGATGCGTTATGTACTGCGCTGGCTTCAGCATGGCCTCTCCGCCGCACCAAGAAGGGAACCCCGCAAAAAATCGTTTTAACCAATAACCCCTGTTGATGCCCAATACCGCTTTCTGGCGCAGCTTACCGGTACTGCTAATCCTGGTTTTGACGGCCGTGCCGATCCAGGCACAAAAGCCCCGTACGTTTTGCATTGCTTTTTACAATGTGGAAAATCTTTTTGACAACCAGGACGATCCGAAAACCGAAGACGAGGAGTTTACTGCCGAAGGCAAAGCCCGTTGGACCACCGAACGCATGAACGAAAAGGTGCGCAACATTGCCCGGGTCATTGCAGCCATCAATGAAGGAAATGGCCCTGATGTGCTGGGCCTTTCTGAAGTGGAAAATGAGGCTATGCTGAAAACGCTGCTCCGCCAGGGCGGACTGGATCGAAAAGGATACCGCTACCTGCATGCCGATTCACGCGACCAGAGGGGTATTGACGTTTGCCTGGTTTATCGCGAAAAAAGCTTCCGGCCCATTTCGTATCGCCTGCTTCCTGTGGACGTGAGCGCCTATGACAGCAGGCCAACCCGCGACATTCTGATGGTTACCGGCATTGCCGCCCAGAAAGATACCCTGCATCTGTTTGTAAATCATTGGCCGTCCCGGCGTGGAGGCAGGGAAGTCACGGCGCCCAAGCGCATGGCAGCAGCCCGTGTGCTGCGCCGGACCCTCGACAGCCTGTTTGCCCGCAACCCCGAGGCATTGGTGGTGGCCATGGGTGACTTCAACGACAATCCGGGCGATGCCAGCGTCAACCATCTGCAATACAGTCCCCGTAGTGAGGACCTGCGCAACTGCATGAGCCGGTTTGACTGGAAGGCCGGTCAGGGCACAGAATTTTATCAGGGTTCCTGGTATCGGTTCATTCAAATTTTGCTTTCCCCCTCAATGGGGCGGTACAGCTTTACCGGCGATGAGAGCGATCCGTGTTCCGGCATTCACATTTTCCGTCCCGACTGGATCCTGAAAGAAGACAGTACCGGCCAGCGGATTCCGCGCCGCTCCGTTGAGCAAGACGGCACCATCGGTTACAGCGACCATTTGCCGGTTTATTTGCTACTTCGCTGGTAGCTTATTGCCTTCCTGAAATCCTTCAATCCTGTTGCGAGGCAACGTACCTTTGTTGTTCACGAATGAAGCAAAACCTATATGGTCAAGCGCACAATTGAACGGCTGGAAGAAGTAGTCATCAAGTTTGCTGGCGACTCCGGTGATGGCATGCAGCTTACCGGAGGACAGTTTACCAACACTGCCGCACTGATCGGCAACGATCTGGGCACCTTTCCTGATTTTCCTGCCGAAATCCGTGCCCCTCAGGGCACGCTGGCCGGTGTTTCCGGTTTTCAGCTCAACTTCGGCAGCAAGGAAATTTATACGCCCGGCGACCAATGCGATGTGCTGGTGGCCATGAATGCCGCCGCACTCAAGGTAAACCTGAATTTTCTACGCAAGGGGGGAACCATCATAGTCAATACAGCAGGCTTTGATGCCAAAAACTTGAAGCTGGCCGGCTATGCAGATAATCCGCTGGACAACGGCACCCTGGAGGGATACAACGTAATCCGCATTGATATCACCAAGCTGACGCGCGAAGCCACTGCCGATATTACCGAGCTGGGCATGAAGGAAAAGGATCGCTGCAAGAACATGTTCGTGCTGGGATTCCTGTATTGGATGTTTGACCGGCCTATGGACCACACACTGCAGATGCTGCAAACCAAGTTTGCGAAAAATCCTGCCGTTTTAGAGGCTAATGTGCGTGCCCTGAAAGCCGGTTACCACTACGGTGACACTACCGAAACCTTCACTACCCGTTACAAGGTAGACAAGGCCCCTATGGCGCCCGGCGAATACCGCAACATCATGGGCAATCAAGCGCTGGCTCTTGGCCTGGTGGCTGCAGCACAAAAGAGCGGCCTGAAGCTTTTTCTGGGCTCTTACCCCATCACTCCTGCTTCCGATATTCTTCACGAGCTGGCGCGATATAAAAATTTCGGCATCATCACCTTTCAGGCGGAAGACGAAATTGCCGGCATCTGTTCGGCCATCGGTGCGTCTTTTGGAGGAAACATAGGCGTAACCACCACTTCAGGACCGGGAATGGCATTAAAAACAGAAGCCATCGGTTTAGCCGTCATGTTGGAAATCCCTCTGGTGATCTGCAACATTCAGCGGGGCGGACCCTCCACCGGACTGCCTACCAAAACCGAACAGGCTGACCTGTTGCAGGCCTTGTACGGCCGCAACGGCGAATGTCCGCTTCCGGTGCTGGCCGCCTGCTCGCCTGCCGATTGCTTTTCCGCTGTTTACGAAGCGGTGCGCATCGCCATTCACCACATGACTCCGGTGATTTTTCTGAGCGATGGCTATCTGGCCAACGGTTCAGAACCCTGGCGCTTCCCTACCGCCGAGCAGTTGCCCGACATACCGGTTCGCTTTGCCGAGCCAGCTTCTGATCATTCCGTTTTCAAGCCTTACCTGCGCGACGAACGGCTGGTGCGACCCTGGGCTCGGCCCGGCACCAAAGGGCTGGAACATCGCATCGGCGGACTGGAAAAAGAAGACTTCACCGGCAACATCAGTTACGAGCCGGAGAATCACGAACACATGGTGAAGGTGCGTGAAGAAAAAGTAGAACGCATCGCCGACTTCATTCCCCTACAAACGGTGGAAGGTCCGGAGCGTGGAGAAGCCCTTGTTTTGGGATGGGGCGGTACCTATGGCGCCATTAAAGCCGCTGTCACGCAGCTGCAACAGGAAGGTTACCGTATTGCGCAGGCCCATTTACGATACCTGAAACCCTTCCCCCGCAATCTGGGAACACTGCTGCTCAGTTACGACAAGGTCATAGTTCCCGAAATCAACAACGGGCAGTTGGTTAAAGTGATCCGGGACAAGTTTCTGGTGCCGGCCGTTGGCATCAACAAAATTCAGGGCGTGCCGTTCACCAAAATGGAATTGGTGCAACGCATCAAAGAACAATTGGGATAAACCAAAACGAAACCCAGGAATAAACTCTTTCCATCATGGCAGAAGTAACCACGGAACAACCCGTCAAATTGACGCCAAAAGATTTCCAGACCGACCAGGATGTGCGCTGGTGCCCCGGTTGCGGCGATTACTCCATACTGAAACAGGTGCATACCATCCTGCCTCAATTGGGCATACCCCGTGAGCAGCTGGTTTTCGTCAGCGGTATCGGCTGCTCCTCGCGGTTTCCGTACTACACTGAAACCTACGGCTTGCACGGCATTCACGGCCGTGCCACTGCCATTGCCGCAGGACTGAAAGCCACACGCCCGGAACTCAGCGTGTGGGTAGTAACCGGCGACGGCGATGCCTTGTCTATAGGCGGCAACCACCTGATCCATTTGCTGCGGCGCAATTTTGACATCAATGTGTTGATGTTCAACAACGAAATCTATGGGCTCACGAAAGGGCAGTACAGCCCCACTTCGCCGGAAGGCATGGTGGCCAAAAGCACGCCCTATGGTTCCCTGGATCACCCCTTCAACCCCATTGCTTTAGCCTTGGGTGCCGATGCCACCTTTGTAGCCCGCAGTATGGATCGTGATCCGGCCCATCTGCAGCAGATGCTGCTGCGGTGCTATCACCATCCGGGCACGTCGTTTTTGGAAATTCTACAGAACTGCAATATCTACAACGACGGCGCATTTGAACTTTTCACCGAAAAGGCCACGAAAAAAGCGCATACGGTGTTCCTGGAGCATGGCAAGCCGCTGGTCTTCGGAGAACAACAGGAAAAGGGCATTCGGTTGGATGGTTTTACCCCCCAGGTCGTCAGTTTAAGCGATTACTCCGTTGACGACCTGATGGTGCACGATGAAAACGACATCAACAAGGCGATGATCTTGTCGCGGCTTTTTGAAATGAACAACGGAACAGTCACCTATCCCAAGCCGTTCGGCGTGTTTTACGTGCGGAAACGCACCACTTACGAGCAAGCTTTACAAAAACAAATGGAGCAGATTTCAGAAAAACTGGGAGCTCCGGACCTGAACAAGCTGTTGCGCGGACGCGAAACGTGGATCGTGGACTAAAGCGGCTGCCGTTCATTTAGCTATAGCCCTGCTCGCGCAGATATTGTTGCCAGTCATCCAACTGCTTGTTGCGTAACACGCGCGGAAACTTATGCTGACCGCCCATCTTGCCTTTGCTGGCCATCCAGCCGACAAAAACTTTGTTGGGAAGCATCGTTACCAGCACATCCTTTAAGGCTGCGCTTCGCTCGGTGGCGTAATCGTCATTCAGCACACAGAGTTGTTCATCCAATACCTTTTTCACTTGTTCGGGATCCACCGCTTTATCGGTTCCAATCCACCACTGATGAGCAAACAGTCCTTCGTAAGGGACTCCGGCAACGGTAAACTCGCGAATGTCTATGCCGAATGTCCGGCCTACGGTTTCAATGGCCCGGTTCATGTTGTCCACCGACAGGTGCTCACCGGTCAGGTTCAGGAAATGTCGGGTGCGACCGGTAATTTTTATTTCCGAGCGGGATAAATCGGTAAACTGAATTACATCACCGATCAGGTAACGCCAGGCGCCTGCACAGGTGGACAGCAACAACGCATAGTCTTTTCCTTCCACCACCTCGCCGATGTGCAACGCCCGGGCATAAGGTTGCAGATTACCTTCGGCATCAAAATTTTGTTCATCAAACGGAATGAATTCGAAATAAATGCCGTTGGCCAACAGCATTTCCATTCCGGAAGGATTCGGATGCGTGTCAAAAGCAATAAAACCCTCTGAAGCCAGATAGGAATTCTGGGTGATGATGGGCCTGCCGAGCAGGCGCTCAAATCCCTTTCGGTACGGCTCGAACGACACACCGCTGTGCACATAAACGTCCAGATTCGGCCAGACGTCGTGAATGTGGCGAGCGCCTTGCAGGGCAATGATGCGTTCCAGCAGAATCTGAATCCATGCAGGAATACCGACAATGATGCTGACATCCCATTCCGGAGCGCGACGGGCAATTTCGTTGAGCTTGCGATCCCAGTTGCGCTCACGGGCCAGTTTACGACCCGGTTTGTAGAACACATGAAACCACAGCGGAATTTTGGAAGCACTGATGCCGCTCAGATCGCCCTCATAATAATGCCCGCGTCGACTCAGCGATGTGCTGCCGCCGATCATCAGGATTTTTTTTTCGTACACCGAAGCCGGCAGGTTGTAGCTGGCAGATGAAAGGATTTGCTTGATGCTCCCCCGCTTGATGGCACGGATCATTTCCGGAGTGAGCGGAATGCGCTTGCTGGAAGCCTCGGAGGTGCCGCTGCTTAACGCAAAGTAGCGCACGGTGCCCGGCCAGCAGACATTGGATTCACCGGCCAGCACAGACTGCCACCACTCAGTAAAAATTTTGTTATAGTCAAAAACCGGCACATGACTGCGAAAGGCTTCCTGTAACTGATCGGAGCGCAGGATGTCGGAAAAACGATAGTGCAGGCCAAACCGGGTGTAGGCCGCTCGTCGTAACAGGCTTTTCAACTGCCGGCGCTGCCGGTCGGCCGGCGTTTGCACCACCAGCTTTTCTTTGCCCTGCTGAATCAGCGAGTTCAGGGCTATCGTGCGTTTGATCAGTTGCCCGAGCAGCGGCATAGCGGTTTCTGAATCGCTAAATATAGCGACGCTGCCCGTTGTCGCTTTTAGCAAAAGCCACATCAAAATGCGACATATTTGCATCCTGTCCTGTTCAGCGTGGCTTTTCCCGATAACCGTCTCAGCGAAGAGGAACTCGTGCACCGTCTTTATCAGAAAGAGGAAAGTGCCCTGCGCTATTTGTACGACCACTACTCGCCCGCTCTCTACGGCTTGTTGCTGCGTATTGTGGAGGACGAAGAACTGGCGCAGGACCTGCTTCAGGAAAGCTTCCTGCGCATCTGGAACCACTTTGATCAGTACGACAAAACCAAAGGGCGCCTGTTTACCTGGATGATCAACGTCACGCGCAATCTGGCTATTGACGCCACCCGCTCGCGGGCATTTCGCAACCGCAAAAAAAACCTGAACTGGGACAACGTCGTAGATTTCCTGGAGCGTCACCGCCAGCATCACCCGAATCCGGACCGCATCGGGCTGAGGGAACTGGTGAACCGGCTGGATGAAGCCCACCGGCAAATCATAGACCTGGCCTACTTCCGGGGCTATACCCAGGCACAGATTGCCGAAAAGCTGAATCTGCCATTGGGTACGGTAAAAACGCGCATGCGATCGGCTATTCTTAAACTCAGAGCGTTGTTCACGTGAATGCACAAGAGCTCATAGAATCCGGCCTGCTGGAGAGCTACTGCCTTGGGGTGCTTTCCCTTGAGGAAATGCGCAACATTGAGGCATTGGCTTGTCAGCATCAGGAGGTGCGCGAGGAGTTGCGGCGCATCCAACAAAGCCTGGAAACCTATGCCGAACTCCATGCCGTTGCTCCGCCCGAATCCGTCCGCGAACGTTTGATGGCCCGAGCGTTCCAGTCACCGGCCGCTCAGGCAAAGCCCATCGTGCGATCCCTACGCCCTTATTGGACGGCTGCAGCCGCTCTGGTGGCTGTGGTGATGACAGCAACAGCCCTTGCGCTGTTCATGAAGCAAAGGCAGCTGGAGCGACAACTGGCCGACCTGCACCAGCGCAACAAAGAGCTCGCCGAACAACACGATGCCCTGCGCCAGCTGTCGCTGACCCAAAGCGAACAACTGGCCCTGCTCAGCGACTTGCACACACGGCGCATTCAGCTGACCGGCACTTCCAAAGCACCGGAAAATCTGGCTGTCGTTTACTGGAATACCGTAACCCATAGCGTTTTTCTGGATGTAAAAAATATGCCTGCTCCGGCTGCCGACCGGCAGTATCAGTTGTGGTTTATCACCGCCGAACAAAAACCGGTGGATGCCGGCGTTTTTGACGCCTCTTCCGGTCTGGTGCGCATGAAGGATGCCCGCGATGCCGTGGCATTTGCTATAACCTTGGAGCCGAGAGGAGGCAGCCCGCAGCCTACCCTGGATCAGATGGTGGTCTTCGGACAGGTTTCCGGCTGAACAGCCAGCTGTTCCTGCCTGTATCTTTACCAACCGCCATGTACACTCCGGAGCAGGAACAGCGGCTAACCAGGCTTACAGAAACATTATTAAAAAATCTATCTGCTCCTCATGATGCTGAAGAAGCCGGCCAATACATCGCTTTGCTGCGGGAAGTCATCCCCTACCACGACTGGCGGTATTACGTGCGCTCGGAAGCCGTGATCAGCGATGCGGATTACGATCGCCTGTTTACGGCCTTGCGCCAGCTGGAGGAACGCTATCCGCAATTCCAGGACCCCGACTCGCCCACGCAGCGGGTAGCCCGCACGCTGACCAAGGAGTTTCCTACCGTCAGCCATCTGGTGCCCATGCTGAGCCTGGAGAACAGCTACGATGCCGGCGACCTGCGTGCCTGGCATCAGCGGGTGCGTGAGCTCACCCAAACCGACCTGATTCCGTACTGCGTGGAACCCAAGCTGGACGGAGCCAGCATCAGCCTGATTTACGAAAACGACCGGCTGGTGCGTGGTGCCACCCGGGGCGATGGCATTGAGGGCGAGGACATAACCCCCAATGTTCGTGTGTTGCGCTCGCTGCCCCTGCGTGCCCCCCTGACTGCTCACGGCATTCAACGCATGGAAATCCGCGGCGAAGTGATCATTCCCAAGGAGGCTTTCCTGCGCCTGAACGAAAAGCGACTGGCAGCCGGCGAAGTGCCCTTTGCCAATGCTCGCAATGCAGCCAGCGGCGGCCTGCGTCAGCAAGATGCCCGTTTGGTGGCCGACCGCCAGATGGAAGCCATCGTGTACCACATCAGCTATGCCGTTGATGCTTCCGGCAACGATCTGCTGGCCCGCTCGCTCAACAGCCACTCCGGCAACATTTTGTTGCTGCATCGTTTGGGTTTCAAAACACCTCACGGCCACTTGCGTTGCTTTTCCGATATAGAAGAAGTCATTGCGTATTGTCAGCAAGCGGAACAACACAGAGAGAATTACCCCTATGAGATTGATGGTTTGGTTATCAAGGTGGACACTATTGGCCTGCAGGAACGTTGCGGGGCAACGTCGCACCATCCGCGCTGGGCTATGGCCTACAAATTCGCTGCCCGGCAGGCCATCACTACGTTGTTGCGTGTGGAGTTTCAGGTAGGCCGAACCGGAACCATTACACCTGTAGCCAAACTGGAACCCGTAGCCCTGAGCGGAGTTACGGTCTCTTCCATTAGCCTTTTTAATGAGGATTTTATTCGTGAAAAAGATCTGCGCATTGGCGATCGGGTCGTTATCGAACGGGCCGGCGACGTCATTCCCTATGTGGTGCAAGCCGTAACCGGAGCGCGCACCGGCCAAGAAAAGCCTGTTGTTTTTCCGAAACATTGTCCCTCGTGCCAGGCCTTGTTACATAAGACTGCGGATGAAGCCAACTGGCGATGCGTTAATGCCCGCTGTCCGGCTCAACTGGCCGAGCGGCTCAGGCATTTTGCCAGCAAGGATGCCATGGATATTGCCGGTATGGGGCCGGCCACTGTGGAAGAATTTCTTCAGGCCGGTCTGCTGCACCGCATCAGCGACATGTACCGGTTGGATCCTGAAGCGATCCGACAACTTCCCGGTTGGCGTGACAAATCGGTGAGCAACCTGATCGCTGCCCTTGAAGCCTCAAAAAATCAACCCCTGCACCGGCTGCTGTATGGTTTGGGCATCCGCTATGTGGGAGAAACCACGGCAAAAAAACTGGCCGAGCAGGTAACCGACCTGCGCGAATTCACCCGTTGGACTCCGGAGCAGTTCCAGCAGATAGAAGATATAGGCCCCAAGGTGGCTGCCAGCCTGTACGATTTCTTTCAACAGAAAGAAAATCAGGAGGAACTGGACGAACTGGCCCGATTGGGTGTGGCCGTCAGTCGCCGGCAAACCGAGAAGCCCGCCGGCCCGCTGTCTGGAAAAACGTTTCTGTTTACCGGCACTTTAACCATGAAACGAAAAGAAGCTGAAGAATTGGTGGAAAAACTTGGCGGCACCATTCTGAGCTCGGTTACTACCAAACTGAATTACCTGGTTGTCGGCGAAAATCCGGGAAGTAAGTTGGAAAAAGCCCGGAAACTGCAAACGGTACAGATTTTGACGGAAAAAGAGTTTGGGGAACTGGTTGGGAAATCCTGACCAAACCCGAAACGGAACCAACTGTAAAAACGTAACTTTGAAACAGCATGAAGCGCATTGCCGTTCAACTGCCGGTTAGAGCATTATGCATGATCCTGCTTGCAGGTCCGGTGCTGCGGGCGCAGAGCACGGCCATGGATTTTCAGGTGAACGATTGTGCAGGAAACTTTCATCATTTGTACAGTGAGCTGGATCAGGGTAATGTGGTGGTACTTGAATTCGCGATGATGAATTGCACCCCCTGCATTACGGCCGGAAAGGGCATTGAAGCTTTGGTTGCTCCTTTTCAGAACTCTCACCCCGGCCGCGTGCATTTTTACACTTTTGGCTACGAGAACAGCATCGATTGCATGGCCATGAACAACTGGCTTGCAGCCAATGCGATGAACCATCCGGTTTTTGCCGGGGATGCGGCACAGACCAATTACTATGGCGGTATGGGCATGCCCACCGTAGTGGTGGTTGGCAATCCTACCCATAAGGTGTACTATAACCAGAAAGGGTACAGTCCTTCGCATGACAAGAACATTAAGGGCGCCATTGAGCAGGCCTTATCGGAATACACCGGTATCCATCAGCCGGGAGGCGATCATTTCTCCGTTTATCCGAATCCGTTCCTGTCCCAGCTTACCGTAACGGTGAATCCTGAAAGCGCCATAACACGTGTGGTGCTCAGTGACCTGACGGGTAAAGCCATTGTCGTTCAGGATCTGATGCAAGGCAAATCCTGGAGTTGGGACCTGGCCCATCTGCCGGAAGGCACCTATTTCCTCAGCCTGTTTGAAGGAAAAAAATTGGCAGCCACGCGCAAGCTGGCCAAACGAAACCAATAACTATATGGCTTTCTGTTTTCGCCACGTCGTGTGGCTGGTGGCTATAGCAGCACTATCGGTTTTCGCTTCTTGCTCATCAGAAGAAAAACCTTATGAACCCACTCCAGCTCACCTGAATTTCCCCCAGTGGGTAACCACCTATGTCGGCAGTCCGCACCTGCCTGCCGACAACCCGCAAACGGCTGAAGGCGTAGCGCTTGGCCGTCTGCTGTTTTACGATACCCGTTTATCGGCCGACGGCAGCATGTCCTGCGCCAGTTGTCATCAGCAGAAGCATTCTTTTGACGACAACCGCCCGTTCAGCATTGGCGTGGAAGGTATTGCCGGCAAGCGCAACGCCATGCCGCTGGTTAATCTGGCCTGGGGAAAATCGTTCTTTTGGGATGGACGCCGGCCAACATTGGAATTGCAGGCTCATGACCCTGTGGTCAGCCCTGTTGAGCTAAACACTCCCTGGACAGAAGTGGCAGCCCGCCTGCAGGCAGACCCCGATATGGTTGATCGCTTTTACCAGGCTTTTGGCACTCGCACCATTGACAGCACGCTGGTTACTAAAGCCATTGCTCAGTTTGAACGCACTTTGATTTCCTTTAATTCCCGGTATGACCGGTTTGTATTTGAACACGATACGGCTGCACTGACGGCTCAGGAGAAGCGAGGCTACCAAATTTTTCTGAACGATGGGCTCTGCAACCATTGCCATGCAGAAGGTCTGTTCACCGACCATGCCTTTCGCAATAATGGTCTGGATGCAGCCCCTGCCGATGCCGGCCGAGGCGCCGTGACGGGCAAGGCGGAAGACTTCGCCACCTTTAAGGTACCAACCCTGCGCAACATTGAACTTACCGCTCCATATATGCACGACAGCCGCTTCCTGACGCTGGAAGAAGTGGTGCAGCATTACAGCAGCGGCATAAAGCCTTCTTCCCCCAACCTGGATATTCACCTTCAGGGTATTGGAAGCGGCGTTCAGCTTTCTGCCCAGCAGCAGGCCGACCTGGTGGCCTTCCTCAAAGCCCTGACCGACACCTCGTTTCTGACCCATACTGCATTTCAAAATCCGCACTGAGGGGTTGTCATTCTGCACACGGGCAGGGATATTTGCCTGTTCGGAAACCGTAAATCTTCCGAACGCAGGGTCTTGGATTTTATCGCTATTGATTTTGAAACGGCCAATGAAACCAGCATCAGCGCCTGCGAAATCGGCGTTGCCGTGGTGCGCAACTTCCGGATCACCGAATCGCGAGGATGGCTGATCCGTCCGCCGGAATTGCGCTTTGATCCCTACAACACGCAGTTGCATGGCATAGCGGCTGAGCACGTTCGCCTCGAACCCAATTTTCGCGAGTTGTGGAATGAGCTGCAATTCTACCTGCAGGGCGAAATGCTGGTGGCCCACAATGCATCGTTTGACCTGCAGGTGCTGCGAAGTCTGCTGCGGTATTATCGCATCGCCTTTGAGCCGGTGCACTACATCTGCAGCCTGCAGTTGGCAAGAAAAGCCTGGGGGCAGCGAACCCGGTCGTTTTCATTAGACGCGCTGTCGCGCTTTTTAGGCATTTCCCTCCAACACCACCGCGCCCAGTCCGATGCCGAAGCCTGTGCCCGCATAACACAGGCAGTGTTTCAGGAATTCCAGTTGGTGCGCCCGGAAGAAATTGAAGAGCGCCTGCACCTGATTCCCGGCAGGTTGTCCGTTGCTCAACTGACCTATCCGCAATACAAATATGCGCGGCCAACAGGATTAGGTGCAACTGCAAAGCCCGTAAGAAAAAGCCAACATTGGAAGCGTCGCTGAGGTTTGCTTTGTAGCAATTCGATTTCTGTTGAAGGCTTGGTGGAAACAACGCGGCGTGGATTTTACACCATGTAAAGCCGACAAACGCGTTTATCTATTTTCGCCGATTTACAAACAAAACCTGCATTGCTGTGTCGGTAACCGTCAGCGGCCTGACCAAAAAATACGGCAATCAGCTTGCCGTTCATGAGGTCAGTTTTTCCGTAAGGCGCGGCGAAGTGCTGGGCTTTTTGGGGCCAAACGGAGCAGGAAAAACCACCACCATGCGCATCATCTGCGGCTATCTGTCTCCGACGGCAGGCACGGTGACCGTATGTGGCTACGATATAACCACCCAGAGCCTTGAGGCCCGGCGATGCATTGGATATTTGCCGGAAAACAATCCGTTATATGCCGACCTGTACGTAAGGGAATTTTTATCATTTGTTGCCGCTTTACATCGGGTGAAGCATACCCGCCACCGGGTAGATCAGGTGATGGAACAGGTGGGGCTGGGTGCGGAACAGAAAAAGAAAATCGGCGCTCTTTCCAAAGGATACCGGCAGCGCTTGGGACTGGCACAGGCCCTGATACACGATCCGCAGGTGCTGGTTCTGGACGAGCCTACCGTAGGACTTGACCCGTTGCAGTTGCAGGAAATCCGCCAGCTCATCCGGGACATTGGCCGGGAAAAAACGGTGATCCTTTCCACCCACATCATGCAGGAGGTAAAACAACTGTGTTCCAGGGCCGTGATCATTAGCCGTGGACGAATTATGGCTGACGGCACGCTGGAGGCTTTGTTAACCCGCAGCGATGCGGCCCTGCGGCTGATCGTCACGTTTTCCAGTCCAGTGGAAGCCAGGGCGCTTTTGTCATTGCCGGGTGTGTTGGAAGCACAGCAGCAGAATGCCTGCACCGTAATTGTGCGCGCCGCCTTTGCCAATCAGGCGCAGCTGTTTGCTTTTGCCCAGGAGAAAAACAACATGATCCGCACCATTCAGGAACAGCACGATGACCTGGAAGAAGTGTTCCGCATCTTAACCAGCGAAACCCCGGCTTCCTCATGATGGCCCTTCTGCGAAAGGAACTGATTTCGTTCTATGGCTCTGCCATGGGATACGTGGCTACTGCCGTTTTTCTGGTGCTTACCGGTTTGGTCGTTTGGGTGTTTCCGGGAAACCTGCTGGATTACGGTTATGCATCATTGGAGGTGTTTTTTGATCAGGTACCCCTGGTGCTGCTGTTTTTGGTGCCAGCCATTACCATGCGGCTGTTTGCTGAAGAGCGACGCTCCGGCACGCTGGAACTGCTGCTAACGCGTCCCATTACGGCGTGGAGCATCGTTCTGGGCAAGTACCTGGCGGCGCTGGTCTTGCTGGTGTTGTCGCTGCTGCCCACGTTGCTGTATCTCTATACTGTTGCGGAGTTGAGTGCCGTGCGCGGTGATGTGGATTATGGAGCTATGGCCGGCTCCTACTTTGGGCTGCTCTGGCTGGGAGCGGTGTTTACGGCCGTCGGACTGTTCGCTTCCGTGCTGACGGAAAATCAGATCGTTGCCTTTGTGCTGGCTGCTTTTCTGAATTTTCTGTTGTATGCCGGCATGGATGCCCTTAGCGCCCTGGTGATCGGTCATGTTGCCGTCAGCGACCTGATTAGCCGACTAGGCATGCAGTATCACTACGATTCCATCAGTCGCGGCGTGGTGGACAGCCGCGATGTGCTCTACTTTGCCAGCGTCAGTTTTTTGTTTTTGTCGGCTGCAGTCACTTCGGTTCATCTGTTGCGCAACAAATGATCAAACCCATGCAGCAATCCCGACGTGCCCCATCGCCCTGGATCACGTTCCTGCTGATGGCCGGAATGGTGCTGGCCATCAATGTAGTGGCCCACTTTTACTTTCTGCGCTTGGATCTAACAGCCGACAAGCGCTATACGCTGACCGATTCCACCAAAAATCAGTTGCGCCAATTGGATGATGTAGTGACGGTACGGGTGCTGCTTGAGGGCGATCTGCCCGGTGGGTTCCGCCGGCTTGCAGTGGCCACACGCGAAATGCTGGATGAAATGAAAGTATATGCAGGCCGCCGGCTGCAATACGAATTCGTCAATCCGCTGGAAGGAAAAAATGAGCGGGAAATTCAGGAAACGTTGCGGGAGTATGGGGAAAAAGGGTTACAGCCTGCCAATGTGCAGTTGCGACGCGGCGATGAATACAGCCAGCAGCTGGTGATTCCCGGTGCTTTGGTTTATTACAAAGGAAGGGAAGCCGCCGTCAATTTGCTACTCAGTCCCAGCGGCATGCCTGCCGATGAGTCGCTGCTGCTGTCGTTGTCGCGTCTGGAGCATCAGATCGGCAAAGCTATCCGTCAACTTTCGTTTCCCGTAAGGCCCCGCATTGCCTTCCTGACCGGCCACCAGGAACTGGAGCAGGTCTATCTGTTCGACCTGTTGCAGGAGCTGTCGTCGTTTTATGATTATGAATTTTTCGATATAAAAAGCCGGGCTTTTATTCCCCAGCAATACAAGGTGATCGTGGTGGCCAAACCCCGCAGCACTTTTGACGAAAAAGACAAATTCAAGCTGGATCAGTATCTGATGAACGGCGGACGAATTTTATGGCTGCTGGATGCGCTGACTGCTGATGTGGACAGCGTAAGGCGCAGGAGTTCCTTTCTGGCTACCGACCTGCAGCTCAATCTGGAAGATCAGTTGTTTCGTTACGGCGTACGGCTCAATCCCAATCTGGTGCTGGATCTGCAATGTGCTGCAGTGCCTCTGCTGGTGGCGCAACAGGACAACCGGCCGCGGTTTGCCCGTTATCCGTGCTTCTATTTTCCCATCAGCACGCCGCGGGGCCATCATCCCATCGTGCAGCAACTGGACGCCATCCGGTTGCGGTTTGTTTCTTCCCTGGATACCCTTGCCGTTCGGGGCATCAACAAGACCGTATTACTGCATTCTTCCCCCCGGAGCCGGGCGGTGTTTACGCCCTGGCAGGTGGATTTCAGCGAACTGCGCAATCGCCCTGACGCTGGCCGTTTCAACCGCAGCAACCAGATCTTTGCCGTTTTGCTGGAAGGTTCGTTTCCTTCGCTGTTCCGCAACCGCCTCACCGCAAGCTTTGAAGCCTTGCTGCGCGATTCATTGCAACGGCCGTTTCAGCCTACCAGCATCCCCACGGCAATGATTGTTGTGGGCGATGGCGACATCGGCTCAAACGAATTTGACGGACGCGGCTTTCCGCTGGAACTGGGTTACGACCGCTTCAACCATCGTTATTTTGATAACAAGGATTTTCTAACCAACTGCGTGGATTACCTGGCCGGTTACCGAACCCTGCTGGACACCCGGAACAAAACCATTCAGCTTCACCTGCTGGACACAGCCCGCCTGAAGTCGGAGCGTATCCTCTGGCAGGTAATCAACGTCGGCGTTCCCCTGTTGCTGCTGTTGGTTGGTGGCATCCTCTTTTATTTGCTGCGCCGCTTTTTGCTCGCCAGATCATGAAATCTACGCGCATTTACCTGTTGCTGTTTGTGCTGCTGGCTGCCCTGGCCGGCATCGTCATCTGGCTGAAAGCGCCCTGGACAACGCTTCCTGCCGATGAAACTGCCTTTGCCATTGAAGATACTGCTGCAGTTTACCGCATCGCGATTGCCGATATGCAGGGTCGGCGCATCGTTTACCAACGATCGGGAAACCGTTGGATCATCAACGATAAATACTATGCCCGCAAGGACTATATGGACATTCTGTTGTCCACGCTGCATCGGGTGCGCATCCAATATCCGGTGGCTGATGCCGCGCAGGCCACGGTCATTACCGCCATGACCAACCACAACAAGCGGGTGGAAGTCTATGACCGGCGCGGGCGGCTCATCAAAGCTTATTTCGTGGGAGGTCCGACATTAGACAACCGCGGAACGTACCTGCTGCTGGAAGGCTCGCGAAAACCTTACGTTGCCGCTTTGCCCCAGTTTGTCGGTACGCTGCAATCCCGCTATTCCACGGAGGAAGAAAAGGTCCGTGATACCAACATTTTCCGATACCGGCCCGGTGAACTGCGCCGCATTGCGCTTACCTATGCGAAGAGTGCGGACAGCTCATTTATTCTGGAAGTGTACTCTGCTGATTCCATGATAATACGCAACGGCAAAGGGGATGTAGCCACCGGTGACCGGATCAATAAGGCCAATCTGTATGGTTACCTGAACCTCTTCAGCACGCTCAATGCAGAGGTCTATGCCAACGACCTGCCCAAAAAGGATTCCATTCTCCAAACCACCCCCTACTGCGAACTGGAGGTGCTGGATGCGCACGGAAGCCGCAAATCGGTAACCTGCTTCCGCATGCCGCGCACGCAGCATACGGTACTGCAGTACGACCGAGAGGGCAATCCTGTGCTGTTTGATCCGGACCGGTATTATGCTTTGATCCGTCCGGAATACGATTTTGCCATCGTCCAGCAATTTCATTTCGGGAGGGTATTTAAAAATTTTTACTATTTCCTGAATCGCTGATCCGGCTTTAGCGCTCTTAAAGCTTCTTCCATCCGCTATTTTCGCCCGCATGGGCAAGCTGGTTGTGATCACCGCACCCTCGGGCGCCGGAAAAACCACCATTGCCCGCCATCTGTTGCGCCAGTTTCCGGAACTGTATTTCAGCGTGTCGGCTACCACGCGGGCACCGCGACCCCATGAGCAGCACGGTCGCGATTATTTTTTTATCAGCGAAAAGGAATTCCGGGAAAAAATTGCTGCAGGAGATTTTCTGGAATGGGAAGAAGTGTATCCGGGCGTGCTGTACGGTTCGTTGCGCAACGAAGCCCGCTCGGGTTGGAAACAGGGAAAAACCATTTTGTTCGACATCGATGTGCGAGGTGCACGTCGTCTGAAAGAGCAGTTTGGCGACCATGCCCTGACGGTATTCGTGCGTCCTCCTTCATGGCAGGCTTTGGAGCAGCGGCTGCTGCAGCGCGGAACAGAAACCATCCAACAACAGCAACTCCGGCTGGAACGCGCGCGCAACGAACTGCAGTACGAACCTTTTTTTGACCGAGTGCTGGTTAATGATGCGTTGCCCGTCGCTTTGCAACAGGCCACCGATTGGGTGAGTGATTTTCTTCGTCCACACCATCAACCCTGAGTTTTTGTTCGGAGTTCCTTCAGGGCAGGCTCACTTCCTCAGGAAAAAAATTTCTGGACACTCCATGACTTGATTGTGTACAACTCCTCCACTGCATGCTGTCCGACCGGCCGGGTGCCCTACTTTTGAAAAAATGGCTTGGTCATGAACAATGGATGGATAAGTCGGTCGCTTCGCTGTACCCTGAAAAATGTTGTGGTCATCTATGCTGCCTGCTGTCTGCTTCATGGATCCGCTCAGGCACAGGCTCCGCAAATTCTCTGGTCCCGGAATTTTGGAGGAAGTCTGGCCGACCGGGCCTATGACGCTGCTGCGCCGAGCTCCGGCGGTTACGTGATCTGCGGAAGCACCTATTCCGTGGACGGCGATGTAGGCACCAACTACGGCGGCAGCGATGCCTGGGTGGTGCGTACGGACAACGATGGAAATCTGTTGTGGCAGAAAAACTACGGAGGCAGCGGAGATGATGTATTCAAGGCAGTTCATCTGTTGCCCAACGGCGATATGATTTTTTGTGGAGGAACCAGTTCTTCCGATGGCGATGTTGCTTCCAACAAAGGCGGTTCGGATTTCTGGATTGTTCGCACCGATGCTTCCGGAGCCATTCTCTGGTCGTACACCTTTGGGGGCAGCGGCGACGAAATAGCTAACGATATGGCCTCCAGCGGCGATACCGCTTTCATCGCCGTAGGTTATACGTTCAGCAGCGACGGCGACGTCAGCGAATACAAAGATGCCGGCGATGGCTGGCTGCTCTACTTTGATCTCAACGGCATGATGGTTACGCAAAAAACCAAAGGCGGCAGCAACTACGATGAATTTACTTCCATCAATAGCACCGCCAATGGCGGTTACATCATGTGCGGGCTGAGCTATTCCAACAACGGTACTGTTTCCGGCAATAAAGGCGGCAGTGATGCTTGGATTGCCCGGCTCAGCAAACAGGGAAATGAACTTTGGAATTTTTTATATGGAACCGCTGCCGATGATGCAGGCCTTTATGTTGCCGAATTGCCCGATGGGCACTTTGCCCTTGCCGGATTTTCCACCATCAATACCACCACCGATTACTGGTACCTGGAAACAGACGATCAGGGAACAGAATGGTTCTCCAACCTATGGGGCGGCACCGCCACCGATTTTGCTGCAGGATGCCTGCCCTCAGATGCCGGTGCCATCCTTCTTTCGGGCAATTCAGCGTCTCCAGTTGATGCATCCAAAAACTGCAGTTTCGGGCTGAATGATCTCTGGCTGCTGAAAACCAGTGGCACATCGGTATTGTGGCAGCAATGTCTCGGCGGCAGTGGTGACGATTTCCTTTCCCGGTCGTTCGTCCACGGCAATCAATTGCTGGTTCATGTGGGCTATTCCAACAGCACCGATCACGATATTTCCGATCCCAAAGGCGATTACGATTTTTGGCTGGTCAAGACGGCCGATGGTTGCGATGTACAGGCCGGATTCAGCGCCCAGCCCACAGGAGGAGGGTTGGTCAGCTTTGAGAACAGTTCCACTTCGGCTTATGCCTATTGGTGGGATTTCGGCGATGGAAACACCAGTCAGGATTTCCAACCGGTTCATGCATATTCCGCTGCCGGTACGTTCACGGTCTGTCTGGTTGCTATCAGCGCCTGCACTGCCGATACCTTGTGCCAACAGATCACTGTCGTTTGCGACAGCGCCCAGGCAGGATTTACGTTTTCTTCAACTAACCTGAAGGCGCTGTTTTCCGCAACGGGCTCCAACGTGGCTGCCTGGTCATGGAACTTCGGCGATGGCAATACGGCCTCCGGCGCCAATGTGATCCACAATTATGCAGTGCCCGGAACGTACACGGTTTGCGTGACTGCTTCTAATTTCTGCAGCAGCGATACGTATTGTGCTCCGGTTACGGTGGACTGTCCGGCCGTAGATGCCGGCTTCACCTGGTCGGCTAACAACCTGACCGTTAGCTTCACTTCCACGTCAACAAATGCAACCAAGTGGAAATGGAAATTCGGCAACGGCCAGAACTCCAGTCAGGAAAACCCCACCGTTACGTATGCTTCACCGGGAACCTATGAGGTTTGTCTGGTGGCCGGAAACGATTGCTACAGCGACACCATCTGCCAAAACATCACCGTAAGCTGCCCGGTGCCCGCTCCTGCGTTTACTTACTCGGCCAATGGATTAACGGTTTCGTTTCTGAACAATACCGGCAATGCGACTTCATGGCTGTGGGAATTTGGTGACGGGAGCACATCGTCCGCACAGCATCCGCAGCATACGTACGCTGCTGCCGGCAATTACGAAGTATGTCTCACGGCTACCAACAGTTGCGGTCAGGCCACTTTCTGCACCACCGTTATTGTAGCCTGTGCGCTACCGGTTGCTGCTTTCAATGCCCAGGTCGATTTTCTGCAGGTAAGTTTTGAGAATTTGTCTTCGGGAGCTGATTCGTACCTGTGGGATTTCGGCGACGGCACCACCTCCACAGATGTGCATCCGCAACATACGTACCTGAATGCCGGAACCTACACCGTATGTCTTGCCGCTACGAACTCCTGCGGCACAGCCAGCCAATGCACCGACATCACCGTAGAATGCCTGCAGGCACTGGCCGACTTCATCTTTACAGCAGACGGACTGGAGGTTCAGTTTAACAACAACTCCACGAATGCAACCTCCTACGTCTGGAGCTTTGGCGACGGCGCATCTTCCAACGATGTTTCGCCGGTCCATTCCTACAGCGCTCCCGGTGAATATGAGGTGTGTCTGACCGCTTCCAACAATTGCTCGCAATCCAGCTTTTGTCAGTTCGTCACGGTTACCTGCCCTTCGTTTTCTGTCCTGTTTTCGTACAACATTAACGAACTGACCGTGCAGTTTCAGGACCAAAGTGCCGGCAGCATATCCTGGTTATGGTCTTTTGGCGACGGCAGCTTTTCCACCTTGCAGAACCCCAGTCACACCTATGCTGTTCCCGGAACCTATGAGATATGCCTGACCGCTTCCGATGGTTGTTCCCAACAGGAATATTGTGAATTCATCACCATCGTAGGCACCGGCCTGACCGCTGCTGATGGTGCCGCACGGCTCTATCCCAATCCCTTCCGCGGGCAGGCAACCTTATGGCTGCCGGCAGGCAGCGAACCGGTTACTCTCGTGCTGCGGAATGCCTCCGGCATGACCGTATATGCTGAAGTATGGACACCGGATGCCGCCGGTTTCACCCTTCATGGTCACCATCTGGCAGCGGGGTGGTACTGGCTGGAACTGCGCAGCAGCAGCATGCAGCAGACGATACCACTGGTGATATATTAATTATCTAAATAGTTGGCTTGCACCTGCGCTGGCTGAACTAAGCTGCTTGGGTTCTGGTCTTTCCTCACGGCGCGGAACCGGCCGTGTGCCCGGTATGTCGTTTCTTTGCTTGGCGCGGCGCTTCAGGCAGCGCAATGAAGTGTACCGATGGTCATACGCACTGCATTGGCATTCGTTCTGTTGTGTGCAGCTTGGGCAAACAGCCAGAATGTGCCCGGCCTGCAATGGCAGCAATGCCGGCCCGACCTACAGGCCGTGGCCGCCGTTCGCCTGAGCGACGGTAACTTATTGGTAGCCTTGCAAAATGCCGATACCGCTTCAAGTTCCGACCTGTGGTTGTCTACATACGATATCCTCGGCAATCTCCTTACTGAACATTTGCTGCCTGCCCCAGTGGGTGGCAAACAAACCATACATTCCTTAACAGCCTCTGCTGCAGCATTGCTGATCAGCGGTTCGGTGGATTCCGCCGGTCAGCACTACCGTTCGCTGTGGTGTACCGACCTGTCGGGCCAACTGCTGTGGTCATATAAAGAACTTTTTCATGATTCGCTAACCGTTCGTTACGGAAAAGCCATTCGCTCGGCGCAGGGCACTGTAGCCTGGCTCACGGAGCAAATCAGTGCTCAGATGCGCGATCTGCATCTGCTCCTGCTCAGCAGTGCCGGTTCCCCACTCGCTTCCGTTTCCTTTGGGGGAAGCGATAACGAGTTCGCGGCCGATATTCTGGAAAAACCGAACGGCGGTTTTTTATTGCTGGCTACCACTTTTTCCGACGATGCCAACCCTGCCGGAAAGGTGGACAGTTCCGACCTGTTGCTGATCAATACCGATGCTGGCGGCAACATCCTGTGGAGTCGCTGTTACGGTGGCACGAATTACGAATATGCTGCAGCGCTGGACTGGTGGGGAAACAAGTATCTGATCGGAGGCAGCAGCCGCAGTAGCCTGGGTGGTGTTTCCGGCCACCACGGCACCAATGATTTCTATGATGCCTGGCTCGTTGCCGTGGATACTTCAGGTAATATATTATGGAACAATTCTTATGGAGGAAAGCAGGATGAGTTCCTGACCGGCATGCAGATTATTGGCAAGAATGCTGCCGTGATCGGTGCAACGGCCTATTCCGCCAATGCACAGGTAACCGACCACATCGGCCCTACCTGGCAGAGCGATTACTGGACTTTTTTAGTGGATAGCCTGGGAAAATTCAAATGGGGGAAAAGTGTGGGAGGAACATGGGATGATTTCTCCACCTGTTTTCTGGCATTGGACTCTTTACGCTACGTGCATGCAGGCGGCAGCCTGTCGTCAGACGGCAACCTGAACGGCGGATGCGCCCAAACAGGCGATACCCCGCTGGCAGGAGCCTGGATTGCCCTGTTGAATGCCTCCTGTCCTTCCTTTGCGCAGGCTTCGTTTACTGTAACAACGGATACATTAAGTGTTTCATTGATAAATAATTCCGTTGAGGCCACCAATTACATCTGGACTTTTGGCGACGGGGCATCGTCCAATCAAATCCATCCTTCCCATCAGTTTGCCTTCCCCGGAACCTACACCGTTTGTCTGATCGCTTCGAACTCCTGCTCCTCCGACACGCTGTGTGTCCCGGTCACTGTATGTCTGCCGCCTCAGGCACAATTCAGTTTTGCAGTGATGAACGACAGCATCCAGTTCTATGACCAATCTCCTTATGCCGTGCAATGGTATTGGGATTTTGGTGATGGACATTTTTCCACTTCCGAATTTCCCATGCATCGTTATGATCAGCCTGGTGTTTATGTGGTTACCCTGATCGCTACAAATGCCTGTGGTCAGTCGGATACGCTCCAGCAAAGCATAAACCTCTGCCTGGCCATTCAACCGACAATTGTTAAGTCCGTCAGCGGACTATCGGTTGCGTTCTCCGCAGCAATTTCCGTTTCACCGGATGACTGGTTTTGGGATTTTGGTGATGGAGTTACTTCTACCCTTCCCAGCCCGCAGCATGCCTATGCTGATACCGGCAGCTACACAGTATGCCTTACCGTTAATTTCAACGGATGCGATCCGATAACGACGTGCACTGTTGTCACGGTGTGCCAGTTGCCGCAAAGTGCTTTTTCGTACAGCGATAACGAATTGCAGGTGGAATTTTTCAATAATTCCGTTGCAGCCGATACCTTCTTTTGGGATTTCGGCGACGGTTCTTTTTCAATGAATGTTCAGCCTGAACATACCTATTCCTCTGCCGGAAGTTATTGGGTCTGCCTGATCGCGGCCAATGCCTGCTCGGCAGATACGTTCTGCCAATTTATTACGCTTACCTGTACCCCGCCCGAGGCTTTGTTTTCGGTGAGCACCAATGAACTGCAGGCGGATTTTCTGGACTTATCCGTTCTTGCTCAGGCCTGGCAATGGGATTTTGGCGATGGCACCACTTCAACCGATGAACATCCCTCGCATATCTATTCCGACCCGGGAACTTACAACGTTTGCCTGACAGCGATCAACTCGTGTTCCGCCGATACGTTTTGTCTGCCTGTGTTGATCACCTGCACCCTGCCGCAGGCAGCATTTGACTTTGAGGCCCAAAACCTGATTGTTGCTTTTGAAAACCTCTCCGATCAAGGCAATAGCTGGTTGTGGTTGTTTGGCGACGGCAACGTCAGCACGGAGCAGCATCCGGTTCATCTCTATGCCGAGCCGGGAACTTATTCCGTTTGCCTGATAGCAACCAACGATTGCGGTGCCGATACCTTCTGCTTGTCTCTTACACTGACCTGCCCCTTGCCTGGGGCGGCCTTTTCCGCAACCACTGACTACCTCACGGTTCATTTCACCAACCTCTCCACAAATGCTGATTCGTTGCTGTGGTTGTTGGGCGACGGCCAGACCAGCTCAGCGCAAATGTTTTCATATACCTATTCCGCGCCGGGCATTTATGGTGCATGCCTGATTGCCTTCAACAGTTGCGGCAGTGATACGACCTGCCTCCCGCTGGAACTTTCTTGTCCGCCATTACTGCCCGAATTCACTTATGTAATTTCCAATGACACCGTCTATTTTACTGACCTTACCGCCGGCAGTATTTCCTGGCTATGGGATTTTGGTGATGGCAGCACCAGCACACTAGCCAGTCCCTTTCATCTTTTTGTTCCCGGCTCGTACACGGTATGTCTGACCGTTTCCGATGGATGTTCCTCACAAACGACATGCGACAGCCTGATCTTTGTTCACCAGTTTGCGGTTCAGGATGATGTTGTGCTCATGACACCCAACCCCACCATCGGTCTGGTGCATCTGAAAGCTTCCTTTCCCATTGTTTCCATACACGTCCGCAATGCATTAGGACAGGTGCTCATTCAAAATACCCTAAGTGAACCCCGGAACAGTTTTTCCCTCGACCTGACTGCTCTGCCTGCAGGCAGTTACTTCGTTCAAATCAGTTCTGAGAAAAAACGTCATCTGTTCCGGGTGGTGAGGCAATAACGGTGCAGTTCTCTGAATCAAGAAGGAAATCGGGCATTGCTCTTATGATTATCTTTCCTGCTTGAGCGGTCGGTTACAGACCGTGCCCCTGATGAACACCTGCCTGTTCCGTTATGTCTTTAAGGATGTGCAGCGATTAGCTAATGGCTGCAAGTTCATTCTGTGGCTGGTGTTGAGTGCGCTGTGGATTCAGGCTGTTCGGGCACAAAGCCTGCCTGCCCTGGGCTGGACCTTATGCCAACCGGCTGCTTCTGTTCGCTCGGTGGCTGCAGCGGAGGCCGGCTATTTCATCAGCGCCCGGCTGAACCTGGAATGCAACCTGCCCACCTCGTTTTCATTAGTAAAACACAGCTACGACGGAGCCGTCTGGTGGACCCGCACTTTTTCCGATCCGCAAAAAGACCTTATCATCCTTTCGGTTGACTGCTTTGCCGATGGCTCTGTTGTGGCCGTTGCCTACGAAAGTTTGCCGGGCGATTCCTGCTACTACCTGATTATGAAAACCAATCCGCAGGGTGATACGTTGTGGACTCGAAGGATCTTTTTCGCCGCTTCCGGAAGCCCTCCTGCTGCGGAAATTATTGCCTTATCCGACGGCGGCATTCTGCTTGCCGGCACCGCCCTGACCGACAATCAATGGGATGTGCTTCTGTTGCGGTGGGATGGTTCGGGCAACCTGTTGTGGCAGAAAATCTATGGCGGCACAGAGGACGACTACGCCACCGGCGTTGCAGAAGCTGCTGATGGCTTTTATGTAACGGCAACTACCGCTTCAGCCGATGGCGACGTCAGCGGCCAGCATGGACTTACGGATGTATGGGTCATTAAAACGGATGGGGCCGGAACAATAGTCTGGAAAAAATGCTTTGGCGGCTCGGGTTACGACCAGTCGCGCACCATCCGCCCCCTTTCCGATGGCAATTGGATCCTATGTTGCAACAGCACGTCCAACGACGGCGACGTCAGTGGCCATCACGGCAGTGCGGTCTGGTACGATTACTGGATCGTGAAAATGTCACCTTCCGGCACCTTGCTGTGGCAGAAAAGTCTGGGGGGGTCGCACTACGATCTGGCTGCTGCTGCAGCTCCGGTTAACGACACCACCCTTGTGGTAGCCGGTTCATCGTATTCCACCGACGGCGACGTTCAGGATCATTACGGCAGTCAATGGTATGCAGATTTCTGGATAGCAGCCTTAAACCTGAACGGTTCCCTATTGTGGTCAAAGAGCTACGGAGGCACCAGTTACGACATTGCTGCTTCCATGACGGTGCTTGATGGTGGCTGGGTAATAACTGCTGGCAACACACTCAGCACCGACGGCAATGTGGGCACCGGTTGCGTTAAGGACAGCTGCTACCAGATGCCCGCTGGGTGGTTGGTCAAATTCCATGCGCAATGCGCTTCACCACCAATCAGCATTTTTTCCTATACCAATCAGGGACCTTCGCTGATAAAGTTCCTCAACGGCAGCCAAAATGCTGCTTCCTATTTGTGGGATTTTGGCGACGGTACCACCGGTACAGGAAAAAATCCGCTTCATCAGTACTACATCAATCAAAACGTTGCTGTCTGCCTGACCGCAAGTAATGCCTGTACATACGACCTCAGTTGTCAGTTGGTGAGCACCTGCTCGGCACTGCAGCCTGACTTTACCGTTCAAACTTCAGGGCTCACGGTAACCTTTCAGCAGAACACCCCAATGCTTGCCTCGGCGGAATGGTCTTTTGGAGACGGAAACACTTCTAACGCCTTACAGCCGGTGCACACGTATCTGTCGCCCGGTAATTACCCGGTTACGCTTACAGCTTATGATTCCTGCGGTAAGGCCTACTCCGTCGTCAAAACGATAAGCACGTGCAATGCCCTGCAGGCAGCATTCAGCTACAGCAGCGATAACAATCAGGTGGCTTTTCAGGATTTGTCGCAGGGAAATCCGAACACCTGGCTCTGGTCGTTTGGTGATGGGAATTCGTCCGTCGCACAACATCCGGTTCACACTTACAGCACGGGTACGGCATTTACCGTTTGCCTTACGGTAGGCCATACCAACTGCCCGGACATCACTTCCACCACCTGCCAGCAGATCGGCACCTGCGCCTCTTCCGCAAGTGCCGGTTTCTCCGTTTCTTCACACGACAATAAAATCACCTTCTCCAACCAGTCTTCCAATGCATTCGGTTATTTCTGGGATTTTGGCGACGGTTCTTATTCCAGCGATGCCAATCCGGTTCATGACTACCCGCCTGGTCTGGGCATTTACAATGCCTGCCTGGTGGCCTACGACAGCTGTGGTTCCGATACCTTCTGCACCAAACTCTATATGGGATTAGGACCGGTTACCGCCAACTTCCTTTATACCGTTTTCGGCCTCAATGTGGTGTTTACCAACATTTCTACCAATGCCGTTAGCTACTTCTGGGACTTCGGCGACGGCAACACATCCACAGTGATGCATCCGTTTCATACCTATGCTGCTGACGGGGTGTACAACGTTTGTCTGATCGCGTGGGATGTTTTGGGAAATACCGATACGTTCTGTCAGAATGTGTCCACCTGTCTGGATATTGAGCCCGACTTTTCCTATACGGCCAGCGACCTGACGGTTTCTTTCAACGACCTGACCACTGGTTCCGTTCAGTGGCTATGGGATTTCGGCGATGGCATCTTTTCTTCTTTTCAGCATCCCACGCATACCTATGCGGCAAACGGCACCTATACGGTTTGTCTGATTGCCACCAATGCCTGTGGCCTATCGGATACTTTGTGTAAAACCATTAAGGTTTGCAGTCAGCTGAACTCCCAGTTTAATTACTCCACCGACTACCTCAACGTGCAGTTTACTGATCAGACCTCCGGCAGCACTTCCTGGTTCTGGGCTTTCGGCAACGGCGGATACTCTTTCCTTCAGAACCCTTCAGTCAGCTACAATGCGGCAGGAACCTATAACGTTTGCCTGACCACCAGCAATGTCTGTGGCAAATACCACACGACCTGCCAACCGGTTACCGTTTGCGCACCGGTGGTAGCTGCCTTTAACTGGTCAGCAAACTTTTTGACCGTCAGTTTCAGCAATCAGACTCCGGCCACCACCCAATGGCAATGGTCGTTTGGCGACGGTAACAGCAGCAGCCTGGAAAATCCCACCCACACCTACAATGCCAACGGCACCTATACGGTTACCCTCATTGCCACAAACCTCTGTGGCTATTCCGATACCGTGCAAAAAACCATCACGGTTTGCGCGCCACTTACTGCCTCGTTCAGCGAACAGGCTAACCTGCTCACCGTCTCTTTTACCCCTGCTGCGCCAAATGCCGTTTCTTATGTCTGGTATCTGGGCGATGGTACCATCTCCTTCGCCTCTCAGCCTACCCATACGTACAGTGCTCCGGGCAACTACGCCGTTTGTCTGGTGGTTTCCGATCTGTGCAACAACGCTTTTCAGTATTGCAAAACCATCACCGTATGCACCACGCTTAATGCAGCTTTCAGCGCCTCATCGTTTTATCTGACCACCTTCTTTACGGATCTTTCCGATTATCCCGTCAGCTGGAACTGGACTTTCGGCGACGGCAACAGCTCATCAACAAAAAACCCTATGCATACGTACGGCGCCAATGGCGTGTACACGGCCTGCCTGGTGGCTACCGATGCCTGCGGAAAACAGGACACGGCTTGCCAGCAGATCACCGTATGCAGCCCGATCACGGCATCTTTTTCCTACGTGGAAAATTATCTGGAAGTGGCTTTTACGTCAGCCACTCCCACTGCCGTGGCCTGGTTTTGGGATTTCGGCGATGGAATGACTTCCAGCCTCAGCCATCCCGTTCACACCTATGAAGAAAATGGCACATACGATGTTTGTTTGGTGGTTACCGACCTGTGCGGCCGCAAAGACACGATGTGCCAGCAAATCACCGTTTGCGCTCCGCTGGCCGCCGGATTTTCCTGGACTGCAAACCTGCTTACCGTTAAGTTCACCAACCTGACCCCGAACACGTTGCAATGGTTCTGGGATTTCGGAGACGGAAACATCAGCACTCTGGAAAATCCCGTGCATACCTTCCCCGCCATGGGTGCTTACCCGGTGTGCCTGATCGTTTTTGACCTTTGCACGTCGGACACCATTTGCCAGGAAGTGCTCATCACCTGTCCGCCGTTTGCTGCCGGATTTACCTATCAGATCAGCAACTTTACCGTCAGCTTTTTCGATCAAAGTGCCAACAGCATCGGGTGGCAATGGGATTTCGGTGATGGCAGCAGTTCCACCCAGAAAAATCCCGTTCACACCTATGCCGATACCGGCCAGTACACCGTATGCCTGGTCAGCCGCGACAGTTGCTCGTCCGACACGTTATGCAAAACGCTAACTATTCTGCTCAGCGGTTCCGCACCGGTTGGATCTGTTGGTGATCTGTTGCTGTTTCCTAACCCTGCTTCCGATGTGGCTTATGTGCAGTGGACAGGTGAAAAACCTGCGCAGGCAGCTTTGTTTGTTTATGATGCTGTCGGTCGTTGCCTGCTGAATCGCCAATCGGCAGAAGGGGCGGCGCTGTCCTTTACCCTGCCCGTCAGTCAGTGGCCTCCGGGCGCCTACCTGGTAGTCGTGCAGGTGGGCAACCAGCAATGGCTGCGCAAGCTGATTGTACCGTGAGCGCCATGCTCAGGCCAGCCACTGCCGCCAATCCAGCTTTTCCTGAATGATTTGTTCTACTCCCCTCACCGATATGCGGTCCTGATGCAGCGTATCCCGATAGCGTAAGGTTACCGTTTCGTCGCTGAGGGTCTGCTGGTCTATTGTTAAAGCGAAAGGAGTGCCTATGGCATCCTGCCGGCGGTAGCGCCGTCCGATGGTATCTTTTTCTTCATAATAGCAGCGGCAGAACATCTTCAGGCGGTCGAAAATTTTGCGGGCCGCTTCCGGCAAACCGTCGCGCGCCACCAGCGGCAAAACAGCCACCTTCACAGGTGCCAGAACCGAAGGCAACCTGAGCACCACGCGGCTGGACGATTCTTCGGCATCTGCTTTGGGCACCTGTTCTTCGGCATAGGAAGCGCTGAGTACAGCCAGCACCATGCGGTCCAGACCGATAGAGGTTTCCACCACATAGGGCACATAGCTGCTGCCCAGATCGGGATCAAAGTACTGGAGCTTTTTTCCCGAAAACTTCTGATGATTTCCCAGGTCGTAATCGCCCCGGGAGTGAATGCCTTCCAGCTCCTTGAAGCCAAACGGAAAGCGAAACTCAATATCGCAGGCTGCCTTGGCATAATGCGCCAGCTTCAGGTGGTCTTTGAAGCGGTACGCATCCGGGTCAAAACCGAGCCGGCGGTGCCAGTCCATCCGGCGCTGCTTCCAGGTTTCGTACCATTCGGTTTCCGTTCCGGGCCGAACAAAAAACTGCATTTCCATCTGCTCAAACTCCCGCATGCGGAAGATGAACTGCCGCGCAACGATTTCGTTGCGAAAAGCCTTGCCCACCTGTGCAATGCCGAACGGAATTTTCTGCCGCGAGGTTTTTTGTACATTAAGAAAATTTACATATATACCTTGTGCCGTTTCCGGTCTCAGATAAATGGTATCGCTTTCGCCTGATACCGCTCCCAGTTGGGTGGCAAACATCAGGTTGAACTGACGAACTTCCGTCCAGTTGCGCGTGCCGCTTTCCGGATCTGCAATGCCGCAGTCGTCAATGAGGCGACGCAGGCCTTCCAGATCATTGGTTTCCAGCGCCTCCTGTAACCGCCGGCGCACGTCATTCATCTGTTGCTCCAGTTGCTGCAGCCGTTCGTTGGTCTGGCGAAACATGTGCTCATTGAAGCGATCGCCGAACCGCTTGCGCGCCCGCTCAATTTCCTTTCCTGCTTTTTCTTCCAGCCGCGCCAGATAGTCTTCCACCAGCGTGTCGGCCCGGTACCGCTTTTTGGAATCGCGGTTGTCTATCAGCGGATCCTGAAAGGCATCCACATGACCACTGGCCTTCCACACCGTTGGGTGCATGAAAATGGCTGCATCAATGCCGACAATGTTTTCGTGCATTTGCACCATGCTGCGCCACCAGTACTCGCGGATGTTGTTCTTCAGTTCCACTCCGTTGTGGCCGTAATCGTACACAGCACCCAGACCATCGTAGATCTCGCTGGACGGAAACACAAAACCGTACTCTTTACAATGGGCCACCAGCTCGCGGAACCGATCGTTGGATACCATGCTGCGGTAGAAAAGTAGCCCGCAAATATAACGAGCGACTCTTGGGCTGGGGGTTAAAGACTACAGCCTACTTTCGCCGCCATGATCGTTATAGACAAAACCATCATTTCCGATGACGTGGTGGAAAAACCGTTCGCCTGCGAGGTTAGCCAATGCAAAGGTGCCTGTTGTGTGGAAGGCGATTCCGGTGCCCCGTTGCTGTGGGAGGAAGCGCTGACCCTGGAAACCCTTCAGGAGTACATTCTGCCCCATCTTACTGAAGATGGACGACAGGCTATCCGCCAGTTTGGTGCCTGGCAATGGGATAGCGAAGGCGATCTGGTTACTCCTTTGATCAATGGCGTCGGCGCCTGCGCTTATGCCATCACCGAAAACGGCATTACCCGCTGCGGCATTGAACAGGCCTGGTCGCAGGGACTGTGGAAGCATACGGCCCATGCCGGCTTTTCCAAACCGGTTTCGTGCCATCTGTATCCCGTGCGCATTACCCGCTACGATACCTACGATGCCGTGAATTACCACCGTTGGAATATCTGCGCTCCGGCCTGCACAGCCGGCCGCAATCAGGGTATTCGCCTGTTTGAATTCGTGCGGCAAGCCCTTATCCGCCGCTACGGAGAACAGTGGTACGAACAGTTGAACGGCGCTGCCGCACAACTGGCTTCGCAACCGGTTGAATAAACAGTAAAGTCAAGGGTCAAGCGTCTGTGCTCATCCCGGAGCCCCAGCCGGCTTTCTGGCTTGCGGCGCATCGGCCATGGCTACAAACAAAGCCAGCGAAACAATCACCAGATTTTTAATGATGTATTGTCCGATCAGATTAGGAATCAGAAACGCTTTCCAGGTGAGCTTGGGGGTCAGCAGCAGCGGAGCAAACGTGGTGATGACGTGCGGAATCAGCAGAAATAAAACCCATCGCTCCCGGCCCGGCAGCAAAAACAACACACCAATCAGGCATTCATAAGCCCCGAAAAGAAAGATGTAAATCTCCCAGGGAACAAACCGAGCCGTATGTTCGTGAATGGTATGAATCACCCCGATGCTCGGACTTAGCTCCATGATTTTCAACACGCCAAACCAGAAAAACACCGCAAAAAATGCTACCCGGGCCAGCGGCAGGCTGATGCGATGCAGCCAGGAAAACAACTGATTCTCCCGCGCTATGCGCTGCTGATTCAGTTTACGAAACAGGTTCATAACTGCAAGTCCTAAACGTTCAGTTGGGTCGTGTGCTCAGGACGCGAGGAAGCCAAAACTGTCGGCTCCGAGGCCGATAGCGCATTCTGGTTCTGCAAAAAATCCAATGTATCCTGAACTGCTGCCTGGAGGGCTTCCGGAAGGTGTTCCGAGGTCCACGGATGTCGCCCGCCGAAGGTGTGATCAGCACCCTGAAGAATCTTTACCTGAACCCATTTGTGGTTGTAGCTGCCTATGGCTTCGGCATGCGCTACGGGAACGCTTTGGTCTTCGCTACCATGCAATACAAGCACCGGCTTGTTGATGGCTGCAACTGCGGCAGCAACATCCAACTCCGAACGGTGCTGCTGCAGCGTTTCCCAATATTGATAATACACCGGCATCTGCTGCCCTGTTCGCTGGTTGAATTCGTACCGCACGCCATCGGCTTTCCATCGGTCAATCTGTTCCTTGGTAAACAGGGTGCCAAATCCTTTCACTGCAGCCCACGTGACCACCTTGGTGATACGTGCTTCGCGTCCGGCAAACAGCAGGGCCAACGCTCCTCCGCGGCTGTGCCCAACCACATAAAACGGAACCTGTTCTACCTCCTGAGCTGTCCACCGGAAGTAATGCTGAACTATGTAATTCATGACCGCTTCCGTATCCGCCAGTTCCAGCAGCGGATTGTTGCGGGCGAAAGCATCCAGGTCGGCAAATTCCGTAGGACGTTGTGGCGTAGTTCCGTTATGCGAAAAATTAAACTTGACCAACATCAGACCGGCCTGCTGAAAAGCACGTGCCACGAGATGAAAGGGCCCCCAGTCTTTGAATCCCTTGAATCCGTGAAGGAAAAACACAACGCCAGAGGTGCGATCCGATGGCGCATACACATCCAGCAGCAGCGGCCGGCCCTGGGCACCCTGGATCAACACATTGTGCAACACCATGCGGCTCCAAAGGTAACCGATGCGCCGGCTCCGCTGTCTGCTTTCCGACACCGCCGCTCTTTTTCGCCTATTTTCACCGGCGCATGATTACGCTGGAATCGTTGCGTGCGCCGATCGCCGATGAACTGCAGCAGTTCAACATCCGGTTTCGCGAATCCATGCGCAGTTCGGTAGCCCTGCTCAACGCCATTACCAGCTACATTGTAAAATCCAAAGGCAAGCAGGTGCGCCCCATGTTTGTTCTGCTGGCGGCACGCACTGCCGGAGCCATTACTGATGCCACTTATCATGCCGCTGCCCTCGTGGAACTGTTGCACACGGCCACCCTTGTACACGATGATGTGGTGGATGATGCCACTCTGCGCCGCGGATTTTTTTCCATTAATGCATTGTGGAAAAACAAAGCCGCCGTGCTCGTTGGCGACTATCTACTGGCCCGTGGCTTATTGCTCAGCGTGGAACATCAGCAATACCGCCTGCTGCAGCTGGTCAGCGATGCCGTCCGCGAGATGAGTGAAGGTGAACTCCTTCAGATGGAAAAAGCGCGTAACCTCCAGGTGCATGAAGAAGATTATTACCGGATCATCCGTAAAAAGACGGCGTCGCTGATTGCTGCGGCCTGTGCCAGCGGCGCAGCCTCCGCCGGCGCTTCCGATGAAGCTACCCTGCACATGAAGCAGTTTGGCGAAGCCGCAGGCATGGCGTTCCAGATGAAAGACGATGTATTGGACTTTACCGCCGCCTTCAGCGGCAAAAAGGCAGGTATGGACCTTCGCGAAAAAAAAATTACCCTGCCCGTACTTATCGCTCTGCAACGCGCTTCTGCCGTCCAGCGCCGCCGGATCACCACCATCATCAACGAACAGCCGGACCATGCTGCAGCACTTGATGAGCTCCATCAACTGCTGCAAGAATTGGGTGCCATTCGGTACACGGAAAACAAAATGGAAGAATTCCGCCAAAAGGCCCTGGCGCATCTCCACTTCTTTCCGGAATCGGTTTATCGCACCACTCTGGCTGACCTGGTGGAGTTCACCATCCACCGTAATTTCTGACGATCAGGAGCCGTTATCCCATGGCCAATAGGATGGCTATTTATCTTACGAGTACACAGTTAATAAACGGTTTTATCCACATTTCTTAGTCCAAACAAAATTGGCGTAACCTTTACTTAACACAGGATTAATATGAAGGTCAAAGCCTGTTGAGTGCTTTGCACCCAACATTTTCATCATGTCCTTTCGCTCCTGGGCCGCAACCGTTCTCCTGCTGTTGCACATAAATTCCTTTGCTCAGTCCGGCCGCATTTCCGGTACCGTTTTGGACGGCGCCACTAATGACGTGCTCACCGGTGCAACCGTTTTCCTGGAAAACGATCGCAGCCGCGGCGCCATCACCGACGTGGACGGCTATTTTGAAATCTCTGGCGTGCCCTATGGAGTTTATAACCTCGTTGTTCAATACGTTTCGTATCAAACCAAGATCGTTGAGCAAATTACCGTCAGTACCGCAACCACCGAACTTCAGGTCGTATTGCTTCCGATGGCCAAAGACCTGGAAGAAGTGGTGGTTCGCTCGGAACTGAAAAAGGAATCCATCAATGCCTTGCTTATTCTGCAAAAAAACTCTTCGCTGGTTCAGGATGGCATTTCTTCCGATTTGATCCGCCGCTCACCGGATAAAAACGCTGCCGAAGCCATGAAGCGGGTTAGCGGCGTTTCGCTGTCTGAAAACAAATTCGCCATTATCCGCGGTCTGAGCGACCGTTACAATCTGGCCCTCATTAACGGAACCCCGCTGCCCAGCACCGAGGCCGATCGCAAGAACTTCACTTTTGATCTGATCCCCTCCAATCTGATCGACAACATCATCGTGTACAAAACGGCTCAGCCCGACCTGCCGGGCGATTTTGCCGGAGGCGTTATTCAGGTTTCCACCCGCGACATCCCCGACCGCCGATTCTTTAACCTTTCCGTTTCTACCGGCTTTAACACGATCTCTACCTTCCGTCCCTGGTACGACTATCAGGGCGGCAGGCTGGATTTCCTGGGTCTGGACGATGGCTCCCGCGCTTTGCCGGAAGGCTTCCCCTCCACCGAAACCGTGCAGCAGGCCCTCACCGACGACATCATCGCTTACTCGCGCCAGTTGCCCAATAACTGGGCTTTGCTTCGCCATCCGGCCATGGCGCCCAATTACTCTGCCCAGTTTTCTTCCGGCATGGGCAATCAGCGTGTGGGCGGCATCGTCTCGTTGACCTACAATCGGTCCCAGCGCTTCAACCAAAACATCCGTCAGGACTTCGACTTTCTGGAAAGCAACCCCAAATTCCGTTACGTGGACTCGGCCTATTCCACCCATGTGCTGGCCGGAGCCCTGTTTAACATCGGGTGGCGCATTTCCACCAACGATAAAATCGCCTGGAAAAATTCCTATACCATTAACTCATCCGATCTCACCACCGTGCGTGGCGGCCAGAACATTGAACAGCAGTTTGACATCCGCAACTATGCCTATGAATTCGTTTCCAACCAGCTGGTCAACTCCCAGTTGCTTGGCGAACATACCTTGCTCCAGTCACGACTGAAAGTGGATTGGTACGGTGGCTTCAGCCATACGCGCCGCGATCAGCCCGACTTCCGTAAGCTGTACTACAACCGCAATGCCGGCACTACCGACCCTTATCTGGCCTATATTCCCGTCGGTTCGGCCTCGCCCAACCTGGCCGGCAAGTTTTACTCGTATCTCTATGAAAATGCCTACTCAGGCGAAGTCAAGCTCACCTATTCGTTCCGGATGCTGGAACGCAAAAGCCTGCTGCGTACCGGATGGTTTTATCAGCAACGCAGCCGCGTTTTTGACGCCCGCGTACTGGGTTACACAATCACCAACTTCATCAAGTTCTATACGGAAAACGAAGATCCGAACCTTATACTGGCCTCTGCACCCGGCGATCTCTTTCAACCTGCCCACATCGGTGAAGCCGGCTTCAGCATTGACGAAATCACCAATCCTTCCGACCACTACAGCGGCCGCAGTGACCTGACGGCCACCTATCTGATGCTGGACCAGCAGGTGTTGCCCTGGCTGCGCCTCATCTACGGCGCCCGGCTGGAGTTTTTCCATCAACGCCTTCAATCGTTTGACTACACCAACCGACCCGTTGACGTCAACACACGGTCAAGCGATTTGGGCAACCTGCCCTTTGATTTTCTGCCTTCGGTAAACGCTATTTTTAAAGTCGGAGAAAACAGTAATGTACGTGCGGCCTTTTCCAAAACCGCCGTGCGGCCTGAATTCCGTGAGCTGGCACCCTTTTCCTTCTATGATTTTACCACCACTTCCGTCGTTATCGGCAACGATACACTGGCCCGCAGCAACATTTTCAATTACGACCTGCGTTACGAACTGTTTCCCGGTGCCGGTCAGGTGTTTTCAGTGGGCGCTTTTTACAAAAAATTCCACGAACCGATTGAACAAACCATCGATTTCATCAGCAGTGGCGGTTACATCCGCTCCTACCGCAACGTAACCTCTGCCCGCAACTACGGTGTGGAGCTGGATTTCCGCAAAAACCTCAGTATGCTGTCGGGATGGTGGCATCAGATGGAAAATTTTCTGATCCAGCTTAATGCAGCCTGGATCCGCTCCGTAGCCGACGTTTCACTGATTGCCAATGCGGCCGACAGCACACGAAGCCTTCAGGGCCAATCTCCATACATCCTCAACGCCGGCCTGTCCTACCAGGAACCCAAAAGCGAAACCAACGTCACCGTATTGTTTAACCAGATTGGCCGCCGCATCATGTTTGTCGGCTCCAGCGAGTATCTGGACATTTACGAGAACAGCAGGCCGCTACTGGATGTGCAGCTGTCGCGCCGCATCATTCCCAATGGCACGCTCCGGCTGAATGTTCAGGATGTGCTGGCTAAAGATGGTATCCTGTATCAGGACGTCAACGACGATGGCCGGTTCCGCCCCGCTGATGACAAGGAAATCGTTCGGGCAAAAACCGGTACGGTCATTTCCGTGGGTTTCAGCTATAGCTTCTAAGCCCTCTCCTCTTAACAGTTCAGAAATATTAGCCCGCACAACTTAACGAAGGGCTAACCTTTAGGAAAGGACTTCGTTATGCTGTCCTGCTTTTTTTGTTACAAAATCTGTCTCGGATGAAAAGAACGTTTACCCTTCTGGCCCTGCTGGTCCTGGGACTGCATGGCCGCGCCGATGAAGTCATTTCCGGCTACATCACCCAAAACACCACATTAACCAAAGACAAAATCTGGCTGCTTCAGGGATTTGTGTATGTAACCAATGGCGCTACGCTTACCGTGGAACCGGGCACCTTGGTCAAAGGCGACAAAGCCACCAAAGGCGCCCTGATTATTACACGAGGTGCTAAGCTGATCGCTGAAGGCACGGCTCAGGAACCCATCGTTTTTACCTCCAACGGCCCCGTAGGCTTTCGTAACTACGGCGACTGGGGTGGCATCATCTTGTTGGGGCGCGCCTCGATAAACCAACCCGGCGGCGAAGCCATCATAGAAGGCGGCGTGGAAGACGGCCAGGGCAACGGCACCTATGGCGGCGGCCTCAACCCCGATGACAACGACAACAGCGGCATCCTGCGCTACGTGCGCATTGAGTTCTGCGGCATTGCCTTTCAACCCAACAGCGAAATCAACGGCCTCACCTGCGGCGGTGTGGGCCGCGGCACCACGCTGGAATACATTCAGGTCAGCTTCTGCGGCGATGACTCCTACGAGTTTTTTGGCGGTACCGTCAATGCCAAATACCTGATTTCTTTCCGGGCCCTGGACGATGACTTTGACACCGACAATGGCTACCGGGGCCTGATCCAGTTTGCCTACGCCCTGCGCGATCCGGCCATAGCCGACGTAAGCGGCTCCAATGGCTTTGAATCCGACAACGATGCCACCGGATCCTCCAACGCGCCGTTTACCCAGCCCGTGTTCAGCAATGTAACCATTGCCGGACCCCGCGTTACCTCTTCCACTTCCATTAACGGCAGTTACCGCCGAGCCGCTCACCTGCGCCGCAACACCCGAACCAGCATTTACAACTCCGTGCTCATGGGCTTCCCTACGGGGATCATGGTAGATGGCAGCGCCTGCGAAGCCAATGCCACCAACGATGTGCTGCAGGTGCGCAACACGGTCATCAGCGGCTGCACCAACAATTTTGAAGTGGCTTCCGGCAGCACTTTTGACATCAGCGGATGGTTTAGCAACACGGCCTACAACAACAAGACCTATTCGACCAATGCCGCCCTTGGCCTGAAAGACCCCTTCAACCTGAGCAATCCGAATCCCTTGCCGGCTGACACCAGCTTGCTGCTCTCCGGAGCCGACTTTAGTCTTGCCGCCCTGGCCGATCCGTTTTTTACGCCGGTCAGCTACCGCGGCGCCTTCGGCAACGATAACTGGACAGCCGGATGGGCTGAATGGAATCCCAACAACGTGCCATATACCGGCTTGGAGCCTCTGACCGCACTGACCACCATGAGGCTGTATCCCAATCCTGCGGTTGCACAGGCTGTCGTCGAGTTTTCACTATCCGCCCCGAAGCCGGTACACATCTATCTGACCGATGCTGCCGGACGTCATGTCGCTGATGTACGTTGCACGACATTAGGAGCGGGCGCTCATGCTACCGCCATTGACCTCAACGGTCTGCCCGCAGGATCTTATCTGCTGGTGCTCCGGGCCGGCAACAGTGTCAACACCCAAAAACTGTTCGTACAATAAAATCGTTCCGGTTGAAAAACAAAGGGCGCCAAAAGGCGCCCTTTGTTTTTTCCATTGCTGGTTTTTTCAAATCATTTCTGATATATCCTGAATTCAGGCAAACCAACTTTAAGGGCTTTAACCTGTATCAATGAAGCAGTTACTGAGTGCCTCATCCGGCGTTCAAGAAAAATGTGGAATGTCTGATTTAGCGGTTCAGCTGGCCGGGTATTTTTTCGTTCTGGTCTTTGACGCAACGGTTGCACTTATTTGCCGGAGATCGCAAAAAAATCCCCCCTGAGGGGTTCACTCAGGGGGGATAAAGCGATGAACGTTGGAGCAGCTTAACTGCCTTTGACCACGAGCTTTTCCGTAAAACTGTTCTGCCCTACCCGCAGCGTTACGAAATAAACGCCGTCGGAGAGCTTACTGATGTCAACCATCGTTTGCTGTTCACCGGACCGGAGCCCCAGATTTTCAGACTGCACCAATTGCCCGATGGCATTGCGTATTTCGTACGATACCTGAGCCGGTGCGGACAGGCGATAATGCAAAACGCTTTCATCTGTGGCCGGATTGGGATAAACGGCCAATGAAGCCACCGGAGCACCCGGTTCCTGAAAGCCGCTGGCAAGTTCCCAACCACCCTTATTGCAATTGATCACGATGTTATCGGAATTGGAATTGTACTGCGTAATCATGCCGACTACGTGTACGCGGTTAATGTTTACGGTGGAAGGCACCACGTAAGTATAGGTATAGGAATGTTTATCGCCGGCATTTAGGGTAGTCGGCAGACTGCCTGCCGTTCCATGAAAACCTCCGAGGATAGCGCGACCTACATGGTTGTAATGCATCTGGTTGGCCGGTATGGAACTGGGAAGATTTTCAAATCCACCCATAAGTCCCTGGCCACCACCTGCATAATAATTGGCCTGCTTGTATCCGGATGAGGTTCCGGTAACGCTGTCTTCCACGATGACGGCATTGAACCGGTAATTGCCACTCAGGCTCTGGATAAACTCACCGGTTACCGTTACTGCCAGTTGCTTGATACTGGGATTGTACTCCCCACTCACGGTAACCTTTACCGGCACATCATTGGAAATTTTGTCAATCAGATCAAATTCCAAAGCCGAGGGATCTATGATGTATTCCCGGTCAACAATTACGCTGGGATAACCCATAAAGCCGGGAAAGGTATTAACGCCGTTATCATAAGTGGAATTGGCCATAGGATCGCCGTTGTGGACAGCTACACCCACAAACTGATCCGGATAGGTTTCGGTCATGTAGTCCATATACACTGTACCGCGCGGACACCAGCCGCACCACGTGCCGGTAGCTTCTTCGGCCAGGTATTTACGATCCGGATTGGGGGTAACACCATAAACCGCGTAGCTCTTGCTGTTGTTGGTGGTAGAAATCTCATTGGCCCCTCCGTTCACGTTGCTCACCGAGAGCGTTATGGATTGATTGCCGCCTAGAGTTACATAAGGAACCTGGGATTGGTAGGTGTAAGTGGCCAGAGGAGCCACATTGAGACCGGTTAGGGTTTCGGTGTGCGTGCTGGTTCCATCGGTCCAGCTAACGTCAAACGAATTAATCGCATAAGTCCCTTTGTTGGTTAGCGTGGCGCGTACCGTCAAAGGCAAACCTGTCAGGTATTTTTGAAAGCCAACAAAAGCCGGTCGGGGATCCTCTTTGCCAACCAATAAGGTGGAAACCATTAAGTCCGTGCCTACCAGCGGTTCGTAAACCTTAACATTGTCTAGCGCCCAGCCATAGAGCCAGTCGCCGCCATCCTTGTAGTTAAAAGCCAGCTTTACATTGCTTTGCCCTGCATAGGCGCTCAGGTTAACGTCGTAGGTAGTCCATGCACTATTGCCGGGCAAGGTAAATACGGTGGTCCAGGTCGTTCCACCGTCGGTGCTGATTTTCACATGCGCTTCCTCCTGCTTGTTGTTGTACGAAGCTTTGTAGAAATACGCATCAAATGACATAAATACATTGGCCGCGCCGCTGAAATCCATGACGGGAGTGATCAGGTATTCATCGCCCTTATCGCAGTTGCAGGCATCATCGTTAGTAGCCGCCATTTTGGTATGGGGAGGAATCGGGAAATAAGCACTTTGCAACTGCGTATTGGTTCCGAATTTCCAGCCGCCATCCGTGGCATTGCTGATGTTACTCCAGCCGGATGGCAGGCCGGTGCCTTCGAAATCCTGGGAGAGTAAGGTGGTTTGCCCCTGAGCAGTTAATGAAAGCGCTAGTATGGCGGCAAACAGAAAGGGTATTATTGTTTTCACGGGAAAAACTTTACGAAACAAAAGTAACGGTTCCTCCAGATAAAAATGCTGCCCTCTGATTCCACCGAAGCAGCGATCAGCCGTTCTTTGAATACCTCTATTCGTATTGCTCTTTGTTAAAGGCAAATCGCTTGAAACTGTTTTGGATTTTACAGCACAGATTGATTCTGAAAAAATCACTGCTCAACCACCGCCCTATTGTTCCGTTACGATCAGCTTTTTGCCCGTGGAATACCCCCCCGTCTTTACATGAACGAAATACATGCCCGGCTGCAGTCCGCTTAAATCAAAATCCTTCTGTTGCCAGCCGCTTACCCCGTTAAAACAATACTGCTTGACGGTTTGCCCCCGGGAGCTTTTTAATGCAACAACTACTTCACCCGGTTCGGCTATTGAAAAATGAACCGCCGCTTTTTCTTTTGCCGGATTGGGGTATACGGCCATGGCAAAATCTGGAACAGCATGAGTTGCTGAGGAAGTGGCCAACGTCCATTTCGCACTGTTCGCATTGAGCACTACGTTGCTGCTGTTAGACTGGTAGCGGGTTACAATTCCTACCACCTGAACCTGGCTGAGATTGACCTCGGAAGGCACAGGGTACAGATAGGCGTGCGAAAACTGGTCTCCTGCGTTAATCACAGTCGGCAGCACATTGGCTGTGCCATAAAAACTTCCGCTGAGCAGTTCCCGCCCTACATGACGATGCACCATCTGGGTTGCAGGAATCGGGGTGGGCAGGCTTTCAAAACCTCCCATAGGTCCGTAAATGTTATATGCATACGCATTGTACTGGCTGTACCCTGAAGAACTGTTCTGCACGCTGTCCTCCACGATTATGGCATCTATCCGGAAATCGCCCTGCAGGTTTTGCGTGAATTCGGCGTGCACGGTTACTTGTAGCATCTGCATGCCGGGCTGATAAACCGCTTCCACATCAACCAGCACCGGTGGTTCCTGGGTCATTCGTTCAATGAAGTCTGCTTCCACATCCAGTGGATCAATCACGTATTCCCGGTCAGCCGTAACGCTGGGATAGCCCAGAAAACCGGGCATGGAACTGATACCGGTGGAATAAACACTGTTTTCCATGGGGTCATCTTCGTGCACATGAATGCCGATATACTGATCTGGATAGGTGTTTTTCATATAATTACTGAATGCAATACCCCGCGTACACCATGCGCACCAGGTGCCGGTGGCGTTTTCTGCCAGATATTTCTTGTTTGGTGCCGGTGAAACGATATTCACCACTACAGTCTGGCTGTTGTTGGTGGCGGAAACATCGGGCTCCCCGTCATTCACTTCAGCAATGGAGGCCGTGTAGCTGAATGTGCCCGCCTGCATCTGAGCCGGAACGGCAAATTCATGGACGTAACGCTGCAGCGGTTCCAGCTGGATTCCGGTAATGCTTTCCGTCAGCGTGGTGACTCCATCGGATAGCGTCAGGTCAAATGAAGTAAGGGTCGTTGTGCCCCTGTTGGCTACGGTTACCCGAACGAAAAGCGGTGTGCCGGTCAGGTACTTGGCATAAGATACGAAAGCAGGCCGTGCATCGTATTTGCCTGCGGCCACGGAAGCTATGGCCAGATCATTGCCTGCAGCAGGGGCATACACCCAGATGTTATCCAGAGCCATGCCCTTCATCCAGCCGCTGTTGTCCTGATAATTCACTGCAATCAGCACATGATTATTTCCGGCATACGAGGAAAGGTTTACCCCATAGGTAGCCCACGTTTCGCTGGCCGGAAACGTAAAGGCATGCAGCCACGAATTGCCCCCGTTGGACGATACGAGCAAAACAGCTTTTTCTTTTTTGTTCTGGTACATCGCCTTGGTAAAAAATGCGTCCAGCTCCAGATACACCTGCGATGTGCCGCTGAAATCCAATGGAGAAGTTATCAGGTATTCATTGCTTTTATCGCAGTTGCAGGCCGCATCATTGGTAGCAGCCATCAGGGTGTGGGCTGGAATCGGAAAAAAGGGACTCTGCAATTGTGTATTGCTTCCAAATTGCCAGCCTCCGTCGCTGGCATTGCTGATGTTGCTCCACCCGGGAGGAAGTGCCCCGCTTTCAAAATCCTCATACAACAGGGTGGATTGCCCCTGAGCAAACGCAAAGAACAAAAAGGCACCGATAAAGGAAAAAAGCGATGGGGCATTCATGGTGGCAGGCTGTTGACTTAGCTTCCAATTTACAGAAAAAATGGCTCTGATTGCCGCAATCATGAGCTCAGCAGCCCTTGCAGTTAACCGCCTCGGGGAATTGCTTGTGAAAAAAACTACCCCTTGGAAAAGGCTTTATGTACGTAAAGAAAGATGGGCTTGGGTTCAGCAATAATGCTCGTACACCTGACGAAGGTGCTGGGCCAAGACTTCGGCAGGCCGCCCTTCAATCTGATGACGCTCCACCAGATGAACCAGTTGTTTTCCCTTGAACAAAGCTATGGCCGGCGACGATGGCGGATACGGAGCCAGATAACGACGCACTTCCTGCGTGGCTTCCTTATCCACCCCGGCAAAAACGGTGTACAGGGCTTCGGGCTTTTTGGTGGACTGCTTCAGCGACAACAACACGCCCGGCCGCGCACTGCCGGCTGCACATCCGCAAACCGAATTAATCACCACCAGTAAGGTGCCCTGGTTGTTCTCAATTACCGTTCGTGCTTCCTCTGCTGTTTTAATTTCTTCAAATCCCTCATTGGTCAATTCGCGGGTCATGGGCAGCACCAGTTCTTCCGGATACATGATGATTGGTTTTTGTGCAGGCAAAAATAGGCCATAGGATCATGCTGCCTTTTCGCGGTTTAACGGGGCGACTGATGCACCGGTTGTACCTTTGCCGGCAAATACAGCTGCATGTCCACTGCATTAAAAAAATCCATAGATCTCAGCCTTCCTTACAAAGTCAGGGATTTGTCGCTGGCCGAATGGGGCCGGAGGGAAATTGAGCTGGCCGAAGCGGAAATGCCCGGCCTCATGGCCATCCGAAAGGAATACGGACCGCAGAAGCCACTCCAAGGGGCCCGCATTGCCGGCTGTCTGCACATGACTATTCAGACTGCCGTGCTGATCGAAACGCTTATCGAACTGGGTGCTGAAGTTCGCTGGAGCTCCTGCAACATCTTTTCCACTCAGGATCATGCCGCCGCTGCCATAGCCCAAGCCGGAGTGCCTGTATTTGCATGGAAAGGGATGACGGAAGAAGAGTACAACTGGTGCATCCAGCAAACGCTCTTCTTCGGCGATTTCAGCCGTCCGTTGAACATGATCCTTGACGATGGCGGTGACCTGACCAACGTTGTGCTGGATCAGTTCCCTGAACTGGTGCATGGCATTAAAGGCATTACGGAAGAAACCACTACCGGCGTGCACCGCCTCTACGAACGCATGGCCAATGGCAAACTGCCCTTGCCCTGCATCAATGTAAACGATTCGGTTACCAAGTCCAAGTTTGATAACAAATACGGTTGCCGCGAATCGCTGGTTGATGCCATTCGCCGGGGCACCGACCTGATGCTGGCCGGTAAGGTGGCTGTTGTGGCCGGCTTTGGTGACGTCGGCAAGGGCAGCGCCGAATCGCTGCGCTCCGCGCACTGCCGCGTCATCGTTACGGAAATTGATCCTATCTGCGCCCTGCAGGCTGCCATGGAAGGTTATGAAGTAAAGCGCATGATCGATGCAGTTAAAGAAGCTGACATCATCGTCACGGCCACTGGTTGTAAGCACGTGATCACGGAACCCCATTTCCGCCTGATGAAAGACAAAGCCGTACTGTGCAACATCGGTCACTTCGATGTGGAAATTGACATGGCCTGGCTCAATGAACACTACGGCCACACCCGGGTTACCATCAAACCTCAGGTGGACAAGTACACCCTTGACGGAAAAGACCTCATCGTGCTGGCCGAAGGGCGGCTGGTGAATCTGGGCGTAGCCATGGGTCATCCCTCTTTCGTTATGTCCACCTCCTTCACCAACCAGTGTCTGGCTCAGATGGAATTGTGGAACCATCGCAACCGGTATGAAAACAAGGTGTATGTGCTTCCCAAGCATCTGGATGAAAAAGTGGCCCGCCTGCATCTGGAAAAAATCGGCGTTCAACTGGACGAACTCACCGATGACCAGGCCGCCTACCTGGGCATCCCGAAAAACGGTCCGTTTAAGCCCGAACATTACCGGTACTGAAGCAACTGCTTCAACGGCTTTTTCATTGTCAGATTGGCCATGAACCTGCGGCTTTTCTTTCTGCTGCTGGCATTAGGTGCCAGTCAGTTGTTGACGGTGGCGGTTCTTGCGCAGCCGATCAAGAAAAAGCTGAACCGGCTGGATTCCCTGCTTTCCGCTAAATATCCTGCAGCGGGTCCGGGCGGTGTGGTGCTGGTGGCCGAAAATTTCAAACCCCTTTTCCATAAAGCCTACGGCCTGGCCAATGTGGAACTGAACGTGCCCAACCGGCTGAACACGGTGTTTCCCATCGGCAGCATGAGCAAACAGTTTGCAGCGGTGGCGGTTTTGCGCCTGGCCGAAACAGGAAAACTCAGTCTTACCGATTCGGTTAGCCGCTATGTGCCCGAAATGGCAGAACAGTTAGCCGGCATCACGGTAGAGCAATTGCTCAACCACACCTCAGGGCTGATGAGCTACACCGAAGTACGAGGCTTTGAAGAAAAATTCCGCTCACCACTTCATTGGGATGACCTGCTCGACCTGGTACGCGACAGTGCCCTGTTGTTTCGGCCCGGCACCGATTGGAGCTACACCAACACCGGATATCTGTTGGCTGCACGCATTGTGGAAAAAGTCAGTGGTCAGCCCTATCAGCAATTTGTTCGCCTCAACTTACTGGAGCCCGCCCAAATGCGTGAAACCACATTCGGAAGTGGCGAAAGAATCATTCCCCAACGGGCTTACAATTACCTGCGCACCGACTCATTGAACTGCATTCCAGGCCCTTATTTTGACTGGTCATGGACCCTCGGTGCCGGTGATATCCTCTCTACCACCGGCGACCTCATGAGATGGTATCAGGCGCTGGTCAGCGGAAAAATTCTTTCGCCCGCCAGCCTTCAGAAAGCCTGGATGCCAGCCCGCCTTGCTGATGGCCGCAGCGTGAACTACGGTCTGGGCTGGATGACGGATACGCTTGGCTCCACGGTGGTCATTGGCCATGGAGGCGCGCTGCCCGGCTATCTGAGCGATGCCCTGTTTGTGCCGCAGCGTAACCTGCTGATCGTTTTGCTCAGCAACAGCTCTGCACCTCCCCCTTCCGAAATAGTGGAGCGCGCCCTGATGCGCCTGCTCAACATACCCCGGCCCCTTCCCGGCAAACTCAGCGCTGAACGGCTTGGGGAATATGCAGGCGTTTATGAGCGCCACCGCAAAGGCGCACGCCTGATCCGCAATTACGGCGCAATACCCGAGTACTACTATGTCAGCGTAAGCGGCGATACCTTAATGGTGCAGCCTTCCGGCGGCAGCCGAAACCCGGTTTTTGCCTCCGGCAGAGACACCTTTTATACCCGAGAACTTAGCCAGCGAATCATCTTCCTGCGAAATGAAACCGAGAAAATTTTTGCTGTACAGGTGGAAGGCTTTCCTCTGCATTACGGACTGCCCGATATAGGGCTGCGTACCGATTTGCCACTACCCGAACAGCGACAGACGCAGGCAATTACGGCAGAGCAGCTCCGCCCCTATACAGGGACCTATGAGTTGCAGAAGGGCTTCAATCTGATGGTTTTTTCCCGTGGCGACACATTGTTCATTCAGGCCACCGGTCAGGGCCCGCTGCAATTGCATAACGAAAGCAAGCACCGGTTTTTCCTGAAAGAAGTAGATGCCCAGGCAGAATTTGTGCCGGACGCCGACGGGATATTCCGCACCATGTTGTTCACGCAAGGCCAGCAGTTTCGTTGCCGCCGCATCAGCGATGAGGTGGCGGTCATGCAACGCAAAGAACAGCCTGTTACCTACGAGCAGATAAAAGATTACCTGGGCTCCTATGAGTTACAGAAAGGCTTTTTTCTCCATGTGCTCTGGGAAGATGGAAAACTGTGGCTTCAGCCCACCGGCCAGCCCCGCTACGAATTGTTTTCCGAAACCGATACCCGCTTTTTTCTCAAAGTGGTGGATGCCTCTATGGAATTCCATCGGAATGCTGGCGGAACCGTAACCGGCATGACCTATACCCAGGGGCGCAGTATGGAAGCCCCCAAGGTCAAGTAGAAAAGCAGCGGTGCTGCTGACTGCAATTCGCCAACTTTGTTCGAGTGATTCGTTTATCGGTCAACATCAACAAGTTCGCCACCCTGCGCAATGCACGCGGCGGCAACCTGCCTGATGTGGTGGCAGCCGCCCGCAACTGCGAACGCTTCGGCGCCGATGGCATTACCGTTCATCCCCGCCCCGACCAGCGCCACATCCGGTACGATGATGTACTTCAACTCAAAGAAGTGGTAACCACTGAGTTCAACATTGAAGGAAACCCCATCAGTACCTGGCTGGAACTGGTACAGCGCGTACGACCTGCTCAGGCTACCCTGGTGCCCGATGGTCATGACGTGCTCACGAGCAATGCCGGATGGGATACGATCAAACATCAGGCCTTCCTGCGCGACATCATCTCTGCTTTAAAAAGCCATGGCATTCGCGTGTCGGTCTTTATTGATCCGCTTCCGGCCATGGCTGAAGGAGCAAGAGCTGCCGGCGCCGACCGTATCGAGTTATACACCGGACCTTACGCACAGGGGTATCATCAGCATCCGCAACGGGCGGTGGCACCTTATGTGGAAACAGCTCAGGTGGCCTTGCAGTTGGGTTTGGGCATCAATGCCGGTCATGACCTGAACCTGCACAATCTGGCTTTCCTGGCCCGTCACCTGCCCGGCCTGGCCGAAGTGTCCATAGGACATGCTCTCATCTGCGACGCCATTTATCTGGGATTGGAAAACACCATTCAGTTGTACAAGCGACAACTTACTGCCGATTAAGCCTTCCCTGCAATAGCCGGCGAAAAATCCAAACTGGTTTACGGGTCGCTGAGCGACAACAAAAAGTTGATCAGATCCTGCTTTTCCTGTTCGGTGAGATTCAGCTTGAGAACGAATACGCTTTTATTGGGATGATTCTTGCCCCCGCTGTTGTAATGTTCCACGACTTCCTGAAGGGTGGCCAGGGAGCCATCGTGCATGTACGGAGCCGTATAAGCCAGATTGCGCAACGAAGGAACCTTGAACTTGCCCACGTCAGCAGGGTTGAGGGTAATTCGGGCCCGCCCGCTGTCGGCATATTTTTCATACAGCCCGTTGTTTCGAAAACTGAAATCCGTAAACAGAAAACCACTGTGGCAATGAAAGCATTCTGCCCTTTCGCTGAAAAAGAGGTTCATCCCCCTTTTTTCCGAGGCGGTAAGCGCCGACGTATCGTTGGCATAAACATACCGGTCGTATCGGGTGGTCTGGCTGTACAGGCTGCGTTCAAAGCAGGCAATGGCCCGTGTTAGGGTGTAAGGTGAAGGATCAGCGTCGTATGCCTGACGGAACAGTGCCGGGTATTGCGGATGGCGCCGCAGCCGCTCAACTACCAGATTGATATCAAAATCCATCTCCCTCGGGTCATGAATCGGCGCCAGAACCTGCAACTCCAGTGTAGGCACACCGCCATCCCAAAACAGGTACGGCTGGTAAGCAGCGTTGAGCAGGCTGATGGAATTGCGAATGCCCGTCTGTCCGTAAATGCCTATGCTTTTTGCCAACCCATCGGTCATTTTTTTATCCGCGTGGTGACAGCTGGCGCAGGCAACGGTGCTATCGCGCGAAAGGATCGGGTCATGAAACAACCGGCGACCCAGCTCAATGCGATACGGAGTCAGTTCATTATCTGCCGGAATAGGTGGCATGGGAAACCCCAGCGGCAGATCAGGCATCACGACCTGCTGGCCGGGATCTATGGGCGTTTCCTCCCAGGTGCAACCGAAAAGTGCACTGACGATCACCGTGGCAGCAATCTGCCGAAATCCGGTTAAATGGTTCACCAAGGGACCTTACAAGATTTCTGTAAAATTATCGGAGTCGGGCAGATATGAGATCAGGTAGAAAAAATGCGGTTCTGAAGGAAGAAATAATCAAAAAACTGCGGGGGCGGCCTTCAGGCCGCCCCCGCAGATACCATCAGCTTACCGCAGTTGCAACCGTTTTTCCGGCTTTATTCCCAGGTAAACGACTGGGGCCAATTATTGGCAATCTTTTCGGCCAGCATCATATTGTCCATGGAATGCGTTTTGATTTCGGTACGCATGTCCACACCCTGCAATGCTTTGAGCAGGTCAAAGGCAAGATGAAAGCTGTTTTCACCACCGGCTTCCACATGCACATCAGCCCCGGAAAGCGACACGCTACGCGCCATTTGGTCAAGACCAATGTGATAGAAGAAGTTTGCATTAGCAGAGCCATTGGCAGCAAGGGTGGTATCTACTTTTCCTTCCACCATCATAAAAATGTAGCCGGTGTTCCAGCTCCAGTGAATACTGGGGGTTTGGGGAGCCAGCGGATGGCCGGAAGGATAAACCGTTGGATCGCCGTGATTGGTCACCGAATCCAACCCCACCAGAAAACGGATGCCACTGTAATGGCCGGAAGGAACAAGGCCCAGTTCCCATTCATGTTCATCGGGACTTGCCAGAATAACCTTACCGGCAATCGGTACCTCGGTGCCGTCATCTTGGATGAGGACAAAGTTGGACAGGTAGTACCGGAGGTTGCTCAGAGTAAACGACCGGCCATTATTGGAAAAAGTGGAAGTGTAGTTAGCTGCCTGATTGCCCACCATGGTATGCAGGTGGAGTTTAACCATTTCGGTGGTTTCACCGTGGTCATCCTTTTTGCAGGAGGCAAAACCTGCAGAAAGAATTAAGAAAAAAGCAAAATATCGAAGTTTCATTGTGTTTGTTTTTTGGGTAGGAAGAAAAAATTTTAAAAATCTTAAAACTGCGATTGCCCCACAGCAATCTGCTTGGGGGGCGGAAAAAGCAAAATCCAATCAGACTTCAGGCGGCTGAAAAACAAACTTGCCGGTATCGATAGCAACCGGATTAGCAAGCGGTGGGAAACCATAGGTCACGGCCAGCGGGGAAAGGGGCAGAGCCGATTCACATAACGAAACGGGAATGTACTCCTGCTTGAATTCCGACCGCACCGGCATTTTTTCCTGTCGCTGCTGTTCTTCATTCATCTCCTTGCCCAGCGCACAACGACCGGCACAGTGCATCAAGGGTTGAGCCTTGTTTTCACAAAGTACTTCACTGTAATATTTTTTCTGAAGCAAATAGCGGCTATGCACCATCAACAGATTGAGCTGCGCTGCCAACTGGGCAAACAGGATGACCAGGACGGTGAACAGGCGCATGAGATAAGCAAAATTATCAGCTACCCACATTCAGAAGCCATTGGAATTGCGCGTTGGCTAAAGATTAAACTTTTGTTAAGGCGGCATTCGTCCGCCAGCTACTCACATTAGGGCTAACGACCGCAGGAAAAACGGCTAAATGCATTGGAACACCTGTTTTTCCAAAAGTTTTATATTTACGCATCGCTTTAACAAGCTAACCCTTGGTGTACCCTAATTCCGCACTATGAGACTCCCGCTCCTCATTACCATTTTGTCGGTTTTGGGTATAGGGTCCTCTTTGGGCCAGCAAACCATCCAGCTGTACTACGAGGATTTCAATGGCGCCACAGCAGGCTTTACGCTGAACACGGCCGCAGGGCCAAGTTCCAATACAGGCTCCAACCAATGGGTCATTAACAACCAGTATGCAGGCAGTGCCGGCTATCCCAACACGCCCGATCAGTTTCAGACCGTAAGCGGCACTATTGCCGGGGCTCCCAACAGCAATTACCTGCACATCTACGATTCAGGCAGCACGTCCTCCAATGCCTGTTACAACCCCAATAGCCCCAGCGACCGCATGGCCATCATGAATACCAGCTTCTGCACGCTGGGCCTGACCGATGTGGAGCTGACCTTCTTTTACATCGGTGAAGGAAATGCCAACGACTACGGCCAATTGTATTACAGCATCGACAATGGCGCCTCCTGGATTCAGACCGGTCAGTCGAAATACTATGGCTACAACCAGTGGAAATACGAATCGGTAACCGATCCGGCATTTAACAACAAACAGAATTTGCGGTTTGCCTTTCGTTGGGTAAACGGCAGTGGTGCTTCGCCAAACATCGGTTTTGGTGTGGACGACATAATCGTGGTAGGCACCTACGACAACATCAACAGCCCGATCACGCTGAGCATAACCTCGGTTTCTCCCAACCCCGTCTGTAAAGGTTCCTACCTGTTCATCTTCTGGCAGCTGTCGGGGCCGCTGTGCACCGGAACGTATGAAGTCGAGCTCAGCAATTCTGTCGGAAATTTTGCCTCGCCAGTCAGCCTGGGAGTGTTTACCATTCCCTCCAACCTGACCAGCGGCGGTGTGGCTGCCATGATTCCCAGCTGGCAAGCCAATGGCACATGTTACAAGGTGCGCATCAACCGCGTTTCGCCTCAGCCTACCATCACCGGCGTGGCCAGCGGCTGTTTTGAAATCAAAAACTGCCCGAACGTCATCACCACCTTACAGCCTGTAGTAACCTATGGGCCAGACACCGTTTGCGTGTATAGCGTGATTGATGTGCCGTTCTACAGTACCGGTGTGTACAACTTCAATAACTTTTATGTGGCCGAACTGTCTGATATGAACGGCAGCTTCGCCAATCCCTATTTCATCGGACAGTCGCTGGATCCCAACACTTATGATCCCATGTTGGGTTCACCGCCCGGATCGGTTTCCGGCATCATTCCCAACGTGCCTCCCGGCTGCGGCTATTACGTTCGGGTTCGCTCTACTTCGCCTGTAGCCATCGGTTCGGCCTGGGGACCGTTCTGCATCCGCCAGTGCGATGTCACTACGAACAACATGCAGGATATCTCTGTCTGCATTACCGATCATGTGGGCAAAGACACCACTATTGAACTGGACATCAACACCTGGGGAACAGGCACCACCTATAATCCGGGCAATGAGTTTAAGGTACAGATCTTAAGCTCCAAGACCTTCCAGATTCTGGACACAGGTTCGTTCGGCGTAGTGTCGGCCACGTCCAGCACTACACTGACTTTAAGCGTCCCCGGTTTACTGGATGTTATCAGCAAGCTGGGTCCGCCGGGCACCGGCATGTATTACATGCGCATCATTGCCACCGATCCGGTTCCGCCCTGGGATAGTCTGGCTACACTTGTGCGTCTGATTATTGGTTCGCCGGATTCGTTGCCTCCTTTAGTCATCCCGGATGATACCCTGGTCTGCAAAGGGCAAATCAGCGGCATCACCATCTTCCCTTACAATTTTGATTCACAATACCAATGGTATTCGCCCAACCTCAACAGCGGGGTACCGTTTTTCTGGGAATACAATCCGTTGCTCATCAATTGGGCCAATGCGCCCAACGGGACCTACTGGTTTACCGTTCGTGAATACAACCATGGCTGCTGGGGACCCTGGAGCGACACAGTGTACATTACGGTAATTGGTACGCCTTCCACCTCAATCTTCGGCCTGATCAATGCCTGTCAGGGCGATACCATTACCTACAAAACGACCTTCCTGGCCGGCACGTACTACAACTGGAACACCACCATCGGGCAAATCATAGACACTGCGAACAACCAAATCACCATCGTGTTTGACAGTACCGGCACTGCAGTGATCACGGTTTTTGCCCTGAATGAATGCGGCTCCAGCACTGGATCTAAAAACGTGGTGGTTCACCCCAAACCAGTGGTGCAACTGCCTTCCGACACCACCCTATGCCCAGGCCTGCCACTTACGATTGCCTGCACTTCCTCTGCCAATCAGTTCACCTGGTGGGGCAACGGGTCCACCATAGGTACTACCAACCCGATCACCACCACCCCATCCGGACCGCTTACCGTAGTGGTTGAAGGAAAAACCTCTGTGGGATGTAAGAATTACGACACCATGCAAGTGGATGTCTATCCTGATGTCAACGGCACCCTTTCCGTCAGCGATATTTCCTGTTATGGCCAGTCGGATGGAAACGTTCAGGTCACAGGGCTGGACGGCCAGCCACCCTATTCCTACCTGTGGGATATGAACCCGGCGGTCACCGACTCGTTCCTGAGCCAACTCGGCCCGGGCAGTTACACCGTGTACATCACCGATGCCAATGGGTGCAGCGATACACTTACCGTAACCCTGACCGAGCCTTCGGAGCTAACTGTGGGCACTACATTCACCAATGAATCTTCCTACGGTGCTAAAGATGGGTCGGCTTCAGCGCAGGCCGGAGGCGGTACACCGCCCTATAGCTACGAGTGGAATACCAACCCACCGCAAAACAGCAGCACGGCCACCGGTTTAGGGCCTGGCGAATACATTGTAACCGTTACCGATGCCAACGGCTGCAAGATTTCCGATACGGTGTTGCTCAAATCCGTATCCAACATTTTTGCCGTTCCAAATGCCTTTACGCCTAATGGTGACGGATTAAACGACATCTTCCTGCCCAGCCAGGTTAACGTCAGCGAATTTGAAATGTTCATCTTCAACCGATGGGGGCAGTTGTTGTTTGTCAGCAACGATGTGCTCACCGGCTGGGATGGTACCTACAAAGGAAAGCCGGAAGAAATCGGCACCTACGTTTATCACATCCGGGCAACGTTTTTGGACGGAATGAGCTTTGAGCGTCGCGGCAACGTGCTGCTGCTGCGCTAAGGAAATCATGCCCTCAGGCCATAGCCTGTATTGCTTTCCTTCCCTGTTATTCTGGGGGATGGTGATCGCATGTTCCTCTCGTGATTCTACTTCAAATCCCGTTACAGCATCCTCTGCAGATGCCGATGATGCTGCCGCTGAAAGAATGATCCAGTTGGAAGGTCTGGTTTCCGGTTCCGGCGATTCATTACGGTTTTTTCTTCTGGACCGGCCGTTTCGACCTTTTCCCGTAAGCGACAGTTCCCGACTGCTGATGCAGCGCCTTGAGGCCCTGCACAGCGAAACGGCCTCATCCACCGCGCCTTGGAACATTACGCTTCAGGGCTTCTGGCAACGTACAGCATCCGAAGGTTCCGCTGCTCCGGACAGTGTTCTGGTTATCCGAAGCGTTACGGCCTTTACCCGGGAACCTGAGTTCTTCCACCGAGGTCCCTATGAATTTTCAGCCATGGGCCCAAACTGGACCCTGCAGGTAGATGCCTCATCCCGAACCTTGCGGTTTGACGATCTGCGTTCGGACGAAACTTATTTTTTTGAATACTTTTCTCCCACAGCCTCCGGCGAAGTATGGGTGTATGAATCCAACAATTTTGCTTCGCAGATGGCTGTGCGGGCAACCTTTTACCCTGAACCCTGCACTTCGGTGGGAACCACCTACCCGTACCGGGCAGTGGTGGTACTGAACGGCCGGACTTACACGGGATGTGCCATCAGAGGTCGGCCTGAGGAATAAGCCTTTTCGAAAGAACAACCGGTGCAGCCCGGCAAAAGCAGCAGGCTACAGATGAATGACTTCGCCGTAGGCAGCAGCCGTGGCTTCCAAGATGGCCTCGCTCATCGTCGGATGGGGATGCACACTGCGAAGCAATTCATGACCGGTGGTTTCCAGTTTGCGCGCTACCACACATTCGCCAATGAGCTCGGTAACGTTGTATCCGATCAGGTGAGCACCCAGAAATTCGCCATACCGTGCATCAAAAATGACTTTAACGAATCCTTCCGAATGACCGGCGGCTTTGGCCTTGCCGCTGGCGGAAAACGGGAATTTTCCCACCTTCAGTTCATAACCGGCCTTAAGAGCTGCCTGTTCCGTATATCCTACGGAGGCAATCTCAGGCAGGCAATACGTGCAGGCCGGCAGGTTGTTGTAGTCTAAAGGTGCCGGATTTTTTCCGGCAATCTTTTCCACGCAGATAATTCCTTCAGCCGAAGCCACGTGAGCCAGCGCAGGTCCTTTGACGATGTCGCCAATGGCGTAATAACCGGCAGCTGTCGTTCGATAGAAATCGTCAACGACCACCTTACCGGATTCCGTTCGGATGCCGGTTTCTTCCAGCCCGATACCCTCCAGATTAGGAGCAATGCCGACTGCAGAGAGCACCACGTCGCAGGTAATTTGTTCGGTTCCCTTAGGCGTTTTGACTGTAACCCGGCAACCCTTACCCGAAGTGTCCACTGCCTCTACTGATGAACCCGTCCAGACAGTAATACCTTGCTTGCGGAAGCTGCGTTCGAGCTCCTTGGAAATGTCTTCGTCTTCGGCAGGCACAATTCGGGGCATAAACTCGACCAGGGTCACCCGGGTGCCGATGCTGTTGTAGAAGTAGGCAAATTCCACTCCGATGGCCCCTGCACCCACAATAACCATACTGGCCGGTTGCTGGCTCAGGCTCATGGCTTCGCGGTAGCCGATGATTTTTTTTCCGTCCTGCTTCAGCTGGGGCAATTCCTTGGAACGGCCGCCTGTGGCAATAATGATGTGGCTGGCCGAAACGGTACTCTTTTTTCCTGCTGCATCGGTCACTTCCACCTGACGGCCGGGCCGGATGCGCGCAGTCCCGGAAATAACATCAATTTTATTTTTTTTCATAAGAAACTGCACGCCCTTGCTCATGCCTTCAGCCACGCTGCGGCTGCGCTTGATCATGGCCGGAAAATCAGCCGGCGGCGCCGACAGCCTAATGCCAAAGTCTTCCGCATGCAGCAGGTATTGATACACCTGGGCGCTTTTCAGCAGGGCCTTGGTGGGAATGCAGCCCCAGTTCAGGCAAACCCCGCCCAGCGCTTCCTTTTCTATTACGGCGGTGCGAAGGCCCAGCTGCGCAGCGCGAATGGCCGCCACGTAGCCGCCCGGCCCGCTGCCCACAACAATCAGATCGTAGTTAGAGGCCATGAAGCAAGGTAAGAGCGCAGCAAGATACTAAGCGGCCTGCAAAAGCTCGGGAACCACTCCTTCAGCGCAGGTCTACGACCTCAATGCCCGGATAGGCTCTTGGGTCGAAGTGGAAGAACGAATCAGCCAGTTGCGGATTGGCAGTAAAACTTTTGATTTCGTAGTAATACCGGTTGCCGTTTTTGTCGAACACCACGGCATTTTGAACCATTCGGGTGGCCTTGTCAATACCCAGACGCACCTTGAAGTACGGCTTGGTTTTATCCAGAGGAGTCAGCTCAATAAACTGAATGGTTTTGCCCTGCATCTGTTTTTCATCCGTAAAGGCATACAAAAAGTCTTTTTCATACAGCGTAAACAACTGCATGGGTGTGATCGTGTTTTCATCCGGCTCGTAGTGATTGACCTGAACTTCGTTGGCCTCCTTGAGGTAGGTCCAGATCGTAACGTTGTCGCTGATGACTTCCTGATTTTTTAGCGACAACTTGAACTTGTTGCCTTTCATGAACAACGTGCCGGTCTGCACGTCAGAGGTTTTGGCATTGGGGCTTTCCACACGAATGGAAAAATCTGCCTTAGCGGAGCGTAGTTCCTTATAAGTGGCGCTGACGCTGTTCAGAATTTGCGTAGCCCTCGGATCGTTCTGTTGGGAGAAGCCGGCATGGGCAAGCACCAGCAGACTCCAGCTTGCCAATCCGGCTCGAACCGTATTCATCGAAATGGACACTTGTGCTGCGGGGCAAAGTTCTGCAATTACCCCTTTCCTTCCGCTAACGAACTCAAATATTGTTCCAGTTCCATTTCGGAATGGATGAGCACATCGCGCGCTTTGCTGCCCTGATTGGGACCAACAATGCCGGCCGATTCCAGTTGATCCATCAGGCGACCAGCCCGGTTGTAACCCAGCTTTAACCTGCGTTGGATGAGGGACGTGGACCCCTGCTGATACTGAACAACGAGACGCGCTGCTTCTTCAAAAAGCTCATCGCGCTGCGACAGGTCGTTCAGGTCGGTATCGTCATCGTTTTCATCTTTCACTTCCGGCAGCAGGTGGGGTTGCGGATAGCCGCGCTGACTGGCGATGAATGCGCAGATGCGTTCCACTTCAGGTGTATCCACAAATCCGCATTGCAGGCGCAACAGGTCGCTGCCCAGCGACAGGAGCATATCACCGCGCCCGATGAGCTGTTCGGCTCCGCCCTGATCCAGAATGGTGCGGCTGTCCACCTTGGAGGTAACCTTAAAAGCCATTCGGGCAGGAAAATTGGCTTTAATAGTGCCTGTAATGATATTGACGGAAGGCCGCTGAGTGGCAATGATCAGGTGAATGCCGATGGCGCGGGCCAGTTGCGCAAGCCGCGTAATCGGCGTTTCAATTTCCTTGCCGGCCGTCATGATCAGGTCGGCAAATTCGTCAATAACCAGAACGATGTATGGCAGGAAGCGATGACCCTTCTGCGGATTGAGCTGGCGGCGAACAAATTTGGCATTGTATTCCTTAACGTTGCGGCACTGCGCTTCCTTGAGCAGGTCATAGCGCAATTCCATCTCGATGGTCAGCGCCTTTAAGGTGTGTACCACTTTGCGCGTATCCATGATGATGGCTTCTTCATGGCCGGGCAGCTTGGCCAGATAATGGTGCTCAATGGCAGAATAAAGCGACAATTCCACCTTCTTCGGATCAATGAGCACAAACTTGACCTGGGAAGGATGCTTTTTATACAGCAGGGAAATGAGAATGGCATTGATGCCAACGGATTTTCCCTGTCCGGTGGCACCGGCCATGAGCAGATGAGGCATACGGGCCAGGTCGGCAAGAAAAATTTCATTGCCAATGGTTTTACCCAGAGCAATGGGCAATTCCATACCTGCATGCTGAAACTTTTCCGATGCCAGCAGCGTGCGCATGGAAACAATTTCCTTGTTGGCATTGGGCACTTCAATGCCGATGGTTCCCCTGCCGGGAATCGGCGCAATGATGCGGATGCCCAATGCCGCCAGGCTCAGCGCAATGTCGTCTTCCAGATTCTTGATTTTGGAAATGCGGATGCCCGGAGCCGGTACAATTTCGTACAGCGTGACCGTTGGCCCTACCGTGGCTTTGATGCTTTGAATTTCAATACCATAGTTCCGCAGCGTGTTTACGATCTGATCCTTGTTCTGCATCAGCTCTTCGGCATCCACGCGCGGCTTGTCGTTGCCGTGCTGCTCCAACAAATCCAGGGGTGGAAATTCATAGCCGCTCAGGTCCAGCGTGGGGTCGTATTCGGTTTCAGGCAGGGACCCGGTGTGGGAAACAGCTTCATCAACCGGTTCCACTATGGTCAGTTCAGGATCAGCGGCGACGCTTTCTTCCTCCGAACGTTCCACATGCCGCATTTCAGGAACATGCAGCCGTTCTTCGGCATCGCCCGAGCGGTCTTCGTCAATGGGCTCCTGGGTGCGGATCGGCTGACTCAAGGTAGCGCTAGCAGCCGGGCGCTCCAGCAGGATCATTTCAGGCCCGGAAGGCAAGGTGGAATCATCGGTTTGCGCAGTGCCTGCTTCTTCCGTTTCAGCCGGTAGTGCCTCCTCTGCTTTTTTACGCTGCGGCAGAGTCCACCAACGGTTTACGGTGGCCATTCCGACTGCCACAGGAACGAACAGCAGCAATAAGGCCGTTCCAGCCGTTCCCAGAAATCCAATCAGCCAACCGGAAAGCAGCCGGCCAACAGCACCGCCCCATGGAAACGGTGCAGCACCGCCAACAAAGTGAATCAGCGTGGGCAGAAACAGCAGCCCCAGCAACGTAAGCGTTGCCAGTCGGGTTATATGAAAAATTTTTTTCTGTAATGCCAGATTGGCTCCTATTCCACCAGCCAGCAGGACAAGCAAAAACGTACTGATCCCAAACCCGTTATAGAAAAAAAAATGCGATGCATAGGCACCCAGCCTTCCCAGATGATTGGCCACCTCAAAACGGCCCAGGAGAAAGTCGTGCCAACGGAAGCGAAATACCTTGTCCTGATCTTCCTGCCAGGTAAACAGATACGAAACCGAAGCCAGCAGCAGAAAAACCGAAAACAGCAATAAGGTCAGTCCTGTCAGGCGCTGGATGCGTTCCGGTACCCGTAGCGGCCACCAGGCAGCGGCGCCTTTTTTGTCTTTTCGTTTCCGTGAACCGGAACGTGCGGTCTTGCCGTTAGCAGCAGCGGCATCGTCGGAATCGGGGGTTTGCCGTGGCATAGCGCAAATGGGTAAGGTTGTAAAGTTATCGGCCTCTTCAGGCAGCTAAGGCCTGCAACATCCGAGTTTTCAACAGCTACACAGGGTAACGTCTATCTTTGCGGAAAATTTTTTACAGCCACCGCCAGGTGGCCGCAGTTTTTTACCCTATTAAAAAATACAAATTAATTCCTCTGGCCATGAGCGCAGGATTCTTTCAGGTGCCCCTTCCGTCCAATGAACCGGTGTACAGCTACGGACCCGGCACACCGGAGCGTCGTCAGCTGCAGGAAACGCTCCGCCATCTCAAGCAGCAACAATGGGATATTCCCATGTTTATCGGTGGCAGGGAAGTGCGTACAGGGCAGCTGCAGCCCATTCATCCGCCGCACGAACGAAACCACCTGCTGGGGCATTTTCATAAAGGCAGCAGCGAACACATCCACCAGGCCATAGCAGCGGCCCTGGCAGCCAAAAAAGCATGGGAGCATCTGGGATGGGAAGACCGCCTGGCTATTTTTCTAAAAGCGGCCGAACTGCTCAGTGGCCCTTACCGTCCGCTGATCAATGCGGCCACCATGTTGTGCCAGTCCAAAAATGTCTTTCAGGCCGAAATCGATGCGGCCTGCGAGCTGACGGACTTCTGGCGCTTCAACACCCGCTTTGCCCATGAACTGTATGCGCAACAGCCCATTTCAGTGAAAGGGGTTTGGAACCGCACCGAACAGCGGCCGCTGGAAGGATTTGTGGTGGCCATCACTCCGTTCAATTTTACCTCTATCGCCGGCAACCTGCCTACAGCGCCTGCCATGTTGGGCAACACAGTAGTCTGGAAACCGGCCAACACGCAGGTGTATTCGGCATGGGTGATCATGCAGGTGCTCCGTGAAGCGGGATTGCCCGACGGCGTCATCAATCTGATTTATGCCGATGGTTCGGAAACCGGAAAAGTTTGCTTTTCGCATCCTGATTTTGCCGGTATCCACTTCACCGGCTCCACCGGAGTATTTCAAAGCATGTGGAGTACGATCGGCGCCAACATCAGCAGGTACAAGTCGTATCCGCGCATCGTGGGGGAAACCGGCGGAAAAGATTTTGTCATCGCACATGCCAGCGCCGACGTGCCGGCGTTGGCAACAGCGCTGTCGCGAGGCGCTTTTGAATATCAGGGGCAAAAATGCTCGGCAGCCTCAAGGGCTTACCTGCCTTCCAACCTGTGGCCGCAGGTCAGGAAACTGCTGCAGGAGCAGGTGAACTCTTTTTCCATAGGCAGTCCGGAAGATTTTCGCAATTTCTTCAACGCCGTAATTGATCAGGCCTCTTTTAATAAACTGGCCGCTGCCATTGACCGCGCCAAAGCCGATGGAGCTGAATTCATTACCGGCGGCACATACGATTCCACTACAGGCTACTTCATTTCCCCTACAACCTTCCGCGTGGATGACCCGAAATACATTACCATGTGCGAAGAATTGTTCGGTCCAGTATTAACGATTTTTGTATACGATGAAAACCGATACGAAGAAACGTTGACGCTTGTTGACCAGACTTCACCCTACGGGCTGACGGGAGCGGTCTTTGCTCAGGACCGTTCGGCCATTCGCCTGGCCACCGAGCGGTTGCGCCATGCGGCCGGCAATTTTTACATCAACGACAAACCCACCGGAGCGGTTGTGGCCCAGCAGCCGTTCGGCGGCTCGCGGGCTTCAGGCACCAACGATAAAGCAGGCAGCCCGATCAACTTGTTGCGCTGGCTGTCGCCCCGATCTATTAAGGAAACGTTTGTGCCGCCGCGCGATTATCGTTATCCGTTCATGGAACCCTGAGCTACTGCTGCCTGCCGAACGGCAAAGCGCTGCCCTTCCAAAGCAAGCCGGGTATTGGGAAATACGGCGCGGGCCTCCTTGAGAACGGGATCCAGATGGGTATAGCGCGATCCAAAATGTCCCAATAACAGTTGACTCACGCCTGCTTTTCGGGCCAGCTCTGCCGCCTGAGCCGCCGTGCTGTGATGGGTTAGGGCAGCGCGATCGGCCAGATCGCTGAGAAATGTGGCTTCGTGATAAAGCAGATCGGCGCCGGCGATGAGTGCTGCCAGCGATTCGTCGTAGCGGGTGTCGCTGCAACAGGCATAAACGGCAGGTGGCAACGGATCCAGCGTGAGGTCTTCGTTTTTCCAGAACGAGCCGTTCCACTCCAGGTCTTTTCCTTCACGCAGCAACCTGATGTGCTCTGGCTGCAGCCGATAACGCTCTACCGCATCGGGGCGGATGCGGCGCGGCATGGGCTTTTCCCGGAACAGAAAGCCGCAACAGGGAATGCGGTGTTGCATAGGCAGGGTGCTGACCACCAACGTTTCCGATTCGTACAACTGTTCCACATCTTGGCCCGAAAACGTATGAAAATGCACCGGATAAACCAGCTGGGTTTCGGAATAACGAAAATGCAAATGGATGATTTCCTCCAGGCCGGGCGGCGAGAAAATGTGAAGCGGGGCTCGCCTTTGCAGCAGATGGAATGTGGTCAGCAACCCGATAAGGCCATAGTAATGGTCGCCGTGCAAATGCGAAATGAAGATGTGGTGGATCCGGCTGCGCCGAACGCGCAACGCATCCATGCGCATCTGGGTTCCTTCGCCACAGTCTACCAGAAACAGCTGATCATTGTGGTTGACCACCTGAGCGGTGGGATGGCGGCCGTGCGCCGGTATAGAGGAATTGCTGCCTAAAATGAGTACGTCAAAGGTCATGCCTGGTCAGGCTCGCGCAATTCGTTTTCCAATTCCTGCATGAGCACAAAATCCTTGGACTCTTCGGCTGTGTTGACCAGATGCAGCACCGATTCCAATTGCGAGATGCGGAGCAACCGCCGTACCTGCTCGTCGGCACCGGCCAGCACAAACACCCCACCGGAATTGCGGCATAACCGGTCGCAAATCAGAATGGCGCTCAGCCCGGAACTGTCCACGTATTTCACAGGGCTTAAATCCAGAATGATGTTTTTGTGACCTTCGGCATTCAGCAGAATCATCTCCGATTTCAATAGGGGGGCATTCTGTGAATTGAGTTTATCGTCCTCCAGCCGAAACAGACAGTACTTGTCTTCTTTTTCTACACTGTAGCGCATGGGTGGCCTTGCCGCAAAGTAAGCCATTCTGCCCATATGGCGCATGAACGCTGCTCCTGCCCGTTGCTGACAGACAGTGTGGCGGAGGCCTGTTGAAAACCGGACAATGACGCCGGCCATTTTGTAAATACCTTCATCACACCTTAATTTCGGCAAGGCGCCACAGCAAATTGGCGGGGTCTTTGATTCAGGTAAAAAAAGATGGAAGCAAAATTTTCACCCAAGGTTAAAGAGGCCATCAGCTACAGCCGCGAAGAAGCGCTGCGGCTGCGGCACGACTTTATCGGCACCGAGCATTTGCTGCTGGGGCTGATCCGGGACGGCGAAGGAATGGCCGTTCGGGTGCTCAAAGCTTTGGATGTCGATCTGGTTCAGTTGCGCAAAGCCATTGAGGATTCGCTCAAGGCGCATCCGCAAAGCCGCGACATGAAAAATGCCAACCTGCCGCTGACCAAACAGGCGGAAAAGGTGTTGAAGCTGACCGTGCTGGAAGCCAAGGTGCTGCGCGCCGAATTGGTAGGCACCGAACACCTGGTGTTGTCTATCCTGAAAAACAAGGATTCGGCAATGGCTGAACTGCTGAATCGTTTTGCTGTGGACTACGACAGCTTCAAGGCTGAATTGGAATATCAGGCGCAGGAGTTACGCGGTCAGGCACCCAATGAGCCACACGAAGAGGAAGAATACGAAGAAGAAAAAGTGCGCAGCAGCGGCACTACCTCTTCGCGCAAAAGCTCCTCTGCCAAGTCGCGCACGCCGGTGCTGGACAATTTTGGCCGCGACATTACCCGGCAGGCCGAAGAAGGTCAACTGGATCCCATTGTCGGTCGCGACATGGAAATTGAACGCGTATCGCAAATCCTTTCGCGACGCAAAAAGAACAACCCGGTGCTCATCGGCGAACCAGGGGTTGGCAAAACGGCCATCGTGGAAGGCCTGGCCATGCGCATTCATCAACGCAAGGTGTCGCGCGTATTGTTCGACAAGCGCATCGTCATGCTGGACCTGGCGGCTTTGGTGGCCGGCACCAAATACCGCGGTCAGTTTGAAGAGCGCATGAAAGCCATCATGAATGAGCTGGAAAAGAACCGCGACGTCATCCTGTTCATTGATGAAATTCATACCATAGTCGGCGCCGGAGGCGCTACCGGTTCGCTGGATGCCTCCAACATTTTCAAACCGGCCCTGTCGCGCGGCGAACTGCAGTGCATCGGCGCATCCACTCTGGACGAATACCGCCAGTACATTGAAAAGGATGGTGCCCTGGACCGCCGCTTCCAGAAGGTGCTCATTGACCCGCCTTCGCCGGAAGAAACCATGGTGATCCTGAACAACATCAAAAGCAAGTATGAGGATTTCCATAATGTTACCTACACCGATGAGGCGATAGAAGCCTGCGTGAAGCTTTCCTCACGATACATCACCGACCGCCTGTTGCCCGACAAGGCCATTGACGTGCTGGATGAAGTAGGCGCCAAAGTGCACCTCAAAAACATTCACGTGCCGCAGCGCATTGTGGATCTGGAAAAGCGCATTGAAGACATCAAGCAGGAAAAAAATCGCGTGGTAAAAAGCCAGCGGTACGAAGAAGCAGCCCGTTTGCGCGACAGCGAGAAAAAGCTCCTGGAAGAGCTGGAGCGCGCCAAAATGGAATGGGAGGAAGAGTCGCGCGTCAAACGCTATCCGGTTACCGCTGACGACATTGCCGAAGTGGTGGCCATGATGACGGGCATTCCGGTCAAGCGGGTAGCCGAAAGCGAAAGCAGCCGCCTGTTGCGCATGGCCGAGGAATTGCGCAGCAGCGTTATCGGTCAGGAAGAAGCCGTGGCCAAGATCACCAAAGCCATTCAGCGCAACCGGGCCGGATTGAAAGACCCGCGCAAGCCCATTGGTTCGTTCATCTTTCTGGGGCCTACCGGCGTAGGTAAAACCGAACTGGCCAAGGTGCTGGCCAGGTACCTGTTCGACACGGAAGATGCCCTGATCCGGATTGACATGAGCGAATACATGGAAAAATTCTCCGTCTCGCGGCTCATTGGTGCTCCTCCGGGGTATGTAGGCTATGAAGAAGGCGGCCAGCTTACCGAACGCGTGCGACGCAAGCCTTATTCCGTTGTGTTGCTGGACGAAATTGAAAAAGCGCATCCCGATGTGTACAACATCCTGCTTCAGGTGCTCGATGATGGCCAGCTCACCGATGGTTTAGGACGAAAAGTGGACTTCAAGAACACGCTCATCATCATGACGTCCAACATCGGAGCCCGCCAGCTGAAAGATTTTGGTCAGGGCATCGGCTTTTCCACCCAGGCGCGCCAGGAACAGGAGGATCTGCATGCACGTACCGTGATTGAAAATGCTCTAAAGCGTACCTTCTCTCCGGAATTTCTCAACCGGGTGGATGATGTGATCATTTTCAATTCGCTGTCCCGTGAACACATCTTCCAGATCATTGAACTGATGCTGCGCGACCTGAAAAAGCGCATTGCCGGCATTGGTTACCGGTTGGAACTTTCCGAGGCAGCCCGTGGTTTTCTGGCCGATAAAGGTTACGATGCCAAGTATGGCGCACGTCCGTTGCAACGGGCTATTCAGCGATATGTGGAGGACCTGCTGGCCGAAGAACTTTTGAATGCTTCCCTCAAGCCCGGCGATACACTGGTGGTGGACGTGGATGCCGGAAATCCCGACAAGTTAAAGACCGAAATTCAGCAAGCGAAAACGGAAGAGCGGGTAGATACGTAAGCTGCTTGCCTTATTCGTCCGGAAAGTTTTTGGAACAGGCAACACCCGGTGCCATGCGCACTACGGTTTGGTAAACAGCTCCATCAGCTTTTCACTGACCCCCACAAAGGAGTAACCGCCATCGTGGAAGAGGTTTTGCATAGTTACCTTACGGCTCAGGTCGGAAAACAGCAGCACGCAGTAGTTGGCGCAATCTCCGGCTGTGGCATTGCCCAAAGGCGACATCATTTCCGCATAGCGGTAAAACACATCAAATCCTGAAACGCCGGAACCTGCCGTGGTAGGAGTTGGCGACTGCGACACTGTATTAACACGCACTTTTTTGCGAATGCCGTAATGATAACCCCAGCTGCGGGTGATGGATTCCAGCAGCGCCTTAGCATCTGCCATGTCGTTGTAATTGGGAAACACCCGCTGGGCGGCAATGTAGCTAAGCCCGACGATGCTGCCCCATTCGTTGATGGCATCCAGCTGATAAGCCGTCTGAATCATCTTATGAAAGGAAGCTGCCGATATATCCAACGTTTTCAGGTAAAATTCATAGTTCAGATCGGTGTAGGGTTTGTTTTTGCGCACATTGGGCGACATGCCTATGCTGTGCAAAACAAAATCCACTCCGCCGCCATGCAACTCCTTGGCCCGGGCAAACAGCTTTTGCAGATCCTCAATGCTGGTGGCATCAGCCGGGATTACCTCTGCGTTAACTTGTCGGGCGAGTTCATTGATTTTTCCCATGCGCAGGGCAATTGGAGCATTGGTTAAGGTAAGGGCTGCTCCTTCTTCATGGCAGCGCAGGGCCACGTGCCAGGCAATGGACTGCTCGTCCAGGGCTCCGGAGATAATGCCTTTTTTACCTTTCAACAATTGATAGGCCATGGCGTCGGGTTTTGCGGCAAAGGTAGGAGACGAATGCAGGTTGGCACCGTCCTTTTATCCCAAAGGCCGGCGTTTTCCTTTTACCGTAATGCATAAAAGCGTTACTTTGCGTTGATTACGGAATTCTGTTCATCCCTAAAAAATCCTGTTGCAACATGAAAGCATTACGAATGGTTCTGATGCCTGCGCTGCTTCTGTTCGCCTTTCAGGTAAGTGCACAGTATCCCTATGTGTCGCCGCGACCGGGTTCGGTTATGCAGCCGGTAACCAAACATATTATCCTTAAGCCCGGCGAGCTGGTGGATGCAGCTTCGTTGCAGAAAGAAAAATTCTCTATTTCCGGCAGCAAAAGCGGCACCCATGACTTCCGCGTAGTGCTTTCCAGCGACGGCAAAACCATTCTGTTGTATCCATTGAACCCCTACGCCTATGAAGAAGAAATAACCGTTACGGTTCATCCGGGAGTGCACACGCTAACAGGAAAAATGCTGGAAGGACGCACCTTCAGTTTCCACACGCGCCGTTACTACACGCCCGAAGAGGAAGCTGCCATGAGGCAGGCGGCACGCCAGGCCCGGTTGCAGGAACAAGCCTACTACCGGGAATACTACCGGCAACAGGAACAGCACATTGCCGATAGCCGCGGCGATGTAACAGGACAATTTGTAATCAAAGTCAATACCAATCCCAGTGAAGGCGTTTTCATGTACGATGCATGGAGCGCAGGCATACTGGGCAACAGCAAGTGGGATGGCTTTTATATCATATCCAACAACGGCGATTCCCTGTATGGAAGCGAAAAGCTGGGTGGTGCTTTTGATTTTTCCCTGAATCCCAACGGGTACCTGTCTCATTACAACGAGAAAGTAGCCTTGTGGGAGGTACGCGATTCCAACATGAACGTTATCGATGGTTACACCCCTGGCAACGGCTATAATTTCGACGCCCATGAGTTTACTATTTATCCGAACGGACATGCCTGGATGGTAGTGGCTGAAGACAACATTGTGGATCTGTCGGTTTACGATCCTTCCTATCCCGATGACGCTATCGTTATGACCACCCTGGTGCAGGAATTTGATGCAGATAAAAACGTGATCTGGGAATGGCGCGGCTTTGACCACATTATTCCCACCGAAACCAATCAGAACCTGGATGCCAACTATGTGGACGTGATTCATACTAACTCTATTGAGTTAACTCCTGACGGCGATGTGCTTTGTTCCCACCGCCACCTCAACCAGGTAACCCTGATTGATTACGAAACCGGTGAATTCATCTGGAGACTGGGCGGAGTCAACAACCAGTTTACGTTCATCAACGGCTCGGAAACCTTCAACTTTCAACACGATGCCCGTATCCTGCCCAATGGCCATATTACCCTCTGGGACAATGGTAATGCCCATTTCCCGGCTCGCTCCCGAGCCAAAGAATACCGCCTGAATCTGGACAGCATGACGGCTGAACTGGTATGGTACTATCAACCGAAAACCTATAACAACAACAATGCGTTCTGGTTTGCTATGGGTAGCACCCAGCGGTTGGACAACGGTAACACGGTAATTAACGGTGGTTGGGATTACAGCAGCAACCAGTCCAACTTTTATGAAGTAACGCCTGCCGGCGTGGTGGTCTGGGAGCTGGCACTGCAAAACAGCAAGAGCCTGGTATCGTACCGGTGCAGAAAATTCCAATGGAAGCCCTGCGCACCGGTAGCCATCGGCTCTGTTTCGGTAACAGAAATTACCGACAGCACGGCGCTGATCAGCTGGGTGCCTGTGGCCAATGCCGTTTCCTATACCGTCAGTTACCGGGAAGCGGGAGCAACCACCTGGAATACCCTCACAGCTACCGCCACTTCCGTGCTGCTTCAGGGTTTGCTGGCCAAAACCGATTACGAATTCACGGTGATGGCCTCATGCGCCAACAATTATTCCTCTGATGAATGTCCCGTGCAAACCTTTACCACTACCGGCGATATTGCCACCGGACTTGCTGCTGCTGATGCGTTGCTGCGGGTATTCCCCAATCCTGCCAGCGAAACGGTGGTGCTGCGTTTTCCGGTAAACAGCGACTGGCGGGTGGTGGTTTATGATGCACCCGGCCGGGTAGTAAAGAGTGCTTTTCACAAGCAGACCGAAGAAGTAAGATTGGACCTCGGGGGACTGTCAGCCGGCATGTACCGGATTGAAGCTTTGGGCAGCCGGTTGCTACACACAACAGTGGTAAAGAATTAGTTTTTTTCCAATAATTCCCTTGCGCTGGCCAAGGCTGCTTCCGTGATCCGCTGGCCTGAAATCATGCGGGCAATGGCATGAATTTTTTCTTCTTCACTTAAGGCCGAGATGTGCGCCTGGGTGCGGCCGTTCTTTATCCCCTTGGTAACCAGAAAATGGCGTTCCCCCTTTGCGGCCAACTGGGGCAGATGGGTGACGCACACCACCTGATGCCTTTCGGCCAGGCGGCGCATCAGCCGGGCCACTTTCATGGCGGTTTCACCGGAAATGCCGGTATCGATCTCATCGAACACGAGGGTGGGCAGTTCTGCTTCTGCAGCAATTAAAGATTGGAAGCAAAGCATCAGTCGCGACAGTTCCCCACCGCTGGCAATGCGTGCCAGATCCTGAAACGTTCCTCCCCGGTTGGGAGCAAACAAAAACCGGATGCGATCTTTTCCCCAAGCGTTCAGTTGCCCCTCGGGCAGGCACTCGTGATGTGCGGCGATGCGCGCCTGCGGCATGCCCACATCGGCCAGCATGTCGTTGATGCGGCTGACCGCCGCCTCCAGTTGCAGCTGCCGCTGGTACGACAGGGCCTCCGCCTGCTCCAGCAAAGCCCGATGCTGCCGGGCCACCGACTGGCTTAACTCTTCCCGTTGTTGCAGTTGCAACTGTTGCTGCTGCATACGCTCTTCCAGTTGCCGGGCGCGCTCCAGCAGATCCGTTACCGTAGCCACGCGGTGCTTTTTCTGGAGACGATACAAAACATCCAGCCGGTCGGTTACCTCCTGCAGCCGCTGCGGGTCGGGCTGAACGAAATGACGCAGCCGGTGAAGTTCATGGGCTATGTCGCCCAACTCCTGATGCAGTTGGTCAAGCCGATGCACCAGCTCATCTAATGCCGGCAAGGCAGAAGCCACCGCACGAAGCGCCTGCCGTACCTGATGCATTCGGGTCAGCAGCGGCTCATCGGCATCAGCCAGAGCATAGGATGCCTGGTGCAGGGTTTCCAGAATCTGGCCGGCATGCATCAATTGTTTGTGTTCCTGCTCGAGTTGCTCCTGTTCCCCTTCGCGCAAGGCAGCTGCTTGCAGTTCATGGAGCTGAAAGGAAAGGTAGTCCAGGTCTTGGTCAGCCTGCTGCTGTTCCAGCAGGTGAAGCCGGTCCAGGTCGCGACGATAGTTCCGGTATTGCTGCCGGAACCGTTGCACAGCCTGCTGCTGGCCGGCCAGCGAATCCAGCACCGAAAGCTGAACGGTGTGGTCGGCCAGCTCCTGACTATCGTGCTGGCGGTGCATGTCCACCAGCAAACCGGCCAGTTGGCGCATCAGGCTGGCCTGAACCGGTGTGTCGTTGACAAAGAAGCGCGATTTGCCGTTGGGCATCAATTCACGACGCAGCAACAGCGAAGGGCCGGCGTCGGTGTCGGTGGTCAAAAGCAGTTCGCTGACATCCTCACCGAAGTTGACAAACTCGGCTTCAATGATGCATTTCTTATCCGGAAGGCGAAGCACCGATGAATCGCCCCGTTCGCCCAGGACGAGCATCAAGGCCTCCAACAAGATGGATTTGCCCGCTCCCGTTTCACCGGTAATTACGTTGAGGCCCTTGCAAAAGGAAAGCTCAAGCTGGTCAATGATGACGTAATTGGAAATACTCAACCGCTGAAGCACAAGACAAAATAAATCGGAAAGCCGCAATAGCTTTTTACCCGATCAATTGGCCTTCATGATCTGCTGGTAACGCGCAGCATTGGAAGGGTCCAATGACACCAGAAGCTGAACGGCCTGACTTTTTTCCTGAGGTAAGCCTTTGCTGAAAATGTTAACCAGTTCTTCCCCTTTGGTCTGGCAAAACACCTGGGTGAACATGGCCGTAGGCTCATCATCGCGGATTTTGGCAAAGCGCGTAAGCGCATCCAATATGGCTTTCCTACCCTTATCGGTTTGTTCATACATCTGATCCAGCCCCTGCCGGTGGTAGCTGTACAGCATGTCGTGAATGTAATCCAGCTTGGGATTGGTCAAATTATTGATGAGCCAGAAGCGGTTGCGGGTACCTTCAAAAGATTTCCAACCCGGGCCGGCCGCATTGGCGCTTTGCGCCATGGCCACAATCTGACTGGCTCTCTGGAAATACGGATTGCCTCCTTTGGGCGAAAAACTATCGTAATCCAGACCGATGATAACGTAGGCATAGTACGCCAGAAATGCGACCAGTGAGCTGGTAAACTGATTTTCCACATATTCCAGCGGCTGATACTGCGCATACTGAAACTGGAAGTCTTTATCCACCAGATAGAGCAGCGGCGAATTGTACGAAGAGTGGTACACCGGCCTTGAACTTTGAATAGTAACCTGAGCGGCAAAGCGGTCGGAAGAAATTTCCTGCGTGATGCTGATCAGCATGCTGCAGTCAATGCGCTCTTTGGGCAGGAACTGATCGTTGGTCCAGCGACGGTTATTAAGAAATTCGCTAATGCTTTGTTCCAGCGTTTCAAAGACCTTCGGATCGGTGGCCTGCAGGTTAGGAGCCAGCACCTTGACGTTGCAGTTGAGTTCCTGCGCTTCAGCAGAATCTGCCAGCCCGCCAACCAAACCCAGGAACAGGACCAGCCGCTTCATGAGGTATGTTCCGCTGTTTGCCTGCCTAATAGCGACAGGATAAAGGTAACGATGTCGTCGGCAGCCTCCCTTTTGGATTTCAGGGGAAAAGCATGGGCATGCCCTTCACGGTCCAGAATGGTAATGCGGTTGGTGTCGTGCCCAAAGCCGGCACCCGGTTCATTGAGTGAGTTGAGGACGATGCCATCCAGATTTTTCTCTTCCAGCTTTTGGCGGGCATTAGCGAGTTCGTTTTCCGTTTCCAGAGCAAAACCCACCAGCACCTGACCATTCTTTTTTTGCCTGCCCAGCTCGCTCAGAATATCGGCTGTGGGCTGCAGGGTGAGGGTCAGTTCCTTTTGTGCGCCCTTCTTGATTTTTTGAGCGGATGGTTGATGCGGGGTAAAGTCGGCCACAGCAGCAGCCATGACAACAACCTGAGCATCGGGAAAAAAGCGCAGGGCCTGCTGGTACATTTCCTTTGCCGTTTGCACACGCACCACATGGAGTCGCTCTGAAGCAGGCGCAGCAACAGCTGATGGTCCGAGGATCAAGGTAACCTGTGCTCCTTCTTCCAGAAGAGCCTCGGTGAGGGCAATACCCATTTTGCCGGTACTGTGGTTTCCGATATAACGGACGGGATCAATGGGTTCGTGCGTAGGTCCGGCGGTTACCAAAGCATGCAAACCTTCAAGCCGGGGAACCCCAGTTTTTTTTTGCAGCAGTTCTTCTATGTAGGCAACGATCTGATCGGGCTCGGGAAGGCGACCTTCGCCCACCAGGCCGCTGGCCAATTCACCGCTTTCCACCGGCATCAGATGATGGCCCCGCTGTCGAAGCGTGTGGACATTGGCCTGCGTGGCCGGATGATGCCACATGTCGGTGTCCATGGCCGGAGCCAGGACCACCGGGCATCGGACGGATAAGTAAATGGCCGTAAGCAGATTGTCGCATAAACCACAGGCCATTTTTGCCAGCGTATTGGCAGTGGCCGGAGCCACAACAAAGAGGTCAGCCCAGTGAGCCAGATGAATGTGGTTGTTCCATGTAGCTGCTGTGGGTTCGGTTAGGTCGCGCAGTACCGGGTGGCGCGAAAGGGTGGCCAGGGTAACAGGGGGCAGAAACTGCTCGGCAGCGGCCGTCATCACCACACGCACCTCTGCACCTTTTTTGATCAAGGCGCGAACCAGAAAAGCACTTTTGTACGCTGCAATGCTGCCGGTAACGCCCAACAGAATTTTTCTGCCCTGCAGCATGATGGCCCGAGCTGCCGTTAGCGTTTAGCTCTTCTTCCTGCGGCCCGCTTCAGTGCCGGTACCGTTCTGACGCAGAGGTTCCAATACCGGAGTCAACTCCGGTTCGTTTTCTTTCTGCGGATTGCGGAAGTAAATTTTTCCTTCTAAAAATTCCTGGGTGGCCAGCAGTGCCGGATTGGGCATCCGCTCGTACATGCGCGAAAGCTCAATCTGTTCCCGGTTTTCGTGAACTTCTTCCAGATTGTCGGTAACGGTGTTGAACTCTTCCAGTTTGCTGTGCAGTTCCTCACGCAGCTTGTTGGCAATCTGGTTGGCCCGCTTGGCAATGATGACAATGGCCTCATAGACATTGCCCGTCTTGGCCTGCAAATCCACCAGGTTTCGCGGCACCAGGTAGCCCTGCGTGTTGTAATCAGTTTTGGACGAACTCATTTTTTTCTAATTTATTTAGTTGCTGTAAGGCGTTTTGGTAGAGTTGTTCCGCTTCGGTTCCGTATATGCTGTCCGGATAACGGGTACGAAAGGCGGCATACAGCCGGGTTACCTGCTGGAACCGCTCCTGTTGTTTGGACGGCACGCTGTTGGCAGCGTACAGATACCACGACTTCAAAATCAGAAAGCGGCATTGTTCGGCCTGGGGGGCATCGGGGTAATCGCGCAGCATGTTCTCAAAGGCGGTTGCGGCCGCTTTGTACTTGTCCATTCGGTAGTACAGGTAGGCATTAAAAAAGGCCTTGTCCTGCAACCTGGCGATCAGGTCGTCCATCATAACGTTGGCATCAGCCAGAAAGCGGCTTTGGGGATAATTGTTGGCGAAAATCTGGATGGCATTCATGCAGTCGTAGGTGTAGCTCTGGTCCAGCCGCATGGGAGGAGCGATTTCGTAGTAGCAGCGGGCATGCATGAACAGGCATTCTTCCGCCCGTGCCTCGGTCGGATACGTTGTGGCGTAATTTTTAAAGTGGTAAGCAGCCACCAGAAATTCATCGGTATGATAATGACACCAGGCCAGGTGATACAAGATGTCCTCCATTTCCGGTCTGCCACGGAAATAGCCCATCAGTTCGTCAAACAGGGGCAGGGCCCGATAGTATTTCTTTGCCTCGAAATACTTTTTAGCCAATTCCAGGCGGGCCTGCGGGTCAGACTGCTTCTGCGCCTTATGCGAGCTGGTGCAAGCGGAAAAAACCAACAGGCAACAGACCATAAAGCTGAAAACGGCTGAGCGCATGGGGGTGCAAAGTTAACCTAAGACTTGCATTTGGCCTGCCGGCGCCCTGCACGTCCTTGCGCAACAGCCTGGTACTGAATTATTACCTTAGCCCCGACCCAAACGGCAGATCAACTCATGGACTTATTTGAAAAAATACTGGAAAAACCCGGACCCATCGGGCAGTATTCCAAAATAGCTCATGGCTACTTTTCCTTTCCCAAGCTGGAGGGCGAAATCGCCAACCGCATGGTGTTCCGCGGAAAGGAGCGCATTGTCTGGAGCCTGAATAATTACCTGGGCCTCGCCAATCACCCCGAAGTGCGTAAGACCGATACGGAAGCCACAGCCCGATACGGCCTGGCCTATCCCATGGGCGCGCGAATGATGAGCGGCAATACCGACCAGCACGAACAACTGGAACGCGAACTGGCTGCCTTTGTATCCAAGCCCGATGCGATGCTCATGAACTATGGATACCAGGGCATAATGTCAGCCATTGACTGTCTGGTGGACCGCCACGATGTTATTGTTTACGATGCCGAATCGCATGCCTGCATTATTGATGCCCTGCGCATGCACATGGGTAAACGTTTTGTTTTTGCCCATAACGACGTGGAAAGCTGCGAAAAACAGTTGCAGCGGGCTGTCGAGCTGACCAAAGGCAACAAAGGAGCCATTCTCGTGATCACGGAAGGCGTTTTCGGCATGGCCGGCGATCAGGGTAAGCTGAAAGAGATTGTGGCTTTGAAAGAAAAATATCCGTTCCGCCTCATGGTGGACGATGCCCACGGCTTTGGCACTATGGGTAAAACCGGAGCCGGTACCGGCGAAGAGCAATCTGTTCAGGATGGCATAGACCTGTACTTCTCCACGTTTGCCAAAAGCATGGCCAGCATAGGAGCCTTCATTGCCGGCGACGAAAGCGTAATCAACTACCTGCGCTACAACAGCCGGTCGCAGATTTTCGCCAAATCGTTGCCCATGCCTATCGTGATCGGCAACCTGAAGCGGCTGGAATTGCTTAAAAAACATCCGGAATTACGCCAGAAGCTGTGGCATAACGTAAACCGCCTGCAACAGGGTCTGCGGGAACGGGGTTTCAACATCGGAAAAACGAACTCGCCGGTAACCCCGGTTTATCTGAGCGGCAATGCCTCTGAAGCGGCCAACCTTATTATTGACATTCGCGAGAACTACAACATTTTCCTTTCCATCGTTGTCTATCCGGTAGTGCCCAAAGGCGTTATGTTGCTGCGGCTCATTCCCACCGCCGTGCACACCGACGAAGACATTGATCTGACGCTGCACTGCTTCAGTGAGGTTGCTGTGAAGCTCAAAGATGGATACTACATGGCCCAAAAGCTGGTGGCCGTCTAAGTCACGGCAGGTGTGAACCGCCACTTCTGCCTTCCTTCTGTGGTTTGAACTTTTGGATTTAAACCCGGACAGTGAGGGCTGAAAAGGCCATATGTCCACATTCTATCCACAATTTTATTCATGAAAACATGGGAACGGTTTGCTGCCCCGGCTGATGTTATCTTTGTGTTTTAATGCAACCCAAAAAATATAGGCTTTCTGTTCCGGCAGAAAGCCTGTTTTTTTTCTGTACCCCTTAACCTGAACCATGCCCCGCGATCCGAACATCCGCCACGTGCTTATCATCGGATCAGGGCCTATTATCATCGGCCAGGCCTGTGAGTTTGATTATTCCGGCAGCCAGGCCAGCCGAAGTTTGCGTGAAGAAGGGATTACCGTTTCCCTCATCAACTCCAACCCGGCAACCATTATGACCGATCCGGTAACGGCCGATCATGTGTTTCTGCTGCCATTGGAAGTGGCCTCACTGGAACGGGTTCTGCAACAGCAAATTGCCAACGGTCATCCCATTGACAGCGTTTTGCCTACCATGGGCGGACAAACAGCCCTTAACCTGGCCAAAGAGGCTCATGAACTGGGGCTGTGGCGGCAATACGGTGTCCGGCTTATCGGTGTGGATATTGATGCCATTGACCGCGCTGAAAACCGGGAAGCCTTCCGAAAGCTGATGAAGGAAATCGGCGTGGCTGTCGCTCCGTCGCAGATAGCCACTTCTCTTTTGGAGGGCAAGGAAATAGCCCAGCGCATCGGCTTTCCGCTGGTCATTCGTCCTTCCTATACCCTGGGAGGCACCGGCGGGTCGTTTGTGCACCGCAAGGAAGATTTTGAAGAACTGCTGGACCGCGGGCTGTCGGCTTCTCCGGTGCATGAAGTGCTCATTGAAAAAGCCGTACTCGGCTGGAAGGAGTTTGAGCTGGAACTGTTGCGTGATGCAGCCGATAACGTGGCCATCATCTGCGTGGTGGAAAACTTTGATCCCATGGGCATTCATACAGGGGATTCCATCACGGTGGCGCCGGCCATGACGCTGAGCGACACAACCTATCAGCAGATGCGCAATCAGGCCATGCGCATGATGCGGGCATTGGGCAATTTTTCCGGCGGTTGCAACGTGCAATTCGCCGTTCATCCGGTAACTGAAGAAATCCTGGCGGTGGAAATCAATCCGCGGGTGTCGCGTTCATCGGCTCTGGCATCCAAAGCCACCGGTTACCCCATCGCCAAGATTGCCGCCAAGCTGGCCATCGGTTACCGGCTGGATGAACTGCGCAATCAGATTACGGGAACCACATCGGCCTATTTTGAGCCGGCGCTGGATTATGTCATCGTAAAAATTCCGCGGTGGAATTTTGACAAGTTCCAGGGTGCCGATGAAACATTGGGCCTGCAGATGAAAAGCGTAGGCGAGGCCATGGGCATTGGCCGCTCCTTCATGGAAGCCCTGCAAAAGGCTTGTCAGTCACTGGAAAACGACAGCATCGGTTTGGGTGCCGATGGCAGACCCCTGAAACCCATAGAGGAAATAAAGGAAAAACTACCGTTTCCTTCCTGGGACCGCGTGTGGCGCATCAAAGATGCGTTGACGCTGGGTTTGCCTGAGCAAACCATTCAAAAAATCACTCATATTGATCTGTGGTTTATTCATCAGATTGCGGAAACCGTACGGGCAGAGCAGCAGCTCAGGGGACGCACCTTGCAGAACCTCAGTCCGGAAGAATTGCGCCATCTGAAACGCCTGGGCTATTCCGATCAGCAGTTAGCCGTTCTGTTGCAGTGCTCTGAGGATGAAGTGTATCACCATCGCCGGCAACTGGGCATCAAACGGACATACAAGGTGGTGGACACCTGCGCCGCCGAATTCGGTGCACAGACACCTTACTACTATTCCACTTTTGAATCAGAAAACGAAAGCATCCCTTCCGACCGGAAAAAAATCGTCGTTTTGGGCTCAGGCCCTAACCGCATCGGTCAGGGCATAGAGTTTGACTACTGTTGTGTGCACGGTGTGCTGGCCATTCGCGAATGCGGCTTCGAAGCCATCATGGTCAACTGCAATCCCGAAACGGTTTCTACCGATTTTGATATTGCCGACAAGCTCTACTTTGAACCGGTTTACTGGGAGCACCTCCGCGAACTGATTGATCTGGAACAGCCCGAAGGCGTTATCGTGCAGTTAGGCGGGCAAACGGCGCTGAAACTGGCCAAAAAGCTTCACGAAGCCGGCATCCCTATCATTGGCACCTCCTTTCCCGACATGGATGTGGCTGAAGACCGCGGCAAATTCTCCGACCTGTTGCGCTCGCTGCATATTCCATATCCGGAGTACGGAGTGGCCTACACCGCAGAAGAAGCGGTGGAAGTGGCCAGGCGCATCGGATACCCGGTGCTGGTACGGCCTTCCTATGTTCTTGGAGGCCAGCGCATGCGCATCGTCATTAACGACGATGAAATGCACCAGGCCGTCAACCGATTGCTCAAGCATCTTCCCGGCAACAAAATTCTGATTGACCATTTTCTGGACCATGCGGCGGAAGCCGAAATTGACTGCATCTGCGACGGGGAACAGGTGCACATCATGGGAGTGCTGGAACACATTGAGCCGGCCGGTATCCACAGCGGCGACTCCAGTGCCGTGCTGCCGCCTTTTGATCTGAATGTGGAAATGATCCATACCATGATGGAATATGCCGAGCGGCTGGCATTTGCACTGAACGTTAAGGGACTGCTTAATGTTCAATTTGCCGTAAAAGACAATCGCCTGTACGTTATTGAAGCCAATCCGCGCGCCTCGCGCACCACGCCCTTCATCGCCAAAGCCTATCAGATACCCTACCTGAACATAGCCACCAAGGTGATGCTGGGGGTTAGCAAGCTGAGTGAATTTCGTTTTGAACGAAAACTCAGCGGTTATGCCGTAAAGGAACCGGTGTTTTCGTTCAACAAGTTTCCCGACGTAAACAAAGAGCTGGGTCCGGAAATGAAGTCCACCGGTGAAGCCATCCGATTCATCAGCGACCTGTACGATCCATTCTTCAGAAAGCTGTATAAAGAAAAAAACCGGTACCTGAGCCGTTGAACGGATGCAGGAAACCGTTTATGAATTTTGTACGAAACCAACTTTGTTCCCTACGCTCCGTAAAGGCCATTCTTCAAAACTTCTGCCTGCGAAATGTGGCTTGATGTAGCCTGCGCACTGGTGCTGCTACTCGGCATCTGGAAAGGCTGGAAAGACGGTCTGCTGGCATCGGTGTTTGCGGCTCTGGCCTGGCTGATCGGCATCGTGGGCGGTCTGCAACTGACTGCCGAAGCAACGCAACTGCTTCGGCAACGCTTTAACCTGCAATCCGAACTGACCCCCGTAGTGGCTTTCGTTCTGGTGTTTGTGCTGGTAGCCATTGCCGTTTACCTTGCCGGCAAACTGTTGGAACGCTTTGTGCAACTTGCTCAGTTGGGTTGGCTCAACCGTCTGCTGGGTGTGGTGCTGCGCAGCGTGGTTTACCTGTTCCTGCTGTCGATAGGGGTTTGGCTGATCCATCAGGCCGGTCTGCTGACCCCGGAGTTCAAGGTTCGTTCGCATACCTTTCAGCCTTTGCTGCTGATGGCCGACGCTGGTCTGGCAATGCTTCAGGCATGGCTTCCCTCGTTGCGTGCCGCGCTGCAGGATTTGCAACAGTTTTTTGAAACAATTGATGATTCCCTCATTTCCTGATGGTTCATGATTCTGCTGCTGGATAATTACGATTCCTTTACCTACATCCTGCAAGATTACCTGCTTCAACTGGGGCAAAAGATTCAGGTCTTCCGGAACGATGCATTGACGGCACAGCAGGCAGAAGCGTTGCATCCGGAGGCACTGGTCCTTTCTCCCGGACCGGAGCGACCCGAGCGGGCCGGAAATCTGATGTCGTTCGTTGCGCATTTTCATAACCGAATTCCCATCTTGGGTATTTGCCTGGGTCATCAGGCCATTGGTTTGTATTTCGGCGCCCGGCTTGGCCAGGCTGCTCGCATCATGCACGGCCGTACTTCCGAAGTGTATCACAACGGTCATCCGTTGTTTGACGGTATTCCATCTCCTTTTCCTGCCATGCGCTACCATTCCTTGCTGTTGTACGACCTGAATGCCACTCCGCTTCAGCTGCTGGCGCAAACCGATGAGCAGGAAGTGATGGGCATCCTGCACCATCGCTATAAAATCTGCGGATTTCAGTTTCATCCCGAATCCATACTTACGCCGCATGGGCTGTTGCTGCTGCGCAACTGGTTGTTGTGGGCTGGGTTGGATGCCGCCGTCTTGCCTTGCTCAGGGGATAACGTACCTGCTCACCAAAAAAGGTGAATGCCTCAAAAAATCTATTTTAGCAGCAACGCTGCCAATTATGGATGTGACTGTTAAAGAAGAAGGAGGATTCAGTTACATTGAAGAAGGGCAGGGCGATGTGCTGTTGTTGCTGCATGGCTTGTTTGGTGCTTTGAGCAACTTTCAGGGTATCCTAGAAGAATTCCGCTCGCGTTCGAAGGTCGTTATTCCGCTGCTGCCTATCTACGAAATGCCTTTGCTCCAGGCCACGGTGCGCGGTTTGGTGGATCATGTTCATCGTTTTGTACGTTTTAAAAATTACGACCAGGTTATTCTGGTGGGCAATTCGCTCGGCGGCCATGTGGCGCTGATGTATGCCTTAATGTACCCGCAAAAGGTGCGGGCTATGGTGCTGACGGGCAGTTCCGGACTTTTTGAAAACACGCTCGGCGGTACTTTTCCCAAACGCGGTGATTACAATTTCATAAAAGAAAAAACAGAATATACGTTTTATGACCCCAAAACAGCCACCAAGGAACTGGTGGATGAGGTTTACGAAATCTGCAACAACCGGTCTAAGGCCATGCGCGTAATCAGCATGGCGCGGTCAGCCATGAAAGAGCATTTGGGGCCTCACCTGCATAAACTGCAAATGCCGGTATTGCTGATATGGGGAAAAGAAGACCGCATTACCCCCCCGTTTGTTGGAGAAGAATTCCATAAACTGCTGCCCAACTCTGAACTGGTGCTCATTGACCAGTGCGGCCATGCCCCTATGATGGAGAAGCCGCATGAGTTCAATGTAATATTGGAAGAGTTTTTGCAGAAGCTCAATGTAGGGATTGAGCCATGAAAGCTGCCGATTTCATTTCTCCTGATGTGCCGGCGCCGCTGGACAGCGACAGCGGCTTTTTTGCTCTGGCCAAAATGCAGGAGCAGCAGCTTAATCACCTGCCGGTAGTGCGCGGCAAACACCTGATCGGCCTGATTTCCGATGCCGACCTGGATGCCTTGGCCGACCTGTCGCTGCCGCTGGGGCACGATGCAGGTTCGTTGGGTCTGGCATTCGTACGCGAAAACGACCACGTGTTCCAGGCTGTCAAACTGGCCGTCGAACTCAAGCTGACCGTAGTGCCGGTAGTGGATGACGAGCTGGCCTATCAGGGCAGCATTCGTACCGGCAGTCTGTTGCAGGCGCTGGCCCAGCATACCGCTGTAATGGAATCAGGCAGCATCATTGTGCTGGAAATGAACCTGCAGGATTTTTCTCTGGCCGAAATTGCCCGCATCATTGAAGCCGACAAAGCACGCATCATGGGTTGCTATGTGATGAAAAGCCCGGTTGCCGGTCGGATGTTGCTTACGCTCAAAGTTAACAAAAGCGAAACCCAACCCATTGTCGCTTCGCTGGAGCGGTTCAACTATCAGGTAGTGTGTGTCTTTGGCGAACCCGAGCATTTTGCCATGCTGCGCGAACGCTACGATGCATTGATGAATTATCTGAAGATTTGACCGGCCTTGCCTTACTTTGGCCCGTCAACGTTGAATTTTCTGGTTTAAAAGTTTCCCTGATGAAAAAGGTGCTGTCAGTTTGCCTTGTTGTGTTTTCCCTGCCCGTTTGGGCCCAGACCGATCAGGCCCGGCTCATGCGTTTTCCGGCCGTGCACGGCAACCAGGTGGTCTTTACCTATGCCGGTGATCTGTACGCAGTAGCACTGCAGGGAGGACTGGCCAGAAAACTTACTTCCGACCCCGGCTACGAATGCTTCCCCCGATTTTCCCCCGATGGCCGCCATATTGCCTTTACCGGTCAGTTTGACGGGAACACCGAAGTGATGCTGATTCCGGCACAGGGAGGCGAACCGCGCCGCCTGACCTACACCCCTACCCTTTCGCGTGACCAGATCAGCGACCGCATGGGCCCGAACAACATTGTGATGACCTGGAAAGACAATGAGCACATCGTTTACCGTTCGCGGATGCGCTCATTCAACGACTTTAAGGGCCATCTGTACAGCGTAAACATCAACGGAGGCCTGAGTGAGCAACTGCCGTTTGCCGTTGGAGGTTTCTGCTCGTTTTCTCCTGACGGAAAGCAGATTGCCATGAACCGGGTATTCCGCGAATTCCGCACCTGGAAATACTACCGCGGCGGCATGGCCGATGACATCTGGATCTTTGATTTCACCACCAAACAATGGACCAACCTGACCAACAACAATGCACAGGACATTCAGCCCATGTGGTGGAAGAACAAGATTTTTTACCTCAGCGACCGCGACCGAACCATGAACTTGTTCGTGTACGACGTCACCAGCGGCACCACCCGGAAGGTAACCCAATACACCGACTACGACATCAAGTTTCCTTCACTGGGCGACGGAAAAATCGTTTTTGAAAAAGGCGGCTATCTGTTCGTCATGGATTGCGACAACGAGCAGGTGCGCCCCATTCCCGTTCAGATCAGCGACGACATCATCTGGGCACGTAACGAACTGATTGATGCATCCAAGTTTATCGAAAGCTGGGACCTTTCGCCCGATGGCAATCGCCTGGCCTTCGTGGCCCGTGGCGATGTGTTCACCGTTCCCGCTGAAGCCGGCATAACCCGCAACCTGACGCGCACTTCCGGATTCCACGAGCGTCAGGCCGTCTGGAGCCCCGATGGCAAACATCTGGCCTACATCAGCGACGAAAGCGGCGAAGATGAACTCTACCTGATCGCTCAGGATGGAACGGCTGCCGCCGTTCGCCTGACCTCCGGTGGCGACACCTACAAATACGCCTTGCGCTGGAGCCCCGACAGCAAAATGCTGCTGTTTGCTGACCGCAAACAGGTGCTTCAGATCCTGAATGTGGAAACCAAAAAAATCACCGTCGTTGACCAATCCGATGTGGGGGAATTCTGGGATTACCAGTGGTCGCCCGACAGCCGCTGGGTTTGCTACGTACGTCCCCAATGGATGACCAACAACATCATTGTCATTTACGACGTGCAGAATGCCAAGGCCTACCCCGTCACCGATCATTGGTACGACAGCTACAGCCCGGTGTTTTCTTCCGACGGAAAGTATCTGCTCTTTATCAGTGACCGCGATTTCAACCCGACCTTTTCTACAGCCGAATTCGAGATCGCCTACCTGAATATGGCCCGATTGTATCTGATTCCGCTCAGCAAAAAAACCCCTTCACCCCTGGAGCCGAAGAACAACGAAGTCCAGATCAAAAAGGAACCGGAAAGCTCCGAAAAGGAAACGGCTTCCAAAAAGAAGGAAAAGGAAAAAGGGGGAAAAGAAGAAAGCAAGCCGGAAAGCATCAAGGTGGAAATTGACTTTGACGGCATCATGCAACGCATCGTTGGCCTGCCGGTTGAGCCGGCCCGCTACAGCATGCCCGGATATCGTGACGGAAAGGTGTATTACCTCAAGAGCAAAACCGGAGCCAATGAAACTACCCTGATGCTTTACCATCTGGACAAGCGTGAGGAAACCGAACTGGGAAAATTCGATGCCTACCGGATCAGCGCCGATGGCAAAAAAATGGCCCTCAAGAAGGGAGAACAGTATTACGTCATGGATCTGCCCTCGTCAAAAATTACTGCCGACAAGCCGGTAAGCCTGTCCAACATGCAGGTATGGGTAAACCGTCGGCAGGAATGGCAAGGCATATTCAATGAATGCTGGCGCCAGATGCGCGATTTCCTGTATGCCCCCAACATGCATGGCGTGGACTGGAAGGCTATGAAAGAAAAATACCAGCCGCTTGTGCCCCACGTGGCTCACCGGGCTGACCTGACGTACCTCATCGGGGAAATGATTGGCGAGCTGAATGTAGGTCATGCCTACGTGGGCGGCGGCGATGAACCGGAAGTCAAGCGCATCCCTATGGGCATGCTGGGCGCACGGATCAGCCGCCATGCCTCAGGCTATTTCCGGATTGACCATATTCTCCCCGGAGCCAACTGGTCGTCGTCGCTGCGTTCCCCTTTGCGCGATGTGGGGGTTCATGTGCAAACCGGCGACTTCATTCTGGCCGTCAACGGCATCTCTGCTCAGAATTATCCTGACCTCTACCAGGCATTGGTGAATACGGCAGGCAAAACCATTGAACTGACCGTCAACAGCAAACCCGAGCTTTCCGGCGCCCGAACCGTAAAAGTTGTGCCCGTGGAAGATGAAAGTGAGTTGTACTACTACGAGTGGGTGCAGAAAAACATCCGGTACGTGGACAGCGCCACAGGAGGTAAAGTAGGTTATCTGCACATCCCCAACATGGGCACTGAAGGATTGAACGAATTCATGAAGCATTTCTACCCGCAACTCAACCGCAAGGCGCTCATCGTGGACGATCGCGGCAATGGGGGTGGTTTTGTTTCTCCCCTGATCACCGAGCGGCTGGCCCAACGGCTGGTGTATTTTGAAATGATGCGCAACACGCGCGGATTCCCCGATCCGATCATGATGCTGGGTCCTAAGGTGTTGCTGATTGATCGTTACTCCGCTTCCGATGGCGATATCATCGCTTATCGCTTCCGCAAGTATCAGGCCGGCAAAATCATTGGCGTGCGCACCTGGGGCGGCGTGGTAGGCATCCGCGGCAGTCTGCCCTTGCTGGATGGCGGTTATCTGATGCGTCCCGAATTTGCCCCCTACAACGAAGAAGGTTGGCTGATTGAAGGCTATGGCGTGGATCCGGACATTGTCGTGGATAACGACCCCTACCGCGAGTACATGGGCATTGACGATCAGTTAAACCGCGGTATCGAGGAGATATTGAAAGACCTGCAAACGCAGGAACGCAACGTGCCTCCTGTACCTGAATTCCCCAAGCGGTAGGCGGTTTCGTTGCATCGGAACTCCCCGCATTTACACTATATTTCGGCCTCCTCATCGAATCTTTTCTCATGAAAAAGAAAAAGCCCAAACAACCGGCAGGGGCATCTTCTACCCAAAGTCCGATCAGTGAAGTAGAGGAGTTGGTGCGCCTGTTGCAATCCACGAACGTGTCTGAAGTAAGTATTGAACGCAACAACATTAGAATCACCATCAAAACGCACCAACCTTATGCCGCTGGCGCCGTAGTGGTGGCGCCGGCTGCCGCTCCGATGCCTGCCGCTCCCCTGCCGGCTGCCGCTCCGCCCCCGGAAGCCAAGGCCCCTGCGGCTCCATCCACCCCTGAACCCGACGAAAGCAAGCTCATCACCATACGCTCTCCGATGATCGGCACCTTTTATCGCAGTCCGGCACCCGACAAACCTCCCTTCGTTAATGTCGGCGATGAAATCAAGCCGGGCACCATATTGTGCATGATCGAAGCGATGAAGTTGTTCAACGAAATTGAGTCCGAGCACCATGGCCGAATTGTGAAGGTGCTGGTGGAAAACGGAAAACCGGTGGAATACGACCAGCCCCTGTTCCTGGTTGAACCCCTGTAATCCGCTAGTGGATCTTGTTTTTTTTCCGAAAAGATGACCTGAGTGCGGTATGACCAAAAAGAAAGTGACCCTTCGTCCATTCAAAAAAATTCTTATAGCTAACCGGGGTGAAATTGCCTTGCGCATCATCCGCACCTGCCGCGAAATGGGCATCCGCACTGTTGCGGTTTATTCCACGGCCGACCGCGATTCGCTGCATGTACGATTTGCCGACGAAGCCGTCTGCATCGGGCCGCCGCCCAGCAAGGAATCCTATCTGAACATGCCCCGCATCATGTCGGCTGCCGAAATCACCGGCGCCGATGCCATTCATCCCGGCTACGGCTTTCTGGCCGAAAACGAAAAGTTTGCCGCCATCTGCAAGGAATACCACATCAAGTTCATCGGTCCCACCCCCGAGCAAATCGCCGCCATGGGCGACAAAATCACAGCCAAGGAAACGATGAAAAAGGCCGGTGTGCCCGTTATTCCCGGCAGCGACGGGCTGGTCAGTGATTTGCAGGAAGGCAAACGGCTGGCTGCCGAAATCGGTTACCCCATCATCCTGAAAGCTACAGCCGGCGGGGGCGGTAAAGGGATGCGCATCGTAGAAAGCGAGTCGGATTTTGAAAAGGCATTCACCACGGCCCGCACCGAAGCCGATGCAGCTTTCGGCAACGACGGCATTTATCTGGAAAAATACATTGAAGAACCCCGGCACATTGAAATTCAGGTGGCCGGCGATCAGTACGGCAAAGCCTGTCACCTCTCCGAACGCGACTGCTCCATTCAACGGAGGCATCAGAAGCTGGTGGAAGAAAGTCCTTCGCCGTTCGTTACGCAGGAGCTCCGCGAACGGATGGGCGAAGCAGCCATCCGCGCCTGCCAGAGCATTCAATACGAAGGCGTCGGCACGGTGGAATTTCTGGTGGACAAATACCGGAATTTTTATTTCATGGAAATGAATACCCGCATCCAGGTGGAACATCCGGTTACCGAAGAAGTCATCAACTACGATCTGATCAAAGAGCAGATCAAAATTGCCATGGGGGAACCGATCAGCGGTCGAAACTATTTTCCCACCCTGCATGCCATTGAATGCCGGATCAACGCAGAAGATCCGTACAACGATTTCCGACCCGCGCCCGGGCGAATAACCGTTCTGCACACGCCCGGCGGTCACGGCGTTCGGGTGGATTCACATATTTACGCCGGTTATATCGTTCCACCCCACTACGATTCGCTGATTGCCAAAATCATCTGTATGGCTCAAACCCGCCTGGAAGCCATCCGCACCATGGAACGTGCCCTGAGCGAGTACGTTATTGAGGGAATCAAAACCACCATACCCTTCCACCTTGCATTAATGAAAAACAAGCATTTTCAGGAAGGAAACTTTACCACTGCCTTCTTCAGCAATTTTACCTACTGATGGCCGGCAAAGTGGCTGTACGGTTTACAGGTCCGATTATCCTTTCAGGCAGCATCAATTCTTCCATGCTTCAAAAATGGTGGGGCCGCAAACGCAACAGCAGGTTGCTGCGACTTTTGCTGTCCGCTGCCCTAGCACTGGCAGGAATGCAGGCAAAGGCGCAATGCTACCTGGGTGACTGCACCTCCGGATGGGGAACCTATGTGTGGGAATCCGGTGAAGAATACACCGGCCAATGGGTGAATGGCAAACGCACCGGGCTCGGCGTTTACGACTGGCCCGACGGCAGTTTTTACATCGGCTATTTTGCCGATGATCTGCTGCATGGCCGGGGGATCTACATCTCCGGACAAGATGGCCCCAACCTGGTCGGCTTGTTTGAACAGGGAAATTTTGTGCAGAAGCTCATCTTCGACACCATCGGCTGCATCCTGGGCAACTGTTTCAATGGGGCAGGAGTTTATATATGGGAAAATGCTGAAATGTATATCGGCCAATGGAAAAACGGCCGTCGCACCGGTTACGGCCGTTACGACTGGGCAGACCGCAGCTCGTACATCGGCGAGTTCCGTGACGGCATGCTGGAGGGCATGGGGGAATACACCGGAGCCGACGGACAACGCCTTAAAGGAATTTTCCGGGCCAATGAGCTCGTTACTCCGGTTATCGACTCCCTCCCGGCTGCAGACAGCTTATCGGCAGCAACGCTTTGCGCAGAATTAAACCAACTGCTTGTTCATTTCGTCGGAAATTTTGAATCCATTAAAGGGGAACGCATTTCGGGCGAATACCGTCTGGCGGAAAGCTGGCGGGCTACGGTCAGTCTTTCCAACTGCCAGCAAGCGCTGGTGGTAGATCCGCCCGGCAGCGCCGGCAATCAGTACCAATGCCTGCTGTTACGCTCCGCTCCGTTGCAGCAAACCATGAGCCTGTATTATGCCCTCAGCGATGCGTTGAGCGCCTGTACGTTGAATTGCTGCAAGTTGGATGCCCATGAACTGGAAACCGAGCAGGGCAATTACCTGCGCTACGCTACCTTTTGGACTCCTGTTGCTGACCCTCCTCCTGCCGACGCCCGCTACAGCAACCTGCTCATTCAACTGGAAGCAGAAAGCGAAAGCTACCAGACCGGCTACCGGTTGCGCCTGCTGATCAGCACTCAGCCCTGAAGCAATTTGAACTGCTGAGCAACTGCAGGGATTTTTTTGATTCCTGCCAGCTAAAGGAAAGCTCCTGCTAAGCCGCTTCAGCGCGACAGCCACCTGGTCGGTTACCTAATAGTAGCGCCGGCTTCTGCGGGGACGGCCGCCCAGTCCCAAAGCACCCAGCAGACTGCGCACAATGGTATTCCCTGCTGTTCGCGTCATGCTGCGGATGACCGGATCGTCCAACAGGCTTTTGTGTTTTTTGGCATTTCCCGATTCGGTTTGTTTCTGTTGTTGCAGCTCGCGCGTCCGCTCGGCAGCTTCCCTGAGCTTTTCCGTGAGCAGTTCGTAGGCGCTCTGGTTATCAATGACTTTGTTGTACTTGGCAGCAATTGCTGATTTGGCTACAAGCATATCAATTTCCGCATCGGTCAGTATGTCCATTCGGCTTTGTGGCGGCCGGATCATGCAATGCACCAAGGGCGTCGGTATGCCTTTTTCGTTGAGCAGGGTAACCAAAGCTTCGCCAATCCCCAGTTGCGTGATCAGATCTTCCGTTTGATAAAATGTCGTTTCGGGAAAATTTTCCGCTGTCTTTTTGATGGCCTTGCGGTCGGCAGCCGTGAAGGCGCGGAGCGCATGCTGAATCTTCATCCCCAACTGGGCCAGCACCGCAGCGGGGATGTCGTTGGGATTCTGTGTACAGAAATAAATGCCGATGCCTTTGGAGCGAATCAGTTTGATAACCGTTTCCAATTGTTCAAGCAAAGCCGCACTGGCCTCCTGAAAAACCAGATGCGCCTCATCAATAAACATGACCAGTTTAGGCTTATCCAGATCGCCCTCTTCCGGGCAGGAGGCATACAGCTCAGCAAGCAGCTGAAGCATGAAGGTAGAAAACAGCTTAGGGCGATCCTGCAGATCGGTGACGCGGACGATAGATAAGACGCCGCGGCCATCGTCGCTGATGCGCATCAGATCGTCCAGGTCAAAACTGGGTTCGCCCAGAAACCGGTCGGCACCTTGTTGCTGCAACTCGATGACTTTGCGCAGGATGGTACCGGTGGAAGTGGTGGAAATGTTGCCATAGGTCTGTTCCAGCTCCTCCCTGCCTTCTTTGCTCACGTACTGCAGCACCTTGATAAAGTCCTGCAGGTTCAACAGCGGGAGCTGATGGTCGTCGCAGTACTTGAAAATCATGGCCACAAGGCCTGACTGCGTGTCGTTAAGACCTAAAATCTTGGAAATAAGCACAGGGCCAAATTCGCTGACCGTGGCCCGCAGCCGCGTGCCCTTTTGCTCGCTGAGCGTAAGCAATTCCACCGGATATGCGGTGGGTTTGAACTCCAGTTCCAGCAGCCGGCAGCGCTCAGCAATTTTTTCATTTTGCGTTCCCGCAGCAGCCAACCCGCTCATATCGCCCTTGATATCCATGAGCAAAACCGGAATACTTGCCTCACTGAGCTGCTCGGCAATCACCTGAAGCGTTTTGGTTTTACCGGTGCCGGTGGCTCCCGTGATCAGGCCGTGCCGGTTTAAGGTCCGAAACGGAACACGTACCTGCGCACCGGGTACGATTTCGCCCTCAAGCAAGGCACCACCCAACAAGAACGACTCCCCTTTGAACGAGTACCCCTCTTTAACGACATCGAGAAATTTCCCTGCTTCTCTCATCAAAAATTTTTGGAGAAAGTTAGCCGAATCAAAGCAAAACTGCTGTGGAACAACAACGACAGGCCCTCAACCGAAGATCTTAAAACGGATCTTATTGGAGAAAACGTGAGCGCCTGTGGGAATAGTTTGCTTTTGAATGTATATGCACACCGCCTTCAGGGGCATGAGGGATTAATCCACCCGATCCTGCCCGTGCAGAAACCGGTTGTTGCGTTTCACCTCTGCCTGTTGTTCGGCATTCTCGCCGTTGCCCAAAACAAATTCGGAGCGCGCCGATTCCGATGAATGGGGCACATCTGCCCATTGCGCCGATCGTCGCTTGTAGGCCGGAATGCGTTCCATATCGGCTATCTGCGACGGATTGGTCAGGTTCACACTCAAAGCGCGCAATTTGTTTTTACGCTCTTTGTTACGGTCGGATTCGGCACTGGCATTAGCCATAAGAGCATTCTGATTTTTCTGCTCCATGGTTTCGCTTACCGGCCGCTCGTGTAAAACAAATTCTTCCTCTTCATCCTGTTGCTCATGGTCAGGCAGCACTTCGCGAATGGTCAGGTTCGGTGTTTCGATTACGGCCGGATGCTCCGGACCATCCAATTGCAGCGGCAACTGTGTTGCGTCCGGTTTGACGCTTGTACGGGCAGTTTTTTTCTTAGCCGATCCCTCAGCCTCCGGCTTTTCTGCATGTTCGTTCAGCGACAATACCTGACTGCGTTTTCCCCCATCTGATGGCAACGTCGCTGACGACTTGAAGCCGGTGGCTATAACGGTAACCATGATTTTTTCGCCAAGGCTTTCGTTGTAGCAGTTGCCCCAGATCAGATTGGATTCAAAGCCCGCTTCGCGCTGCACGTATTCCGTAATCTCCCCTACTTCATCCAGAGTCACCTCCGCAGCTCCCGAGCTGATATTGACCAGAATGTTGCGGGCGCCGCGGATATCGTTATCGTTGAGCAGTGGAGAGTTCAGGGCCGTTTGAACGGCCTGCAAGGCCCGATTTTCACCCTCGGCAGCAGCCATGCCCATGATGGCCACGCCGCTGTTGCGCATCACGGTGTTGACGTCTTCAAAATCCACGTTCACGTAACCGGGAACCGTGATGATTTCAGCAATGCTTTTGGCTGCATTGGCCAGAATGTTGTCTGCCTGGGCAAAAGCCGCGCTCAGGGTTTGATTGCCATACATTTCGCGCAGCTTTTCATTGGAAACAATAATGAGTGTATCCACATGCTTTTTCAGTTCGGCAATACCTTCCTGCGCCTGCTGATAGCGGCGGGGGCCTTCGGCATTGAACGGCAATGTTACCAGCCCTACGGTCAGAATGTTAAGCTCACGGGCCAGCTCAGCAATGACCGGAGCAGCTCCCGTACCAGTTCCTTTGCCCATACCCGCCGTCACGAACAACATGCGCGTCTGATGAGCCAGAATGGCTTTGATTTCTTCTATGGATTCCAAAGCCGATCGACGGCCAACTTCCGGATTCATGCCCGCGCCGCGGCCATCGGTCAGGTTGCGGCCTAACTGCACCTTGCAGGGAACCGGACTCATATCCAATGCCTGACGATCCGTATTGGCCACGACAAAATTGACACCAACAATTCCCTGACGGTACATGTGGTTGACGGCATTGCCGCCTCCGCCGCCTACGCCTATGACCTTGATGATGGAGTTCGTTTCGACTCCGGGAAGATCAAACTGTATGCCCATGACTGTTGATTCGAATTATTTATCAATGACTTCATCCAGCAAAATACCCTTGACGCCGCCCAACAGCCGGTCCATCAGGTTTTGAATCCGGTTTCCTTTTTCCTTCCGTGGGGATCCGGATGACTCAGCCGCTTCATCGGTTGGCTGCAAAGACGGCTGCTGCGCATAATGGCGGTATCCATTGATCACCAGTCCCACGCATGTGGAATACATCGGGTGCTTCAGCTCATCGCCCGGCATCGGAGCCAGATATTCAGTCGGAATGCCGATGCGGGTCCCCAATCCGGTGACGTACTCTGCCAGTTGCACCAGATTCTTTAGTTGGGCTCCGCCGCCGGTAATCACCATGCCGGCAACCAGTTTTCGCTTGAAGCCGGACCGCTCAATCTCATCATCCACCAGCTCCAGAATTTCTTCCATGCGGGCATTTATGATGTTGGCCAGATTGCGTACGGAAATTTCCTTGGCCGGGCGACCCCGAATGCCGGGTATGGAAATGATCTGATTATCCATTTCCGCTGAAGCGATGGCGCTGCCGAACCGCCGCTTGAGTTTTTCGGCCTGGTCGCGTGTAACGCGGCATCCTTCTATGATATCATCCGTAATCACATTACCACCAAACGGAATGACACAGGTATGCCGGATAATGTGGTCATGAAAAATGGCCACATCGGTGGTTCCGCCGCCGATATCCACGAGCACCACACCGGCTTCTTTTTCTTCTTCATCCAAAACGGCGGCTGCACTGGCCAAAGGTTCCAGAATCAGTTCTTTCAGATGCAACCCGCACTTGTTCACGCAGCGCAGGATGTTTTGCGCGGCACTGATCTGACCGGTGATGATGTGAAAGTTAGCTTCCAGGCGCACGCCGCACATGCCTACGGGATCCTTGATGTTGGGTTCGTTATCGACAATAAACTCCTGAGGCAGCACATGAATAATGCGATCTCCGGGATTGACTACCATCTTGTGCATATCGTCGGTAAGCTGCCGGATATCCTCGGCGCTGATTTCCGATTCTCCGTCTTTGCGCACCAGCAGGCCGCGGTGCTGCATGCTGCGGATGTGCTGACCGGCTATGCCTACAAAAACCTCGCGGATTTCCACCTGCGAAGCCTCGGTGGCCTGTTTGACTGCCCGTTCGATAGAATCTACCGTTCGCTCGATGTTGGAAATCATTCCGCGCTGCACCCCCAGTGAGTCGGCATGACCCATACCCAGCACCTCAAAACGGTCGCCCTGCCGGCGGGCCACGATGACACAAATTTTTGTTGTGCCGATATCCAGCCCTACAACGATTGGTTCTCTGTTCATGAACATCAGTTTGCGTTAATAGAAAAAGGTTTGAAGCTGGCGTTCGCCTTTTCCTGAGCCTGAGCGGCTGAGTGGCTGCGGCGGGAGCAATACACCTGCTGATGAAACCGGACATCAACCCGGTCGTAATCGTCCCAACGGCCCGAACGCATCAGCTCCCGGTACAGCGGGCGGATCTTACCCAGTTTTTCATTCAGGTGTTCGGCATCGCCAATCACGATGCGGTGCTTGCCGTGAAAAGGAATGAGCTCAAAATCGCCATCAGCATTGCGATGAATCTGCTCCACCAGGGCAAGCAGAAACGTATCGCTTCGCACCTGCCGGACGATTTTTAGCACCCCATCGGTAAACAAGCTATCATCTTTTTTGTTAATGCCCTGCCCCTGGCGCCATTCCCGCGTGGCTACCGGTACCCTTGCCGTAAATTTATCGCTGCGTGGTAGGCGGCTGCCGGATTCATCCAAATAGTAACTCACACCATGGCTGTTGATTATCCTGATAACGGGAAGTTTTTGCCGCACGCGCACGCACAACCGGTTTTGTGCATCAACGAATACCTGCGCCCCGGCCACATAGGGCTGAAGGAGTAATTCCTGTTCCAGCTCTGCCGTGCGCAGGCTACGCACCGGCATGCCACCTTCTGCAGCAATCTGCTTGGCAGCAAGCCAGCCGATAAGCTCGGTCTCATCCACAAAGGAAATTTCCTCCGGCCCGGTCACAATCGCATGTACCCCTGAGGTCCGGGGCATGGCCTGATGCTGCACCGCAGCGGTGAGCACTGCCAGCACGAAGAAAGCAAGAACCATCAGGCCGACAGTCTGAAACAGCTTATACCAGCGGTTGCGTTGCATAATAGATTTTATTAAAGTTTATCTAGAAAAGATGCCAACTTATCAACGAGCTCTTCAATGTCGCCGGCACCCACTGTGGTCAGCACCTCGGGCGGCTGTTGCCGAAGCAGGTCAAACAAATCGTTTTTCTCGCTCAGCTGCACCTCAGGGCCGCTGATCAGCGGAACCAGCATGGACGATTCTACGCCGGGTATGGGTTCTTCACGCGCCGGATAAATCGGCAAAAGAATCACCCGATCCGCCAGCGAAAGTGCCTGACCAAAGCCTTCGGCAAAGTCGCGGGTACGTGAGTAGAGATGAGGTTGAAACACGCAGGTGATGCGACGCTTTCCGCACGTCTGACGTACGGCATTCAGAAACGCTTCCAACTCGGCCGGATGATGGGCATAGTCATCAATGAACCAATAGCGGGCCGTGCGGCGAATCCATTCAAAACGCCGCTTAACACCGGCAAAAGTTTCCAGGCCCTGACGGATGAAGTCCGGAGTGACACCCAGGTGCAGGGCTACTGCAGCCGCACCCACAGCATTCTCTACGTTGTATGCACCGGTCATCGGCAGTTGGATGCCGTTCAGCCTGCCCTCCGGCCAAACCAGATCGAACTGCTGGCCCGTTTCAGTATTTATCCGGTTTTCGGCCCATACATCCACTTCTCCCTGCAGGCCATAATACCGGATATTGAAAATGTTTACGTACGGCAGAAAGGCAAGTCCAGGACGGGTTACCAGTAAACCTGAAGGCTTCAGCCGGCTGGCAAATTCACCAAACGAACGCACCACTTCCTCCGACGATTCATAGATATCCAGATGATCTGCATCGCAAGAAGTAACCAGGGCCACCTCAGGCCGCAGTTTCAGGAACGACCGGTCGTATTCATCGGCTTCCACCACACACAGTTCAGAGGTGCCGAACAGAAAGTTCGACCCGTAGTTGCGGGCAATGCCTCCCAGAAAAGCGGTGCAGTCTTTGCCGCTACATTTCAATAGATGCGCCAGCAACGCCGAGGTAGTGGTTTTTCCATGCGTGCCGGCGACGGCCACAGTAACCATCTCGGCAGTTATCCACTGCAAGACCTCAGCCCGCTTCATGACCGGATAATCGTGCTTTCGGTAATAATCCAGTTCGGCATGTTCTTCGGGTACGGCTGGCGTATAAACCACCAGGTCGGCTTCCTTCATGACTTTGCCGATATCTTCCTCGTAATGGATGTTCATGCCTTCCTGCTCCAGTTGCCGGGTCAGTGCTGTGCACACCCGGTCGTATCCGCTGACGGCAGCACCACGGGCCCGGAAATAGCGCGCCAAAGCACTCATGCCAATCCCTCCGATTCCGATAAAGGCAATGTGGCGTATGTTCTGCAGGTTCATGAGGCAGTTTGGTTTGAGGTTACCACCAGGTTCCAGATTTCCTGAGCTATGGCCTTATCGGCAAAGGGCCGGGCCAGCGTGGCTATGCGTTGGCTCAGACGGTGCCGCAAAGGCTCATCGGCCATCAGATGCAGGAGCGTATCCACCAGTTGGCTCAACGCATCGGCATCTGCAATCATGAGAGCAGCCTGTTGTTCAACCAGGGCCTCAGCATTGCGGCGTTGGTGGTCTTCAGCCACATGAGGCGAAGGCACCAGAATAGCTGCTTTACCGGTCAGGCATAGCTCCGCAATGGCCAACGCCCCGGCACGGGAAACCACCACATCGGCGGCAGCATAGGCGGCTCTCATGTCGCGGATAAAGGCCTGCACGCGCACGGTTTTCGTATTGAGCTTTTCAAAATGTTTATATTTCTCGTAATAGTTGGCGCCTGTCTGCCACATCACCTGAATACCTGAGGCCAGCAAACGGTCTATGCCGGCAGCAAGACTTTGGTTGAGCGTTGCTGCGCCCAGGCTACCGCCCACAATCAGGGCCACCGGCTTGTCGGGCAAGAGGCCCAGGGATGCCCGTGCTTCAGCCGGATTCATGGGCTCAGTGAGTTCCCGGCGAACCGGATTTCCTGTGATCACCAGCTTATGCGCGGGAAAGAAACGCTCCATGCCCTCGTAAGCCACGCAGATTTTTTTTGCCCATCGCCCCAACAGGCGATTGGTAAGACCCGCATAGGAATTCTGCTCCTGAATTACAGAAGGAATACCAGCCACTGCAGCCGCTGCCAAAACCGGAAGACTGGCATAACCACCTACGCCGGCCACCACCTGCGGCCGGTATTGGCGCAACAGCCTCCAGGCCTTCACCACGCTGACCAGAACGCGCCAGGGCAGCAGCAGATTGCGCCAGTCCCATCGTCGCTGCAGCCCGGAAATCGGTAAGCCTATAATCCGAAAGCCTGCTTCCGGCACGACCCGCATTTCCAGACGGCCCTCTGCACCCACAAAAAGCAGGTCGATGCCAGGATAATTCTGCTGCAGCGCCTGCGCAATGGCCAGGGCCGGAAATACATGTCCTCCGGTTCCACCGCCGCTAATCACCACTCTCACTGTTTGCGGGTTCATGGTTTTGCTCTGTGGCCCGGCTCACACTCAGAATGATGCCCACTGCCAGGCTGGTAAACAAAATGGAAGTGCCCCCCATACTGATCAGGGGCAGCGTTACGCCGGTGGTAGGCAACAGATGCACTACCACAGCCATGTTGATCAGCGCCTGCCCGACGATAGCCACGCTGAGCCCAATGACCAGATAGGCGCCGAAAAAACCCGTACTTCGCCGGGCTATCTGAATGCAGCGCAACAGAAAAAAGAGATACAACAAAATCAGCATAACTCCTCCGATCAGACCGTATTCCTCCACGATAATGGCATAGATAAAATCCGAATATGGACTGGGCAGAAAGTTTCGCTGAATGCTGTTGCCCGGACCCACTCCCAATAGCCCTCCGTGAGCAATGGCCATCTTGGCCTGCTGCACCTGATAGGGCTCTTCGCTTCGTTCGGTAAACGATTCCAGCCGGCTGCTCCAGGTATCCACCCGGGTGCTGAAGGGGGTCAGATGATCCAGCAAAAGCAAAAATCCGAGCAGCAGCACCGCCAGCAGCAACACCGAACCCAGGTACAACACCGGAACCCGGCCGACGAACATCAGCGTCATGCAGGTAACCAGCAGAATGCTTGCTGTGGAAAAATTGGAAGGAGCGATTAACCCGCAAACCAGTAGCACCGGAAGCACAAGAGGAAGAAATCCATTGCGGAAATCATGCAATTGATCTTTGTTCACCACAAGCATTCGTGCCACGTACAGAATCAGGGCCAGACGGGCCAGATCGGACGTCTGAAAGGAAATGTTGATCACCGGGATGGTCAACCAGCGACGCGCATCGTTTATTTCCTGACCAAACAAAAGGGTTATCACCAGTAAAGGCACCGACAACAGCAACAGCAGTTGAGCGATGCGCGAAAAAAAGGGAAAGGGAATGCGGTGCGTAACATACATCAGTCCCAGGCCGGTAAGAATCATGAGCAACTGACGCAGCATGTAGTATTCCATATTTCCCCCCTGAACCCGAAAGGCCAGCGTGCCGGTGGAGCTGTACACGGCCAGCATAGACACCAAAAACAGCACGACCACCACCAGCCAGATGTAGCGGTCACCGCCGGTCTGACGAAAAACGCGCTGCACCGATTGTTCTACCTGCATACGGTCTGATCAGAGTTCCCTGACGTTTTCCTTGAACTGACGGCCGCGCTCTTCGTAATTCTCAAACAAATCAAAACTGGCGCAGGCGGGTGAGAGCAACACGCAATCTCCCGGCGCCGACAGATGAAAAGCAGCCTTTACGGCATCCCTCATGTTGTTGGTGTTTACAATCAGATCCACACACGTGCTGAATGCCTCGTGCAGCTTGCGGTTGTCTGCACCCAGACACACCAGCGCTTTCACCTTTTTGCGAACCAGGTCCTGCAATACGCTGTAGTCATTTCCCTTATCCACCCCGCCGGCAATCCAGATAATGGGTTTGCTGATGCTTTCCAGCGCATACCAGGCTGCATTGACGCTGGTCGCTTTGGAGTCGTTGATAAACTCCACTCCCTTTATGTCGGCCACCCATTCCAGACGGTGCTCCAACGACTTAAAATCGCTTAGCGCCTCGCGGATCAATTCGCTTTTGATGTCAAACAGCCGGGCAACGATGCCTGCGGCCATGGAGTTGTACACATTGTGCTTACCCCGTAATGCTAATTGTTGTAACGGCATGGTGAAGGTTTGTTTGGTTAGAGAAAAAAAAATGTGTTCGTCCTGCCGCCAGGCACCCTGCGACAGGTGTTGATGTTGCGAAAACGTCAGTTGTTGGGCCCGGATGGTATGACGCCGTATGCCCTCCTGTGTTTGTTCATCGTCGGCGCAATACACCAGAAAATCCTGTTCGTCCTGAGCCTGCGTAATGCGGAATTTGGTATCGGCATACCGTTGCACGCTGTATTCGTACCGGTCCAGATGATTGGACGTGATGTTGGTGATGACGGCCACATACGGTTTGAACGCATAACAGTCTTCCAGTTGAAAACTGCTGACCTCAACCACATAGCAGGCAGCATCGCGTTCGGCGCGCTGGGCGGCAAAGCTTTTTCCTATGTTGCCCACCAGGGCTGCATCCAGTCCTGCCCGGCGCAGGATATGCCAGATCAGTGAGACCGTGGTGGATTTGCCATTGGTTCCGGTAACGGCAATGATGGGCGAACGGGTGTAGCGCGCGGCAAATTCAATCTCCCCGATAATCGGAATGCCGCATTGCCGCGCATACTGCACAGGCGGCGCCTTGGGCGGAATGCCGGGGCTTTTGATGATCAGCTGTGCCTGCTCCAGCAGCGGCAGGTGATGACCTCCTTCCTCAAAAGGCACTCCCATCTGCTGCAGCTCGTGCCGGCGCTCGGGCCGGATCGCTCCGCTGTCGGATACGAGCACTTCGAATCCGAGCTGCTGCGCCAACCGGGCTGCCCCAACCCCGCTTTCACCGGCTCCCAACACGACGATCTTCATTGCTCCGTTTGATTGGATGGGTTCTTCCGGGTTTGGGCTTCCCGTATCATGGCGATCTGGCGGCTGATGCGACGCACCTGCTTCTTTCGCCAGCGGCGAAGCCGCCGCGCCGTGCGCTGCAGCAAAGCCTCCCGCTGCTTATCGTTCAGGCTTGGCCAATCCAGCATCGTATGCTTTTTTTCCATATGCTTTAGCGCATTTTCAGGGTTACCAGCGTCAGCACAGCCAGCAGCATGCCGACAATCCAAAACCGGACTACGATTTTCGGCTCTGCATACCCCAGCATCTGATAGTGATGATGCAGCGGCGCCATCCGGAATACGCGCCGGCCTGCCCCATAGCGCCATTTGGTGTATTTGAAATACCCCACCTGAATGATCACCGACAGATTTTCTACCAGGAAAATGCCGCACAGCAGCGGCAGCAACAGTTCCTTTCGCACCGTAATGGCCAGCGTAGCAATGATGCCACCCAGTGCCAGCGATCCCGTGTCGCCCATAAACACCTGGGCCGGATAGGCATTGTACCAGAGAAATCCGACACAGGCACCGATAAAGGCAGCAGAAAAAATGACCAGCTCGCCACTGTCAGGGATATACATGATATTTAAGTAATCCGCCAGTAAAATGTTGCCCGATACATATGCAAAAATTCCTAACGTACCCCCAACTATGGCCGATACCCCTGTAGCCAGGCCGTCAATGCCATCGGTCAGATTCGTGGCATTGGAAACGGCTGTGATAATCAGCACGACCACGAGTATGTACACGATCCAGGTGTAGCGCTCCCAGGAGTCACGAAACCATCCCAGCAATCGCCCATAGTTGAATTCATGATTTTTGACAAAGGGGATGGTGGTAATCGGCAACTTGGCGTCCACATATTGCGCCGATGCGCGGGCCACCCATGTGGACTGCGGCGCTGTTTGTTGCGGATTGACCAGCGGTCGGCGCACCACCACATCGGAATGGAAATACAACACCGAACCCACCACGATCCCCAGGGTAATCTGACCGAACAGCTTCGACCAGGCCGTTAAACCGCGCTTGTCTTTCTTAAAAACTTTAATATAATCGTCTATAAATCCGATCAGGCCACACCACACCGTAGTGACCAGCAGCAGGATGACATAAATGTTGTGCAGCTTGGCGAACAACAGAGTGGGCAACAAAATGGCCGCCAGAATAATCAGCCCTCCCATCGTGGGAGTGCCTTCCTTTTCTGCCTGACCCTGCAGACCCAGATCGCGGATGCGTTCTCCAACCTGCCTGCGTTGGAGCAACCGGAGCATCCACTTGCCGAAAACCAGCGTAATGAGCAGCGACAGAATAATGGCCATTCCCGCCCGGAAGGAGATGTAGCCAAACAGGCCGGCCCCAGGCAGGTCAAACCGCTCATCCAGGAAATCAAACAGATAGTAGAACATGACGTTCAGTTAAACAACCATTAGCATTGCATGGATTTTTCTTCCAATGCCTTTTTCAGTTCATCCCAGTCATCAAAAGGATGACGCACTCCGGCGATTTCCTGATAAGGCTCATGTCCTTTTCCCGCCACCAACACCACATCGCCGGCTTGGCTTAAGGCCACCGCCGTCCGGATAGCTTCCCGCCGTTGCACAATAGTCAACACCCGCTGTCGGTCATTCACTGAAATTCCTGTCATCATTTCATCCAGAATCTGTTGCGGATCTTCCCATCGTGGATTATCGGATGTCAGAATCACCCGGTCGGCCAGTCGGGCAGCCACTGCTGCCATCAGCGGCCGTTTTTCGCGATCGCGATTACCGCCACAACCCACCACCACCAGCAGGTGGCCACTGCGTCGCACAAGCTGCCGCAGGGTTTGTAACACCTGTTCCAGGGCATCAGGCGTGTGAGCATAATCCACGATCCCGGTGATACCACCTGACACACCGCGTATTACCTGCAGGCGACCCGCAATAGGTGACAACTCACTTAACCGCTGCAAGGCCGGCTCCGCCGGCACTCCCAACAACCGCGCAACGGCATATACGGCAAGCAGATTGGAAGCATTAAAACTGCCGATCAGCCGCAGATAGACTTCCCTGCCCTCTACACGAACCAGGGTTCCGTCCAGCGATTGTTCCAATACGTTCATACGGAAGTCGGCCATACCTTTCAGGGAATAGGTATAACGGGTTGCGCGTGTGTTCTGCACCATGACCGATGCGCGCGCATCATCGGCGTTCACCAGAGCAAAGGCTTCCGCCGGTAAACCGTCAAACAGCTTCTTCTTTGCTTTGAGATAAGCATCAAAAGTTTTGTGATAATCCAGATGGTCATGCGAAATATTGGTAAAAACACCACCGGCAAGCCGCAGCCCTGCTATGCGGTTTTGATCCAATGCATGGGAACTGGCCTCCATAAAGCAATAGGTGCAAGCAGCTTCACGCATCTCGCTGAGCAGGCGGCTGAGTGTGATTGCTGCCGGGGTGGTGTGGGTAGCTTCCAGGACACGGTCATTTATGCGGTTTTCAATGGTGGAGATCAGCCCGCAGCGGTAGCCCAGCAATGAAAACAGTCGGTAAAGTTGGGTGGCTACTGTAGTTTTTCCGTTGGTTCCGGTTACGGCAACTACCGTCAGATGATATGAAGGAAAATCATAATAAGCTTCGGCCAGCCTGGCCAGTGCTTCTGCCGAATGGGGCACTTGCAGATAGGTAACGTTTGGATGCAGCCTTTCGGGCATGACTTCGCACAAAACCGCAACGGCCCCTGCAGCTACTGCCTGTTCAATAAAAGAATGGCCGTCCACGGTGGTGCCGCGGATGGCAGCAAACAGCGAACCCTGCTCCACAGATCGGGAATTGTCGGTAACCGAACGGATGACAACATCCGTATTGCCACGCCGCTGCAGCGGTTCCAAAGCCGTCATCAGATCTGCCAGCCGCTTCATGGTTGTAAGGCCAGTTGCAACGTAACCACCTGCCCGCGCCGCACAGGGGTGGCCGGCGCCGGCCATTGCTGCACGACCAGGCCGCTGCCTTCAGCCTGAACACGGCAACCGGCCGTTTCCAGCAGATACAACGCATTGCGCAGCCCCAAACCGCGCACATCGGGAAGTCCCGCGTCCCACGCCACATCGGACTGGCGGTGCGGCTGTCCCTGCTCATCTACGGATATCCATTCGGAAAAGCCCTGGATGGACAAGGGAGCATCCAGTGCAGCCAGAACGGTTTGCACATCACCGGTTCGCGCCTTGGGCACTACTGGAATTTTCGGAGCAGCGGAAGACGAATCTCTCTGTGGATGCTGATGAAACTGCAGATCGGATGCATAAATCTTATCGGCAATCTCGCGAAACACGGGTGCAGCTACCTGTGCACCGTAGTAGCGGCCGGCCGAAGGTTCATGCACCATGACGATCATGGTATAGCGCGGATCCTCGGCAGGGAAATAGCCGACAAACGAAGCCAGGTAACGCCGCTGTTCGTAGCCGCCGTCGTCATCGGCCAGAAGCGACGTTCCGGTTTTGCCTGCAATAGAATAATAGGAATTCTTAATGTTTTTGGCTGTGCCTTTGCTGACCACCGTCTCCAGCGCTTTCTGCAGCGCCTGAAGGGCCTGCGGCGAACACAAAGGCTCCGATGCGGTTACCGGTTTGCGGCGCTCTACCACCGATCCATACGATTCCATATGCTCCAGCAGGTACGGCTGCACCCACTGACCCTGGTTGGCAATGGCATTGTAAAAACACAGCATCTGCAGCGGCGTCAGCTTAAGCTCATACCCCACCGACATCCACGGCAGTGAATACTGTGTAAATGCCGGATCCTTTACCGATTTGATATAAGGATTGGGTTCGCCGGGCAGGTCAATGCCTGTTTTTTTATCCAGCCCAAAACGACGCAGATGAGCAATGAACCGTGCCGGATCCTTCTGATAGTGGCGGACTACCAGTCGAGCTATGCCCACGTTGGATGACAACGCAAAGGCTGTCAGCACATCCACCTTACGATGGCCATGCGGTTCGGCATCGCGCATGACCTGATTCCAGAAAGCATACGTGCCATAATTCAGGTCAATACTGTCGGCCAGCGAAACGTAGCCATCCTGAAGCAGCGCCAAAAGGGATGCGAGTTTGAAGGTTGATCCCGGCTCATGACTTTCAGCAATCGCATAGTTGTAATCCTCGGCATAGGTCCCGTCGGGTTGTCGCGTCAGATTGACCAGTGCCCGGATGGCGCCGGTTCGGGTTTCCATGATTACACAGCAGCCGTGGTGCGCCCGATGCTCCTGCAAAGCGCGCTCCAGCGTGCTCTCGGCCACGTCCTGCAGTTGCACGTTGATGGCAATCACCAGGTCACGGCCGTTCACCGGCTCCATTTCGTTTTTGTCGGTAACGGGAAGAAACTGTCCTCCGTTCACCTTCTGCACCAGCCGTTTACCGGATTGACCGGTCAGGTAGGCATTGTATTGGGCTTCCAGCCCAACAGGCTGTACGCTGGCATCGCGCAGATAACCAATGGTGCGGTTAGCCAAACGACGATAAGGATACATCCGGCGATGGTGCGTGGCGACGATCAGGCCTCCCTTGAATTGCCCAAGCCGGAAAATGGGAAACGTGCGCAACTGCTGCAGTTGCGCATACGTTACATTTTTCTTGATAAGAAGATAGCGCTCCCCGCGCTTGCGGGCCTGAACCAGCATTTTCTTGTATTGGGCCGGACTGCGGTCACCAAACAATTGGGATAACATGCGGCTGAGCGAATCCACCCCAGACTGAAATACCGATGAGGTCAGTCCGTCGGCGCGCAGATCCATGCGCACTTCAAAGGAGGGCATCGTAGTAGCCAGCAATCGCCCGTCAGCGGAATAGATGTTGCCCCGCTGTGCCGGTACCGAAACGTAGCGGGTGACCACACTGTCCATCAGCGCCAGATAGCGACGCCCTTCAATTTGCTGGATATACACCAGCCGCAATGCGATGCCGATGCTTAAGGCCACCAACAGCACATACACCAGCGCAATGCGCCACAGCAGCTCCCGTTTCCGTTCTTCACTCATCGGCAGAAAGTATTTGAGGTGGTTGCCGCGATTCCACAAGCCCCAGGGGCTGTACGAGCCGGGCGATCTGCGACTGCCGCATCAGATTATCCCACTCGGCTTTGCGAACGGTATATTCCCACGCACTTTCATTAAGCCGCTTTTCCACACCATGCAAGCGGCGCAGATAGGTTTCGGCCAGGTGAGCGTTGCCGATATATATGAGTCCCAGCAACGTGATAAACAGCAGCATGGGCAGATGCTGAATGGCCGTTTCGTGGTGTACCCATCGGCTCAGATCCAGCCACCGCAAAAAGCCACGGCGACGGCGCGCAGGAGCTGCCGCCGCTGCGGGAGTGCCGGCAGAAGCGGACGAGGTGGCTGTTGCAGACTCCTGAACTTTCATGAATCACCTTTTTTCAGCAATGCGCAAACGGGCGCTGCGGGCCCGTGGGTTGACAGCAACTTCTTCCGCAGAGGGAACAATCACTTTTTTCGTAATCAGATGAAAAGGACTCTCTGTGGTATGCTTCTGACCGGATTGCACTTCATCCACCGATCCGGTACGCATGAATCGCTTCACCAGCCGATCCTCCAGGGAATGGTAGGAGATCACGACGAGCCGTCCGCCCGATCGCAGCACGTCCTTGCATTGCAACAAAAATTCCTTGAGCGATTCCAGCTCATCGTTTACCGCAATGCGCAAGGCCTGAAATACCTGAGCCAGATAACGATTCGGATTGCCGCGGACACAACCTTTAATAGCTTCTATCAGATCCTGAACGGTTCGCAGGGGTCGTTGCCGCCGATGCTGCACCAGGCGGCGGGCGAGCGTTCGTGCATTGCGCACTTCACCATAGCTGCTGAACAGTTTCTGCAATTCGGCTTCCGGCCACGACGCCAGCAACGCCGCAGCCGTCTGCGGCGCCTGACGGCTCATCCGCAGATCCAGCAGGCCCTGCGATCGGTAACTGAATCCTCGTTGTTCATCGGCTAGCTGCAGAGACGACAAACCCAGATCGGCCAGAATACCGTCCACCTGACTGATGCGCAGGTAACTCAGAACTCTTTTTAAATGCCGGAAATTGTAATGCAAAAGCTTCAGCCGGTCGTCGTTGCAGTCACTTACCTGAACGCTTTCATCCTGATCCAGCGCAATGACGGTTCCACCCCGAAGCCGGCGCAACAGCTCCCGCGAATGCCCTCCTCCTCCATAGGTGGCATCTACATAAATCCCGCCCTCCCGGATGGCCAGCCCCGTCATGCTTTCCTCCAGCATAACCGGAACATGCAGTTGCGTCGCAGCGCTGTTCATAAGCTTACCATTCAAACGTCATTCCACCCAACACTTTCTGAATCTTCCTCTGCATACCGACCACATTTTTCTTCCGGTACGCATAAAAGGTTTTTTCATCCCATAGCTCAATCCGGTTTAGAAAAGCTTTAATGAGCATATCTTTTTTGATGCCGGCATATTGCAACAGGTTTTTGGGTATCATGATGCGCCCGGCGGGATCAATTTTTACGCGCGTTGCCCCGTCGAACAAAAAGCGCAGGGCATCGAGATTTTCCTGATTGAAATGTGAAATGCGACGGACGGTCTGGCTCAGAATATTCCAGTCGTGAATGGCATACAGCACCAGGCATTTATCCGTTGACCGCAGCAGCATAAACGTTTCACGGGCCTGAGCCGGAATCTGCTTCCGCAGTTGTGCGGGAAACAAAAAACGGTTCTTGGTATCCAGCGTCACCGGAAACTCACCTGTGAAATCCGTCTTCGCCATTCTGATTAAGACGTTTCAAATGTAATACGTTTTTACACTTTTTTACACTTTTTAACACAATTGTGGAAAAAAATTTTGTGATGGACCGCAACGGCATCAAGCCCTATGCATTCTGCCCAGACCGGCTTAACCGGACACGATACAGGCAGATGCCTGAGCATTCGGGATGAACAAAGGGCAGAGTACTTGCAGGGGGCGGCCGGCAAACAACTGTGCCGATCTGCAGCGTTACGCGGCGTCTTGAAGCAGACGGAGCAACTGCGTAGCAGTCAGCCGGTCGGCGCAGGCAATCGTATGGGCCTGTTGGTAGAAGGGAATGCGCTCCTGAAGCGTGCAGTGAATAAACCGGCGAAGTGCTTCACCGGACAGGCCTTTAAGCAACGGGCGGTTTGCAGTCTGCGGCAGCAAACGTTCATACAACACCTCAGGGTCTACCTGGAGATAAACGGTATGGCCGCATCGGCTCATGTACTGCATATTGTCGGCATGGCAGGGGGTGCCGCCGCCGGTGGCAATGACCTGATTGAACAAGGGAATCGCCTGCAGGCAACGGCGCTCCTTTTCGCGGAACAGCGCTTCGCCGTCGCGGGAAAACAACTCGCTGATGGAGCATCCTTCCTGCTGTTCCAGCCGTTCATCCAGATCAACAAACGGACGATGTAGCAAGGCAGCTAACTGGCGGCCCAGATAGGTTTTGCCCGAACCCATGAAGCCGAGCAAAAACAGCGGCCGCTCCGCAAGCATCAGGAATAATTAATTATTTAAAGTATTTCTTACGGATCGTCTCCAGGTCGGATATATCATTGTGATGCCACATGGCCCGCACCACAGGCCCTTCCAGAAGCACCAGTCCGGGGTTGGAACGGATGATGGTTTTCAAAACGGTGGCATCGGCGAAATAAAAGGGAAACGCCCATTGCAGTTCATGCCGTATGGGCTCTGTTTGTTCCTGCGGCGTAGCCGTCAATCCGATGAACGGAATGCCCTGCCGGTCGCATTCCGCTGCCAGGGCCCGGATGCGTTCAGCAGCCTTGCGGCTGGATTTATTCAGGTCGTAAGCCACCAGCCAGAAATGATATCCGCTGCGCTCATCCAGAATCTGCTGCGTGACTTCGTTGCGGCTGGCATCCCAAACATGAAAGTCGGTAATTCGTGGCTGATCCCCCTGTTGCACCAGCTCGCTTCGTGAGGTGACAAACTCCCAGGTGGCCACCCAAACCGAATCATTCCAAGGAAAGTTGTCGCTGGGATAATCACGAATCTCTCCGGTTTCTTTATTCCGATACGTCAGATAAGTCTTGTACACGGTTGGCTTGGCATCCGGGGGCAAGGTCATTTGTTCGCGCAGATTGTTGCCTACCTTGTACGGACGGAAATCAATGATAGGCAGGTGCCGCAGGCAATAAATCGGCAGATACACCGATCCAAACAGCCCGATCAGCAGAACGAGGTTGGCCAGTACCGGACGGAACAAGGGTTTCAACTTCCGCCGAACAATAAATAGCGGAACCAGCAGCACCAGCAGCACGACATCCTTGTAGAACGTTTGGGCCGGTGTTAGCTTGATCGCGTCGCCGAAACAGCCGCAGTCGGCGATCTTGTTGGTATACCACGCGTATCCGGTTAAAAAGGTAAAGAAGATCATCAGCAACAACATGGACGTAATGACCAGCGGCATACGTATGAAAAAAATGGCCATCCAGCCCAGCAGCAGTTCCAGTACAACAAGAATCACTGCCAGCGGAAGCGACAGATTTTTCATCCACAGGAAAGCAGAAGAAATCCAGGGCCAGGCTGCCGTTTGCTCACTGAATACATCAAAGTATTCGTCCAGCTTATATCCAAACCCAATAGGATCTACTGCTTTGACAAAACCGGAAAATATGAAAAAAAGTCCTAACAGAATCACTAGGACTCTGGCCAACGCCATCATCGTTGCTCGCTGATTTTAATGAGGGCAAAAATAGCGTAGTTGATGCTGTCGTACAGGTTGGCATCAATGCCTTCGCTGGTGGTTATCGGCTCGGGCCGGGATGCCAGACTTCGTATGCGCAACACCCTCATCAAAATCAGATCGGTAAACGAAGAGAGCAACATGTCACGCCAGGCTTCGCCGTAATCGTGGTTTTTGGCTTCCAGCAGCCGTTTGGCCTCGGCCACGTGATGATCGTATTGCTGCATCAGTTGTTCGTTGCTCACCTCCTGCCCCTCGGGCAGATGGAGCGATATCAAAGCCATCAGCGCATAGTTGGCAATGCCAATAAAATCCGTCTCCAGGTCATCGGCCACCCGCTGGGTTTCCAGCCGGTCTATGGTTCGGATGCGCTGGGCCTTGATGAATATCTGATCGGCTAATGACGACAAGCGCAGCACACGCCAGGAATGGCCGTAATCGCCAGCCTTTTCCTGAAAAATCTTCCGGCACCGGCGAAACTGTTCATCCACCTGACTGAGGGTTTTGTTTTCCATTTTTGCCTTTCTCCTGCTGCCATGAACGGCGCACAAACTACGCCATTTTACTTCAATGCTTTTTTGCGATGCCGCGACCGGCTGCTGGACCTGAGCCGACCTCAGGTCATGGGCATCATCAACATGACCGATGATTCGTTTTATGCCGGCAGCCGCTCTGCCTCGGTTTCCGAGGCCCTGCGACGTGCAGAACACATGCTCAGTCAGGGTGCAGCCGTGCTGGATATAGGCGGCATGTCCAGCCGCCCGGGTTCGCTGCCGGTGAGCGAGGCCGAAGAGCTGAAGCGCCTCATTCCCGCCGTCGAGGCCATTTGCCAATCGTTTCCGGAGGCCCTTGTGTCGGTAGATACCTGGCGCGCCCGGGTGGTGCACGAAGCCTGTGAGGCCGGCGCTTCCGTAGTGAACGATATATCAGCAGGTGCTCTGGATCCCGATCTGTGGCCGATGGTAGCAAAACTGAATATGCCTTATGTGCTGATGCATATGAAGGGCACTCCGGCCACCATGCAACAGCAGCCGCACTACGACCATGTGGTCAGGGAAGTATTTCTGTTCTTTCGCGATAAGTTAATGGAACTGCATGCAAGCGGCATTCACGACATCATTCTGGATCCGGGCTTCGGCTTTGGAAAAACCCTTCAACATAACTATCAGCTTCTTTCCCACCTCAAAACCTTTGCTGCCTTGGGCTATCCGGTTATGGCGGGCCTGTCTCGGAAATCAATGGTGTACCGGCCCCTGGGCCTTACACCCGAAGAGGCACTGAACGGCACAACGGCTTTGCACATGATTGCATTGCAGCAAGGTGCCCGATTGCTGCGGGCACACGATGTTGCAGAAGCCGTACAAACGATTCGGTTGTGGGAATTACTGACCACTCAAGGTCAGGATGGCATCTGAAGACTATCGGGTTTTTGTTTGTCCAACAGTTCCTGCAACAACTGTTCCGGCGATTTTCCTAAATGCTCCAGCTCAAACCGCGCATTCTGCGTAAGCTGCTCATCCCATTGTCCATACTGGTCCAGAAAATGCTGATAGGCTTTCCGCGCCCCTGCCGTATCGCTCAGTTCATTGGCCAGAATAAAACCTTCCAGAAACAAGGCTTTATGCGCTGAAGGTGACGACGGATACAAGCTATACACGCGGCGAAGCAACTCAACGGCTTCAACAGATTTCTTTTGCCGCTGAACCACCAATGCCAGGCGGTACAACAGATCCGGAACGGACGGATCGTCTTTGTAGGTTGCGGCAAAAGCTTCGATATGCTTGGCGGCCTGCTGCACTTTGACCGTATCTGCCGGAACTGCGGTAAAATCGGCCTGCTCGGCCGCCTGCAAGGCTTGCTCGGCTTGCTGTTTCATCCGCTCCAGCGAACCGCTGCACGCCATCAAAGCGGCCATAACCCACAGCGCAATTGCCATTTGCATGGTGTTCATGATGTGTTTCTTGCGGCGCATTCAAAAATACTGGTGCCGGCCATACATTGGCTATCCTTTTGTGGCTCCATAGCTTTGGGCAATGCATCGGTGGCTGGGGTGCATACTGTTTGTTGGCTTTGCCCTGCCGGGTTTGGCACAACCAGGTAAAGGCCGATGGGCTGTTGCTGACGATGTGCAGCGGGACTCCTTTCATCTGCGGCGTACGTTTTTTCCATGCAGCGTGCCTGAGCATTACGCCCCCGACACCTCCTTACTGCCCGAAAGTCTGGTCTATCGCATCCGGATTAATGTGCACATCATCAACGACTCCCGCGGCCGGTATAATTTTTCTGAGGCCGAAGGTCGCCGTTGGGTGCAGGACCTCGTGGCGCAGGCCAACAACCGGCTTGCAGCCAACCAAAAACCATGGCTACCGCAAGGCAACCAAATTCCGGCCTTACCTATTCCCTTTCGCTACGTGCTGACCGGCCGTCCATACGTCCCCGGCGATGACGGAATTTATTTTCATTACGATGATGAATTGTTTTATATGAATAAAAAGGCCAGGGGTCCCGGCGTGGTAAACAATGTGTATGATGAGCGTCAGTTTCAGCGCTACGGCATTCAGAAAGATACTGTCATCAATATATTTCTTATTGAACATCATCCCGACAGCCTGTTTAGCCCCACGTACAAAGCTTCGCACGACGGCGTGGGAAAATCCAACCATGCCAAGCTGGTTGGTCAGTATCATCTTTCCCGAAAAATCACCCTGTTGCCCAACGGCGACACGTTGCGCTTTACTCCCTGGGAAGCTGCCGGCCTGTTCAATCACGAACTTGGCCATGTGCTTGGTTTGTCGCATACGTGGAATCTGGACGATGGCTGTGACGATACTCCGAAACATGCCGGTTGCTGGAATTTCAACGAACCTCCCGGATGCGAAGAGGTGTCCAACAACGTGATGGACTATAATGCCTATCAAAGCGCTTACACACCCTGTCAGATAGGAAAAATGGTTATGTCTTTTCACCAGGATAAAGGCACCCGTCGCTTCCTGATCCCCGACTGGTGTTCCTATGATCCGCAAAAGACCTGGGTCATTCCCGGCGGCCGCACCGTGGAGCTGAACCGCTCGCTGGACTGGACGGGTGATATTATCGTGCGGAAGAAAGCCACCCTGGTGGTGCGCTGCACGTTATCGTTGCCTCCCGAAGCCCGCATCGTCTTGCAGCCGGGTTCAGCCCTGGTAGTGGACGGAGGCCTGATTACCAGCCGCTGTTCCCGACCCTTTGCCGGTATCTGGTTGCAGGAAAGCCGGCGCCAACGGCCTGCAATTGTCTGGAAAAGACAAGGCACCATTACCCATGCTTTGCATCCTCTTTAACGAAATGCGACCATGACGCCTAAAGTAGTTGCCGGTATCGATCTGGGGGGAACCCATACCAAGCTGGGACTGGTCTCTGACCGGGGTCATATACTTTGGCGTCATCAGATTGCCACCACCGACTTTGCCGAACCACAGACTTTTGCCGATGCCGTTGCTGCATTACTGCTTCAGGCTGCAGAACGACAACAGATGCAATTAGTCGGACTGGGCATCGGAGCTCCCAACGGAAATCCGCTTACCGGCACCATTGCCTTTGCGCCTAACCTGCAATGGAAGGGCACCATTCCCATGGTTGCCTTATTGCAGGAACGGCTGCAGCTTCCGGTTTGCTTGACCAACGATGCCAAAGCGGCAGCCTTGGGCGAAAAGTATTTTGGAGCCGCCGCAGAATTCAATGATTTCATCGTCATCACTTTAGGCACAGGCCTGGGAAGTGGCATCTTTTCTGGTGGTCGTCTGGTTTACGGGCATGATGGCTTTGCCGGTGAGCTGGGTCATGTTACCATCAGGCACGACAGCAACCGGCGCTGTGGCTGTGGCAGATGGGGATGTTTGGAAACCTATGTATCCAACAGCGGACTACTGACTACTTACCAGGAAATCCTTCAACGCCTGCAGTTGCAGGAAGTTCATCAGTCGGTCCATAGCGATGCAGCAGCCATTTACCAACTGGCACAAACCGGTTTTGGTCCAGCCCAAATGGCCTTTGAACACTTCGGCAACATGTTAGGTGAAGGCCTGGCCTTGGCTGTTCAGTTGCTTCGGCCTGCTGCTGTTTTTCTTACCGGTGGCCTTTCGCAGGCATCGGAACTGTTTTTACCCGCCGTTATGGATTCCCTTCATGCCCATGTGCTTCCCATCTTCCAAGGAAAAATTCCCGTCACTCCTTCAGCGCTGCCGCCCGGCGATAGTGCCGTACTGGGGGCGGCCTCGCTAGTCTGGCAACAGCACGACGGCCTGTTCCGGTCTGCTGTCAGTGCACCTGTTTAACTTTGAGACATGAGTTGCTGGCTGCTGCTGACGCTGCTTTGCCCGTTTTTCAGCTATGTGCAGCATCCGGCTCAATGGGTCAATCCCTTCATCGGCACCGGCGGTCATGGTCATACCTTTCCCATAGCGGTGAGCCCCTTGGGTATGATGCAGTCGTCGCCCGACACCCGGGCCGACAACAGTTGGGACGGTTGCAGCGCTTGGCTTTTCATTGGTCCAGTCGGTTGCCGGTTTGAGCCTGTTAAAATTTTTGCGGGCCAGAACACGTTGCGGTACACCCTCCTGGCATCCGGCTGCCGGCCAATCCGCCTGGATTTTTTGTGATGAAATTTTGGTTGATTAAATTTTTCATAAATGGCTCGTTGGACTTTGCGTTTTTTTTTGCTGAGCTGGGCTGCAGCCTGTGGCTTAACTGACATTCGGGCTCAGACCATTTTGGACCGGTTTTTTGCTCCGGACCGTTTTGCTTTTGACACAGCCTACCTCCGGCAACCCAGCATCTGGTCGGGCAGGTTATATATGGTGAACAAGCATTTGTCTTCAAAGACAGGACCACTGTTTTCCGGTCCGCACTTATCTTATGATCCCGACCGAATCGTATCCGCGGGTCTTGGAGTTTCCTAACGGCAGGTTGCCCTGGACCTGGGCGTTGGGGTCTGGCGCTTACGGCGCGACCCCACAGAAAAAACGTTATCTATCCACTTCATGGGCCAACTGTTTTACGGACCGCATCTCTTGCACATGAACGGACAACTGAACAAAGGGTATCTGGTTTCTTTTTCCGATTCAAACAACGAAAACCAACAGCAATTTCATTCTCAGGGTAAACAGCGCATGCTTTCCCTGTGCTACTGGTATCATTTCAATGGTCTTCGCTACACGGCACTGGCTCCCATGACCGGCACGTTTATTCAACGCAAAAGTGCCGGCTCGCCGATAGTCGGTGCTTTTGCCTGGTCAGGCCTGATGTCCGATCCGGAACGGCTTTTTCCGGAGGAAAGTCCCATCACATCAACCATACCCTCCGTTCAAGTAAGCGCATTCAGTGCCGGCCTGTCCGGCGGTTAAGCCCATACGTTCGTGCTTCCTGCATCGCTGTTCCTGCATCTGGCCGTAGTACCCGGTGTGGGTTTTTCTGTGCTGCAGCAACAGGATCAGTTTGAGCACCGCGATAATCGGAAGATCAGCGTGGTTCCCCATGGAATCGCTCAGGCGGCTGTGGGCTATTCCGGCCAAACGTATTACGCTATAGGATCAGCCAATTACTATGGTAGCTGGGCTCGTTCAGACCAGGATCAATTTTTTCAATTTCAATCAGAAAAATTCAAACTGACTTTAGGACGACGCTGGTGATCAGCTAGCCAGATCCGACAACCTAAAACGCTGATCAACGGCAAATCCCTTGTCGGTGCGCCGGACGGTGCAGGCTTCCGTTTGCGGATCGTGTTCAAAGAACAGGATGAATTGCTCTGACGCCGCCTGCTCCAGCAATTCCTGCTTTTCCTGTAAAGTGACCAAAGGCCGGATGTCGTAGGCCATTACATAAGGCAATGGAACATGCGCTGCACTGGGAATCAGATCGGCCATGTACACGACGGTGCGACCTTTCCATTGCAGAACCGGCAGCACCATGGCTTCCGTATGGCCATACACCGTCTGATATGAAAAACCTTCGCAAATAGTGCCCTGATCGTCTACTAGGTTCAGGCGTCCGGAAGCTTCAAGGGGAAGAAAGTTTTCCTTGAGAAACGAAGCTTTTTCCCGCGCATTGGGCTGCAGGGCCCAGACCCATTGGCTGCGATGGATGTGGTATGTAGCCTGGGGAAAGGCAGGCAGCAGGGTATCGTTGATGCGTTCCACCGCTCCTCCGCAGTGGTCAAAATGCAGATGGGTGAGCACCACATCGGTAATATCGGCGGGGCCGATGCCCAGCCGCTGCAGGGACTCCTGCAGGGAGCCTCCATGCGGTTCGTAGTGGCGAAAAAATTTTTCCTCTTGCTTGTTGCCGAGCCCGCAGTCGATGAGCACGCGCTTGTTGCCCTGCTCTACCAGCAGACACCGCAAAGCCCAGGTGCACAGGTTGCGCTCATCGGCAGGGTTTAACGCATTCCAGATCGTCTTGGGCACCACGCCAAACATGGCGCCGCCATCCAGTTTGAAGTATCCGGCCAATACAGGATAGAGGTTCATCTGCCTGACCTTTTTACGGTTTTTTTCTGAGTTGATGCCAGAGGTTCAGCATGGATATCAGGGCCTGGGCGGCCTCTGCTCCTTTGTTGCCGTGAGCACCCCCGGCGCGGGCCCGTGCCTGCTCCAGATGGTCGGTGGTCAACACCCCGAAAATCACGGGGCAGGAACCCCTGACATTCAGCTGCTGCAGCCCGAAGGCTACCGATTGCGCAAGGTATTCGTGGTGCCGCGTTTCGCCCCGGATGATGCATCCCAGACAAATGATGCCATCGGGTTTGCGCTGCCGCATGGCCAAAGCCGCTGCTGCCGGCAGTTCGAAACTTCCCGGAACCGAAAAACGATGGATATTTTTTTTCTTAATTCCTGATTGCTGCAACGTCTGTTCGCAGGCGGCATAGAGCGCGTCGGTTACGTCCTTATGCCAGGAGGCCACCAGCACCACCACTTTTGCTGAGCGCGCAAACCGATAGACCGCAGGTGCCTGGTCGTTTTCAGAAGTCTTCATATAAAACGAAACTCCGCCAAAAATAGCGGAGCTTCGTTCAACGATGGGGATAACGCTTAAAGCCGCATGCCTACAGAAAACACCACATTGCGACCGTCTCCGGGCCAGATACCGGGATCGGGAAAAAAGGTGGGGCGCTTGGTGAAATAAGGCTTATCAAACAAATTGGTTATGCTCATTTTCACATTCCAGTTTCCGTAATACCAGGCAGCAAAAAAATCCCACAGATGATATTCGGGCACCAGTCCCAGTGTGCCGGTCTTGTTGGGTTCACGGGTGTTAAGCGCATCGGCATAGGTTTCACTGACGTAGCTGTGCATGAGGGTGGCGGAGAAGCCGCGCCAGCGGTAGGTCAGGCCGGAGCGCAGGTTCCAGTCGGGAGCAGACTCCACATGGTTACCCGTTATGTCTATATTCTCATTGCCCGAGCGCACAGTTCCTTTGGTGTACCGGGCCTGCATGTAAGCGGAAGAAGTAAACAGCGAAATTCCGCTTAACCCTTCGCGCTGCATCCATTGCAGCGGACTGAATTCAAAAAACACCTCCACTCCTTTATTGAAGTTATCTCCGATGTTGGTCTTGTAGAAACGCGTGTTGCCCAGGCTGTCCGTAAGCACTACGGTAGTGATGCGGTCTTTGTAGCTCAATCCAAACAGGCTAACATCGTAGTTGAGCCACTTTTTAACCGTTCCGCGAACGCCCAGTTCGCCATTCCAGCCGGTTACATCTTTCAGATTGGGGTCAATGGAATCGGTGGCGGCCAGCGGTATGATGTCTTTCAGCAACATGGGTCGGTAGGCCTGGCTCCATCCCGCATACACATTGCCGGTTGTTGAAAAACGATATTCGGAACGGATACCGGTCAACAGGTAATTGTGATCAATGGTCTGAGGTACCTTTTCATCGGCATAGTATTGAATTTTTCCAGATAGGTCGGAAGCGCCCCGTTCCAGACGCAATCCCGGAGTTATGGAAAACCGATCGGTAATGCCGAAGGAATTTTCCACAAACAAGGCCGAGGTTTTGGAAATCAGGTGCATGTCGCGGCGCCAATCACCGGTAATGGTCAGGTCGTAATCAATTCCGGTGGTTCCCTTTCCGCCGTTAAACCGGTGCAGATCGTTGTAAATCAGCCGAAGACCGCTGACCAGCCGGTTTTTTAGGCTGGCCAGATCGTACTCATGAGCAACGCGGATCTCAAAGTTGTTGCTGTTGTACTCATCAATGTCCACCTGCCGCGGATTGTATTGAAGGGTAGCAGCATTGATGGTATCCGGAATGTTGGGCGTGGCCAAGAACAGTACGGAATTTCGATTGCCGCGAATTCCGGAAGCTATGATGTTGAGTGTGGTTTGGTCGCTCAGCTTCCAGTTAAAATTCAAGGCAGGCACCCAGATGCGCGGGGCATAGTAATTCCGGAATCGGGTGGATTGCCGAGGATCTTCATAGAACATGGAATCGGTAAGCGCTCCGGCTAACTGATTGACATAATACATATGACTCAATTCGGCCTTCAGCGACATTTCAGGAGAGAAATGATAGGTAGCTCCCACATGCCAGGAGTCGTACTGGTAGCGTGCATTTTCCCGGTACGTGTCCGATGTGCGGTGGTTATAATAGAAATAATACTCCAGTTTTTTCACCTGACCGCCGCCATCTACAAAGGCGCTGAAGAAATCAAAGCTGCCCCGTGAAACCTGTGTGTGCATGGAGAAGGGCCGGGTGGTGTCGGGCCGGCTGAGGATGAAGTTGAGCATGCCGCCAAACTGCGCACCGTACTGCAGCGATGCAGAGCCGCGGATCAACTGCACCTGGTCAACAGCTTCCATAGGCGGATTAAAGTGGTTGGCCGGATAGCCGTACAGGTCGGAATTGATCAGCACATCGTTCATGCGGATATTGAACTCCCAGTTGCGGTGCGGATCCAAACCCCGCGTGGCGATGTTGAGCGCATTGCCGGTACCGTCAAATTCATACACAAAGGCACCCGGAACGCGGGCAAAAACCGACCGCCCGTTGTTTTGCATCGTGTTGATGCTGGAGTTTCGTATCTGAATGACTTCGTTCTTGATGCCGGTGGTCAGATAGGTGCCTTTTAGGTCGGGCAGGCGTTGCATTTCTTCCATCACCGAAGGCGCCAAAACGGTAATGCCTTCGAGCATGCGGGTGCTGGTTACGCAGTTCAGCTCTGTTACACTGCCTGCCGTAACAGTAACTTCCCGGACAAAGGGAACAAAACCCACGCGACTGGCTTTGAGCGTGTATATACCCGCCGGTATTCCGCTGAGCACGTAGTATCCGTCGGCATCGCTGGAGGTGTTAAACGAGGTGCCGGCCAAATACACCTGAGCGCCGGCAACCGGTTGCTGCAGATCATCGACCACACGACCCCGAATCGTACCGCCTGAGGCCTGGGCAAGAATTTCCGTTTGACTAAAACCTATGAGTATTATAGAAAAAATGAAATGAAAGAAAGCATCTAAGTAAAATCGTTTCATTTTTCTCATTTTTTAGTTAAAAAAACACCTAAAGGGTATTTTGCCTGCAAACCTAACGAGGCCTGCGTAACGCAAAATCCAATAGCTTGTTAATAAGCTGTTAACTAAGGCTTTGCGCCAGAATAAACCACCAAAGCCAGCTTATCACCGTTGGGACTTACAGCCAGCCGGTAAAACTGGCGCACCGGAGATTGTGAAAAGTCTGCTGCTTTTTCCCACAATCCGGATGATTTTTTTTCTTCCTGCTTCTTTGCCTCTTCTTTTCCGGATTTGGCAGGAGGGGCCGGCGTGCGGGTTGTGGGTTGCAGGGCAGGTGTCTGATACCGATACAGCACCGAACCGCCTCCCATTAAAATGCTGCCATCGGGCATAAAGGCAAAGTCCTCAGCTTCCGCTTCGGCAACAGGCACCAGGTCCGATATTTTACCTGAGCGACCGTCGTATAGCCGAATGGTCCAGGTTTTCTTGTTCTTATCCACGAAAGCAAGCATGGGATTTTTTCCCGGCACGCGCTGCACGCATCGGCCGACGTTTTGGGCAATCGTATCCACACGCCCCGTAGCCACATTTCCTATGGTAAGCACCAGTTCCTCTTCAGATGTCAGCAAAGCCATAGCCACCCGGTTGTTATCCAGCCAAGTGTAATAGGCGACTCCCAGCAGGCGCGGAAAAAGAGTCTTGCATTCATCATTCACATCGGCACATTTGGCCAGCACCTGCGTCTGATTGTCTTCCAGAATGCGCACTACAGAAATGTGCGTCTTGTCCGCCATCAGCATCGGAGAAAACTCTGACGTTCGCGGCGTATTGATTACGGTGAGCGTTCGTCCGGTTGCGAGAATGAACTTGTTGATGTCGGCACGGGGGGTGTCGCTTTCGGCAGGAACTGAAGTATATAGAATGGCGCTGCCATCAGGGTACCACCAGGGTTGGTTATCGTAGGCCGGGTTCTTGGTGATTTTTCTCGGATTCTCAAAAACCAGCTTGCCTTTGGCATTGGTCGTGATGTCCATCAGATAAATATCGGTATCGGGAAGGTCGGGCTGGGCAACGGCCCATGCTGCCATCAGCAGCCCTGCGACAATGCCAAACGAACGGATCCTGCGCTCCATAACCGTGTGTTTGCGCCAAAGTTCTGCAAACCCTAACAGAAACGTAAATCAGGATTCCGGTTGATCAAAAAGTGTTAAAGAAAATTGCATATCCGCCTGTTATTTTGCCGTGAAAGCTTTTCAACCTACCTGGCCATGGCCCTGCGAATCACCAGTCTGCAAGAATATCACCGCCTGTACGAGCAAAGCCTCAGGGATCCGGACGCATTCTGGGCCGAAGTAGCCTCCGATTTTCACTGGCAGCAGCCATGGACCAAAGTCTCGGAAGGGGGCTTTGCACGTGCCGACTTCCGATGGTTCTCCGGCGCCCGGCTGAACATTTCCGAAAACTGCCTGGATCGTCATTTGAAATCGTTTGGCTCCCGCACGGCTTTGATCTGGGAACCCAACGATCCCAACGAAATCAACCGCACGTTTACATACCGTCAGCTTTATGAAGAAGTCTGCCGATGCGGCAGTATGCTTCGGCAAATGGGCATTGGTAAAGGCGATACGGTGTGCATTTATTTGCCCATGATCCCCGAGCTGGTCATCAGTGTGTTGGCTTGTGCCCGGATCGGTGCCGTTCATTCTGTGGTGTTCGGTGGATTCAGTTCCCAGTCATTGGCCGACCGCATACGCGACAGCCAAAGCAAGCTGCTCATCACCGCCGATGGCTATTTCCGCGGCAATAAGCCTGTATACCTCAAGCAAATGGCTGATGAAGCATTGGAGCAGTGCACCTCGGTAAAGCATGTGCTGGTGGTCAACCGGAGCAATTTTCCCATAGCCATCCACGCCGGCCGCGACAGTTACTGGGATCAGCACATGGCTAAAAGCAGTCCGGTGTGTGAAGCCGAAAGCATGGATGCCGAAGATCCCTTGTTCATCCTGTATACTTCCGGATCGACGGGAAAACCTAAAGGTCTGCTGCATACCACAGCAGGCTACATGGTTTATACCGGCTTTACCTTTCTCAATGTCTTTCAATACCGTGAAAACGAGGTATTCTGGTGCACGGCCGATGTAGGCTGGATCACCGGCCACAGTTATGTGGTTTACGGGCCGCTGCTCAATGCCGCCACCGTTTTGATTTTTGAAGGCGTGCCGCAGTATCCCACCTGGAGTCGTTGGTGGGAGATCATCGATAAATACCAGGTAAACATATTGTATACGGCTCCTACTGCTATACGCTCTTTTGAAGCGCACGGCGATCACCATTTGCAACAGGCCAGCCTGCGTACGTTGCGTGTATTGGGCAGTGTGGGAGAACCCATCAACGAGGAAGCGTGGCATTGGTATTATGAAAAAATTGGTAAGGGAAACTGTCCGATTGTGGACACCTGGTGGCAAACCGAAACCGGAGGCATTGCCCTGTCTGCCCTGGCCGGTGTAACGCCCCATAAGCCCGCTCATGTCGGTTGGCCTTTGCCCGGCATTGTGCCGGTAGTTATGGATGAAAACGGCAACGCCGTGACCGATACACAAACTGAGGGGAGTCTATGCCTGGCGCGTTCCTGGCCCGGTCAGGCGCGCAGCATATATGGGGATCATGAACGATTCATCCAGACCTATTTTTCCCGTTTTCCCGGATTTTATTTTACCGGCGATGGTTGCCGACGCGATGCTCAAGGCTATTACCGCATTACCGGTCGAATAGATGATGTCATAAAAGTATCCGGCCATCGGTTGGGCACCGCTGAGCTGGAAAATGCCATCAACCAGCATCCTGACGTGGTGGAAAGTGCCGTGGTTACCCTACCCCATCCCATCACCGGCGAATCCATTGTAGCCTTTGTGGTCAGCCCGGATGAAGTAACAGATCGCAACAAACTGGAAAAAGAAGTCATGGATCTGGTGGCCCGAACCATTGGCCCCATAGCCAGGCCTCGTCAAGTGTTTGCAGTCAGTGGCCTTCCCAAAACCCGAAGCGGCAAAATCATGCGCCGTATTCTGCGCAGGCTAATCCAGGGCGAACGGCAAGACCTTGGCGACAGCTCTACCTTGCTCAATCCCGAAATTGTGGATGAAATTGCAAAGCTCCTGGAACACCAACCTGTCCGGACAGACTAACTGCCAAAGGATATTGCTTTTCCATGCTGCTTGTCTGATTCTGGACAACTAACTACATTTGAATTGCTTTTTCCAAATCCACGAAATGAAAAACCTGTTCTTCCTTGCGCTAGCCTTCACTTTGGTTACCGCCTCCTGTACGAAGGAATACACCGGAAATCCGACAAACGGACAACAAAACAATCAGAATAACGACACCGGTGGTAGCGGCGGCGGTGGGGGCACGGGTGGGGGAGGTACCGGAGGAGGCGGCACCGGAGGTGGTTCAGCCGTAGGGCCGGTTCCCAATACCTTCACCCAGAAAGTACTCATTGAAGAGTTCACCGGCGAATGGTGTGGCTATTGCCCTGACGGCGCCCTGAAACTGGAAGCAGCCGTCAACCAGCATCCGGGCAAGGTGTTTGGAGCCGCCATCCACGACGGCGACCCCTACGAAATTCCCTCGCTCAACTCCACTTTTCAGTCTACTTTCAATGTGTCCGGCTATCCCTCCGGCATGGTAAATCGTACTCCTTCGGGAAGTCAGGTTTGCCTGGACCGAAATTTCTGGCTCAGTTTTGCTACCAGTCAGTTGGCTAATAATGCCGTTTGCGGCCTGGCCATGACTTCTTACACGACCGGCACCGACAGTTTCTATGTGCAGGTACATGCCGGATTCAACCAGGCACTGACGGGTAATCACTACCTCACCGTGTACGTATTGGAAGATGGCATCGTCAGCAACGGCCAGGCCAATTACTATAACGACGGCTCCATTGATCCGAATTCTCCTCTGGTGGGATTAGGCAATCCTATTGTCAATTGGGAACACGATCATGTAGTTCGTCAGGTGCTTACCGCTCCGTTGGGCGATCCGATTCCGGCTTCCAAACTTGTTCCCGGCGGCGAACACGTCGTCAAATTCGGCGGGCGCTACACCGGAATCAAGAAAGACAAAATGAGCTTCGTTGCTTTCGTCAACACTACCGGAACCACTTCGCTGGACCATAAAATTCTCAACGTGCAGAAAGCCAAGCTATACGAAATCAAAAAATGGGATTAAGAAATTTTCTATGCGTAAAAAACGCCGTCAGAAAAAGACGGCGTTTTTTTTGACTTCCCTCCCCTATGAATCGGTTTTCCACCTGTGTGCATTTCTGCTGTTAACATTTTGTGCATATTTTCCAAATAAAAAGCTTGCATGATCCATTTTGAGTTAAGATGTTTGGTATGCCGATCAAAACATCGCTTCTTCCGCAAGGGAGAGTTTTCCGGAGGCTGTGAGGCACCGGAAAATGGGAAGTGGAAACACGGAACGGCAATTCGAAGGTCGGCGTAGCCTAAGAAGCCAAGGTTTCTTAGGTTGCGGGAGCGGAAAAAGTTAGACCAACTTTTTCCGCTCTCTTCGTTTTAGCGGATAGCAACTCTACCGTCAAATGAACTGATAGGGACCGAAGCTTTGCGGTGTGGAAAGGATTACAAAACTGTTAGCAACTTTTCGCCCCTCCCCTTTCACCTAAGAGTAATTTTAGCAAAACATTTTGTTTTCATGCGGTTGCTCATCCGGGGGCTTTTACTGAGCATGGCTCCCGTTCTGCTGCAGGCCCAATCCGGACAAATCATCCGCATCAATCACCAGCCCTTTGCAGCCCATGAAAACTCCAAACGATGCAGCAAGGAACTGGACATGATCCGGCAGCAGACCGTTATGGGATATGCACCGGCCCTGCTGCGTTTTCATGAGCTGCCCTCCGGTGATCAGCGTCTGTTGCTGAATGCCCAAACGGGTATCCGTCTGACGCGCTATGCCGGTCATCACACCTACTATGCCCTGATTCCTGAAGGCATCAGGGAAAACGACCTGAATGGCTGGAATTTTTTTGGCATTTACCCGATACCGCCTGAAATCCGGTTGGCTCCTGCATTGCAAAATCAGGCCTTCCCGGACTACGCCCTGCAAAGTGACGGCTCTTTGCGCATCATCGTGGTGGGTTTCGAGCATATACCACCAGCCTTCATGATGCAGGAGTTGATGTCATTGGGTTATTCGCCACAGCGTTTTTCCGAACATGTTTCCATTTTTTCCCTGACTGTTCCGCCGCAAGAGCTACCTGCTCTGACCTCATTACCTTTTGTTGCCTACGTGGAGCCGGCCTATCCGCCGGCCCTGCCGGATAATCGCGAAGAAGTAACCGGTAACCGTGCAAACCTGCTCCAGAATGGCTTGTTGTTTCCTTACGACGGCAGTGGCGTCTGGATCGGATTGAATGATGACGGCGCCGTTTCCGCCCATATTGACCTGCAGGGTCGCATTGACAATACCGCAGTGGGACAAGCCGATGAAGGCAATCATGGCAATCATGTTGCCGGAACCCTGCTCGGTGCAGGCAACCTCAACCCGATTACCCGCGGGCATGCTCCCGGTGCTCAACTGAAAACCTATTTTGCTTATCAAAGCTATCAGCCACAATACGGAGCGTGGTTTGACATTCCCAACACCTACGTAGAGCCGGGCATCACTATTACCAATACGGCAGTGAGCGATCTGGTTTGCAACGGAGGCTATAATTCGTTATCCCAACTGTTGGATCAGCAAACCCTGGATTATCCTTTGCTTAATCACGTGCTTTCGGCTGGTAATGCCGGTCAGGAAAACTGCGGACCCATTGCCGGATTTTATACGATTACCGGCGGCCATAAAACAGCCAAAAACTGCATTACCGTCGGCAGCGTGGATGATTACGATAAGATCGACGAGATCAGCAGCCGGGGGCCAGCCAAGGATGGACGCCTCAAGCCCGAAATCATGGCTGCCGGTGTGGATGTGTACTCCACCTATGCCAACAACGAATACAAGTCGCTGAGTGGCACCAGCATGGCCTGTGCCGGCATCAGCGGCATCCTGGCCCTGCTTACCCAATCCTTCAAAGAACACAATGGCGAGAAAATGCCTCCCTCTGCCTTACTGAAAGCCGCCTTGCTCAACACCGCTGACGATATGGGGTGGGCTGGCCCCGACTGGAAGCATGGTTACGGTCGGGTGAATGCGCGAAGGGCGGAGCGATTGCTTACGGAAAACCGCTATGTAACCGGCCTGGTGGATCACGGACAAACCGTAACGTTTCCGCTGAATGTACCTGCCGGAGTACGTCAGCTTCGCGTCATGCTTTACTGGCATGACGCTCCGGCCGCTTTAGGCGCAGCCAAGGACCTGGTAAACGACCTACAGTTTCAATTGCAATTGCCCAACGGCAACATGCTCGATCCGTGGATTCTGGATCCCACGCCGGTAAAAGACTCTTTGAATAAAGCAGCCTGGCGCGGTGTGGATACGCTCAACAATCACGAACAGATTACACTAAACAATCCGATGGCCTCCGGCAGCTATACCCTGATCGTGCACGGAGCTACGGTGCCTTTGGGGCCACAGGAATTTTATATTGTTTACGATTTCTGTTACGATGAGCTCACCCTTACCTATCCCGTCGGTGGCGAAAGCTGGACGCCAAACGAAAAACAAATCATCCGCTGGGATAGCTACGGCCTGCTCAAGCCGCTTACATTAGAAATTTCTTATGACGACGGATTGACGTGGAACCTCATCGCGGCCGGTCTTGACTCGTTTCTGCGCTGCTACGAATTTACCGTGCCGCAGCAGTCCAGCGGCCGGTGCCGGGTACGCATTTCACGAAGCGACACCAGCAGCGTAAGCCAGTGGTTCTCCATATTTCCCACTCCTGCCGGTCTGAAATGGCAGCAAATCTGCCCTTTGACTGCCCGCCTGTCGTGGAATGCGGTTCCCGGTGCTACCCATTACGAAACCTTTCTGCTGGGCCCTTACGAGATGCAGCCTGTAGGCACGACCACAAAGAATTTTTTTGATTTCTCCGGACTCAATACCAATAACACAGACTGGGTAGCGGTGCGTGCCTATGGCAACGACAGTATTGTTAGCCGTCGTTCCTTAGCCTTACTGAAGCCTGCCGGCCTGTTGAATTGTACACTTTCAGCAAACCTTTCGCTAACTGCCATTTCGCCCAAGCCGTATCCCTACTCGGCCTGCATGGACCTGAAGCAGTCCCTTATCAGCGTAACGATAACCAATACGGCACAGAATGATATGAGTGGTTTTTACATCAGTTATCAGGCCGATAACAGCCTGCCGGTTACCGAATGGTATTCGGGCGTTGTAAGCACCGGAGAACAAGCTACCTACACGTTCGCCACTCCTGCTGATTTATCTGCCGAAGGTCCCCACGAAATCCGCTGCTGGATATCTGCCGCTTCTGACCAAAACCCGTGGGACGATACGCTGAAGCAGCAGATTATGATTGCTCCGGGTCAGCTGGTTTTCCTTCCCGTGGTGGAGACTTTTGATGCTATTTCCAAGTGCGAAACCACCAACAGTTGTTCGGACGGCATTTGCCCGCTGAACCTGCCCTGGATCAATCTGACCAATCTGATGTACGACAGCATTGACTGGCGGGTGCATGCCGGGAACACGCCGGGAGATCAAACCGGCCCCTCCGGCGACTTCAATACCAGCGACGGTAAAGGCCACTACATTTATCTGGAAGCCGGCAACTGCAAAAACAAAAGCGCCCACCTGCTGCTGCCCTGTGTGGATCTGACCACCGCCAAGCAACCCAGGCTGGTCTTTGCCCGCCATCAATACGGGCAAGGCATGGGTAGCCTGAGCATAGACCTTTTCGTTCAGGGAGCATGGCTGACCGACTGGTTTTACTCATCAGGTAATCAGGGAAACTTCTGGATAGCCGACACATTGGACCTGAGTGCGTTTTGCGGACATGTGATAACTCTCCGCTTTCGCGGAACCACCGGCAACACCTCTACCAGCGACCTGGCTTTGGATGCTCTTGCGGTTTACGATGCCGCCGCGGTATATCCATCCATCACCGTCAACGGTGCTGCCTGCGCCGACAGTGCGTTGCAGGTGATCAACACTTCCACCGGCGAAATCACCTACACTTCGTGGTCTTTTGGCCCGGATGCCTTTCCTGCCTATGCAGAGCAAACCGACACAGTGACGGTCGTTTTTTCTTCTGCCGGATCCAAAACCGTTTCGTTGACCGTTGGAAACGCGTACGACACACTTACCCTTGTGCAGGATGTAATGATTCGCAAGCCACCGGTAGCTCAATTTACTTCGATGCAGAATAGTTCCGGAAGCTTTGTTTTCTCCAGCACTTCGCCGGATGCCGACCATTGCCTGTGGCTTTTTGGCGATGGAACGCAGACCACCGGTTGCGAGGTCATTCACGACTTTACCGTCTCGGGCATCTTCACCGTAACATTGGTCAGCAGCAACGAATGCGGAAGCGACACGGCTGTGGCCACCATCGTGGTCAGTCATAATCCGTCAGAAGTAGCTTACGTGCCCATTGCGTTCGCTCCCAATCCTTTTGACCATCAATTAACCATCAGGACTGTTCACGACGTGCATTCGGATGCCTGGCTTCGTTTCTACCTCGCTTCCGGTCAGTTGCTCCATGAATTTCCTGTGGCTTCCGGCAGTACGGTTACCGTGGGGACAGCCTCGTGGCCGGCCGGTGTCTATCTGGCTACATACGAAGATGCCCGGCATATCTATCGCTTTAGGTTGATCAAGCGATAGCCCTTCATCCTGCTTTTCTATCTTTGCCCAGCTCCAAGTTGATGAAAAACATTCCTTTTACCCTATACCCGCTGCTGCTGGCCTTTTTACTCATACAAAGCAGCTGCTTTCAATATCCGGAAGGTCCCTTCTTTACGTTGCAAACCCGCGACGAGCGTCTGCAGGGAACCTGGGGTGTTTCCCGGGTTACTGATGCCGGAGGCAGCGACGTAACCAACGCAACCGATGAAGGAGGCAACCCATTGTACAGCAACATAACGCTTACCGTAGAGGTGAGCAGATCAGGCGAACGAAACTGGTCCGTATTCCGCAATTCGCTGATCCGTTCGCTGGGCACTTATCAGTTCGCGCGTTATGGCGATGAACTGGTTATCCTCTATACCTTTTATAACGGTGCCGAAACGTATCTGCAGAAATTTTATACCATCAGAAAGCTGACCGAAAAGGAATTTATCTACGTTGACGAAACGGGATTGAAGTGGGAATTCCGCAAGTTCTGATTGGCCTTACTCTGTTTTTGCCTTAAAGGGCTGAATAACGACTTAAAGCGGTGCGTCACAGCATCGCACGTTCAGCGAACCAGGGTGACGTTTCCTGTCTTGGTAATGGAAGCCCCGTTAATGAAAGTGGCCTGTGCTTTCCACACATAGACGCCTACTTCGCAGGGCTGGCCTTTGTAGGTACCATCCCAGCCCGGGCTGTTCATGTTGTTCGTTTCAAACAACAATTCGCCCCAACGGTTGTAAACGGCATAGTACAGCGACGTGATGCCCAGCCCGCCCAGTTCATGGAACAGTTCGTTTCGACCATCGTTGTTGGGCGAAAAGGCTGTCGGGAAGAAGACGTCGTTCCAATAGACAACGTAAATAGGTCCGATCTTGAACGTATCGGAGCAATAGGCATTGTAGGCAATGAGCAGCACGTAAAACGTATCTATGTACGTGTAAGTATGCGTCGGATTGGGTTCGCTGCTGGTGGTGCCGTCGCCAAAGTCCCACAGCAGGCCGGTATAAAACTCGGAGCAATTGGTAAAATGAAACGTCGCCTGGCTAATATCGTATTTTTTTGTAATATCTTCTGCTACGGTAGCACAGGCGATCGGTTGCGGCAGCACCTCAATATAATTGGTGAGTGTCAATGAGGCCTGACAGCCCTCGTTGGTAGTTACCGTCAGGCTAACGGTATAAACCCCTGGCCCGTAGGTGTGTGTGGGATTGACTTCCGTGCTGGTTTCGCCATCGCCGAAGTCCCACAGGTAGGTGTCGCCCTGTTCGCTCTGATTGATAAACGTAACGGTAAACGGGGCACAGCCTCCGGTTTCCGAAACAAAGCCTGCCGTAGGCGACTGAAATACCGATATGGTTTTTTGGTATGAATTGGTACAGCCGAAAGTGTCGGTTACGGTAAGACTAACGGAGTAAGTTCCTTCTGCAGACCATGTAAGTTGATACGGACCGGCACCGCTGCCAGAGAGTACCTGGGCACCACCAAAATCCCACTGGTATTGGGCAGCAGGTCCTGCCCCGCCCAGATAGGTCAGAACTGCCGGCGCACCGGTACACAGCTCATCGGGCAAGGAAAACGTCGGGTCGGGCAACGGGATGACCAGCACCGTAACGGTATCCTGATGCACACAGCCGCCGCTGCTGCTGGTGAGAATGTATTGGGTTGTAGTGGTAGGCGAATGCGTCAGCGAGCTGCTGTTTCCGCTGGCACCCGGGGGTACAGAGCTCCATGAGTAAGTGTAATTGCCAATTCCCCCCGTTAAACTGGAAGTGAGTTGCACCGTTCCCTGCCCGCAGATCAAATCGGGCTGAGCGGTAATCTGCGATTGATAATCTTCATGAACGGTCACCCAAACGGTGTCCCGGGCCTCGCAAATGCCCCCTACGCCGGCAGTGACAATAAACTGATAGCTTCCAATGCCCGGCAATGTGGCCGTCGGTTTCTGCAAGGTGGCATCATTGAGGTATTGGGCATTGTTCCATTGGTATGGAGAAGGACCGTCCACATTCAAGGTTACGGTCGGTGTGGTTTCGCACACCAGCAGGTCAGGACCGGCGTTGATTTTGGGTGGAAAAACAATAATCTGATATCCATAAACCGACTGACCGGAAATCGGACAGGCATCGTCTTTAACGGTTACGGTAAAAATATAGGTGCCCGTATCGCCGGGAGTGGTTTGCCAGACAAAATGAAAGGTGGCCGGATTGGTACCACTGACCGAATAGGTTGCTCCGGGAATAGTTATTCCCAGATTAGACGAAATGGAGACTTTATTGCCTGCATTGTTATCTACCGCCACCAGATCAAATTCCAGCAAAGAACCCGGACACACCTGCACGGTGTTGCTATCAATCAACGTTCCGCCCACCACATTCTGAATACCTAACGGAATCTGTGGGGGATCGTTACTGCATCCCTGAATAACTACCTGCAGGTCGCGCATGACACTGGCAATTTTTACCCCGTTGCGGAAGCAGGAAACAATAACGGTGATCACCACAATCTGATTGGAATTGGGCGTGCACGACATCTGGCCGGTGGAAGTGCTGAATCCGAACTGCCCGTTGGTGGTAAATAAGGGATAAGTGGGGCTAAGCAGCGGGCTGGAATATGGTATGGGATCGTTGTACGCATTCATGGAATTGGTCAGCGCAAACGACAACGAATCACCGTCGGGATCGTAAGCACCGTGGTTGTACAAAAACTGCTCGTTGGTGCAGGAATACGCCAGGGGGATGGTGGAAAAAACGGGTGAATTGTCACAAATGTTATTCGTGTTGGTGAACCGGCATTCAATGTAAATGTCCTGGCTTCCCGGACTTTGCAAATTGGTTATGGCATCATTTCGTGCCGACAGGTGGGTGGCTGCAATCCATTCCGAACAGATAATGGGAAGGGTAACCACAATGGCATAGATGTACTGTTCATAGCCCTGATAGGGTCCGCCCACGCAGGTGCTGTTATAGGAAGGACACAATCCTGCCAGGTGGGAGATG
>JANWXQ010000033.1 GCA_025057275.1 Chitinophagales bacterium
TGTTATGCTCTCTCCTGACGCAGGAGGTTCAGGCACAAGCTCTATCCAATTTGCGCGACACCACCGTCAATGGCTGGCTGTTGCAGGTGCATTATGCCCGGCATTGGCCTTTTGCTGACCTGGCCGACCGCTTTGGCAGCAACAATGCGATTGGTGGAGCGGTGAAGCGAAAAACCTCACGCAACTGGCTGTGGTCGCTGGAAGGAAGTTATCTGTTCAGCGGAAACATCAAAGAAGATACTATCGTTGATGGCCTGCTGACCAGCGAAGGATTTTTTATCGGACTGAACGGACTGGCTTCATCCGTGCTGCTTTTTGAGCGGGGCTTTACTTTTCATCTGAATGGCGGAAAGTTGTTTGCCCTCAGCAGCAGCCGCCCCAATTCCGGACTTCAGGTGATGGCGGGTGTAGGCATTTTGCAGCATAAAATCAAAATTGAAGATCCGGACCAAAACGTTCCCTACGTAACCGGCGAATACGCCAAAGGGTACGACCGGCTCACCAACGGATGGGCCCTTCGGCAGTATATCGGCTATCTGAATCTGGACGAACGCCGGCGCCTCAATTTTGAAATCGGTATAGAAGCCCTGCAGGGATTTACCCGCAATCGCAGGCCATGGAATTTTGATCAGATGAAAAAAGACGACCGCCGTCGGCTGGACGTATTGCTGGGTCTTCGCCTGACCTGGATGTTGCCGTTTTATGGACGAAGCGAGGAGCGCTTTTATACGTACTGACGGCCATGTACTCGCTACTGTTTGGGTGGCTTTACGATGCAGCAATAGGCATCTACGTTTTCCTGATCCGTTTAAAAGCCCTGACCAGCTTAAAGGCTGCCCAATGGCTTGAGGGACGCCGCTACCTGAAGGAGCAACTCCGCAACCTGGAATCTGCCCGACCGCGCATCTGGATGCATTGTGCCTCTGCCGGTGAATTTGAACAGGGACGTCCTTTGCTGGAGGCCTTACGCCAACGGTATCCTCAGTTTCGTTATGTGGTGACGTTTTTTTCCCCCTCCGGTTACGAGCGCTACCGCAGCGACCCGTTGGCCGATGAGGTGTTCTACCTGCCTGCTGACCGTAAGAGTGCCATGAGGGAATTCCTTAACGGACTTGAGCCGCAACTGCTGATACTGGTCAAATATGAGTTCTGGTACCGCATGCTGCAGGAACTGAACCGGAAGCAGATTCCTGTTATGGTGGTTGCCGCATATTTTACAAAAAATCATTATCTGTTTCATCCGCTCTTCCGGCCGGTTCGGGATGTGCTCCGGCAATCGGCAAGGCTGATGGTTCAGGATGAATCCAGCCTGCGGCTGCTGCAGCAACGGGGCTTTGAGCAGGTGGTCGTATGCGGTGATTCGCGCGCTGACCGGGTATTGCAGATTGCCTCTGCAGATGGTGACCTGCCTTTGGCGGAGTCCTTTGTCGGTAGTGCTCGTGTGGTGGTAGCCGGCAGCACCTGGCCCCGGGATGAACGGCTGCTGTTCAACGCCTTTGCCCGTTTACCTGACGTCTGGAAGTTGATCATCGTTCCCCATGAACTTAGCCACAATCATCTGCATCGGCTGGTGAGAATGGCCGGTCGTGAAGCCTGTTTATATTCTCAGGCCGATGGCAACGGTCCGCACCGCATTTTGATTGTCGATCGGATGGGCCTGCTGGCGCGCCTGTACCGCTATGCTACAGTCACCTATGTGGGCGGAGGTTTTGATGCAGGAATTCATAATGTATTGGAAGCAGCCGTTTATGGCAAGCCGGTGATTTTCGGCCCCCGGTACCATCGTTTTGGTGAGGCCAAAGAATTGCTGGAGCAGGGAGTGGCCTGCTCCGTACGGGATGCAGATAGCCTGCACCATGCCATTAACCGGATGGCCGCTGATGAGCAGCTACGAGCCGCCTCCGCCAACCGAACGCTGGTAGTTCGCCGGAGCGGAGCCGCTGCCTGCATGCTGAACCACCTGGAGCCTCTGCTGAAGACTGCTGCCGGCGGATTTACAGGTACCTCCGCTGAATCAGCGTCGTGAACTCGCTGACCACTTCACTGTTCATGTCCCACTTTAACGGACCGCTGATCTCGCGCTTCAGGTAGTCCATGGCTTCATCCAGAGAAGTACAGGCATTGAGCCGGTCGAGAGCCTGTTCGTAACGCGCTTCATCGTCGTTAAACAGCAAGCCCACGAAAGCAAAACGACGGTTTAGCCCAATGTAGGCTTTCAGGTCGCGGATGGGAGTCAGCCGCAGGCGGTCGGCCACATCGGGAGCCTGGCGCCGCAACAGGTCATTCAACGAATTATTCGCCGGCCCATAGCGATCGGTTAAGCTTCGATTGTCCGAATGCAGGTTGCCATTTTCTTTCACCGGCGAAGAAGTAGGTATTGCCGGCTCTTCCTGCTTTTCTTCCGAAGCCTTCCCAACAGGTGGCGCTTGGGATTCCCGAGTCGGCGATAGGGAGCCGGACGACAAGGCAGCAGCCTTAGTGGTTAATTCTTTGCAATACAGCTGCAGGAGTTCCTTTTCCCAGGCCGTCAGCATGCTGCGGCTTTTGATCTCATCGATCAGAATAATGATTTTTTCTGCCACGGCCCGGAATTCCGCCAACTCATTCATGGTTGAGAGATTTTGATTTTCGCAGATAAAATACGCTCAAACCATCCGCCTATTGTCCACATTTTGCCCACGTGCAATGCTTGAGAAACTTTTGCTGCCTGCATGACCGTATTTTTCGGTCATGTTCATTGAGCCGTTCATTCGCCAGCGACGTGCCGGTTGGATCGAGGTGATCAGCGGCTGCATGTTTTCCGGTAAAACGGAAGAGCTGATGCGGCGGCTGCGCCGTGCCCGCATTGCCAACCAGCAGGCGGAGATTTTCAAGCCTGCTACCGATGTGCGGTATCACCCCACCCGTATCGTCAGTCACGACGATCATGCCATTCCCTCCACGCCGGTAACATCCTGCGAGCAGATTCTATTGCTGGCCTCAGGGATGGAAGTAGTTGGCATAGATGAAGCACAGTTTTTCAGCGATGCCCTTCCGGACGTATGTAACGATCTGGCGGCCAGCGGTGTGCGCGTTATCGTGGCCGGACTGGATATGGATTTTCAGGGAAAACCTTTTGGCCCGGTGCCCGCTCTCCTGAGCATAGCCGAATACGTCACCAAGCTGCATGCCATTTGTGCGGTGTGCGGCAATCTGGCTGCATTTTCCTACCGCAAGACATCAGACACGGCACAGGTCATGCTGGGGGAAAAAGACCTGTACGAACCGCGATGCCGGGGTTGCTTTGTTGATGGAAGCAAAGTCAGGCAGTAACTAAGGCAACACATTCTGAAAGAATTTTTTTTCCTTTAGGCAGAAGAAATTGTTTTTAAACCAAAACCCAACTCCATGACCCAGGATGGATCAGCATTCAGGCCTTTCGTCAGTCCGGAGCAAAACGTCAAAGAGTTCACTCCCAAGGCTATAGTCCTCGGTGCCCTGTTCGGCATTTTGTTTGGCGCAGCCACAGTATATCTGGCCCTTAAAGCCGGTCTTACGGTATCAGCCTCCATTCCCATAGCCGTCCTGGCGATTTCACTGGGTAGAAAACTGTTCAGAACCACCATTCTGGAAAACAACATCATTCAGACCACCGGCTCTGCCGGCGAGAGCGTGGCGGCCGGCGTGGTGTTTACGATGCCTGCCTTTCTGTTTCTTTCTGATCTGGGCGACGGCACCACCACAGGCACTGCCTATTTCAACTACTGGACCATACTGACGCTGGCCATTCTGGGGGGCATTCTCGGCGTTTTGATGATGATACCCTTGCGTCGCTCGCTGATCGTACAGGAACATGGCACTTTGCCTTACCCGGAAGGCACCGCCTGCGCACAGGTGCTCATTGCCGGTGAGCGCGGAGGTGATTTCGCCCGGCCGGCTTATCAGGGACTTTCCTTTGCATTGGTCTATGCTGCCTTGCAAAAAATTTTTCATGTCATCGCCGAAACGCCCACCTGGATCTCGCAGCAGGCAAACAAGTACATACCCAGCATGCAAATCAGCGGGGAAATCACCCCGGAATACATGGGTGTGGGCTACATCATAGGCCCGCGCATTGCCGGCGTGTTGGTGGCCGGAGGTGTGCTGGCCTGGTGCGCGCTGATTCCGCTGCTGGCTTTTCTGGTACCCGCCGAAGCCATAGCGCTGCAGCAGGTGAAGCTGGGCATGTTGGCAGACCTGGCCACCAAAGGCGGACGTGGCGGTTGGGATCCGGAAACCCAAACGTTTGCCAACTATGCTGAAGCCATCTACCGCGCCTACATCCGTCAGATCGGCGCCGGGGCCGTTGCTGCCGGCGGCTTCATCACCCTGATTAAAACCATCCCGACCATTGTGGAATCGTTCCGTGGCAGCATGCGCTCGCTCAAGGAACGGCAGCAGGGCATCGTTCTTTCCCGCACCGAACACGATTTATCATTCCGGGTAGTTATTCTGGGCAGCCTGGGTCTGGTGGCCCTTCTGGCGGTGTTGCCCCAGATTCCCGGCGACACCCTCCTCAACAAGCTGCTGATTGGAGTGCTCATTGTGGTGTTTGGGTTTTTCTTCGTTACCGTTTCCAGCCGTATCGTCGGTCTGATTGGATCCAGCAACAATCCCATATCGGGCATGACCATTGCCACGATCATGGGCACGGCGCTGGTATTTATCGCCGTAGGCTGGACAGGCAAGGTTTACGAACCGCTGGCCCTGGTGGTTGGCGGCATGATCTGCATAGCTGCTGCCAATGCGGGCGCAACTTCTCAGGACCTGAAAACCGGATACATCGTAGGAGCCACTCCTCGCCTGCAGCAAATCGCCCTGTTTGTCGGCGTCATCGTTTCTTCCATAGTCATCGGCTTTACGGTAAAATATCTGGACACGCCAACGCCCGACCTGGCCGCCCAGGGCATCGATCATGCCATTGGCACCAAATACGCCGCACCCCAGGCTACCCTGATGGCCACCATCATCAAGGGATTGTTGTCGTTCAATCTGGACTGGCAGTTTGTGATGGTGGGAGTTTTCGTTGCCATTGTTCTGGAGTTATGTTCCGTTAAGTCGTTGTCGTTTGCTGTGGGACTTTACCTGCCTTTATCGACCACGCTGCCCATTTTTGTCGGCGGCCTGATCAAAGCCTTCGTGGACCGGCGCAAAAAACAAAGCAACCCACACGACGAGGAACTGGGTAAAGGAAGCCTGTTTGCCACCGGTCTGGTTGCCGGTGGTGCATTGGCCGGCGTAATCATCGCCTTGCTGTCGGTCAACAGCAACGTATATGCTTTTCTGCAGCGCATCAGTGCCGAGCATGCCCTGACCGGCGCACTGGGTCAGGGAGGCTATTACCTGCTGGGCGTGCTGTTTTTCGCTTTTATGGGCTTTTTGCTGTACCGGTTGGGAACGCAGAAAAGCAACAGCCACGAAAATGGCTGAGCCGGGTGCTCTGTTCGTTAAGGGTGGTTATTTTTGCCTGTGCTAGGGTCAGATGGCCGAGTGGTTAGGCTCAGCTCTGCAAAAGCTGCTACAGCGGTTCGAATCCGCTTCTGACCTCCGATAACCCGAATCCTGCTGACCAAATGTTCAGCAAGGGTTATCCCTTTCGGGTAATTCCGCAGCCATTCAGCTTTTTACATACAGTTGTGCGGGAAGCAACAGCTTCATGCGCCCATCCAGCTTGATGCCGTCAATGTGTCCGGCCAAAGCACGGGATTGCGTAACAAAGTGCATGTGAATCTCCATGCTCTTATGCGCCAGAATCTCATAAGGTTTCTTGCTGTAAAAACCGATCACCTCAATGGGTTCATCGCGCAAGATGCCTTTTAGGCCGGATTCCATGGTTTTGCGAAAGGTGATGTCGTGGTCGGTAGTATCCCAATGCACCACCCGCCAATCCACCTCGGCAGGAGTGCCGCGCAGCAGAAAAGGAGTTACGGCATTGCGATTCACCTTTTGTGCTGCCAGTTCATTACCGATAAACTCCTGCAAACCGTTCCAGTCGGTGACTGAGGCCGGAATGTCTATTTCATGCCAATCCGCAACTTCCGCCATCAGCCACAGGGTGGCATCCCAGGTAAAGCTGCTGTCCATCATCACGCTGTCGTTGCGTACCCTGCAGTTATAGGCCTTACTGTTGATGACCTGAATAAAACCGTCCAGGTTGGTGGCGGAGCCGATGGCATACAGGTTGGCCCTATTCTGGTAATCGCGCATGTGCACATGCGTTTTCATGTTGCCTTTTTTAATCAGTTCTTCCAGTTCGCCGATGCGGGTGGTTTGCACGGGTGCTTTCTGACATGCCCACCAACCGACCACGAACAGGGCAAGAATTCCTTTTTTCATGCTACGAAATGTTTAACGTTTTTATTTCAGGGCGCTAAGGTATTCTATTGACTATTTGCTTTGGCAGGATTAATATTTTCTTTGCTAAAAGAACGAGAATCGAAAAAAATGCAGTATCGGAAACTGGGTCGCAGCGGTTTGCCCATCAGCGCCCTGAGCCTTGGCTCGTGGGTAACCTTTGGCAAGCAAATCAGCGATGAAACGGCAGAGAAACTGATGAAGACGGCTTACGAAAACGGCGTCAATTTTTTTGACAACGCTGAAGTTTATGCCCGGGGACGCTCGGAAAAAGTGATGGGAAAGATTTTGAAAAAAATGGGCTGGGACCGGGATTCCTATCTGGTTTCCAGCAAGGTGTTCTTTGGCGCCAAGAAGGACAGTCCGTTGCAACGCGGTCTGCACCGAAAACATCTGGCAGAAGCCTGTGAACAGGCCCTCAAACGCCTGCACGTGGATTACCTGGATCTGTACTTCTGCCACCGACCCGACCCCGACGTGCCTGTAGAGGAAACCCTCTGGATGATGAACGTGTTGATCCGGCAGGGCAAAATTCTGTACTGGGGCACCAGCGAATGGTCGGCTGAACAGCTTACGGAAGCCTATACGCTGGCCGAAAAGCACCATCTGATCGGCCCTACCATGGAACAACCGCAGTACAATCTGCTGCACAGGCACCGCATGGAAACGGAATACGCCATGTTGTTTGCCCGCTATGGGCTGGGAACGACCATCTGGTCGCCCTTAGCTTCCGGTTTGTTGACGGGAAAATACCTGGAAAAAGATCCGGGCAACACCCGGCTGAGCATTCCGGGCATGGAGTGGTTGCGCGACGAAAAACTAAAGGACGAAGCGGCACGCAGTAAGGTGGAACGACTGAAAACGATTGCCGATGATCTGGGCGTTTCGCTGACCCGTCTGGCGCTTGCCTGGTGCCTGAAAAACCCGAACGTAAGCACGGTGATTTTGGGCGCCAGCCGTGTAGAGCAACTGAAGGAAAACCTGACGGCCCTCGACGTGGTGGACATGCTGACGCCCGAAGTGATGCAACGAGTGGACCAGGCCGTGGCATGATGAATCTTCTTTTTTATCATATCTGTTTATTGCCGGTGGCCAGGGTTGCCCGGCTAATTGTTTTGGGGTTATGGCTCGTTTCCCCATCCGTATTTGCCCAGGTTCAGGACGATTTTTCCGACGGCGATTTCACGAATAACCCTGCATGGACCGGTGACACACCCAAATTTGAGGTCAATGCCGCTCAGCAGCTGCATCTGAATGCCCCTGCTGTCAGCGACACGGCCTATCTCGTTACTCCTTCTACTCTGGCCTATGCCTGCGAATGGCGCTTTTTGTTTATTCTGGACTTTTCGCCCTCGTCCAGCAACTACCTGAAGGCTTATCTGCTTGCCGATCAGCAAAACCTCAAAAAGCCGCTGAACGGTTACTTCATCCGGGTGGGCAAGGATGGCTCGGATGACCGCCTGCAGCTCATCCTGCAGCAGGGCACCAGCGAAACGGTTCTGATAGAGGGCACGGCCGGTGCGGTTTCCAATAATTACAATATCGTTTATGTAAAAGTGACCCGCTCGGCCGACGGCACCTTCTCCCTTTTTGCCGATTACACCGGCGGTTCCGGCTTTGTAGCCGAAGGGTCTGCCATGGACAACACGGTGACCGTCGGGCAGTACTTTGGCTTTTTCTGCAAGTACACTTCTACCCGTTCCGACAAGTTCTACTTCGACGATGTCTATGCAGGGCCACCCATAGTGGATATTACCCCCCCGCAACTGCTGAGCATTAAGGTAACGTCACCTCAATCGCTGGAGGTGTTGTTTTCCGAACCGCTGAATGCCGCAACAGCCCAGCAGGCCGGCAATTACTGGTTGAACAGTCCCGGCCAGACTCCTGCCGATGCCGTTTTGGACGGAAGCAATAAAGCCCTGGTTCACCTCACCTTCAGTCAGAGCATTCCTGTTGGACCAAACACCCTGGGTGTTTCAGGCGTAGCCGACCTGTCCGGTAATGTGCTGTGGGGCGCTAAACTGGATTTCACCTTTTACCCTCCCCAACCGGGCGATGTGCTCATCACCGAAATCATGGCCGACCCTTCGCCGCCGCTGGGTTTGCCTGATGCCGAATATGTGGAATTGTTTAATGCATCCAATGTACCGTATGACCTCAACGGCTGGTTGTTCAGCGACCGTTCCACGATCATCACACTCTCCGGTTTTGTCTTGCAGCCCGGCAGCTACCTTATCCTGTGCGATGCCGATTACGGCACCCTGCTGGCTCCCTTCGGGCCGGTAATGACTCATGCCACTTTTCCCTCGCTCAACAACAGCGATGACCTGCTGCAGCTGATCAGCCCTTACGGCGCTGTTGTAGATGCCGTGGAATACACCGACGACTGGTATCAGACTTCACCTGTGCCATCAGGCGGCATTTCCCTGGAGCGTATTCATCTGCTGGCCAGTTGCACCGGCGAAACCAACTGGCATGCCTCGCTGGACAGCAGCGGCGGCACTCCGGGAAAAAAGAATTCCGTTTCCGAAGCCCTGGCAGACCTTCAGCCGCCGCAATTGCTTTCTGCAACTTTTGCCACACCGCAGCAGGTTGAGCTTACCTTTTCCGAGCCGGTGGATAGTGCGTCTGCAGCCCTTCCGGCAAATCACCGGCTGGAAGCTGATGACGGCGCATGGCTTCCGCTGCAACAAGTAATCGTTACTCCCGACCGTCGCCAGTGCTCTCTGTTTCTTTCCTCTGCCGCCGACAGCAACCGCTTGTACCGATGTGTAGTTCTCAACCTTTCGGATTGCGTGGGTAACCTTAATGCATCCGATACGGTCCTTCTGGCCCTTACGCCCCGCCCGCAGGCAGCCGATGTGGTGATTAACGAAATCCTGTTCAATCCTCCCAAAGACGGTTCCGATTACGTGGAACTGTTCAACGCCAGCAATAAGATTTTTGACCTGAAAAATTTTTCTATTGCCCGCGCTGATGATCGGGATTCCCTTACCAGCCAATCCCGCATTGCTTCCCTCAGCCGCCTGCTGCTTCCCGGCGAATACGTGGCATTGACCCCTGACCCCGGTTGGGTAAAACAGCAATACTTCACCACTTATCCGGAAGGAATTATTAACTGCAAACTACCCACCTACCCCGACGATGAGGGCATAGTGGTTTTGCTTTTTGATACCATGCGTATTGACCGGTTTCGCTACACCGACGACTGGCACTTTCCCCTCCTGGACAACGTGGAAGGGGTATCTCTGGAACGCATCAGTCCCTTTGCCCCGACGCAGGATTCCATGAACTGGCATTCGGCTGCCGCCACCGTAGGCTATGGCACTCCGGCTTACCGGAATTCCCAGTGGGTGCTTCTCAACGGCACTTCGCAGCTTTCCATAAGCCCTAAAGTTTTTTCCCCCGATCAGGACGGCTATCAGGATGTGCTCGTCATTCAGTATCGGTTGGATCAACCCGGCTATGTAATGAACATCCGTATTCTGGATGCGGAGGGGCGCCCGGTGATACATTTGGTCAACAACGAGTTGCTGGATCAGTCCGGCTTTTTTACCTGGAACGGAGTAGGCGCCGACGGGCGGACGGTGCGCATGGGTCATTACATTCTGTTGGCTGAATATTTTGACCTGCAGGGGCAGGTATTCCGCGAGCGAAAAGTATTCAGTGTAGCCTACCGCAAAAACTGATCACCCTTCAGGGTGTAGATAAAATTTGACTGGTCGGGTATAACCTTTTGGGCGGGCCTGACGTAAAAGCCCCGCACAAGTTCACCCCCTGTGCATTCTACCGTCTTATTGGTTGACGACGATATTGCTTTCTCTACGGTGGTCAAAAATTCCCTGGAAAACGTTGGATACCGTGTGCTTCATGCCTCCCAGGCTGCTGAAGCGCGGTCAATACTGGCCGGTCAGGCCAATGACATTGAAGTGATGCTACTGGACTGGAGCCTGCCGGATACGTCCGGCATTGACTTGCTCAGGGAGCTCAAGCGGGAAAAAGGGTTTGAGCACATTCAGGTGATCATGCAAACCGTCATGAGCCGCAGTGAAGACATCCGCGAAGGCATCGATGCCGGCGTCTTTTTCTATCTGGTAAAGCCTGTGGAGAAATCGCTGCTGCATTCCGCCGTGCGGGCTGCTGCCTCCGACTACCGACGCCGCCGCCATTTGCTGAGCCAACTGGAGGCAGGACAGCGGCCTTTGCGCCTGTTGCATGAGGCCGAATTCCGTTTTCGCTCCATTGAAGAAGGCGATCAACTGGCGGCTTTCATCGCTCAGGAATGCCCCCGGCCCGAAGAAGCCATCCTGATCAGCGAATTGTTTGCCAATGCAGTGGAATACGGACATCTGAATTTTACGTATGAAGAAAAAACAAAATTGTTAAACGACAACACTTTTGCTGAAGAGGTTCAACGCCGCCTGTCGCTGCGTGAAAACGCCAATAAATTCGTCCGGGTTTGGTTTCAGCGGTTGCCCGACCGCATCCAGCTGGTCGTTCAGGACATGGGGCCCGGCTTTGACTACGAGAAGTATCTGCGTATTGATCCGAACCGGATCACCGACAACCACGGTCGCGGCATCGCCATTTTGAATTCCCTCTATCCGCTTCGCTACATCGGGCGAGGCAACCGGGTTGTGCTCAACATCCCGTTGTCCTTGCCTTCTCCCTCCTGACCTGAGGGCGCCAGGCAGTGGCTATTTTTACACGCCATGCACCGGGACTTTCTGTGGTCTGCCTTGTTGCTTCTTTTGTGGTCGGCCTGCCGAACCGGTCTGGAAGGAACCCTTGCCGAAAACCAGCCCCCTCAGACGTATCTGGTGGTGGACACCATTATTCGCAGCGGCGACGACAGGCTCAGCTCCCAGGTTCGACTGCAGTGGTGGGGCGATGACCCCGACGGTTACATAACAGGCTATGAATTTTCCACCGGTAACGATCTGGCGGCAATCTGGACATTCACCTGGTTGCAGGATACCACCTTTCTTTTGCCCATTCCTCCTGGCCAGGATACGGTGGATATTCCCTTTCGGGTACGCGCCGTAGACAATGAGGGCCTGATCGATCCCACGCCTGCCCATCTGATGCTGCCCATAAAAAACTCACCGCCATCGGTGCAGTTTCAGTATGCCGAAAACAATCCCCGAAAAAGCTTTCCCGTCCTGCGCTTTTTCTGGACCGGCTCCGACCCCGATGGGAATTCCGACATCCTGCGCTATGAATTGTGCTGGAACGACACCACTGCCCTCGCCTATGCGGTTCCGGCGACCACCACTTCCGCAGTGTTTGAAGCTACGGATCCTTCCTGGCCAATAACCGACTGTCGGGTATACTTCAACAACACCACAGCCGCTGCAGCCGAACTGATGCCCGGCCTCGTGACCGGCGACACCAACGTGCTGTTCATCCGGGCTGTGGATCAGGCCGAAGCCGCCTCGCCCTGGGCGGCCGCTACGCCGGTATGGGTCAAGCGCAAGCTGTCTGACCTGCTGATCGTAGATGCTTATCTGGCCGGAGGAAATGCAGTAACGGACTTTTACAGGCAGCAGCTGAATGCAGTGGGCATCGCACTGGCCGATACCCTGCAGCTTTTGGAAAAATCCGGCAACGCCTACACCCAACAGTCGGCTGACAACTTTACCCAGGGAAAAGTGTTTGCCCTGTTTGACCGCATCATCTGGTTCACCAACGATGCAGCCCGCTCGCTCTCTATTGGTCAACGGTGCCTCAATGAATTCTTTGACGGTAACGGGCGGCTTCTGATGTCGGTGTACGTTTCCTCGTTGTTTGATGAGCAATCCGATTTTCTGGAATTCACCCCCGTTCAATCGTTTGTTGTTCCTAAAGACACCACCCTGCTGATCACCGACACCTCGCTGGTTGTTGCAACGCAAGCCGGCTTTCCGGATTTGAAAAGCACCAGTTTTGTCGGTGTGGTACGTCCTTTTGAACTTGTTCCCGGCGCCAAGGCATTGTACCAGGCCGACCTGATTGCCAAAGACAATGCCACGCTGAGTCTTTCGGCCTGGACCGGGCCTTCTGTCATCATGGCCTCCAAAAGCAATACGGCCGGTAACGTCAATTTTATTTTTTCCACTTTGGAATTGCATAAGTTGGATGGTCTGGGCACCATGAATCTGTTTTTTGACCATGTATTCAATTCCGTTTTTGCCTGGTGATCCATCTGGCTGTTTTTGCTTCCGGAACCGGCAGTAATGCGCGGGCACTGATCCGCTATTTCCGGCACCATCCGCAGATAGCCGTCCGTGCAGTATTCTGCAATCGCCCGCAAGCCGGTGTGGTACAGGTAGCTGCCGAAGAGGGTGTTCCGTTGGTGTTGTTTTCCCGATACGAACTGTACGATAGCGACCATGTGTTGAACGAACTGCGGCGTCTCCACATGGACTACATAGCCCTGGCCGGTTTTCTATGGAAAATTCCGGAACGCATCCTGCAGGCTTATCCCGGCCGCATCGTCAACCTGCATCCGGCCTTGTTGCCGAAATACGGCGGCAAGGGCATGTACGGCATGAAGGTGCATCAGGAGGTGCTGCAGGCCGGCGAACGGGAATCGGGTATTACCATTCATCTGGTGAACGAACGGTACGATGCCGGGCCCATATTGTTCCAGCAAAGCATTCCTGTACAAGACGGTGAATCGGCAGAACAACTGGCCCAACGCATTCACGAACTGGAACATTTCTGGTATCCGCGAATAATAGAGCAATGGATCCTGGATCCAGCTCGCTGGCCGAAGGCCGGAGCTCAGCCCTGACTGCGGCTATCTTTGGCCGTTTCTTTCATTGGTCTATTACGCTTTATGTGAATTTTGCTCCCATGAACCTACCTGGCAACCCATGCCCGGTTGTGCAGCCTGAAAGAATGATTTGCACGTTTTATGCTGCCTGACCCGCTGTTGCTGCTGCCTGAACTGACGGATCTGCTCCGGCAACGCATTGTCCTGCTGGACGGAGCCATGGGCACCATGATTCAACGCGAACAGCTTGACGAAAAAGATTTCCGGGGAAAATCTTTTGCCGATCACCCTCATGCCCTGAAAGGCTGCAACGACCTGCTATGCCTGACCCAGCCGCAAGTCATTAAAAAAATTCATCAACAGTATCTGAAGGCCGGGGCCGACATCATAGAAACAAACACCTTCAATGCCAATGCCATTTCAATGCAGGATTATGGGCTGGAATCTATGGCGTATGAAATCAATGTAGCTGCAGCACAACTGGCCCGCAGCGCTCTTACCGACATAGGTACCGACACACCCCGTTTTGTTGCGGGAGCCATCGGTCCTACCAACAAAATGGCATCGCTTGCGCCTTCCGTGCATGACCTGGGCGCCCGGGCCGTTACGTTTCAGGAACTGGAAAATGCTTATCGCGAGCAAATCCGCGGACTCATGGACGGCGGCGTGGACCTGTTGCTTATTGAAACCATCTTCGACACGCTCAATGCCAAAGCGGCCATTTATGCTGCCCTTACGCTTTTTGAACAGCGCGGCACCTACCTGCCGATCATTCTTTCCGCTACCATTGCCGACCAAAGCGGCCGCACCCTCAGCGGCCAGACACCTGCAGCATTTCTGTATTCGGTGGAACATGCCCGGCCGCTGGCCGTAGGTTTGAACTGTGCGCTTGGCGCCAGCCAGCTATTCCCTTACCTCCGGGAGCTTTCCGAACGGGCCGATTGCCTGGTGAGCTGTTACCCGAATGCCGGTCTGCCCAATCAGCTGGGACAGTACGAACAAACCCCTGAACAGATGGCTGCCGAACTCAGCGCTATGGCCGCTGAAGGTTTGCTGAACCTGGCCGGCGGTTGTTGCGGCACCACTCCCGAGCACATTCGGCAACTGGCCGAAGCGCTGCGAGGCTTTCCGCCCCGATCCTGTTCGCAAATGCCTGCAGCATGACTGTTCTGCCTCTGCGTTTGAGCGGCCTGGAACCGCTGCTCGTATATCCCGGCAGCAATTTCATCAACATCGGCGAACGCACCAATGTCACCGGAAGCCGTGAATTCGCCCGGTTGATCCGTCAGCAAAACTTCGAAGCTGCCGTGGCTGTTGCACGGCAGCAGGTGGAAAACGGCGCACAGATTTTAGATGTCAACATGGACGATGCCCTGTTGGATGGGGTATCCGCCATGCGCCGCTTCCTGTGCCTGCTGGCGGCCGAACCCGACATTGCCCGGGTGCCTGTGATGATTGACTCCTCGCGCTGGGAAATCATAGAGGCCGGCCTGCAGTGTGTCCAGGGCAAGTGCATCGTCAATTCCTTATCACTGAAGGAAGGGGAAACCCATTTCTTGCAACAGGCGCGCACCATACGCAAATACGGCGCCGCGGTGGTGGTCATGTGTTTTGATGAACAGGGACAGGCCGATACGTACGATCGGCGCATTGCCGTTGCCGAACGCAGCTACCGCCTGCTGACGCAAAACGGTTTTCCGCCTCAGGACATCATCATAGACCCCAACGTGCTGGCCATCGGCACGGGACTGGAAGAGCATGCCCGCTATGCCGTGGATTTTATCGAAGCCACCCGATGGATCAAGCAAAATCTGCCGCATGCCCGTGTCAGTGGTGGCATCAGCAACTTGTCGTTTGCTTTCCGCGGCAGCCCTGCGGTGCGCGAGGCCATGCACGCTGCCTTTTTGTACCATGCCATTCAGGCCGGACTGGATATGGGTATCGTTAATGCCGGCATGATCACCGTTTACGATCAAATTCCCGCCGACCTGCTGGAGCTGGTAGAGGATTTGTTGTTTAACCGCAGGCCCGATGCCACGGAGCGGCTCATAGCGTATGCCCGCAAACAAGATACGGCCCAGCGCAAAAGCAAGAGCGACGATGCCTGGCGTCGCCAGCCGTGTGCAGAACGGCTTCGTTATGCACTTGTCAACGGCATCGATCAATACATTGAACACGACACCGAAGAGGCCCGGCAGCAACTGGGCGATCCTTTGGCCGTCATAGAGGGGCCTTTGATGGCTGGCATGCAAACGGTAGGTGAGCTGTTTGGCAGCGGCAAAATGTTTTTGCCCCAGGTAGTGAAAACCGCTCGTGTCATGAAGAAGGCCGTTGCCTATCTGGAGCCGTTTCTGGAACAACAGCGCGCGGCCGGCCGCCTGCGGGCGGCCGGCCGCATTGTGCTCGCCACCGTCAAAGGCGACGTGCATGACATCGGCAAAAACATCGTTGCTGTGGTGCTGCGTTGCAACAACTACGAAGTGAACGACCTGGGCGTGATGGTGCCGGCCGAAAAAATCGTTTCTGCCGCACAGCAATGGCAGGCTGACCTTATCGGTCTGAGCGGCCTGATAACGCCCTCACTGGATGAAATGGTGCATGTGGCCGCCGAGCTGAAACGACATGGACTGCACCAGCCACTGCTCATTGGCGGCGCCACTACCTCACGCCTGCATACGGCTTTAAAAATCGCTCCTGCCTACAACGGCCCCGTTGTACATGTTCCCGATGCTTCACGCTGTACCCAGGTGGTGGCCAGTCTGATCAACCCAACTGCCCGGCCAGCCTATACTGCTACCATTCGTCAGGAATACGAACTGCTGCGGCAACAGCATGCTGCCCGCAGCCGCACCAAAGATTATGTCTCCCTGAGCGATGCCCGTGCCAACCGTTTGGTGACCGACTGGAAGGCCTACCAGCCACCTGTTCCCCGAAAACCGGGCATTACCGTGCTGAAAGACTTTTCGCTGCAACAGTTAACTGCCCGCATCGACTGGACGCCCTTCTTTCAGGCCTGGGAACTGAGCGGAAAATTCCCTGACCTGTTGGATGACCCCGTTATCGGCGCTGAAGCCCGCCGCTTGTTTGCCGATGCACAAAAAACACTTCAAAAAATTATTGATGAAAAAAAGTTAACGGCTCATGGCGTTTTCGGATTGTTTCCTGCCAACACCCATCATCCCGACGACGTAACCCTCACCGCTCCCGACGGAACGGTCCGCTGCATTCACTTCCTGCGTCAGCAGTACGTCAAGACTCCGGGACAGCCGCACCTGTGCCTGGCCGATTTTATCGCTCCGGCCTCTTCGGGAAAAACCGATTATCTGGGCATGTTTGCCGTCACGGCCGGCATGGGTCTGGATCAATGGCTTAACGAGCTGGAACGCCGCCACGATGACTATGAAGCCATTATGGCTAAGGCACTGGCCGACCGGCTGGCTGAAGCTTTTGCCGAAACCCTGCACGAGCAGGTACGTCGCCACTGGTGGGGCTATGCTCCCGATGAAGCATTTACCAATGAAGAACTAATCGCCGAACGCTACCGTGGCATCCGTCCGGCACCCGGTTACCCGGCCTGTCCTGATCATACCGAAAAACAAACGTTGTTTGATCTTTTGGAGGTTACCCAAAACACCGGCATTGCCTTGACAGAAAATTTTGCCATGCTTCCTGCTGCAGCCGTTTGCGGCTACTACTTTGCCCATCCTGAGGCCCGCTATTTCGGGGTAGGAAAGTTGGACCGCGATCAGGTGGAAGATTATGCCCGCCGCAAAGGCTGGAGTTTAGCACAAGCGGAAAAATGGCTTTCTCCTGCCCTGGCCTACTCCCCTTAAAACCGAACGACATCGTTTTTTTACGAACTTTCCCCAACGATGAACAGATTGCTTTCCTGTATGATTCTTGCTGCGGCTGGCGCCACAGCGATTACCACCTTAGCCCAAACACCTCAAATCAGTCTGGAAACTTTTTCTACCGGTTACACCAATCCGGTAGATATTGCCCATTGCGGCGACAGCAGGCTTTTTATTGTTCAGAAAAACGGTTACATCTACATCTGCGATTCTCTGGGTAACAAGCAGTCCGCACCGTTTCTCAACATTTCCAAAAAAGTGAGTACTGGGGGAG
>JANWXQ010000048.1 GCA_025057275.1 Chitinophagales bacterium
TACCGCTAATCGGTCCCATGTCCGGTTTGGGCTGGTTTTTCAGGTAGGAACGCTTGGCATTCAAATAATTAATCATGGCATTCTGCTGTTGCGGACTGAAGCGATAGGTGCATCGGTCCAGCGCATAACTCATGTACAGGCTGGAATCAGGATTGTAGGGCATGCCTTTGGGGTCCACCGCTCCGCCCGTGTAGGGACAATCCCAGCGATAATTGAGGATGTCGGCCCGGGTGTCGCAGAACAAATCGCCTCCCACGGTACAGTTGCTGCCATCCACGTATTCCAGAATGCCGTTGATGTTGTCAAACGGGTGCGGTAGGGAAAAATAATGGCCCAGCTCATGGGCAAAAGTGGTATTGCCAACGTTGAAGCAGCCGCGGGCAATGGCTACGGCATCCGGCCAACCCCAGAAGTAACCGCAATTGCCGGCCGGATCGCCCACCACGTAAACATTGATGGTGTTTGACACATTGTAATCAAACATCATTTCGGCACCGGTGTAGTAGTCGTGTTCGTAATAAGCCGAGTTAAAAATGTAGGTGGGATAATTTTTCAGATAAAACATAAAACCGGTTTCGGCAAACTGATCGTTCAGATCACACAGGTTTTGCCAGAGCACATCCAGGTAGTGCAGCCCGGTGCCGTTGTCCCGACCTACCAGATGAATGTGCATGGGCAATTCATAAACGGTTCGCACCTCGGCAGGTAACGGCATTTGATTCTGTGCTGCATGAGTGCGCAGCCATTCCTTCATGTGTTCCGGCAACTGGGTTCCACAAGGCTGCTGAGCTACTGCCGACGCTACTGCCCATAGAGAAAACCAAAAGGCAGAAAAAGAAATTTTATTCATACTACATGCAAAAATAAACCGCTTTAGGCCTTGCCTGCAGCGAACAACGGCAGCAGCCATAGACTGCCGGTGCAATAAACGGTTCAGCCTGTACATTTGCGGGCGCAATACACTGAACGATCCCACATTATGAAAATAACGGTTGTCGGCGCCGGAAATGTAGGCGCCACCTGTGCCCAGGTCATCGCCCAGAAAGATTATGCCTCCGAAGTTGTTTTGCTGGATATCAAAAGCGGTATAGCTGAAGGCAAAGCGCTGGACATTTGGCAAACAGCACCCATCAACGGATACGGTACCCGTGTGCGAGGAGTTACCGATGACTATGCGGCCACGGCCGGTTCGACTGTAGCCGTCATTACCAGTGGCCTTCCCCGAAAGCCGGGCATGAGCCGCGATGACCTCATCTCCACCAATGCCGCCATCGTCAGGTCGGTTACCCAAAACCTCATCCGGCATTCGCCCGACGTCATTCTCATTGTGGTATCCAATCCTCTGGATGTCATGACCTACTGTGCATACCGCACCGCAGGCATTCCCTCTTCCCGTGTTTTTGGAATGGCTGGTATTCTGGATACAGCCCGCTACAATGCTTTTCTGGCCGAAGCGCTTGGCTGTTCGCCGAAGGACATTCAGTCAATGCTCATGGGCGGCCATGGCGACACCATGGTGCCACTACCCCGATACACAACCGTTGCCGGAATTCCGGTAACCGAACTGATCGATCAGGAACGGCTTCAGGCCATTATTGAGCGAACCAAAAAGGGCGGCGGCGAAATTGTCAATCTGCTGGGTACCTCTGCCTGGTATGCACCGGGTGCCGCTGCAGCACTCATGACCGAGGCCATCGCAAAAGATGAACACCGGATCTTTCCGTGCTGCGCCTGGCTTACCGGTCAATACGGTCTCAACAACATCTATATGGGGGTTCCCGTGAAACTGGGACGAAACGGTATTGAACAGATCCTGGAACTGCGCCTCAACGAAGATGAACTCCGACTGGTGCACCAGTCGGCTGCAGCAGTCAAAGAAGTGATGGATGTCCTGGACAGGATGATGCAGACCGCCTAAGCCGTTGGCTATGTCCCGGAAAGTTCGCATTCCGCTGGAGATTTGTCCGCTTGCTGATGAAGGATACCATTTGTTCATCCATGCTGCCATACGCAACCAACCTTTGCGGTTGCTGGTAGATACCGGTGCCTCGCGGACGGTTCTAGGCCGATCGGTAATTCAGGAAAAATTTCCTGATCTGACCATTCTGGAAAGTGAAGGCCTGGCCACAGGAGCCGGCAGCAGCGATCTGCCGGCCGGGCTGGTTCAGATTCCTACGTTTACCCTGGGCGACCTGGAACTTTCTGATTTTTCGGTGGCGGTGCTGGACATGCATCACGTCAATTCGGCCTACGAACAAACCGGACTGCCCGGCATTGACGGCGTGTTGGGCTGCGACCTGCTGTTCGCCTATCGCGCCGTGATCAGTCTGAAGCGAAGCGAACTGCGTCTGACCCGGCCCCGCAAGCGCAAGTCCGTAACTGGCTGACAGCCGTCACATCCCGCATGAGCGCCTGGGCGTAATTTTACCCGAACCAATCTGAAGGAAGGTGGGCGCCCAGCGATGCATAGGCTTTCTGCTTACAGCTATTGCTTTGGGCTGCACCCATGACCAAACTCCTTTGCCGGAGAACGGTTACCCCGATGAAGTAGGCCGCATCCTCACCACGCAGTGCAGCACCCCGGGCTGCCACACCCGTCAATCCAAAGCCGCTGCCGGCGGGCTGGCGATGGAGTCGTGGGATGACCTGTTCGCCGGCGGCAACGGAGGCGCCGTCGTCATTCCCTATCGTCCCGACCAAAGCTGGCTGCTGTTCTACACCAACACCGATACCTCCCTGGGCGTGGTGCTGCAGCCCACCATGCCGTACAACCGGCTGCCCCTGTCGTTGTTGGAGTGGCAAACGCTGAGTGCATGGATCAGCGCCGGCGCCAAAAACAACAAGGGGGAAGTGGCTTTTCCCCCTGTGGAAGGGCGTTCCAAAATGTACATCACCAATCAGGGTTGCGATGTGGTTACCGTAGTGGATGCGCAGACCCGCCTGGCTATGCGCTACATAGACGTCGGCAATTCGCCCGATGCAGAGCTGCCTCATTTCGTCAAAGTGTCCCCTGATAAAAAGTATTGGTACGTCGTCCATTTGAACAGCACCTTCATTGAAAAATTTGATGCTCACGACGACAGCAGAATCGGAACCATTTCTATCGGACCGGGCTACTGGAACACGATGGCCATCAGCGGCGATGGCCGCCTGGGCATTGTAATTGACCTCAATGACGACGGTCATGCGGCTATTGTGGATCTGGAACAGATGCAATTGATCACCCACGTGTGGGGCCTTCGCTGGCCACATGGATCCTGGTGCACGCAGGACGGAAAGACCGTTTACATTACCTCACAATACGGAAATTACATTTATAAACTGGATATCAGCAACCTCAGTTTCATTCAGCTGGAGCGGGTGGTCATGAGTGCGGGGCAGTCCCCGCATAATTTCCAGGGCACCTACGATCCGCACGAAATCATCCTTACGCCGGACGAATCCAAGTACTTTGTTACGTGTCAGGCATCCGATGAAGTACGCGTTTTTGATGCGCAGACAGATCAGCTGCTGGCCGTCATTCCCGTCGGCAATTACCCGCAGGAAATGGCGGTGTCGCACCGTTTTCCCTATGTGCTGGTAACCTGCATTGACGATCCCTGCGCAGCTCCGCAATGTCGCGGTTCGGTGTACGTCATCCATTACGAAACTCTGGAGGTGGTTGCCGTGATCAACGAAGGTTTTTATCAGCCCCATGGTATAGCCGTTTCCGATTCCGAAGGCTTTGCATTGGTGGCTTCGCGCAATCTGGATCAGGAAGGACCACCCCCGCATCACGCCAGCGGTTGCGGTGGCCGTAACGGTTTTATTCAATTCATCGACCTGGCTACCCTGAAGCTGCAACCGGAATTCAAGACAGAAGTCAGCGTGGATCCCTACGGCGTTGCTGCCCGTTGATGAAGCGGTTTTCGCATATGATCATCGCGATAATTCCTGCCCGATACACTTCATCGCGTTTTCCGGGAAAGCCCTTAGCCCGTATTCAGGGAAAAACGATGATACAGCGCGTTTATGAGCAGGTCATCAAATGTCCGTCGTTTCACCAGGTGATGGTGGCCACCGACGATGAACGCATAGCCAATGAGGTAAAGGCTTTTGGCGGAACGGTTGTCATGACGGCAGCGCATCATCAGTCCGGCACCGAACGCTGTGCGGAGGCAGCGGCCAGCCTGGCCGAACGTCCCGGCCATGTGGTCAATGTGCAGGGAGATGAGCCTTTTGTTCACCCGGAACAGTTACAGACAATCTGCGACCTGCTGATGCAGCCCGAAGTAGGTATAGCCACGCTGGTCAAACGCATCAGCCGCAACGATGACTTGAGCAACCCGAACATAGTCAAGGTGGTTACCGACGTTAACCGGCTAGCCATGTATTTCAGCCGGGCCGCCATACCCCATCAGCGCGATTTGCCCAGCGATTACTGGGCGGGAACCGGCATGTACTGGAAGCACATCGGCCTTTATGGATTTCGCTTCGACATCCTGCAGCAGATTGTCCAACTGCCGCCGAACGATCTGGAAAAAACCGAATCGTTGGAACAACTGCGCTGGCTGGCCCATGGCTATCGCATTCATGTTGCCGAAACCCAACATGAATCGTTTGCAGTGGACACGGCCGAAGACCTGCTGCGCGCTGAAAAGTTTATGACCGAATGATACGCATCTGGCGGTCAGGTCGTTACTGCAGGTGATGGTGCGGCTGAATGACCCATCGGCTTCTCAGGATGTTGCGCCGCGGCGGCGAAAGCGGTTGCTGCCCCTGGCGGTCGCTGCATCAGTACTGCTGGCCCTAACGGGCAGTTTGTTGCTGTTGCTCATGCTGTGCCGCGAACCACTGCGCCGCATGGCTGTTCAGGAACTGCAACGTCGCACCTCTGCTCAACTGCAGGTGAAAGGTTTTGTTCAGGTATCCTTGTTCCGCTATTTTCCATTTGCCTCTATTTCGCTCGGTCAGGTTGAATTATGGAAAAACGGATTTGACGGTTTCCCCCTGATCACCTGCGACCAGTTCAGCCTTTTGTTTCTGCCCTTAGACCTGATAACCGGTCGCATTGATGTCCATCGCCTGCGGTTTGTCAACGCCCGCATCTTGTTGTTGCGCCAGTCCGACGGTAAAACCAACTACGACCTGTTTGCCTCCTCACCAAATGACGATTCACCGCGGTTGGTACTGGACGTATGGCAAGCCCGCTTTTCCCATTCCGAACTGGTTTTTGCCGATTCTGTGCGCCGCCTCTGTGTTGAGGTGTCTGTACCCACCCTCAGGCTCAACGGGCAGTTTCCTGAGGATTCCCTAAACCTGAGCCTGGACGGAGCGATTGCCGACGTCAGGGTCCACAGCCGGCAACAACGGTACCACTGGCAGCAGCCGATTTCCTTTTCTTCCCAAATGGTGTATGACGTTCAGTCCCGTCAGGCCAGCATGCAGTCTGCCGCTTTACAGCTTGGCCGGGTGTCGCTGAAAATGGAAGGCATTTTTTCGCTACATCCTGAGCGCAACGCTTACGACTTGCAAATCGCCGGCAGCGGTATTCGCCTCGGCGATCTGTTGGCCCTCAGTCCTTTGGAACCATCCGTTCGAAGCCGGATTCAGAGAGCATCCGGTTCGGTTGACGGATCTGCCCGGATTTCTTCCAGCAACGGTCCTCCTGTTGTTCAGGCAGCGGCCGAACTGCAAAACGGCACGCTGATGCTACGGAATCCGCAATACTCCATTAAACAACTTCACCTGAAGGCCGCCTATCGATCGGAGGGAAGCAACAAGGCTTTTGATCAGCTGCAAGTGTCCTCGTTTCGCTGGGTGAGTAACGGTCAGGAATGTTCAGGGAATGCTGTACTTACGAACCTGAAGATGCCCCGCCTGTCGGCAACGTTGCGCGGCCATTTGGACCTGAGCCTGCTGGCTGCTCTTTTTCCCGATAACCATCAACTGCCGGAAAGCGGTTGGGCCCGAACAGATTCCTTGCGCCTTCAGGCACGGTTAACCGAAAACTGGCTACCCCAACGACCAGAAGATATCTCCGTCCGGGGGCAGCTGTCGTTGGATCGCATGGCATGGAAGGCAGGTTCCGATCCGCTGGTCGTGGAACATGCCAACCTGATGCTGCACAACAACACCTTGTGGCTACAGCAGGCTACCTGCCGCTGGGGACGCAGTGATGCCGCTATTTCCGGCAGCCTGACCCCACTGGCTCCACTGGTTTGGTCGTTCATCCGAAAACAGGCTGCTCCGGCTGCAACGCTGCAGATGAAGCTTCAGTCCCGGCACATGGATTTTTCTGCTCGTTCCGGTGCAGAGAAAATGCCCATGGATTCTTCGCTCGCCCTGCTGCAGCAGGTAACCAACCAGATTAGAGGCGCAGTGGAATGCTCTGTTGACCGGTTCAGCTGGAGACAGATCCGGCTGGACCAGCTTCGCATGCAGGTGCAGCTATCCCCTGAAGGAATAGCCCTGCAGGAAGTTTCCTGCAGGCATGCCGGCGGAACCGTTCAAGCTGAAGCGCATCTTCGTCCGGCATCCAACGGAGATGCGCACTTGTCTGTTCAGGCCCACGCTTCTGATCTGAACATTTCAGAACTGTTCCGTCAATTTGAAAATTTCAACCAGAATTATCTCACTGCTGACCAGTTGAACGGAACTGCCCGTGCTGTATTGAATTTGTCCGGACGATGGATGAAGGGCCGTTGGGATCCATCTGCCCTGGAAGCCCAAACGACGGTAACCATAGAGCGGGGAGAGCTGAAAAACTGGGCTCCATTGGAAGAGCTCAGCCGTTTCATCAAGCTGGAAGAATTGCGGCATGTGCGCTTTCGCACCCTGCACAACACATTGACCCTGCGCGACCGTAAAGTGATCGTCCCGGAAATGGATGTCATCTGCAATGCGCTCAACATTCATGCAGGAGGAACCTATGCCTTTGACCATACGGTCAATTACCGCATTCAGCTCAATCTGTTGCGCCTGCTCACGGATCGGCTGCGCCGGCTGGATTACGATGCCGATGCCGGCGAAGAAACCACCACCGGCGCATTGAACCTCTACCTGACCATGACCGGACCTGCCCTGGACCCGGTGGTCCGATACGACAAAGAGCGCGTCAAGCAAAAAATTGCCACCGATCTGCAGCGGGAAAAAGAGCAACTCCGCACTTTGTTGCGCGGTGAGTTCGCTCCGGCTTCCCCACATACGCAGCCGTCGCTCGACGAACCGGCGTACGAATTCTTTGAGTTTGCCGGGCCCGACAGCACGGACTATTGACAGCGGCTGTTGTTCCTTTTTCAGCTATATGGCTGCTCCCCTAACTTTATTGCCTGTGATCGGCTTTCTCACCCAGCAGGGGCGATTTAAGGTTATCCTGGTCGTCGTGCTTCTGCTCATTTTTGCCGCTTCCATCCTCTACACGCATTACCTGAGCCGGCAATTGGCTGCCGAAGAGCGCCGGAAGGTGGAATTGCTGGCTACGGCATTCAAACACCTGAACGAGGCCGACCCAGATACCGACATCAGTTTTTTGTTTCATGTGATAGAAAGCAATAAGACCGTTCCCCTGATTGTTACCGATTCAGCCGGCCACATTTTGCTGCACAAAAATCTGGACGAAGCCCGAATTGCCCGCGACTCTGCCTATCTGCTCCGTCAGCTTCAGCATATGAAAGCCAACTACGAACCCGTTCCGATTGAATACACCCGGGGCAATTTCCAGTATGTTTATTATCGCGAAACGCCGCTGCTGACCCAGTTACGCTTTTTTCCCTATATTCAGTTTTTTTTCATACTTCTGTTTCTCCTTGTAGCTTATCTGACCTTCAACACTGTGCGTCGCGCCGAACAGAACCGGGTGTGGGCCGGCATGGCTAAAGAAACTGCCCACCAGCTGGGCACGCCCATCTCGGCTCTGGCCGGCTGGGTAGACTATTTAAAGCTGCAGGCCCGGGAGCCTGCCGTGATTCAGATGCTGCCTGAAATGGAAAAAGACATCCAGCGGCTGGAACTCATCGCCGAGCGCTTTTCCAAAATCGGCTCCCTGCCTGATCTGAGTGAGCACGACATCGTACCCTTTATCCGCCGCACGGCCGAATACGTGCGGCGGCGCTCCTCCGACAAGGTTCAACTGCTCATTCACGAGCCGGCCGGCGGCAGTGCCCACGCGCTCATCGTACCCCAGCTCTTTGAGTGGGTGATAGAAAATCTGCTCAAAAATGCCCTGGATGCCATCAACGGACAGGGGCATATTGCCATTCATATCCTGCCGGCCAACGGCTATCTTCATGTAGACGTTCAGGATGACGGCAAAGGCATTCCCGCCAGCCAGTTCAAAGCGGTATTTAAACCCGGCTTTTCCACAAAAAAGCGCGGGTGGGGTCTGGGGCTTTCCCTGGCAAAAAGAATAATTGAAGATTTCCATAATGGAAAAATCATGGTCAAGGAATCGGCGCCCGGTAAAGGCACTACTTTCCGCATCACCCTGAAAAGCCGGCCCGCATGAGCCGAAACCGTTCCCATCCGTTCCGGCGGCTGCTGGTCAACAACTACCTGGTGCAGGTGCTCGACTCCCTGATCCTGCGGCGCACAGGCTCCGGGCGCGTGCTGAGTCCCTACGCAGCGGCCAAACAGTTCCGGCTGGTGGCCCATTACCTGCGGTCCGAAATTCGCAACACCCTGCTGATTGCGCTGGGTATTCTTTCGGCCTCCATCGGCCTGAAAAGTTTTTTGATCCCCAACGGCTTTATTGACGGAGGCATCACGGGCGTTTCGCTGATGACTGCCCGGCTTTCGGGCATTCCGCTGCCCTGGTGGCTGTTACTGTATAACCTGCCCTTCATGATTCTGGGCTTCTCCCAGATCAACCGCAACTTCGCCGTCAAGAGCATGCTTTCCGTAACCGGCCTTTCTCTGGCCGTAGGTGTACTGGATTTCCCCACTATTACCTCAGACAAATTGCTGATTGCCGTCTTTGGTGGCTTTTTCCTCGGCCTGGGCATTGGACTGGCTGTGCGCGGCGGCAGCGTTCTGGACGGCACCGAAGTGCTCGCCATTTACGTAGGGCGCCGCACCGGCATTACCGTCGGCGATTTTCTGTTGATCACCAACATCATCATCTTCAGCACGGCAGCAGCTCTGCTGGGCGTGGAAGTAGCCCTATACTCTATTCTCATCTACCTGGCAGCAGGACGCACCGTGGATTTTGTGCTGGAAGGCATTGAAGAATACACCGGTGTTACCATCATCTCTACGCACAGCGATAAGATCCGGGAAATGATCATCCGAAAGATGGGACGCGGCGTCACGGTCTATCAGGGAAAAGTGGGCTACGGCCGTCGTGGCACCCAACGCCAGAACGAAATTCTGTTCACCGTAATCACCCGGCTGGAAGTCGCCAGATTATATTCCGAAATTGACTTGATTGATCCCAACGCATTTGTCGTGATGAGCAGCATCAAAGACACCCGCGGAGGCATGGTGAAAAAGCGGGCCCACAAGCTGACGTCCTGACAAGCCTACTGCAGCACCAGCAGATTCCGGTAACTGCGACCTCCCGACTGGATGACAGCAACGTAAACACCGGCAGGAAGTCTGCGGCCGAACTCGTCGGTGCCATCCCATAGCCAGCGGCCGTCGGCCGGAGGAAGCGTTCGTATGCAGGTTCCTTGAAGGTTGAACACACGAAGCACCGCAAGTGCGGCTACGTCAGCCTGCAAAACTACTTCGCGGGTGAAGGGATTAGGGAAAGCATGGATGCTGTTCTGCCTGCTCATTGTCACGGGCATGCCCACAACGGAAGTACCCTCCCAACGAATCACCACCGAATCTCCGCCCCAGCGGAGGCGCGTGTACACCACCTGAGCCGCCGCATCGTAATACCAGCCGGTATCTGCCTGCTGGTAAGCCATCCAGGAGCTGAAGCCCGGTATGGACAAAGCGCCTAACCATACCACGTCGGGTGCAGGATGAAGGCGATAGACAACGAACTCCATGAGGCGTTGCTGAGGCGATCCGGGGTAGTCGCCCTGCTGGGACAAGTGCACTTCCAGAGCTGCATCGCCGACAAACCCATTAAAGAAAATCCGTTCAAAAGCGCTGTCGGCAAGTGCTGTAGTCATCTGGCCGTCATCGTCATAGAGCATGGCAGTGGTTTGCGGACAGCAGGCGTCAGGAAAATAGCGCACCGTCAGCGTATCGGTATCGTACTGCTGCAACGAAAGCTTTGGAGGAACCATGGGAATAAAGCTTCCCGCCCGAACGAACAGCGGCAGGGTACTCAGCGGCGCTGAAACCGTAGCGGTGCTGCCCCCCGTATAGCTTTGCTTGGGTTGGTCCCACAACAGCCAGGTGCCGGGCGGAAAGGTCACCGTTCTGCTGCTTGCCCCCTGCTGCACCACCGGTGCCACCAGCAGATCCGCGCCCCAGTAAAAGGCATCGTTCACATTGGCCAGCGTAGGGTCGGCGGGATCATAAAAGTTCAACGGCCGCATGAGGGGTAATCCCTTCAAACTGTTCTCATAAGCCAGCGTATAGTTGTAGGGGGTGAGCTCGTACCGGAGGTTGATGTATTTGCGCACTGTGTTCTGAGCCGAAATGCTGTAAGCCGTCGGTTCCGTAGGCACCCCTTCACCATGAGCCCGCATCACCGGATGGAATGCTCCGAGTTGCTGCCAGCGGATGTAGAGTTCCTCATTCAGGGGACCGCCGGTAAATCCGCCAATATCGCTGTGCATGTAACCCACGCCGCATAAACCCATGCTTAACAGAATGGGGATTTGTGCCTGCAGGCCACTCCAACTGCGGCGCACATCTCCCGACCAGGGGAAGGTGCTATAGCGCTGCATGCCTGCATAGCCCGAGCGGATCAGGTTGAACAGCCGCTGTTGCGGTACATGCTGCTGATACCTTTTGAAGAGCATTTCAGCCCAGGAGAGCGAATACACGTTGTGCACAGAGCGTGCCGGTCCTATAACATGCACCATGTCGGCCGGATGCAATTCCGGCTCGCCCAGATCGCACCACCAGCCCCCCACGCCTTCCGCTATTCGCGCTTCATACTGATTCCAGAACCAGTCCTGTGCCGCCGGTTTGAATACATCCAGCAATCCGGCTTCGCCTGCCCAGAAGTTGCCCATCAGGTAGGGTTGTCCCTGAGCATTGGTGGCCAGCCATCCCTGACTGCTGACGGTAGGGTAATTGGTCGATACTTTGGTAATGTAGGGTTCCGTAATCAGAATGGTTTTGATTCCCATCGAATCAAAATCGCTGATCATATCGGCTGCTGTGGGAAAGCGCGTAACATCCCATGCGAGGTTCCCCATATTGAATGGCTGCCCGAACCAGTACAGGTCCAGCACAAGAGCGTCCAAAGGAAATTGGGCATTGCGTAATTGCTGCACCACGCTACGGGCTTCGGTTTCGTTTTGATAACCATACCGCGACTGGAAGTACCCCAACGCCCATCGGGGTGGCAGCGGTTGCCGGCCGGTGAGGGCAGTGTACCGTTCCACTATTTCAGGAAATCCGGGGCCTGCCACTACGTAATAGCGGAACAGCCCGCTTTCCGCAGTATAACTCCAGGTCAGACTATCGCTGTAACCCAGATCCCAGGTGCCGGGGGAAAAATTGTCCATAAACACACCGTAACCTCTGGAAGAAAGCAGAAACGGTATGCTGATGTTCAGTGTGGTTGCACCTTTTTCGTAACCGTACACCGCCGTATTGTACGAGCTGAGTTTGCGGCCTCTGCGGTTAAGGTCCAATGCACGCGATCCGGTGCCGTACAGCCATTCCGGCTGACGCAGGCGGAACTGCACCCCGCTGGAACCATAGGAAGAAAACATGCCTGCTGCCTCCTGCAAAATGGTGTCGCCGTTCAGCACAAAAGCCAATCGCACCGGATTTTTATATACAATCACAGCCAGAGCCGAACCGCTGAGTTTCAAATAATCGGTGCCGGCAGTTAGCACACAGGAAACGGATTGTTGGGGCTGGATAACGGAAAGCGACGTGTCCGGAAAAGCACCCGAGTCGGCTTGCAGCTGCACACAGGCCACGTGCGTATCGTGCAGACGCACACGCATCGTTCCGTTCTGAGCGGTTACGATCAGCTCGCCGGAATTGAACGTATAAGAAAGCAGATTGCCCAGTGGCAGGCGGTTAACAGGATAAAAAATGTCGGAACCGTCGGCCTCGCGCCCCGACAAATTGCCGCTGGCATTGCGAAAGACAAAAGCCAGCGAACAAACTTTTTCCTCCGGAGCAATACCGTAGTAACTGCGGATGTGAAAACGAATCCGGTACAGGTCGCCACCCAGGCTTTCCATGAGCACCTTTGGGTCGGTGCTGCCCCACGGGGCCACCACATGTTTCCAGTCCGAAGGGTGTTGACTGGCATCGGTGATCACTCCGGTGTGTGCATACACATTGCCGGTATAGCCGGCCAGGCCGCCATCTCCCAGCTGCGCATTGAAAATTATGGTTACCGAATCATCGGTTGTGGGAAAGGAGGGAGTAACCTGAAGAATCTGACCTGCAGTCGGCACTAAGTGGCAGAAGCATAAACACAGAATCAGAAAATGAAGCCGAAACCATAATGAGGCCTGATACATGCGTTCTGCTGCTTAGCGGTTGATTATGAGTTTTTGCGTGGTGCGTTGTCCCTCCCACTGCAACACCAGTTCGTACATTCCCGGCCGCAGATAGTCCAGCGGCAAGCTTACTGTGTACCAGCCTTGGGCGCGGCTGGTATAATCCAGGCGCTCCATTTGGCGGCCCTGCAAATCGTACAAAGCAAGCTCCGCTCCGCCGGCAGCCGGAAGATAAAAATCGGCCACACAGGCATTGCCAGCCGGGTTAGGAAACACCTGAAGCATCAGGGTTTGGGTCCGTTCCGGGTCCTCCAAACCCACATTACCTAGGTAGGGTTTGTTCAGTCGTTTGTCTGTGTAAAAACGATAAGCACCTGCCTTTAAAAACAACTGCGCATTAACATCAGCTACCCACAGCGAATCGCCGGTCAGGTATTCATACCACCAACCCGTATGCGGAAAGTATGGATACTGATTGCCATCATAGATATCAAAATTGCCCATCAACACCACATTGAGGGTGTCGGAATACAAACGCAGGTTTTTTTTCAATCCGCTGCCCACCAATGAAAACTGCTGGGTAGAAGCTACAGCATGGGTGTTTTTGAAATCAATCAGCGCTTTGTAGAAATAATACAACCAGCGCCGCGGGTTGTACTGAAAGTAATCCCAACGGATGGGCTTGGCCGTTACGTTACTTCCCCCGTAGTTGATGGAATAATCGTAGCCCAGTTCGCCAAACTGCCAGATCATCTTCGGCCCGGGCACCAAAACAAAAAGGGCTGCGGCAAGTTTCATGCGGTTCAGAGCAGAGTCCAGCGGTTTGACGCTGTAAGCGGGCTGACTGTTTCCGAACGTCATGGTCTTGTACATCAGCCGCTCTTCATCGTGGCTTTCCATGTAGCCCACCACGTGGGGATCTTGCCAGCCCCGACTGTTGTAGTTGATCCAGTTGATGTCGGCCCCGGAGGAAAAGCCCATGGCACTTTGCGCATAGGCATAGTTCAGATTTCCCCACAGATAAAATCCGTAATCGCTCAGCACCTTTTCTTCGCTGTTGTCGGCAAAATGCTCCAGGATGAGTATGACCGAGGAGTCTACCGCGCGGATTTGATCGGCCATACGCTTGAGGAGATTAATGCGGCTTTGGTCGTACTGCCCCCACAACCCTACATTGCTGCCCGAGTAAGTTTGCGTAAAGCCTTTGGACAGATCAAAGCGGAATCCGTCAATCTTGAACTCCGTCACCCAATAGCGCAACACATCGTCCACCAGTTTTTGGGTGTACACACTTTCATGATTGAAATCGTATCCGACGCCAAACGGATGCTTACCCTGGTAACCGGGCGTGACCGGATCACAATCGGTATTCAGCCATATGTTATCAGCCGCAGGCCAGAAGTTGGCTGCATCCCAATACAGCTGACAATGCGGCGATTGGCTGAAGCAGTGGTTGAGGGCAATGTCCTGCAACACGGCAATGCCCTGCTGATGACAGGCATCGATGAACGCTTTCAAATCATCAGCCGTTCCGTAATATTTATCAGGAGCAAAATAGAACGAAGGATTGTAGCCCCATGAATCGTTTCCTTCGAACTCATTAAACGGCATCAGCTCAATAGCCGTAATGCCCAGCGATTTCAGGTAATTCAGCGTGTCCTTCAAAGTTTTCCAATTGCGCGCTGCTATGAAATCGCGCACCAGCAGTTCGTAGATCACCATATTATCGGGGTCGGGCTTTTGAAAACTCGGCACCTGCCAGTTGTAGGGAGGCTTACCGGTTTGCAAAACCGAAACAATTCCGGTGGTTTTACCCGTGGGATAAGCAATTAGGTTTGGGTAAGTGGCTGCAGGGATGTACTTGTCGTTAAACGGATCCAGCACCTTGCGGCAGTAGGGATCAGCCACCCGAAGAGTTCCATCTACCCAGAACTGGTAACGGTATTCCATCAGCGGTTGCAATCCGAAAAGGGTCAGCCACCAGCGCGTACCGTCAGGGGTTTTCCTGAAATAAAACGCCGTATCCACCAGCCAGCTACTAAAGTCGCCTACGGCATAGATGAACTGTTTACCTGGCGCAGGTAGCACAAGCGTTACAGTGCTGTCATTAACGTAGGTAATGCCATCGTCGGTGCCGGAGGGCAGAGGGGCTACAGACACCGGCGGATTCACCACCCAATAGGCCGAATCCGTAGCGGTACCCGCCTCAGCGCTTACCCAGGTGATGCCGTAGGAAGAGGCAATCAGCGTGGCCGCTGCCGAATCGTCGTTGACAACCTGATGGACGGGCGTTCCATTCTGACGCAACGTCAGCGTAGCAGGCAAAGAAGAAACACAGACAACCTGCACGGTGCCGTTTAAGGCCACAAACGAAGGTGAGATCGCCGGCTTGAGCAGGCGAACCTGCATGCTGACACCATCCCATACGTCGGCAAACAGATCGGAACCATCACTGTCGCGACCCACCAGGCTGCCGTTGGCGTTACGAAATACCATAGCCAGCTTTAGCACCGTTTCTCCGGGAAGTAGGTTATAAAAAGTTGTAATGTTTGGAATGAAATAGGAATACAGGTTGTTGCCCAATGATGTCATTTTCCAGGCTGCATTGGCCACGCCCCAGGTGGTAACCACATGCTTCCAGTCGGTGGGACTGCTGCTCTGGCTGGTGATGACTCCGGTATGGATGTACAGATCGCCGGAAAAGTTCTTGAGGGCTCCGTTTCCCTGTGCGGCATCATAGAAAATGGTAACGGAAGAAGAAACGGTGGGAAAGTGCGGATAGGTCCAAACCACCTGTGCCTTTAGGGTAACAAAGCAAGATTTGACGATTAGTCCACAGGTAAGAAAAAAAAACAATCGGTTCATGGCAGGAAGAAGCACAGGTAGCGCCGGCGGCTAATTTAACCGATGCGCATCAGGCAAAAAAAAGCTGCCTCGCCTTGCGGCGAGGCAGCCTGGAAAAATGCTGCAAAGGTTACCGGGTAACGACAAACGTGCCGCCTTTCAGCACACCATCAACCGCTACCTGATAGGCGTAAATGCCATCTGCGAGACCGGCGGCATCGAAATGGACGAGATAGGTACCCAGACCGCGGGCTCCCTGTCGATACTCATCCATCAGGCGACCGGTGGCGTCGTACAGGCGCACAATGATGGTTTCAGCAGGTTCGTTGAGCGTGTAGGCCACCATCCCTGCGTTGGCCAGCGGATTGGGGTATACCGTGCTTTCAAACGTAGCGCCTTTCACATCCCCAATGCCGCTGTTGATGGTTATGGTTACGCCGTCGAAAGGGGTGCCGTCGGTGTTATACACCATGGCCATCGGACCGCTGAGGTCGGCGAAAATATCGTTATTGTTGTTGTCCTTTCCGGACTTATTTCCTGCAGCATCGCGAAACACCATGCCCAAGCGGTATATCATGGTTCCGAGAACAGGGCCATTAGATGCCTGGCTGTAGTAAGCGACAGCGTCTGCCATGTCGAGCTGCCACAGGTCAGTGCCCACACTGGTCATCAGGCCAACCCCATCGTCTGCACCCCAGTTGCCAACTACATATTCCCAACAGGTGTTGTCCATAGGGCCAATGTCATCGCTGCCGCCGGAATGCATATACACTTTGGTTTCTCCCTGTAGGGCGCTGACACCTTTGGTGGCATCATACCGGACTGTAAGGTTTTGCCCTGCCGCTGCGCCGGCAATCAGCATGGCAGTTAGTGCAAGTACTGGTCTTTTCATAGCTGCAGTTTTTTTCAGATTCGTTCACGAATTTACAAACCCCTGTGAATGATAATTAAAAAATAAAAAAATTTTTTCGCACATTTTTTTACTTTTTGCAGTCTGCTTGACCCTACCCGACGGAATGAACGTATGTTAGTTTGCGTTCAAAATCAGGTGCATGTTTACAAAAAGGTAATTGGGATGGCTGAGGGCAGAAGAGTACTTTTGTGCAAACCTGGCCCTATGCGGAGCATCATTCGTTTTTCCCTTGTTTTCCTGCTCATTTTGTTTAAAGGTCTATCCCAAACTCAGGCACAAAATGTAACGGTAAGCGGGGCCGTTTCCGGTAACGGCGGATACGCCACACTCAGCTCCGCTTTTTCAGCCATCAATGCCGGCACCCAAACGGGGGCCAACATTCTGATTACCATCAATGCCAGCTTTACGGAAACCGCATCAGCCGTGCTGAACGGGGGTGCCTGGACCTCGGTAACCATCAGGCCGGCCAGCGGGGTGGCCGCCACCATAACCGGAACATCGACCATCAGTCCGCTGATTGATTTGAACGGCGCCGATTACGTTACGATTGACGGCCTCAACAGCGGCGGCAGTTCGCTGACCATCGAGAGCCCAAACACCGGCACCTCTGCCGTTACCATTCGATTTATCAATGATGCCACCAACAACATCATCACCCGTTGCACCGTCCGTGGTTCATCTACCGGCACCATCAGCGTCTCCACAGATGGCGCCGTGATCCTGTTCAGCACCTCAAGTGTTTCCTCCGGAAACGATAACAATACCATATCGTACTGTGACATCGGGCCTTCAGGAAGCAACCTGCCCTACATCTGCATCCGCGGCTTCGGAACCGCAGGGCGATCCAACGACAACAACATCATCGACAACAATTTTATCCGTGATTTCGGCCATCTGGCTCAGGGCGGAAGCAATAACACCAACGGCATCTACCTTTCCAGTTACAACTCCGGTTGGACAATCGCCAACAACCGGATTTATCAAACGGCCACCCGAACGTTCACCATTGGCGGTCAGGGGGCCTATCGCGGCATACGGCTGGTCACCGGTGCCGACCTGAATTCCGGTGGCTTCACCATCAGCAACAACATCATCGGCTACGGCAATTCCTCAGGAACCGGCACCACCACGATAGACAACTCCGGAAATTTTGCCACCACTTTCGAAGCCATAGCTGTTGAACAGGGCAGCAACGGTGCCACCACCCAGATCACCGGCAATACCATCTCCGGCATTACCATGCACTCGGCCCGTGCCCCGACGACTTTCAGCGGACTGAATGATTTTGCCTTTGCCGGCATCATCGTCGGCAATGGCTCTTTTAACATCAGCAACAACACCATCGGCGCTTCCTCCGGAACAGGCGCTATTACGTCCCACTGCAAACAGACCACGGCAGCCTCTATGCCTACAGTGGCCGGTATCGTTACGTTTGGCACAGGTACCTACACGATCTCCTACAATACCATTGGCGCCATTGACCTGCGCCAGCACACCTCCGGCACCATGCAAACCCAGATTTTTGCCGGCATCCGGACCGGGGCAGGAGGAAATCACACCATCAGCAACAACAAGATCGGACACGATAATGCCAACAACATTACCTCCGATCAGAACGGAGGCACATTGTTTGGCATCTATCTGGGCGGCTCAGGAACACCCAGCGTGCTCTCGAATACCATTCAGAATTTCAATCATACGTCGGCCAACACCGGAACCAATGCCTCTGCCTCAGTCATCGGCATATATGCGGCCGGTTCGGCCACTTACTCCATCTCGCAAAACCGCATTTTTAATCTGCGGAATGCCAGCAGCGGCAATTGTCATGTGTATGGTATGCTACTCAACCAGTCCGGTAGCGGCCACAGCGTCAGCAGAAATCTGATATACAGCCTGTCGGTCAATGCCGCTTCTCCCAACGGCACGCTGAGCGGCATTCGTATTCTGCAAGGCTCTGTTACAATTTCCAACAACATGGTTTCCCTGGGAAGCGGCATCAGCAATAACCCGGCCATGAATTGTATGGAAATCAATGGTGGCAGCCCAAACCTGTACTTCAATTCTTTTGTCATCACCGGATCAGCCACCGGATCAGCCAGCAACACCTATGCCTTGAATGTGCAAAGCGGCAGCCCCAGCTACAACGTGCAGAACAACATTTTGTACAACGAACGTACCACTGCCGACAATACGCGTAACCGCGCCGTGCATGTAGCCAGTACGACTCAGCTCGGCTACATCACCACTATGGATTACAACAACCTGTGGATCAGTTCGGCCAACACCGTACTCGGCTCCGTAGGCACCACCAATTATGGTACCCTGGCCCTCTGGCAGGGAGGCACCGGTAGAGACATCAACAGCAAGAATACGCAACCCACCTTCACCAACGTGGCCAGCGATCTGCATATATCGCCGCTCAACTGTGCATTGATCAGCACCGGCACCAGCATCGCCGGCATCACCATTGATTACGATAACGAAACCCGTTTGTCGCCTCCCGATATCGGCGCTGATCAGGTGAATACCACCACCACGTGGACCGGTACCATCAGTTCCGACTGGCACAACGGTCAAAACTGGAGTTTTGGCCTGGTGCCCGTTGCTTCCACCAATGTGGTCATTGCTGCCGGCGCCCCGTTTATGCCGGTTATTTCCCTTGCCAATGCCGATTGCCGTTCATTGACAATCAATGCCGGCGCTTCCCTTACCGTCAGCAACAATCGCGTTCTGAACATCTATGCCACCTGCAACAACGTAGCCTGGACCAACAATGGCAGCTTTACGGCAGGCACCAACAATGAAGAAGTTATTTTTCAAGGAAGCCCTCCCTATACCGTCACAATCTCCGGCACTTCCGTCACCACCTTCAACAGGCTGACGCTGAACGTAGGCGCGCTGATCACCACCACTCCCGTCATCAGCAAACAGTTGCAGTTGAACACCAACAGCTATGTAAATAACCCGGTAACCTATGGCTCATCTTCCACCCTCGTGTACAACACCGGCGGCACCTATGGCGTCTCTCAGGAATGGACCGGCAGCACTACCACTGCAGGCTTCGGAACTCCTAACCACGTTACTATTCAGAACACCACCACAGTAAACATGCCGGTTGCTGCGCGAGGTTTAGCCGGCAACCTGAACATTTCATCCGGAACGTTCAATATGCTGGGTGATTTGTACATCGGAGGAAACTGGACCCGCAGTGCTGCCTCGGGCACCTTCATTCACAATTGCCGGGCGGTATTTTTCACCAACACCTCTGCCGACCAGACCGTAACCGTAAGCGGCAGCGGCACTGAAACGTTCAGCTACGTGCGAATTGATAAAGCCGGCAGAAAGTTGTTGCTGGGCAACAACACCGACATGAAAATTCAGGTTACCGCTGCCTGTGGGTACGGATGGGATTACCTGGAAATCACCAACGGCGACATAGACCTTCAGGGTCGTACCCTTTACCTGGAAGGGCCCCTTACCTATGCCGGCACCGGCGTTAAATTCATGAACCTGAACGTTAAAAACGGCACACGAACCATCAGTAGCTCCGTTGCTGGCGGAGTCGTAGATGTACGCAGTACGCTGAACAATAAGACGGTTCTCGTGGTGGATGGTGGCGGCAGTGGCCGCATCGTGTTTGGCTCCAATACCGAAGTGCGCGTTGCCACCGGTGAAATTGATTTTGGCACCGGCAATTTGGGCACCATTCAACACATTTTGCGCATTAATGGCGGCGGGGCAGTGGTGGGCAATGCTGCCTACTATACCAACGGCTCCCGCCTCATTTTCAGCACCGGAACCATTTACGAAATTGTCGCCACCCAACAGGTTTGGGAAACCGGCACACTCTCTACCCAACCCGGCGTTCCCTGGGATGTGGAAATCAATGCCGCCGGAACGGATGTTAGACTGATGGACAATCTGGACCATGCTGTGCGCAATGACCTGACCATTACCGCCGGAACATTACAACCTGCCTTCCCTCCTTTTACCTCCGGCAACCTGATCATCGGCGGAGACTGGTTCCGTAACCACAGTACCGGCACTTTTACGCCCAACACCTGCCGGGTAATCTTCAACAGCGACATTAATGCAGTTACTCAGGTGCAAACCATAACGGTGACCGGCAGCGGCAACAGTGAATTGTATTATGATCTGGAAACCAATAACGCTCTGGGCATTACCCTAACCGGATGTAATGCTCAGGTGTCCAACCATCTCTACCTGACCCGTGGACTGGTAAACACGGGAAGCCATGAGGTATATGTAACCACCAGCACCCCGGCCAGCATCAGCTTTGATCCATCCAACGGCAGCGCCGACTCCTGGATCAACGGCAACCTGCGCCGACGCATTACCACCGGATATTACAGTTTCCCGGTAGGAACTTCAGCCACTACTGCTGCGGCCGGGTATCAGCTGATAGAGTTCAATTTCCAGACCAATGCCAACGTGCATAATCTGCGAGTCAATTTTACCATTGACAACACCTCGTCCAATACCAATGAGCCCTATGCGGTAGTAGTGAACGGCTCGACCATTGTGGACCGCCTGAACAGCGGATGGTGGACGGCCATCCCCTACGATGCCTCCCTGAACATCGTTGGCAGCCCTTCGGTAAGTTTCAATCCCTATCTGAACATCCGCGGTTACACCAATGGTCAGCCCAATCCCCAGCAATACGCTGTCATCAAGCGCAACGCCAATCATTGCTACGATCCCTGCAGCACCCCATGGACCGACTGCGGCACGCACAGCAACCTCACCCAATGGGAAGTAGGTGGCACGGTCCATGCCGAGCGCAGTGGTTTCGGTTGCACGTCGTTTTCGGACTGGGCCATCGGATTTGCCCCTTATCCCCTGCCTGTGGAACTGACCACCTTTACCGTGGAGGCTCATGACGAACACGCATTGCTGAGCTGGCAGACCTCCACTGAGTTGAACAGCGATTTCTTTGCCATAGAGCGAAGCACCGACGGCTACCACTTTATGACTGTTGCTACAGTAAAGTCGGCCGGCCATTCCCTGATTCCGGTCAGCTACAGCTATCTCGACCTCAACGCTTTGTTGTTGCCCGCTCCTTTGATTTACTATCGCCTCAGAATGGTTGATCAGGACCAGTCGTATCAGTTCTCACCTGTCAATTACGTAGCCACCCGTACTAACGAATCAACCTTGCAGGCAACGGTGTATCCCAATCCCTTTGACCATCTGCCAACCATCCAAGTAGATTCAGAAACTGCTGCACCGATTACCGTTCGCCTCTTTGACGTGGCCGGACGCTTGATCTACGAGGCACCTTATTCCTTAACAGCCGGCCATAATGAAATCGTGCTGCCTGCCACTTTGAACCTGCATTCCGGCACCTATTTGTTGCATCTGTCTACTCCAGAGCAGGTCAGCACTTATAAGCTCGTCCGTCGGTAGCATTTGCCCACGGCTGATGCCTTCGCCTGCCAGTGCAGGCGCAATAGACGCTTTTGTTTGAACTGCCGGAACTTTGCAGCGATGAGCAACCGAACGCTGCGCATCATTACGTTGCTGGCCTTGCTTTCCATCGGAGGCATTATCGTGCTTCAGGTGCGATGGTTCCGGCATGCCTTTGATGTGAAGGAAAAGCAACTGGATCAGACCATTTTCACTGCCCTGCAAACAGTGGGGGAACATCTGCTGGCCGTCAACCAGCAACAGATTCCCAATACGTCTTTGGTCAGCCAGATGAGCAGCAACTATTTTGCCGTGAATGTCAACGGTGAAATTGATACCCGCCTGCTGGAATCGCTGCTGATTACCGAATTCCGCAATCGCTCCATCCTGCAAGATTTCGAGTACGGCGTTTACGATTGCAACCACCAGAAACTGGTGTATGGCAACTATGTGTCCCTCACCGACCCCAATCCGCCGCCCACACCCCGCGAATTGCCGCAATGGAAGAATGACCTCTATTACTTCACGGTGCACTTTCCAAGAAAAAAGCAATACCTGTTCGGCACCATGGATGTCTGGCTGTTCTCCAGCTCGGTACTCCTTTTTGTCGTGGCCTTTTTTTCTTTTTCCATGATGGCCATTTTCCGGCAGAAGCGACTATCGGAAGTGCAGCGCGATTTCATCAACAACATGACCCATGAGCTGAAAACACCGGTGTCCAGCATACTGGTAGCCACCCAATTGTTGCGTAAGACCCAACCTGCCTCCAACCATGCCGGTGACGCCGATTACGTATCGCTCATTCATCAGCAGGCCCTTCGCCTCAGCGGACTGGTGGAACAGATCCTGCAGGCCGCCTTATGGGATGAACGCCGCATGCCGCTGAAAAAAGATACCGTCGATGTGCATCAGTGCATTCAGGAAGCGGTTACAGCCGTCAAACCGTTGCTGCAGGAAAAAAAGGGTACCGTCCGGCTGCAGCTGGGGGCGGATCCCTCCACGCTGACCGGCGATGCCCTGCACCTGACCCATGTGTTTTATAACTTATTGGAAAATGCCGTAAAGTATAACCACGAACAACCGGCCATTACCATTACCACTTCACTCAATGGCAAATCCTTTCTGGCAACTGTTGAAGACAATGGCATTGGTATAGCTCCTGAGCATGCCCGACGAATTTTCGAACGTTTCTATCGGGTTCATACAGGCGACGTTCACGATGTGAAGGGCTTTGGTCTGGGATTGTATTACGCTAAAAAGGTGATAACAGCCCATGGAGGCAAAATCTTTCTCGACCCGACCACGAAACCGGGTTCCCGATTCACCATCCAACTGCCGCTGCGATGAAAAAAGCCCACATACTGCTGGTAGAAGACGACCATACCCTGGCCCGACTCATTCGCGATTACCTGCTGCTTTCCGGTTTTGACGTAACCCTCAGCAGCGACGGTGAACAGGCATTAAAAACCTTTAAGGAACAGTCCTTTGACCTGTGCATTGTGGACGTCATGCTGCCCAGGCTGGATGGGTTTTCGCTTGTACAACAAATCCGGCAAAGCCATGTTTTGGTGCCGGTCATCTTTTTGACGGCACGTTCCGACAAAGAGGACCGCATCAAAGGCTTTCTTACCGGCGCCGACGATTACATCACCAAACCCTTTGAAATCGAGGAGTTGGTGCTGCGCATCCGGGTTATTTTGCGCCGCAGTCAAAATCACGACCCGTCCGCCGCCATCTCCTTTGGTCGCAGCCAGTATAATCCGCTCACCTGTGAGCTCAGCGTCAACGGCATTACCCATCGCCTGACCGCCAAAGAAGCCGGCATCATGCAGTTGCTGTGTCAAAACAAGAACATCTTGGTGCGACGCAGCGACATCTTGCGCCAGGTGTGGGGTCGAGACGAACCCCTGCTGAGCCGAAGCATGGACGTTTATTTAAGCAAATTGCGCAAGTATCTGGCCGCTGACCCTTCCGTGGAAATTGAGAACCACCACGGTATCGGATTTATGCTGAAAGAAAAATAATCAGGCTTTTTTGCGGCCGGCGAGGTCTGCATAGACGGCACCGACCAGCACCACGCCTTTGATGATGTCCTGATAAAACGGATCTACGTTCATGATGCTCATGCCGGAATCCAGCGCGGCCATGATCAGCGCACCCATCAGTGCACCGGCTACCACCCCGCGGCCGCCCCGCAGCGAGGTGCCGCCAATGACGCAGGCTGCAATGGCATACAGTTCATATCCCCGGGCTGCATCGGGGGTGGCGCTACCCAAACGGGCAGTGTACACAATACCTGCTGCTGCACTGAGCAAACCGCACAAGACAAAAACCGCCAGCGTACTTCGTTGAACATTAACGCCCGATAAAAAAGCGGCTTCGGTATTTCCGCCGATGGCATAAATGCGCCGGCCAAAAACCGTGTGACTGGTCAGCAGCGTCATCAGTAGCGCTGCTGTTACCATCAGGGCTACCGGCACCGGCACCGACCGCTGCAAGGTAGCCTGCAGGCTTTGCCGCTGCATAGCCTGTTGATACCATTCTGAATGGTAAAGTACTGAAGTTTCCGGCAGCCGGATGGGAGTCGTTACCGGTGGCCGTTGAGCCGACTGACCGCTAAGCTGAAACACCCACATGAGCAGCAACACCAAGGCTGCATAACCACCAAGGCTTAATCCCAGCCATATGCCTTTATGGTAGGCATGCTGGCTCCGGTACATCAGCCACATGCCGCATGCTGCCACCAGGCCGGCAAAAAGCCATCCCTGCCAAGGGTTCAGAAAACCACCTCCCCAGTATTGAAATGCATCGGGAACGGGCACCGTTTCTCCCTGCATCAGAATACTGGCCCAGCCACGAAACACCAGCAGGCCGCCCAGGGTAACGATAAATGCCGGCACATTCAGATACGCCACCAGCGAGCCTTGCAGGGCTCCTGCGGCGGGGGGGGGGGCCCCCCCCCGGCCCCCCCCCCCCCCCCCCCCCCCCCCCCCCCCCGGGGGG
>JANWXQ010000044.1 GCA_025057275.1 Chitinophagales bacterium
CGACCTACCACGCCTGGCGCGGAGAGAAAGAAGCAGGCGAATACAAGGATGTCCCCGGCTTCTGCAAAAGCGCCACGCTGGAAGAAATCCGCAAACACGGCTACGTGCTCACCCCCGGCCGCTACGTCGGCGCCGAAATCAGGGAAGACGATGACGAACCTTTCGCAGAGAAGATGCAGCGGCTGGTGGCGCAACTCAAAGAACAACAGGCACAGGCTAAGGAGTTGGATAAGGAAATCTTGAATAATCTTCGGAGCATCGGTTACTAATACGTAGCTATTTTCATTTAAGCCGCCTTGTGAAAATAGTATCTTTGTTATTACCACTGGTGAAAATAAACCATGAAACGCGGCTTAACAGGGACATGGCGCAGCAGCCTTGCCGGAGGTGAAGCGGTGAACGCTTTTATTCCGGCACCTTTGCCTCCTGAACCGCCTGTAGAACTGGATGCTGCGCTCCGGCAAAGATTGGAACAGGCCCTGTTGGCATTGGGACGATTGGATGCCATTACCACCCTGTTGCCGGATCCCGACATTTTTATTTACGCCTATGTGCGCCAGGAAGCGGTGCTTTCCAGTCAGATAGAAGGCACGCAATCCTCACTGTCTGACCTGTTGCTTTTTGAGCTGAATGAAAAGCCCGGTGTACCGGTGGAAGATACCAGAGAAGTATCCAACTATGTGGCGGCACTGGAACATGGCATGCAACGGATGAACGGGGGTTTTCCCCTGAGCAACCGCCTGATCCGTGAGTTGCATGAAAAGCTGCTTGCCAGCGGGCGGGGCGCAGGCAAGGCGCCCGGTCAGTTCCGTACCACGCAGAACTGGATTGGCGGAACCCGGCCGGGTAATGCCGTTTTCGTGCCGCCACCCCCGCAGGAAGTGGAACCGTGTATGGGCGCTCTGGAGCGCTTTCTTCATACGCCCTTCCATGCCGGCGTATTGGTTAAAGCAGCGCTTGCCCATGTGCAGTTTGAAACCATCCATCCCTTTCTGGATGGCAACGGCCGCGTTGGCCGGCTGCTCATCGCCTTCATTTTGCACCATGAGGGTGTGCTGCGACAGCCCCTGCTCTATTTGTCGCTGTTCTTCAAACAACATCGCGAGGAATACTACCGGCTGCTGAATGCGACTCGTTTTGAGGGCGACTGGGAAGCGTGGCTGGACTTTTTTCTGGAAGGCGTAACGCTGACGGCTAACGATGCCGTAGCCACGGCTCATCGTTTGCTTGATTTGTTTGCTGCCGACCGCAGGCGCATTGAAGGACTGGGCCGCGCTGCTTCCAATGCCCTGCGCGTCTTTGAGGTGTTGCGTCACCGGCCGCTGGCCAACATGAACTTCATCACAACAAAGGCAGGCGTAAGTTTCGCCACGGCCTCACGCGCCCTCGCTGCATTGCAGCATCTGGGCATGGTACGCGAAGTCACCGGCAGGCA
>JANWXQ010000055.1 GCA_025057275.1 Chitinophagales bacterium
CCGTATTGTGGCTTCGGGCTGACATGGACGCCTTACCTATTACCGAAGCGCCCGAAAAACCTTGCGTGAGCGAAAACCCCGGCGTTATGCACGCCTGTGGACATGATGTGCACACCACCTGTCTTTTGGGTGCTTTGTACATTCTGAAAAACTTATCTGCGCAGTGGTCCGGTCGGGTAGGTTTCATTTTCCAGCCAGGGGAAGAGGTGTTGCCAGGCGGTGCCAGTCTCATCTTGAAAGAAGGCCTGCTGGAAAGCTTCCCCAGCAAAGGCATCATTGGTCTGCACGTACATCCTGATTTGGATGCCGGTCAGGTGGCCCTTTCACCGGGGCCCGTCATGGCCTCCTCGGACGAGCTTTACATCCGGATAAAAGGGCCAGGGGGGCATGCGGCACTGCCTCACCTGGTGCCTGACACTTTGTTGGCTGCCGCCCACCTGCTGATTACCCTCCAGCAAGAGGTGAGCCGGCGGCGGCCCCCTCTCCTGCCGGCTGTTCTTTCTTTTGGGAAAATGACCGGGGGCACCGCTCCCAACGTAATCCCTCAATGGGTGGAGTTAGCTGGCACTTTGCGCTGTATGGATGAAAACTGGCGCCGACAGGCCCATAAGGAAATCACTCATATTGTTGAATCCGTGGCCCAGAGTTTTGACGTTAAAGCAGAATGTCAAATTCTAGAAGGATACCCCGTGCTCTTTAATCATCCTGACCTCACACAAAAAGTGGCCAAAGCCTTGAGCGAGCTTCTCGGTGCCGACCACGTGCATCCCATGCAACCCCGAATGACGTCAGAAGATTTTGCAACTTATACCCGCCTGATGCCTGGTTGTTTTTTCCGCTTAGGAACGGGTGGACCTGGCAGTGCCCACCGACACAGCGTTCACACCGCACAATTTGATATAAACCCACAAAGCTTAATGGTAGGGGCCGCTTCCTTGGCATGGGCCGCTCTATACCTCGCTGATCAGGAAGAGGCCGATTGAAAAATGCCTTCAAAATTCATTTTCAAGGAATTGAGAAAAAGAGCCCAGATTCTTGGTTACTTCAAGAAACTCTCTCACCATGCGGAGTAAGATTTCTGCGGCGGGCAGAATATCGTGAATGCGGGCGCTCACCTGACCGGCTTCCAGTTCTCCTTCGTCCAGGTCACCTTCAAAAATACCTCGCCGCGAGCGGCCCCGGCCCAGAAGCGCACGGAGTTCTTCCACGCTGGCACAGCGGGACTGAGCCTCCCGCACTTGTTCATAAAAGCGGTTCTTAATCATCCGCACCGGTGTCAGGGCTTTCAAGGTCAGGTCGGTATCTCCCTCACCGGCCCGAACAATAGCCTGCTTGTAGGCTTCGTGGGCGCTGCTTTCCAGACTGGATGCAAAGCGGGTACCCACCTGCACACCCTTGGCACCCAAGGCAAATGCAGCAGCCATACTGCGTCCATCGGCAATGCCTCCGGCTGCAATCACTGGGACGGACACCGCATCGGCCACCATGGGCACCAGACAGAGAGTTGTGGTCTCCTCTCGGCCGTTATGGCCCCCCGCCTCAAAGCCCTCGGCTACCACCGCATGACAACCGGCCTCCACAGCCTTCCGCGCAAAGCGCACACTGCTCACTACATGAATCCACCGCACGCCGGCAGCTAAAATCCTTGAAGCCACAGAAGC
>JANWXQ010000024.1 GCA_025057275.1 Chitinophagales bacterium
GCATGTACGTGGGTGATGTTTCCTTCTCTCTGTTGTATTGCGACGTGGCCTATATGGATATCCGTTCGTTACGGAAGATTACGGCCTTGGCCAGGCAAGGTTTGCCGGTTTGCCTCAAACGACTGCCGCAACAGCCAGGACTCATCAAGTCGCCGGAATACGACAAATTGCTGCAGGAGCTTAAGGCGCTGAGTAACGTATCGTCGGACTTCTTGCGGCTGATCGGTCATGCGCCTCTGGTAGCTGGCGACAGCATTCCGGAATATTGGTGCCGCGTGGATAAAGAGGGCACGCATTACCTTTTTCTTGCCCAGCCGCTGGCCTATGATCTTCAATATCCGATTTATTCAGGCCAATCCTTTATGGACAAACCCATCCGGCGCAAGCTAACCCTTACGGTCCATGGCAAGACCATCACGCACGATTTCGAATTTCAGCCGTACCAATCCATATTGGCTAAGATAGGTCCTGAAGGAAAACTCGAATTGGTGGACATTACCTTCCGGCCCAGGGATCCGGTCATCAGGCCCCGTGAGCCGCAAAGGACTTATTTCTGATATATATATATACTTTTCTATTCTTTGTAAATATCGAACGCTTCAAAAGACAACCGACCGAAATCCCGCGCCGTTCTCACCGTAACCTCAATCTGATCGGGCTCGAAGGTGTGATAGCTTACCATGCGGTCTTGCCGCAGCAGCCATGCTTGTTCTTTCGGAGCATAGTAAAAGGTCAGGGTACGGCTCCAGCGCCAGGCACTGCCTCCGTATTGCTCAACCGTGAAACTGTCTCCGCTTATGACAATGCTTCCGTACGGGTCGCCAAGGACGCCCCCGCAGTCGTAACAATAAACCACATGGTCGTTTCGGGCAGCCAGGTGCAAGCGCCCATCCTGTTGACGCAGCAAAAGCAGCAGCGGTCGTTTTTCCGGATGCTCAATCACGTTGGATAGCGTATCCTCGCCATTGCGGCGCAGCACCACCAGCAAATCGGATAAGCCGTCGTTGTTGAGATCGCCGCGCACCGAATCCAACACGGAATAGTTTTCAGCGGCAAAAGGAGCCAGCCAGTCGGCAAATTCGTTTTGGTTGGCGTCATTGTCTGCCGGAGTCATAGCGATAGATTCAGCCGAAATCAGCTGTTGTTCGCTGGAAGCAGCTTGTTGGCTTTTTCGTACACAGGAAAAACACAACAAGCTGCAAAACAGGACAACTTGTATCAGCCTAGGTTGGGAAACGAGAAGGGGTACCATCAGGCATGATGCTTACGCAACCTGTTGATTCGCTGTGCTTTGAAATCACCTTGTGCGTCCCCATGGGAAAAATTGATCTCAGCAGCCGCACATGCCGAAAACCGGCAGCTGCACCAGGGTTCCGCTTTGGTCGGTCAGGGTTAAAGTGCCCTTCAGGTAAGTCACCTCACCGTATTCGCGAAGCTGGTTGGCTTCCAGGGCAAGTCGGTAGGTTTCATTGGCTGCACGAATGCTCAGTTGGGGTTCACTGAAATGGCGTTCGGTGACCAAAAGCCGCGTCAGGGTGCCGTTGATGTTTACATAAGCAATTTTTTCCATATCATCGGCATAGAGAAACTGCTCCTGCTCGTAGGCTACGGAATCGGCAGAGAAAACACAGGAGCATCCGATAATTTCTTCGGGGAACTCAGCAAAGGGTTGTAAAGAAACCGGTTGCGCAACGCCGGATCCGGCTTCTTCCGTGGCTGCGGGTTCCTTGCTGTGGTCTTTTTTCCGGCAGGAGGCATGGATAATCGACAGCCAGAGAACCAGCGCCAGAAGCAGAGCGGAGCATGTTTTGTTCATTTGGAAAATGCCTTGGGTAAATCACTACGAAGATGGCAAGCATTTTATTCAGCTGCAACCGGCAACCGTGCTTTTTGATTGGGATACAGAAAAGAAAACAGCCTGGAGGAATGCATGATTCGGGATTTGACCAGACGCAGATTCAATGAGGATGGCACAGGGATTATTCCCCGCCACATCAAACCGCTTGCGGTTTTTATCCCCGTTTGTATCATGACCGCAATCCCTTGCTGACGGCTTCCGGGTAACTACCTAAATGAATCTGTATTTTTAGCTCATGAGGGTCTGGATGTCTTTGGGTTTTTTTCTTGCCGCCTTTGCTGCTGCAGGTAAGGATTTTGACATAAGGAATTTCGGAGCGGTAGCCGGTGGAATGACCTTGAATACCGCAGCCATTCAGGCTACAATAGATGCAGCGCATCAGGCGGGCGGCGGGCGCGTGATCGTGCCGGCTGGCGTGTTTTTGACCGGCAGTATCGTCTTGAAATCAAATGTCACGCTGCATGTCATGGCCGGAGGGGTGTTATTGGGAAGCCCTCTTCCCGACCAGTACAAAAAACTGAACCGGTGGAAAGCCCTGATTCTGGCCGATGGTCAGGTCAATCTGGCGATTACCGGCAGCGGGCAGATTGACGGGCAGGGGCGCCGGGTGGCGCTACATCTGGATAGCCTGTTTTACAGCGGAAGGCTGGACAGTTCCGATTTCAATTTCGTTAAGATGAGGCCATCGCATTACATCAGGCCCCAACTGATCGAGTTTGTACAGTGCCGCAACATCGTAATCAAAAACATCACCTTGCGAAATGCGGCTTGTTGGGTGCAGACCTATGACCGCTGCGTCAATCTGGTGCTGGACAGCGTGCGGGTGGACAGTGATGCGTACTGGAATAACGACGGCATGGCCATACAGGACTGCCGCAACGTACGCATTACGAATTGCCACATCAATTCCGCCGACGACGGCATCTGTCTGAAGTCGCAATCGCCGGACTATCTGTGCGATAGTGTTTATGTGGCCTATTGTACGGTGCGGTCCAGTGCTAGTGCCGTAAAATTCGGTACCGTGTCGCATGGTGGTTTCCGTAATGTGATTATTGAGCACATCCGCATCTATGACACCTATCGCAGTGCTTTAGCCCTGGAATGTGTGGACGGGGGTGTGTTAGAAAACATTCGGGTGGATGGCATTACGGCCACCAACACGGGCAATGCGCTGTTTATCCGTCTGGGAGCGCGCACCACCCAGCGGGGGGTGGGCAGGCTGCGCAATGTAGTGATCCGCAATATGAAGGTGGAAGTTCCCTTCGGCCGGCCTGATCAGGCCTATGAGCAACGGGGGCCCGACCTCCCCTTTTTTCACAATACCATACCCTCTTCCATCACGGGCATTCCGGGGCATAGGGTAGAAAATGTGATACTGGAAAACATAGAGATCTACTACCCCGGGCGCGGCAATCCGGGACTGGCTTATTTTCCGCTGTGGCGGTTGCATCAGGTGCCGGAAAAGGAAGCTGAGTATCCGGAATTTTCCATGTTCGGCGAGTTGCCTGCATGGGGATTGTATGTGCGGCATGTTGCCGGGCTGACCATCAAAAATGTAAAACTTTGCATTGCCGCACCCGACTACCGGCCGGCCGTCGTTTTTGATGATGTGCACGGGTTAACCCTCAGCGGAGTTACGATATGCGGCGATGAGAAACCGGTGCGCTACGTGCTCTACCGCAGTGGTTCTGCCCAGATGGACCAAACAGGCGGGGTACTGCGTCTGCCTTGAACTACCTATGCGATACCTGTTCGCTGGCTGGCTGCTGTTGGGTTTGTCCCTCTCCGGATGTATGCATTCTTATTCCGGAAACAGCCAAAAAGAACCGTGCAACATACACGTACCGGATACCGGTTTACCCGAAAGGCTGCAAATGAACGGCGCCCTGCTGAGCACCCGTTTTACCTCTTTTGAAGAATTGAAATCCGTGATCGGTCTTGAATATTCCGGACACCAGCCGGAAGAAAACGGATTCGGACGAAAGGCCTGGGTTCGGGTTCGATATTGCTACAACGGAAAGCCTCTTGTCAGTGAGCTCCGGGAAGGTATCAGCCAGGGTGATCTGATCAAAGTGAAAAGCGGCCATTGGACAAAGCAGGCGGCCCTGATTCTTCTGGCGCCCTTCACGGTGCGGCACCGGCTGGATCTGGAGCGCATTTACCTGCTTGCCCGCATACGCCCCAATCTGTTCGGCGATGGCGACGTGGCCTTTTATACGCTGGCCGAAGCAGCCTACCGGAAAATCACCACCCCGGAGCTGGCTTTTCTGACCGAAAGAGACAGTAGCGAAAAAGGATATATTAACACATTCAATCATATTACCGCGCAGGCCTTCATCACCACCTGCTTTTCCGAAGCCCTGGCCGATTTTGTCGCCGATGCCCACGAGCGTTTTCATCATCCCGAGCTGATCGGCGGCCGCTTTACCGATGCCCAGGTCAGCGATCTGGAAGAGGGACCGGTAGATAACTACGTGGATCTGATCAACAACGAAATCGGGCAAGAACTGGGTAAGCAGCTGAAGCAGCGCTACCGCATCACGCGACGTACTTATTGGACGCCCCAACTGATGGCGGCCTATCTGAACGATCTGCAGCGGTATTACAGCCGTGCCTTTCGCATCGGGCTTAAGCCTTTTCACGCAGAAGAGGAAAGGGTCATCCGATTTGCAGACAAAATCAATCAGGTGATGCGCCGCAGCTCGTTTGATTCCTGACTTCTTGCGGAAATATCATAGCGGAAGCTTTGCAGAGAAAAGTTGTTGCTTCAGAAACATGCAGCACCGCACACAAAGTGCATGCTGAAATTTTTTCCCTCAGGATTTCGGCCGCAGGCGGTAAATACGGTTGTTGTATTGGTCGGTAGTATCCTGCACTACGGAATAAGTCTGCATCAGCATGGGCAGACCATCGGGTTGCCAGCGGTCAAGGAGTTGCTGCCAGGTGGAGTCCACCAGGGCCAGATCAAAGCGGCTTTGCTGCACCTGTGCAGCAGCAAAGCTGGTCAGTCGTAAATCGGCACGACTGAGGTTCACCTGCTGCAGGGTGGCTTCATCAAATCTGGAGCCACGCAAAACGGCATAGCTGAAATCAGACTGGTGAATGACGGCAGCATGGATCGAGCTGAACAAAGCCGTTGCCGCCTTTAGGTTGCTATGCAACAGTTGCGCATGTTCCATCCGGGCGCCGTCCAGGTTGGCCAGGTGGAGGTCGGCGCTATCCAGGCGGGCCCATCGCAGATCTGCCCTGCGCAGGGTGGATTGAGCCAGGCGGGCACGGATCAGGTTGGCCTCGCTGAGGCAGGCATCGGTAAGGTTGGCAGCGGTAAGATTGGCGCCATACAGATCGGCGGCATGCAGGTTGGCACCCCGCAGGTCAATGCCTTCCAGGGAGGAATGGCGCAAGCTGGCCGCTGCCAGGTCGGCACCGGCAAAAGTGATGCGTTGCCTGATTCGCGCCAGCGAGGAAGAATCGGGGCGCAGCAGCAGCAGGGCCTGTAACATTTGACCGCGTTCCGGGCTGTAAGGCCGCGGCGACAGGCTGTCGCCCTGTAGGGTATGGTAGGGTTTTAAGGAAAAGCTCAAAGCGGCCAGCCGGGCAATAACGGCATCGCTGAGGGTGCCTTGTTGTTCCAGTTCCCGTTCGGCATTGTCCATGATGCCGTTGAGCAAAAGCAGCAGGTTGGCCATTCGTGTTGACTCGGTTAGATAAGCCTGCTGCTGCAG
>JANWXQ010000025.1 GCA_025057275.1 Chitinophagales bacterium
GAGGTTTGGCACCTCGATGTCGGTTCGTCACATCCTGGGGCTGGAGAAGGTCCCAAGGGTTGGGCTGTTCGCCCATTAAAGTGGCACGTGAACTGGGTTCAGAACGTCGCAAGACAGTTCGGTCCCTATCTGTGATGGGCGTAGGAAATTTGAGGGAAGATGACCCTAGTACGAGAGGACCGGGTTGTACGAACCTCTGGTGTACCTGTTGTGTTGCCAAATGCAGTGCAGGGTAGCTATGTTCGGCCGTGATAAGCGCTGAAAGCATCTAAGCGCGAAGCACTTCCCAAGATGAGATTTCCCAGGGCCGTAGCAGACGACTACGTTGATAGGTGGCAGGTGTAAAGGTGGTAACACCAAAGCCGAGCCATACTAATTGCCCGATCCGCTTTCTACTTTTTCACTTCTTGCCGTTTGTACTTCCGTCGTCATTATGTCGCCTCGTTGCACAGCCGTGCACAGGCTAAAAGCTTACGGTGGCTTGAGCGTGGGGGTTCACCTCTTCCCATTCCGAACAGAGCAGTTAAGCCCCACAGCGCCGATGGTACTGCACCACCATGCGGGAGAGTAGGTCGCCGCCAAACTTCTTCACCCCGATATCTCAAATCGGGGTTTTTTATTTCCTGTTCCAGAAAATCAATGCACTGATTTCAGAACTTTGCCCCATTGACCTGTGGTGTAACTGGCAACACGTCTGACTCTGGATCAGAAGAGTCCTGGTTCGAGCCCAGGCAGGTCAACAACAGAGGCCGACGTTTAGTTTGCATCGCGGGCTTGAGTCCTGATTCATTCGCAAAGGATCATGCCCGAAAGGATAGGAGCCTTTTTCTGCTTTCCGGTTGAACACCTTGCAAAGCGCCTCCTCATCCATCCTGCAATGCGCTTCTTGCCGTTTGCGTAACTTTACTTGTAATGCGTAGCTTGTTCCTGTTTTTGGCGTTGGCAGTTCCGGCAGCTCAGGCACAGGATATTCATTTTTCCCAGTTTTATGCCGCCCCGCTGGTTGTCAATCCAGCCCTTACCGGCGCTTTCGGCGGCGATTATCGCTTCGGCCTCAATTACCGCAGTCAGTGGTCCAGCGTAACCGTTCCTTACCGCACGTTTGATTTGTTTGGTGATTTTTCCCCCTGGCGCAGCAGCACGTCGGGTCAGTATGTTTCCCTTGGTGCCTTATTGATGGCCGACCGGGCCGGCGATGGCGACCTGACGGCAATCAAAACCGCATTATCCGGCGCTTACCACCTGCTGCCGGATTTGCTGCGTTACCACGACCTGACCCTGGGCTTGCAGGTTGCCTGGGTGCAGAAACAGGTGGACTTCTCCAAATTTTATTTCGACAATCAATGGAACGACAGCGGCTTTGACCCTAACCTGCCCAGTGGCGAAAATTTCGTTGCCGGGCAAACCAGTTACGCCGATGTTGCAGCCGGTATCAGCTACACGTATGCAGGAGCGGGACGATTGGGTGCCCATGCGGGTTTCAGCGTGTTTCACCTATTGCGGCCCCGTGAATCGTTTTACGAGCAGGCCAATCGGCTGGGGCTGAGGCCCGTGGCATTTGCCGGCCTAAGACTGGACGTTACACCGTCGTTGAGTGTTTCTCCGGCGGTGTTCTATGAGGAACAAAAGCAAGCCAGAGAGCTGCTGCTGGGCGGTATGATGCGTTACGACCTGAATGCGTCGGAGCGATTTGCCGGTGCAAGCATCTACGGCGGTTTGTACGGACGCATGGGAGATGCGCTGATCGCCGTGGCCGGTTATGAGTTGCGCAGTTGGCGGTTGTTGATCAGCTACGATGTCAACACCTCGGCGCTGAAAGCTGCAAGCAAGGGAAGAGGAGCCGTTGAACTCTCGCTGGTGCACACAGGCCTGTTGCGAAAGAACCGGCCCTTGCGGCTGGATTTGCCCTGTCCGCGGTTTTGATATGAAGTTACCTGTCCTGCTACTGGCTTGTTCAGCCGTTGCCGGCCTTACCTGTAAAGGACCCATGCGCAAACCGCTGTCCGAGCAATCGCCCCTATCGGCCGTTAAGGTGGGAATGTCTTATGTGGAAGTATTGAAGGTTGTGGGCTTTCCGGACACGATCATCCATGTCGGAAAAAGTCTGGATGAATATGGCTCACAAACCAAGATCGATGAGTGGTGGTACGGACCGGATGAACTGGTGGTGCTGGTAAACGATACGGTCAATGCAGTGGATCTGCAGGCCAGGCAAAGCCTGGAACGGATCCGCAGGATCATGGATTCGGCGCGCCATGCGAAGCGCTGAGCAGCGTTGATGCTAATTTCGTTTTGTGTATTTTGAATTTCAGGCGCATCACCCCAAGGCCCGCACGTGGTTCCTGATTTTTCTGTTGGTGGTGTCGGTAGTCAACATAGCGGCAATAGGGCTCTGGCCGTCGCTATGGCAGCAAAAAGAAAGTCTGTTGCGAGCTGCCGGTTTGCTGGTGGTTCCGTGGTTTTTGTTGCTGCTGCTGCCTTCGGTGCTGTCGGCCGTGTTGTTGTACCGTTCCTTGTTTCGTCCGCATCGTTTTCATATCAGTGAAAAAGGACTGCTGATGGCGACGTTGAAAAGTGGACGGCTGGAGCAGTCGGTGCTGCTGCCCTGGGACCAGGTGAAGCAGGTGCAGCTCATTGACTTTGAGGACAATCACTACTGCCTGCTGCGCTTTGTTGACGGACGATACGACCGGGTATTGGACCGCAGCACCGGTGATTTTCCTCATTTTTTTAATGAGATCATTCAGCACATTGACCCTGCAGTCGTCCGCATGCACTGAACCACGGATGAAGATGCCTTTTTTATCAGGCGCTGCACATCAGGCAGTTGCCGTTCTCGTCCAGCGAACAGGTGGTGTCGGCTGCAGGCTGGAAAACTTGCTGCGGAGCGGAGGCTTCTGACGAGGTCTGTTCGGACTGCCCGTCGGCCAGGTGGCGCAGGTCGACCGTGAATTTTACGGCTTCGGCAGCGGCCCGCGTGCGCAGGTAGTACATTCCCGTTTTCAGTCCTTTTTCCCAGGCATAAAAGTGCATGGAAGAAACCTTGGACACGGTGGGGTTTTCCAGGAACAGGCTCATGGATTGCGACTGATCAATGAAGGCGCCGCGGTCGGCAGCCATATCAATCAGGACTTTTTGTTTTATTTCCCAAACCGTCTTGTACAGGGCTTTGAGGTCGTCGGGAATTTGCGGGATCTGCTGCACGGAGCCGTTGGCGGCAACGATCTGATCTTTGAGTTCCTGATTCCACAGGCCGCGCCGGACCAGGTCGCGCAGAAGGTGCTTGTTGACGATGATGAACTCGCCGCTAAGGGTGCGGCGCAGGTAGATGTTGGAGGTGTAGGGCTCAAAGCATTCGTTGTTGCCCAGGATCTGCGATGTACTGGCCGTAGGCATGGGAGCAACCAGCAGGGAATTGCGCAGGCCGTGGGTGATTATGTCTTGCCGCAGTTGGTTCCAGTTCCAGCGGCCGGAAGGGGTGATGCCCCAGAAGTCGAATTGCAGGATGCCGCGTGATGCCGGCGAGCCGGCAAAGGTTTCGTAGGGTCCGAAGCGTCGCGCTTCCTGCACCGATTCGGACAGAGCGGCAAAATAGATGGTTTCAAAAATTTCTTTATTCAACTGGCGGGCCTGTTCGCTGTCGTAGGGCATGCGCAGCAGAATGAAGGCGTCAGCCAGTCCCTGCACGCCGATGCCGATAGGTCGGTGGCGCAGGTTGCTGCGGCGGGCTTCTTCCAGCGGATAGTAGTTGCGGTCAATGATGCGGTTCAGGTTGCGGGTAACAACACAGGTGACGTCGTGGAGTTTTTGATGGTCAAAAGTTCCGTTGCTTACGAAACGGGGAAGAGCCAGGGAAGCCAAATTGCAGACGGCCACCTCATCGGGGGAAGTGTATTCCACGATTTCGGTGCAGAGGTTGGAGCCTTTGATGGTGCCCAGATTCTGTTGGTTGGATTTGGCGTTGCAGGCATCCTTATAGAGCAGAAACGGGGTTCCGGTTTCGATTTGGGCTTCCACGATGGCCATCCAGAGTTCCTGAGCGCGTATGCGCTTGCGGGCACGGCCTTCGTTTTCGTATTGTTCGTAGAGTTGTTCAAATGCTTTACCCCATACGTCGGCCAGGCCCGGCGCTTCGTTGGGGCAGAACAGGCTCCAGTGTTCGTTGTCGCGAACCCGTCGCATGAACAGGTCAGGGATCCACAGGGCATAAAAGAGGTCGCGGGCACGCAGTTCTTCCTTGCCGTGGTTTTTCTTCAGATCCAGAAATTCAAAAATGTCGGCATGCCAGGGTTCCAGATAAATGGCAAAGGATCCTTTCCGCTTGCCGCCGCCCTGATCCACATAGCGGGCCGTGTCGTTGAAGACGCGAAGCATGGGGACGATGCCGTTACTGGATCCGTTGGTGCCGCGGATGTAGCTGCCGGTAGCGCGGGTGTTGTGGATGTTCAGGCCGATGCCGCCGGCGGCCTGAGATATTAATGCACATTTTTTTAATGTTTCGTATATGCCGGCTATGCTGTCTTCCTGAAGGGTGAGCAGGAAGCAGGACGACATTTGCGGTTTGGGCGTTCCGGAATTAAACAAAGTGGGCGTGGCGTGAATAAACCAGCGTTCGCTCATCAGGTGATAGGTTTCTATTGCGGCCTCCACGTCATCCAGGTGAATGCCGACGGCCACGCGCATGAACATGTGCTGGGGACGTTCTACGACGCGTCCGTTGATCTTGAGCAGATAGGATTTTTCCAATGTTTTGAAACCGAAATAGTCAAAATGGTAATCGCGGTCGTAGATGATGGTGGAGTCCAGCAGCTGGGCATTTCGGTCAATAACCTGCATGACGTTGTCAGCAATCAGCGGAGCGGGTTCACCGGTCTTGGGATTGCGGTATTCGTACAAGGCCCGCATGGTCTGGGAAAAACTTTTGTTGGTGTTTTTGTGCAGGTTGCTGACGGCAATGCGGGAAGCCAGCAGGGCATAATCGGGGTGCTGTACGGCCATGGTGGCAGCGGTTTCTGCGGCCAGGTTGTCCAGCTCGGTGGTGGTGACGCCGTCGTAAAGACCCTGAATGACTTTTTTGGCGACGAGTACGGGCGCCACATAATCCATGTTCAGACCATAACAGAGCCGTTCGATGCGGGCAGTGATTTTATCAAACTTTACCGATTCGGTTCGGCCGTCGCGTTTAATGACAAACATGGCAGGAGAAGGTTAAGGCTTTTTTTTAGAATTCTTCATTAAGTGAAAATCCATCGTTCACGATTTCGGAGCGTGCATCTTTTTTGAGGACGCCGGTTTTCTGATAATCGCCGACACGTTTTTCAAAAAAGTTGGTTTTACCGGGCAGGGAGATCATTTCCATAAAGTCGAAGGGGTTGGTAGAGCCATAGCGTTTGGGATATCCCAATGCGGCAATCCACCGATCGGCAACGAATTCAATGTACTGACTCATGAGTCGGGCATTCATGCCAATGAGGTCAACGGGCAGGGCGTCGGTGATGAATTCTTTCTCAATGGCCACGGCATCACCGATGATTTCATAGATGCGTTCTTGCGGCAGCTTGTTGCGGATGTAGCGCGTGTACAGCAGGCAGGCAAATTCGCAGTGCAGGCCTTCATCACGGGAGATGAGCTCATTGGAAAAGCTGAGGCCGGGCATCAAACCACGTTTCTTAAGCCAGAAGATGGAACAGAAGCTGCCGGAGAAGAATATGCCTTCCACGGCGGCGAAAGCCACGAGGCGCTCCACAAAGGTTCCCTGCTGAATCCAGCGCAAGGCCCATTCGGCTTTTTTCTTCACGCAGGGCACGGTTTCCAAAGCATGAAACAGCCGGTCTTTTTCTTCGGGATCCTTGACATAGGTATCGATGAGCAAGGCATAGGTTTCGCTGTGGATGTTTTCCATCATGATCTGAAAGCCGTAAAAGCATCGGGCCTCGGGCATCTGCACTTCTTCCAGAAAGTTGGTGGCCAGATTTTCGTTGACGATGCCGTCACTGGCAGCAAAGAAGGCCAGCACGTGCTTGATGAAGTGCTTTTCGTTTTTGTTGAGGCTATCCCAGTCCCTCAGGTCCTGAAACAAATCAATTTCTTCAGCAGTCCAGAAGCTGGCTTCGTGTTTCTTGTACATTTCCCAGACATCGGGATGGCGGATGGGAAGCAGCACAAAGCGGTCTTTGTTTTCCTCCAGCAGCGGTTCGGGCAAAGGATGATTCATCGTGAACTGTTTGGGTTTTGCATGAATTGTTTTTTAATCAGTTTTACCGACACCTTATGCACCTTCTGAACGAAGAATACTTTGGTATCACTCAATTCAGATACCGGTGAAAAAGGTGTTGCTGCCGCCGGCGAGCAGAGGCAAACGGCAAGACAAGTCTAAGCGGGATGGCGGCAAGGCGCAACAAAGCGGTCCGCACATTTTTCACCGCATTTTGTGAATTGTTGCTTTTGTGGGTTTTTTGTTGAAACCTTTTTTGTTCTGTGTTTTTTCTCGGGTTGCGCAAGGGTGTGCATTTGTGGACAGGTGCACGACCAGGCTGTTGGAAGTTAAAGGCGGCGGAGCGGTAGCTTTGGGTACATGAAGCAGGAACCTTCAGGCAAGACCGTTAAGAACATTCTGATCCGCATCCAGGTGGATGAGCAGCAGATCCCGCAAGCCATTTCCTGGCAGGCGGACGATGCAGGTCCGGGCGAGCATAGTGCCAAAGCCATGGCCTTGCGCTTTTGGGACGAACAAAGCAGCAACGGCATGCATATTGATTTATGGACCGGGGCGATGACGGTTGACGAAATGAATGCTTTTGTTTACCAGACGTTGCTGGAACTTTCGGAAAGCTACAGGCGGGCTACGCACGATGCCAGCGGCAGCAGCCAGCTCAAGGAGGCCGCCAGCCGGTTTGCCCGCTATGTACAGGGGAAAGCCGATGCCAACCCCAAAGCGTAGCAGTTGCTGTACCTTTGTGCGGGCAATCATGGCCACGTCGTGCCGGGGCTTGTACCAACGTAACATCATGTGAGTACCAGGTTGTCTATTCACCGGCTTTCCATGCCAATGGTGCTGGTAACCATTGGTATCGTTTTCGGAGATATTGGCACTTCACCGCTGTATGTGATGTCGGCCATTATCGGCGAGCGGGTGATCAGCAAAGAATTGGTGTACGGCGGAGTAAGCTGCGTCTTCTGGACGCTGACACTGATCACCACCATCAAATATGTGTTGCTGGTTTTGCGAGCCGACAACAAGGGGGAAGGAGGTGTTTTTGCGCTTTATGCGTTGGTTCGTAAACGGGCGCGCTGGCTGGTGATTCCGGCCATTATCGGGGGTTCAACCTTGCTGAGCGACGGCATGCTGACGCCGGCCATATCGGTATCGTCGGCGGTAGAGGGATTGCGCATTCTGTCGCCTCACATCAATACGGTACCCATTGTGCTGTTTATCATCACCCTGCTGTTTTTGTTTCAGCGGGCCGGCACGCGCATTGTGGGCAGTTCGTTCGGGCCCATCACGACGGTATGGTTTGTGATGCTGGCCGTGCTGGGGATCCTGCAGATTGTGCGCTACCCGCAGATACTGGAAGCCCTCAATCCGTGGTATGCCATTCAGTTGCTGTTGTTGTATCCGCAGGGATTCTGGCTGCTGGGTGCTGTTTTTCTTTGTACAACAGGTGCCGATGCCCTGTATTCCGACCTGGGCCATTGCGGCAAGAAGAACATTCGGGTGGCGTGGAGCTTTGTTAAGCTCTGTCTGGTGCTGAATTATTTCGGACAGGCGGCCTGGCTGGCACAGTTTGAAGGATATCATAAAGACGACCTTGGCGTTACCAATCCGCTGTACGGCATTATGCCTTCCTGGTTTGTACCGTTCGGCATTGTGATTGCCACGGCGGCAACGGTGATTGCCTCGCAGGCCATGATTACCGGGGCGTTCAGTCTGGTCAACGAAGCCATGCGGCTCAACCTGTGGCCGAAGGCGCGCGTGCTGCATCCCACCGAAGAGCGGGGGCAGTTGTTTATTCCTTCCATCAATTGGATTCTGTTTGCCGGATGTGCCGGAGTGGTGCTGTATTTCCAGGAGTCGGAACGAATGGAAGCCGCTTACGGGCTGGCCATCAACATCACAATGATTGTTACCACCATTCTTTTAAGCACGTATGCTTACGTACGTAGAGGATCCTATCCCATCATGTTGGGCATCGGGCTTACGTTTCTGGCCATTGAAGGTATGTTTTTGGTGGCCAATCTGGCCAAGTTTCCTCATGGCGGTTTTGTGGCCATTCTAACTGCGCTGGTGTTTGGTTTGATTCAGTTTATCTGGTACAAGGCCCGAAAAATCAAGAATCGTTTTCTGGAATTTGGCCCGATGGACAAACTGCTGCCGCGGCTGGTGGAGCTCAGCGAGGATCAGAGTGTACCCAAGTTCGCTTCGCATCTGGTTTTTATGACCAGCGCCAACTATCCGTCGCAGATCGAAAGCAAGTTTGAGTATTCCATCTTCAGCGGGCATCCCAAGCGGGCCGATACATACTGGTTTGTGCACGTGGATGTGGCCGATGAACCGTACACCTGCCAGTATGAGGTGACCATCTTGGTGCCTAATCTGGTTTACCGCATTGACCTGCGATTGGGGTTCCGCATTGAGCCGCGGGTGAACATGATGTTGCGGCGCGTCATAGAAGATATGGTGGCCAAAGGAGAAGTGGATATTACCAGCCGTTACGAATCGCTCCACAAAATGCAGTTACCCGGCGACTTCCGTTTTGTGGTATTGGAGAAGTTTCTCAGTTACGAAAACGATCTGCCGTTCTGGGAAAAGCTGATCATGGATTTGTACTTTTTACTTAAGAAAATTTCCTTATCAGAAGGACGCGAATTCGGGCTGGATCCCAGCATGGTGACCATAGAAAAAGTGCCGTTGCTTATTTCCACGCCGAGGCCGCTGCGTCTGGAGCGCACCAATGGCAGCGATGGCGAGGAGCAGGAACGAGCTGCTGCCCCGCAGGAAGAGCGCATGACCTGAGGCTTTAACGGATCAGGGTCAGATTGCCGGTGCGCACCTTGCGGGTGCCGTTGGTGAACAGGGTTTCCAAAGCATACACATACACGCCCATTTCCTGCGGAACGCCCTGATAGCGACCGTCCCATCCTTTCGACGGATCATTGGTCTGAAACAACAATTGACCCCATCGGTTGAAGATCTTGAATTCAAATTCCTGATTGCCGTCGGTGTAGATACGGAATTCGTCGTTGATGCCGTCGTTGTTTGGGGTAAAGGCATTTGGGATGAAAAAGGGACAGGCCGAACCCACGCGAAGGGTATCGGTGGAAGTGCATCCGTTGTTATCCACCAGCACCCATACCAGTTGGGGCACCTGCGTAACCAGATAGGTTTGCGACAGGTCGCCGTTATGCCACTGATGATACAGGCCGGGATTGCCGGCGTTGAGCAGCAGCGTCTCGTCAATGCAGATGGCTGTATCGGGACCGAGATTGACGATGGGGTAATCGTAAACGTTCAGCATCTGGCTGGCCGTATCGGGGGTGCACAGGTTGTCTGATATGTAAAGAAAAACCTCATACGTTCCGGCTTGCTGCACGGTGGTGGTCACCGTGGTACTGGTCATACCGGTTATGCCCGGTCCGCTCCAGAGGTAGTCGGTCGGATTGCCCAGGGAGTTATCGGAAAGGGTAATCGGGTCGCCCACGCACAAATGGTTGGGGCTGACGGTGAAGGAGGCCTGAAGGGGAGGTATAGGTTCGATGGTGATGAGGGTATCGTCGGTGCAGCCGATGTAATCGGTAACGGTCAGCCAGATGTTGAACGGCGCATCGGAGGGAATTATGTAGAAGGGATTTTGCTGAGAAGAAATAGTTCCGCCCAGGTTCCAGTTATAACTGGTAATTAGTCCGGAAGAAGCATCGGTGCAGAAGATCGTATCGCCCACACAATAGGGCCCTGGCGTTATCGTAAACGAAGCCTCAGGGATGACCGTTTGGGTGCTGATCTGCAGGGTCGTGTCGTCCACGCAACCCGTGCTGTCGGTAATCGATAACGTAATGGAATAGGTGCCGGTGTTGGGGTAAAAGGCGCTGATGGTTTGCCCCGATCCGGACTGACCGGCATCCAGATCCCAAACCCAGGACGTGAGGGAATCGCCTACGCTGTTGTCGGTAAAATACACCGAATCACCCGTGCAGGTTTTGACCACACTGTAGGTGAATTCGGCCCGGGGAATGCCCACATGGAAGGGAACGGATTCGGAAAGGGGAAGGGAATTGCCGCAGTTGTCCAGCAACGTATTAAGAAAAAGGTTATCGTTTTTGAAATGGAGCTCATAGTCGCCGTACAGGGAGATGGGGGAGGCGAGGAAGATGTCCACCTCAGTAAAAAAGGAACCGTTGTCGCAGGCAGGAGCGTGGGCACCGCTAACGGTAACGGTGGAGGGGCCGGTAATGTAAAAGTCGCTGCCGTCGGCATTGAGCGAATTGCAACGGATGGATTCGGACAAGGTCAGGTGCAGTACAGCCGGAGGGTCGCAGGTTAGCGGATCCAGCATTACGGGCTTGGGTTTTACGGTGTCGTAGATAACGGCCGTTCCAGAGAAGGCAAGCGTGTAGCCCAATAAGGTGTTGGCGTGGTTGTTTATAAGCAGGACATAGGTTTCGCCCACAGTTACCGGCAACGGGGCACATTGATTAGGCCCGGCTGCCGGAACGGATGTCAGCACATAAGGAAACGACATGCCGGTGGAACCAGGTATGGCTGAGTAATTGCAACGCACTTCAGGGGCCGTGCCGTTGGCAATGCCGCTGCAGTCGGAATTGGTCAGGTTGTAAATGGCCCAGTCGTAATCGTCAAAGGGAGAAACCGGGGTAATCTGCATTTCCAGCGTTCCGCTGGCTGTAACGGTGAAAATGTACCAGACCGAGTTTTCTTCACCGCCAACCAAGCAGGAGGTGCTGGAAGGATAGGTTATTTCCTGCGTGGCGCCTTCCTGGTAATAGGAAATGGCCTGGACATAGGTGCTCTGGCAAACGGGAAGGGCATTGATGCAGTCCTGCTCGGGCAACTGGGCAAACAGGCAGGAACTGAATAAGGCCGAGAGCAGGGTGAGTAAACGTTGCTTCTGCACGTCAACGGCTTTGCAGGGCAAAACGGTTACTTCAAAGGTACGTTTCCTCAGGAAGAATAAATCCGGTCAATCCGGCGGGCCAGTTCCTGATCGCGTTCGGTAACCCGGTTGCCGGCATCGTGCGTGCTGAGGGAAATATGCACCCGGTTCCAGGTATTGGTCCAGGTGGGATGGTGATTCATCTGTTCGGCCATCAGGGCCACCCGGCACATGAAGCCAAAGGCTTCATTAAAATCACGAAACGTAAACGTTCGTTCCAAGGCATTATCGGTTTGGGTCCACATAGGCAAAGAGCAGTGATGACTAAAGTTTATTCAAAGATCAGGCGATCTTTGAACTTGATTCGCCTGATATCAATCTCAAACACCAGCTGCAGGGCCTGCAGACTTTTGAGTTGACGGATCAGTTCGCTGCGGCGAAAGGGTGCCTCCGGACCCTGAACACAGAGCAGAAAATCGGCCTGCCGGTATTCGGGAATAAAAAATTCATTGCCCGATTTGTTGGTTACCAGAAAACAGTTGAGCTGCAGGTCTTCATCGCTGAAGCGAAACCAGGTAAATGCTATGCGTTGCATCTGGCGGGGCAGTTCCACTTCTATTTCCGTCTGCCGGACAAAATCAGCCGGAAGAGCTTGGTTCAACAAAAAAGCCAGTTGATAATCGCGTACGGCAGTGGCCATTCCGAAAACCAGCAAGTCGGGTTCAGGTTCGGAAGGGCTTAAGCGAAACGTCTTTTTGGCGGGCATAAAGCGGAAACCTTTCAGGGGCCGGCAGGCCGGTGCAGCCACCGGTAAGTACGATGTCGGACATCACCTTTCGGCTTCATTTTCAGCACCAAAATAATTTTGTGGCATGTTGCGGGAAAACGTTTGATTGTCTTTCTTTGCCCAAAATTTTTCACAAACCAAAACCGAACGCTCTATGTCAGACATTGCTGCACGAGTCAAAAAAATTATCATTGATAAGTTGGGAGTGGATGAAAGCGAAGTAACGCCGGAAGCTACTTTCACCAATGATTTGGGTGCAGACTCGCTGGACACCGTAGAGTTAATCATGGAATTTGAAAAAGAGTTTAACATTTCTATTCCTGACGAACAGGCCGAAACCATTACTTCTGTCGGTCAGGCTATTGCCTACATAGAGCAATACGCCAAGCAATAAGGACGCTATGGAGCTCAGACGGGTAGTAGTTACCGGTCTTGGTAGCCTTACGCCCATAGGGAAAAATACAGTCGAGTTTTGGGATAATCTGGAAAAAGGAGTCAGCGGGGGAGGGCTGATTCCTTACTTTGACATCAGTAAATTCAAGACCAAGATCGGCTGTTGTCTGAAGGGATTTGATCCCACCCAATACCTGGATAAGAAAGAAATCCGAAAACTGGACCCTTACTCGCAATACGCTCTTGTGGCAGCAGAAGAAGCGGTACGCGATGGGGGTCTGGAAGAAAGTCAGGTGGACAAGACCCGGGTGGGGGTTATCTGGGCCACAGGGGTAGGTGGCATTGATTCCTACGCCAAAGCCATGATGGAATACTGCGCCGGTGACGGCACTCCCCGCTTTTCGCCGTTTCTGATTCCCCTGATCATTCCCGATCTGGCTGCCGGTCATCTATCCATCCGCTGGGGTTACCGGGGACCGAACTACACCGTAGTAGCGGCCTGTGCTTCATCAACCAACTCCCTGATTGATGCGCTGACCTACATCAGGTTGGGCAAATGCGAGGTAGTGCTCACCGGCGGATCGGAATTTCCGTTCTGCATTCCGGCCGTGGGCGGATTTTCCGCCATGAAAGCACTGAGTGAGCGCAACGACGATCCCGAGCATGCTTCACGGCCTTACGATAAGGACCGCGACGGGTTTGTCATGGGCGAAGGCGCCGGAGCACTCATTTTCGAAGAACTGGAACATGCCAAGCGGCGAGGAGCAAAAATTTACTGCGAAGTGGCCGGCGGCGGCATGAGCGGCGATGCCTATCACATTTCGGCGCCTCATCCCGAAGGAGTGGGAGTTATTCAGGTGATGAAGGAATGCCTTCAGGATGCCGGCCTCAAACCAGAGGACATCGACTACATCAATACGCACGGAACCTCCACCCCACTGGGCGATGTGGCAGAGTTAAAAGCCATCAAAGCTGTTTTTGGCGAACATGCCTACCGGCTCAGCATCAGTTCCACCAAGAGCATGACCGGCCATATGCTGGGAGCGGCAGGTGCTGCCGAAGCCATAGCCTGCATTGGCGCCATACACCGCGGTTTTATTCCGCCTACCATCAATCACTTTACTGACGATCCGGAAATTGATGCCCAACTGGACTTAACTTTTAATCAGGCCAAGAAGCGCGAAGTGCGTACCGCCATGAGCAATACATTTGGCTTTGGCGGCCATAACTCTTCGGTCATTTTCAAGAAATACGAACCTTAGGGTTTGTGGATAAGTTGCCTGCAAACAGGACAGCAGCAACCAACTACAGATAAGCAACAGCGTACTTTAGCCAAAACAGGAAAGGACTTTGCTTCCGCTGTCGCTGTTTCGGGGAGGGAAGTTCAAGCAGAAAATCCGGCAACTCACCGGTGTAGCGCCGGTGAACATGAAGCTGTACCGGACTGCCTTTCGGCACAGTTCACTCGGCGTTCGGGGTTACGAAAGCAATGAACGGCTGGAGTTTCTCGGCGATGCCGTACTGGGCGCCGTAATTGCTGAATACCTGTTCAAGAAATTTCCATACCGAACCGAAGGCTATCTGACGGAAATGCGGGCCAAGATGGTTAGCCGCAATCAGCTCAACAACGTGGCTGTGCGCATGGGCATTGATGAGCTGCTTCGCTATAACGAGGCCGATATGTTGCTGAGCCGCCGGTCGCTGATGGGCAATGCATTGGAGGCGCTTATCGGTGCTGTGTTTGTGGATCGTGGTTATACGGCCGCCCGCCGTTTTGTGCTCCAAAAGATCGTGAAGCCTTATCTGGATGTGGAGGAAATAGAGCTCACCGAGTTCAATTACAAAAGCAAGCTGCTGGAATGGTCACAGAAGTCGGGCAAGCAGGTCAGCTTTGTGGTTAAGGATTACAGCCGATCGCAGTACCGGACCTTTTATCGGGTGGCTGCTATGGTGAACAGCGAGGAACTGGCCGTGGCCGAGGACACGAGCAAGAAAAACGCAGAAAAGGCTGCCGCCCGACTGGCTTTTGAACGGCTCAACCTGACGGTGGAGCAGTTCGTATGATTTATTCCTTGAGCAGTCTGTTTAGTTCCAGATACACCTCATCAAAGGAACTGTTCGGCGTGAGGCGGGTAACTACCTTTCGGATGGTATTGTTTCGGTCGGTAATCAGAAGGAGGGGCTCATGGCCTGCGTTGCGCTGGTTGATCTGCAATGAGCAGTTGCTTTCCGGGTTTTCGCAATACGACAACACAGCAAAAGGCAGCGGGGGCATAGCCTGGGCTCCGTTGGGTTGAGCCATAAGCATGGTGCCACGTACCAGGGCTGTCATGCTCAAGGCATGATGCCGGAAGTTTTCGCTGACGCCATGGAGCAACGAAAAGTAGGTGGGCGTAGCCGGATGATTCAGGTCGCCGATGTACACCAGTTGTGGTACTCCGGCTTTAGGTATAAAATTCAACGACGCACCCGGTCCGGCAGTCAGCACCAGCTGCTGATTGACCAGATCACGATCCTGCAATGCGATGTCTGACTGGCTTTTGGCGGTCAGCGATGCACAGGAAAGCAACAAAACGGCGATGAAACGCATAGGAGCAAAAATGAACAGTCAAAGATAACCAAAAATGATACCCTAATTCAGCGCAACAGAGTAACGTTTCCCGACCGGACGACAGCCTTGCCGTTGGAGAACCGAGCAGACAGCATCCACACATACACTTCCATTTCCTGAGGCACTCCACGGTGGGTGCCGTCCCAGCCTTTGGACAAGTCGTTGGTCTGAAAGACCAGTTCACCCCAACGGTTAAAGACTTTGAAGTCCAGCGTGGTGACATCCTGCCCTCTGACGAAGAGCACATCATTGGCACCATCGCCATTCGGGGAAAAGGCATTGGGCACATCAATGACTGGAATGAGCTCTACGGTAATCAGCTCGCAGGCTTTTGCCGGGCAGCCGCCATCGTTAAAGGCAGTGAGGCAGGCCAGATACTGTCCGCTGACGGTGTAGGTATGTACCGGATGTACATCGGTGCTGGTAGCACCATCGCCAAATTCCCACAGGTAGGCAGTTGCTCCCTGACTTTGGTTGGTAAATTTCACTTCAGTGACGTAGTCAACAATCACCGTCGGACTGGCAGTGAACGCAGCCAGCGGCGGCCAGTCGTAGACGGTGACGGTAAACCATACGGTATCGTAAGGACGACAGGCATTGGGGTCATGGGCGATCATCATGCCATAATAGGTGCCGGGCTGCTGATAGGTGTGCATGGGGCTGGCATCGGTGGAAAACTGTCCATCGCCGAAATCCCATAAGAAGCTGATGCCTCCGTAACCACTGTTGCTGAACGTAAGGGTGAGCGGAGGGCAGCCGAAAAACTCGGTCTGTTGCAGGTTGGCAATAACAATATTGGTGAAGTCAACCGTGACATAAAATGTATCCATCGGATTGCAGGCATCAGGGTCGTTGGCAATCAGCATGACCGGATAAATGCCGGGCTCCTTGAAGGTAAAATGAGCAGCAGCGCCACTGACCAGGTTGCCATTGCCAAAATCCCACAGGAAGGTGGTGTTGGTTCCGGACGAAAATGCCTGCAGGTCAATACGAAGGGAATCGCAATAATCGGTTAGGGTGTAATTGAAGCTGGCATCTACGGTAGTGTTGTAAACTACGACGGTTGTATAGGCCGTGTCTTTAGGAACACAGGCCAGGGGGTCGTAGGCGACGAGCATGACTTCAAAAGTGCCGGTATCGGTATAGGTATGCGTCGGGTTGAAGGCTGTGGAAGAGGCTCCGTCGCCAAAATGCCAGGTGTATTGGGTGGCATTCACGCTGTTGTTTTCAAAATTGACGGTCAGCGGCACGCAACCTGTGGCGGTCGGATTGGCCTGCAGGCCGGCAGTTACGACGAACAGGTTCATTTCAATTTTTAGGCCCAGCTCATTGCAGTTAAAGCTGTTGTTGGTTTCGCTCCAGGCTCCCGGCGTGGTAGGCGTCAGCGAATTGCCGCCGCAACCGGCGCAGATGGCCTGGTAGATGATGCCGTTGGGATCGAAGCGGCTGGTGCCGCCGTCCACGTGTTCGGTAGCCACATCGGGGCCGCCAAAGCCACCGTAGTACGTGGCATAGGCTAACTGGGAAAAGTTCTTGCGGAAGACAGCCAGGTAAAAGTCGTTGCCGTCGGTAGTGGCCTGAAGGGCATCAGGGGTAAGTGGCATGTTCAACATGTTGGTACTGAACCAGGTCCAGCCACTGAATACACTTCCCCCCCAACCACTGACATATACATTCTCGCAGGTATCCACTGAAAAGGCAGTGGGCGAAATGTTGGGTTTGCCGTTGCCATTGCCAAACACGGAACTATACACCGTGCTGCTGAGTGAACCATCCAGCTTGTGAATGAACTGCCCGCTGTTGGGGTTGGCATATGCTGCATTGACTACGGGATAGCTGCCATCGGTCTGGCCATAGACATACACATTAAAATTTTTATCCAGTTTCACAAAATAAACCTGGTCGTTTCCGGTGGTTCCCAGAAAGGTAGCCGCTGTCAAAACGGAACCGGAGCCATTGAGGTAGGCAACGAAGCCATCCATGGATCCGCCCTGAAAGGTCGCGTTCAGGGCGCCGGCCGTTGTGGGGAAGTTGCTGCTCATGGTTCCGCCGGCAGCATAGACTTCGTTGTCGCGTAGGGCGAGCGAATAGCAGGCATCATCGGCAGAGCCGCCCAGATAGGTGGACCACAGCAGCAAGCTGCAATCCGGCGCCAGCTTGAACACCACGCCATCCTGCCCGCCCGCCAGGCTGGTTTGAAAGGCACCGGTTGTGGTGGGGAAGTTGGACGAATGCGTACAGGAAGCCACGTAGATGTTGCCGGTTGCATCCAGCATGACTTCGCCACGGGCATCGTCACCGTAGTTGACTTTGAGGTTGCCTTTAACCTGCGGAGTGGCATCGTGGTTGACGCCATCGGTGCCGGTGCCGCCGACGTAGGTGGAACCCAGAAGCTGGGTGCCGTCGGAGCTGATTTTGGAAACGGTAATATCGCCGTTTCCATTATAGGAATTATCGTAAGCTCCGGCAGTAACGGGAAAGTTGTTGGACCAGGTTCTGCCGTAAATAATCAGATTGCCGGAGGCATCTGCTACCAAGGAGTGGGGGGTTTCGTTGTTGGAACCGCCCAGATAGGTAGCCCAAAGCAAGGCATTCCCCATGGCGCTGAGCTTCATGATGCCGAAATCGCAGGCATAGGCATTGCCGGTGGTGTTGTTGCCACCGCCATAGTTGATCTGCACAGCACCCAGGGTAACCGGATAGCCGGCGCTATGCACCAGTCCGCCCAGATACATGGCGCCGACAGCATCGTACGTGGCAGTGAAGCCGAAGTTATCCGCCGTGCTTCCGGTGTAGGAAGCAAAAATCAGCGTCGGGTCGATAATCAAGGGAACAGACCTGTTGTATGAGCCCAACCGGAAGGTCAACTCCTGTCCTGATACACTAAACCGGCAGTTCACGGTTTGCTGCCGGCCGTTAATGATCTGATAAACATAAGGTTTTTGTTCAATAAAACTTCCTATGGAAGTGTGTATGTATAGCATGCCGTTTTGAACGGTTAGTCCCTGTATTCCTTCGTAGCGGATACGCAGCCGTCCGGCATCGGCACCGGGGCGAACGATAAAGTCGTACTTCAGATGGCTTCCGGAAGCATAGACGCGCAGGTCAATGCCTTCGTACAGGTCCTGATAAAATACCTGATCGAATTCATGAACCCGGGTGGCCCACCGGGAGGGATCGTTGCCACGGAAATAGTTGTAATAATGAGCGGAAGGGCTTTCAGCCTGAACAGCCTTCGGACCGGTGGCCCCTTCAAAATGCTGACGCCAGGCATGGCCCCGAAGTGTCAGCGAGTCGTGGCGGTGCAAATGAATTTTTTTCAGGTCATCGGTGTGAAACAGAAAAAAAGTGAATGCACGGTCTTCCAAAAAAACACTTCCGCCAGCCACCTGCCCTTCAAAACGTACGTTTGCCGGATGTTGTCCCTTGTTTTCCTGAAAGCGCAGACTCCCTCCGCCCTGCACCTGGAAAACAGTCAGACAAAAAACAGTAACAACCCCACCGATCAGGGTAGAGCCTCTGCCCCTCAGCATAGTTTAAAAGTACGGCGAAGGGGCAAAACGGTGAAAATCCTATTCTATGATGATGCGATGAAACGAACTGCCGTGGCTGCCAGTCATCTGCAGCAGGTAGGTTCCGGTAGGCAGTGCAGCAGTGTTCAACAACAGGCAATCACCGACAGCTATGGGTTTCGGTATCGGGATGAACGAACCGGAAATGGTGCGCAAGGTCAAATCCGCTGCAGCGGGAACCGGGCAAATGAGAATCCGCTCTTTTGCAGGTAAAGGATAAAGGGAGTATGAACCGCGCAGGTCAGGGATGCCTGTGGGCACACAGTTGACTACATCAATGGGCTTGCTGAAAGAAGAGCTAAACGTACCGCTGCTTTCAGTGGCAGTAAGGGTTACTACATACGTACCGGGGATATACCAGGCATGGGAGGTATTTTGCTGGGTGCTGAAGGTACCGTCGCCAAAGTCCCACAGATAAGTGGGCGATCCCGGATAGGTGTTGACCGTCAGGTTGGTGAACGTAACCAATTCTTTGATACAAACCGAATCATCGGATGCGGAAAAGTTGGCTACCAGGGAATACTGAGGCTGAATGATATTGGCGCCGATGCAGCAATTGCCTCCGTCGGAAATCTTGTAGGTGCCTTGCCAGCAGCCGTACTGCGTGTAATGAAAACGCAACGTGCCGGAAAATTGCGTCAGGAAGTAATGCACGATCTGATCGGGAGTGTTGCAGCCGCCCTGGTAGCTGGCTGAATCACAGGAATAATTGCAGATGATAAACGGATAGCCAAACACGTTGGACCAGGTTGCTGCCGGATATTGCAGAATAGTAACCAGGGAGGAAGAAACGCCATTGACCTTTATGGTGGGCGGGCTGGGATTGCAATGCAGGTTATTGCCCTGGTAACCGGCGTAAATCACCTGAGTGATGTTGCCCGCATAGGGACCGGAGAAGGTAATCTCGCAATCTTCATAGGTGGTGATGCCGACCTTGAGGTTGGCAATGTTTGCATCAACGGAAATGTTGAGGTAACCGCCGTCGTAATTGGAGTATATGATGACATTTCCGTTGGGATCGCACAAGGACTGTCCGGTTACGTCAAACGTTAAAAGCAAAGCCGCTCCGGTAAAGAGCATGAAACGAATTGCTTGCATGCCTTAAGAGTTTGTATGCGTGAAAATAGAGAATATCCAAAAACGCAACGGTAAGTTTGATGCAGTAAACCTCAGCGCCATGAACCGAATGTTCTTCTATATGCTGACAGCTGTTGTGATCTGGAGCCACGCAGCTGTTTCGCAGTCACTGACTCTGGAAGATATATTTCTGAAACGCAGTTTCCGTCCTAAAGGACCCGAATCGCTGAAACCGTTGGCAGACGGTCAGCATTACTCGGTGCTGCGAAGCGATGATGAGGGTAACTGGTTTATTCTCAAGTTGGCTTACCGCAGCGGCGCCGTTACCGATACCCTTGCGGACAGCCGCAAAATAACGTTTGCTGGTAGCAACCAGACCATGCAACCGGAGGATTATGAGGTCAGCAGCGACGAACAAAACATTTTGCTGATGACGGATGTGACCTCCATTTATCGTCACTCCCGGGCTGCTGTTTGCTGGGTATACATCCGCAACCGGAACCACCTCATGGCATTGGCCCGGCAGAAGGCGGTGCAGGAACCTTCATTTTCTCCCGACAGCCGGCTGGTAGCCTATGTGGTGGAAAACAACCTCTACGTTACAGACCTGCAAAACGGACAGGAGCAGGCCATCAGCAACGACGGGCGCCGAAACCACATCATCAACGGCGCGTGCGACTGGGTACACGAAGAAGAGTTTTCCTTCACCCGTGCCTATCAGTGGTCGCCCGACAGCCGCAGGCTGGCCTGGTATCGCTTCGATGAAAGCCGTGTGCCTGAGGTTACCATACAGTATTTCCGGGATTTGTATCCGGAAAACTACACCTACCGCTACCCCAAGGTAGGTGAGCCTAACGCGGAGGTCAGCATTCACCTGATGGATCTGGTGACCGGCCAGCATGTGCAGGTTCCCTTGCCCAAGGAAGACGGCTACGTACCCCGCATCAAATGGACGGATGATCCCCGGCTGCTTTGTGTATTCTGGATGAATCGCTGGCAGAACCGGCTGGACCTGTGGCTGACCGATGCCACCACCGGCTCTACCCGTCTTTTACTGAGCGAACAAAACGACCGATACATTGACATTCATGATCATCTGGAATTTTTTGATCAGAACCGACGCTTTCTGTGGACTTCAGAAAAAAGCGGCTACAACCACATCTACATCGGAACCGTTGCCGATGGCCGCCTGCAGCAGCTCACTTCAGGGAACTGGGAAGTAACGGAATGTTACGGCGTCGATGAGAAAAACGGAAAGGTTTTTTATCAGAGTACCGAAGTATCTCCGCTGGAACGGCATGTGTATTCCATTGACCTGAAGGGCAGAACGAAAACCAAACTGGCTGGAGAACAAGGATGGAACAGCGCGGCTTTCACGCCTACTTTTTCCTATTTTCTGCTTTCGCACTCTGATGCCGACGATGTGCCAACATACTGGATTTGTGATGCCCGCGGCAACCGTTTGCGCTTGCTGGAGGATAACAGCGCGCTGCGCGCCCGCTGGGCAGGGTTGCCGATTTCACCTAAAGAATACTTCAGCTTTCGTACCGACGACGGAACGGTTCTGAACGGATGGCTGATCAAACCCTGGAATTTTGATCCGCAAGAGCGCTATCCGGTTTTCATGACCGGTTACGGCGGACCGGGCAGTCAGCAGGTGATGCGCAGCGGCGGGCCTTCCGCTTTTCACCAGTTTCTGGCCCAGCAGGGGTATGTAGTGGCCTGCATTGACAACAGGGGCACCGGAGGACGTGGTGAAGAATTTAAAAAAATTACCTATATGAAACTGGGATATTACGAACCCCGCGACCAGATTGCCGGCGCCCGTTACCTGATGACCCTGCCCTTTGTGGATCCGGAGCGGATCAGCTTTTTTGGCTGGAGCTATGGCGGTTATCTGTCGCTGTTATGCCTGATACTGGGTCCGGATGTCTTCCGCGCAGCCGTTGCCGTGGCTCCGGTAACTGACTGGCGGTTTTACGATACCATCTATACGGAACGCTACATGCGCGATGCCCGCAGCAATCCGGAAGGGTACCGCGACGGCTCCCCCCTCACCTTCGCCGACCGGATCCAGGGCGGCAGCCTGCTGTTGATTCATGGCCTGGCCGATGACAATGTGCACTATCAGAATTCTGCAGCGTTAATGAAAAAATTGTATGAACACAATATTCGATTTGATCAACTGACGTTTCCGGATAAGAACCACAGCATCAGTGGCGGCAACACGTCGTATTACCTCTATTCGCGCATCGTGGAGTGGCTGGATGAAGTTCTGGAGCCTTAGGAAAAAGGGGTAGCCTGTAAAATCTTTTACTCGCATCGGATAGACAACCGCAGGGGGGGG
>JANWXQ010000050.1 GCA_025057275.1 Chitinophagales bacterium
TGATGCCGGGCGTAACGCAGCGCAAGATTACGGTTACCTCTACGGGCAGCTACACGGTGGTGGTGACCAACTCTTTCGGCTGCTCGACGGAATCGGCGCCGGAGGTGATTACCACTTCATGCCGGCTGGAGGACCTGCGCACGGCAAGCCTGTCGCTGTATCCGAATCCGACGGAGGGCAGGCAGGTGATGGTGAGCGCGCAACTGAGCGGCGATGCGCCGGCAACCATTACGGTAAGCACATTGCCGGGTCAGGAAGTGCTGCGTACGGTGGTGAACAGCGAAGGCGGCCTGCTGCAAACGACGCTAACCCTGCCTGCCGGATTGGCCAGCGGCACGTATGTGGTGAAGCTGGTGAGCGGCAACAGCACGGTTACGCGCCAGCTGGTGGTGCAACGCTGAGTTTTCTTTGGCAGATCAATGCAAAGGCGATCCGAAAGGGTCGCCTTTGTTGTTGCTTTTATTACTTCCCCCCAAAAGCTTTTTGTATGCGCTCAAGCCAGCCTGAAGGGTTTGGAGACTGGCTGATGGTCCGAAGGTTTGCTAAGGGGGATGTCAGTAGCGTATCAAGCGGTGCACGGATAGGCCGGCGGGGGAATGGAGGCGCAACAAGTACAGGCCTGCAGGCCATGAAGCGGTGGGCAGCTCAGCGACGGGGCCGGTAAGGTGTTGCGTGAGGAAGACGGTTGCATCGGGGCGCAGGACGGTCAGGGTGGCCTGGCCGGAGGGAAGGGAAATGGTGATGGGGGCGCCGCGGGGGGCGAGTTGAGGCGACAGGTGTATGGCAGGGGCCGTGGAGGGGGGCAGACCGGTGGCCGTAGAGACGGTAAATGTCATGGAGCCTACTACGCCGCTGTTGTTGTCGGGCTGACAGGGAAAAGGTAAGGGGCCGTGGAGGAGCCAGTAGTTGAACAGATAGGAGCCCGCCGGCAACTGGCCGATGGCAAAGGTGTCGGTGTAATCGCAGAGTACGGTGAGCATGCCGAGGCAGTGGAGGGATTTGGCTTCGATGATGTTGCCGACTACGGAGTGGCTTTTGCTGTGTTCGTTGCAGGAGGCGGTGGGGAAGGTGCTGTTGACGTAAACGGTAATGAAATCGTTGACGGTGGGGCCGGGGGGTTGGGTCCAGATGCTGTTGATCCATTGGGCCGATGCGGGTGCGGCAAGCAGGAAGAGGCCGAGGGCGATGAGGCGGTTCATGGGGAGATGGTTCACATTATAAAATTACAAATTACCCTATCCGAAGCAGCGGCTGCGGCATGAGGGGAACGGCCTAAGCGGCCGATTGGGCTGGGCAATTGCGGTGATGGCGGGGCGCCCGAAAGCGCTGTGGTTTTTCTGCATCTGTTTTTCTGCATGGTGACCGAAGGGGGCAGGAGTTTTTTTCCTTGCCGTGAGTTTTGCGGGGCGGGAGGTGCGTGCTGCTGCTGCCGTAGCGTCCCAAGCGGCGTTGCAGGAGGCATATTGCAGGTTGCAATCGGCAGATTGCTCGTTGCAGGCGGCAAATTGCTCGTTGCAATCGGCAAATCGCTCGTTGCAGGCGGCAAATCGCTCGTTGCAGGCGGCAGATCGCTCGTTGCAATCGGCAGATCGCACGTTGCAATCGGCAGATCGCTCGTTGCAATCGGCAGATCGCTCGTTGCAGGCGGCAGATCGCTCGTTGCAGGCGGAATTTTTGTCATGACTGCTGACAGAAATGAGCTGATTAAGGGTTTTATGCATGATGCCAACGGGTAAGCGCATGGGAACGTAGCCTGATTGCGGCGGACCGCAGGCTTTTTCGGGTTGGTTGGCTTTTGTTCTGATTTCATTTTAAAATACAAACCGGGAATGCTGACCTATTATTCCGAAGCCTTGTTTGTTCAGAAACGGACCCAATCCCGGCGCTACGCAGAAAAAAAAGCGCTGTCGGTTGACAGCGCTCAGGTGCATGGGGATGTGGCGTGGGGTATCAGGCCAGGAGGCGGAATCTGATTTTGCTGACGTTTCGGAATTGGGGGCTGGAGGCGCCGAACAGGGAGGAGACGTAGCGTTTGACGTCGGCGGCGATGGGGACCAGTGCGCCGGGTTGGGTATAGAGGACGTTGTTGCGGTGGATGAGGTTGTTCTGTAGGGCAGCGTAGGCGTCGGCGACGGCGGCATTGGCGGCCTGCAGGGCATCGGCCAGGGATTGGAGGGCGGGGATGCGCAGGTCGGATTCGTTAGGGGCATAGGCCGGTTCGGTGGCCAGCAGTTCGATGAGGTTGCGGAAGTGGGCGATGAGCTGGTCGTAGGACTGCTGGGAAACGGAAACGGTGGTTTCCGGGGTTGGAGGCGGAGCGCCTTCGGGAACGGAGAGGGCTTTGGCGCGGCGGCCTGAGATTTTGCGCACGAGGGTGCGGGCATCGCGGACCAGAGCAGGAGATGCCACGGAGGCATCGAGGGCGTTGATGATGCGGGTAGCCAGGGGGCGCAGGGGTGCGAAGGCGGCCTGACGGGTGTTGACGGCGGCGGCCAGGGCGGCGCGGGAGGCGGCCACGCGCTGAAGGGCTTCGTTGGCCGCAGCCAGCAGGGTATTGAGGCTGGCTACGGACAGATCGGGGCGCGTGGGGTTGTAGGCGGCGCCAAAGCTTTCGCAGTAGGAAATGAGGTCTTCGAAGTGAGCTACGTTGCGGGCATGGCCCGTTTCATAAACTGCAGGCATAGTGTAAAGGTTTTTAGGTGAATAATGAATACTGCGTATAAAGTTAACCATCGGGTTACAAAAAGCAAGGGGCGGGAAAAATTTTTTTTCAGGGGTGGATGGGGAAGGGATGTTTTTTATGCGATGCGGAATGCTTCTCCCCTCCCCCGTTGTTTTTGCCCCTTGATGGGCGCCGAAGGAGGATTTTTGATGTACCCGTGCGATGGGGAGGGCATACCTGTATTGCGGGGAGGCGGAAAAAATTTTTTATAAAAAGTATGTTTTCAAATAAAAGGGTACATTTAGGGCCGAATCGCCAATTAAACACCCCCACGCTCCGTGCATTTTCAGGTGTGTACCAAGTGCCTTGCGGCAAGGACGGAGAAGCATCATTTGCCTGATGTGGCGTTTCGGTTTTTCCTCTTCGCAAATTGTTTTTCATTTCATAACCAACCCATCATTTCTGATCAACCATTAAAATCCCCATTATGAATCACTGTTCCTTACAGCACCTGTTGCGCAGCGGGATGATGATTGCGCTGTTGCTGAGCATGCGTGTGGCCTCG
>JANWXQ010000043.1 GCA_025057275.1 Chitinophagales bacterium
GCCATAGCAATACGTACTGCCATCGCAGGAGGCCTGATAGGTTTCCACATTCACCGTCACCTGCTTACTGACGCAGCATTGCTGAGAACCGCCCACAACGGTGTATGTTGCCGTCTGTGTGGGTGAAGCGGTTACCACCGGACCGATGGCATTCTGCAGGGCAGGGCCTATCCAGGTATAGGAGGAGGGACTGCCTGAGGCGCTGAGGGTAACCGATCCGCCGCTGATCAGGCAGGCCGAAGCCGGCGCAGACAACGAAGGGGCATTGGTTATATGCACACGCACCACATCATCGTTTTCCTGGCCCGGACAGAACCCGTAGTCAGGATCTCGGGCGCGCAGGCGCACATCCGTCGTGCCGGAAGGGCCGTAGAAATATACGGGATCGTAGCTCTTGCTGAACTGTCCTTCGGTAATCGGTTTAGATAAATTTTTCTTTTCATATAATTTATTTCCAGGTTGTTGATCGTCCCATGCATATTCGGTATTGGCGCCTCCTTCCTTCAGGCTGCCGTTAATGCGTAGGAAGGTGTTGGCACAACCGAACAGGTCGTCTTGTTCAATGGAAACGGTGGGATAGACGCGTATCCAGAGGGAAGTCCTGGAAGTGGCGGGCAGGGTCTGATCGGTGGCTTCCAACGTGATCAGAAGGTTGTCTGCTGGGGTAAGGGTCAGCGAGGGCGCTTCGGTATTGATGCTTTCGTCGGCAGTAAACCAGCGGTAGCGATCGGCAGCACCGTCGGCCAACAGTGTGATGGTTTGTCCCTGACAGACGGATAGAATGGGCGGATACAGGTCGGAACGCAGGCTGCCACCAAAGGGCCGGATGGTTACCTGAGGATGAACTGTGGTTTGAATCAGCGCCTGCCGGGCACAACCGGTGCTGCCGGCGCCAATAACAAAATAGCGTCGGCTTTGGCGGGGTGTGAGGGTAACGCTGTTGCCGAGAATGGCGTTCAGGCCGTAGGTGGGATTCCAGTTATAGGTCAATGCCCCTGAAGCGACTGCAGTGAACGAGGAGGTTTTGGATACTGC
>JANWXQ010000053.1 GCA_025057275.1 Chitinophagales bacterium
CTTCGGTGACGGAACCAGTTCCAACCTGCTGGCTCCCGCCCATACCTATTCCTCGCTGGGCACCTATACGGTTTGTCTTATTGTATTTGATTATACCTGCGACATGAGCGATACCCTTTGCCAAACGATATTGCTTACAGGAATAGAGAACATGGATTCCTCACCCTGGCAGGTGTGGCCCAATCCGGCCCGTGACCGGTTGCTTGTTGCCGGCCCGTTGCCCGTACAGGAAATTGTTGTCCTGAACGGTTTGGGACAGTACATAACCCGGTATAGTCTGCCTGAAACACATGCCGGTACTTTCTCCTTACCATTGCCCGCATTACCTGCCGGAGCATACGTGCTGCGTATGCAAGGCAACGGATTTTTGACGCATAAATCGTTTCTTGTTCAACCTTAAATACGAAAAACCGACATGAATTTGACTGCTGTGTTTCGCTTCATTGTACCGGGAATGCTTTTTCTGGTTGCCGCTTTACCCGTCCGGGCGGCCATTTTTTATGTTACAACCAATGCTGCCAGTGGCACCGGTTCGCTGCGCGCAGCCATCAATGATGCCAATGCCAGCCCCGGAAGTGATACCATCTATTTCAACATTCCCGGCTCCGATGTGCCCTCGCGTACCATTACCCTGAACACCCTTCTGCCCGACATCAGCGATATGGTGCTCATTGATGCCACCACGCAGCCGAATGGTAAAGTAATGGGCAATACGTCAACAAAAATTCAGATTACCACAACTGCCGGCTTAGCGCATTGCTTTAATGTGCTGGCAGATAGTTCCAAGATATTTGGCTTTTTTATTAATAATTTTCAGATTGGCATCAAGGTAGCTGCACGTTATGTGCAAATTGGTGCCTTCAACAAAGGAAATGTCCTCTTCAAAAACACCACAGCGCAGTGCCTGGTACAAAACACCGATCACGCAGCCATTATCGCCAACTACATCGGTCTGGATACTTCACAGAATGCGCAGAGCAACTCCCAGGCCGATGGCCTTCAGGTAGTCAACTCCTATGCCGTAGTGATTGGAGGAAAAAGCTTTTTAACCAGCAACACCATCTCCGGTAACAACAAGGGTGTACATCTGGTAGATGCCAGCTACTGCGATTTCAATATGAATTACATCGGCACCACCCCTGGTGGCACCTCAGCCCGGCCCAACAAATACGGCATTTACGGGACCAACATTAACAACAATATGGAAATCGGTGGCGACAGCACTTACGAACGCAATGTGATTTCAGCTAATCTGGAAGAAGGTATCTACGGAACGTTTACTTATTCTACCATTCAGGGCAATGCCATAGGGACGGATACTTCCGGAACCCTTGTGCTGGGTAATGGCGGCCGGGGCATCTACCTCACTGCGGGTTCCGTGTATAATCTCATTGGTGGTACCGGCCAGTACGAAGGCAACATGATTGCCTACAACGGAAAAGCAGCAATAGGTTTTCAGAATGCCACCTGTTCCTACAATTCCGTTCGCCTCAACAAGGTGTTTTGCAATTCGCAAACAACAGGAAACGGCGGTTTTGATTTCAAGAACGGAAACGAAGATTTGATTCCACCCTCCCTGACCATAGTCAATGCCAATGGAGCCACAGGCACTACCTATCCCAACGCCATAGTGGATCTGTTTGCCGATGACGGCTGCGCCTTTTGTGAAGGCCGGCAACCCATAGCCAGTGTTACAGCCAACAGCAGCGGAGTGTTTTCGTACTCCGGTTCGCTGTCCGGTTTTATCACCGCCACCGTCACTGTAGCCAGCGGCAGCACCTCGCGCTTTGCTACCTGCACAGAAGCCACAAGCACCACCTGCCTGATTGGCGATTTTATCCTCGGCCAGGCTGCTGCATGCGCCGGTTCTCCTACCCAGTTACTGGATGCCAGCCTGACGGCCCCGGGAACCACCATCACTTCCTGGCAGTGGAATTTTGGCGACGGCAATGTGTCCAGCCTGCAAAATCCGGTGCATACCTATGCCTCAACCGGAGTTTATACGATTACCCTTACGGTGGTTAATTCCAGCAACTGCACCTCTACCATTTCCAAATCCGTAAACGTTGGAGTCGGCCCTCAGGCTGCGTTTATCGCACCGCAGATCATCTGCTCCGGAACCGCTGCTTCCTTCACAGATGCGTCTGTTCCCGGTACAGGTACAACCCTTACCGGATGGTGGTGGGATTTTGGCGATGGACAAACCAGCACGAGCCAAAACCCGGTTACCGTTTTTGCTGCTTCAGGACTATACACGGTTTCCCTGACAGTAACAGCCAGCAATGGCTGCACCAGCACCTTCCAGCAAATCATTCAGGTGGTTGCCGGGCCGCAGGCTTCCTTTACTTTTCAGCAAGCCGGCCTGCAGGTTACCTTTACCAATACCAGCAGCAGTGTAGGTGCGCCTCAATATTCCTGGGATTTTGGCGATGGGAATGTCAGTACCGATGCCAACCCTACGCACACGTATGCCTGGTACGGCATTTACAACGTTTGCCTAACGCTGTATGATCCCGTTTGCAACGGCTCTGTAATAACCTGCGAAGTGGTAGACCTGCCGGTTTCGGCAGTGCAGCCTGCCACTGAAAACCTGTTGCTTGCTCCCAACCCTACTTCCGGGCTTTTGAAAATCCGGATGGTTGAAGGAATTAGGAAAATAAATGAAGTGTTAATTACAGATTCCCGAAACAGGAGAATTTGTTCTTTTGAAACTGATGCGACTGCGCAGGAATTCTGGCTGGACCTTTCTCATCTACCCGCTGGTATGTACTTCGTTCATCTGCTACCCGAAGGCAATCCTCCGGTCGTCAGACGATTGGTCAAGCAGTAAAGCGGTTTATTGCCCCACGTGCTGGTTGCACGGCGGGGTCTGTTCCGGTAACAAGCAAACGTTTCCGGCATGAAACGATCACCGCTGCGTCTGATTCTGTTGCTGGGGATGTTATCCATCACCGGCGCATTGATCACCCAGATTTACTGGCTACGCAAAGCACTTCAGGTCAAGGAATCCAATTTTGACCAGGCAGTTATGTTGTCGCTCCGGCGCGCCGCCGAGCGGCTGGATGCCAGCACCGGTTATACCATGCTCACTATTGACGTGGTAAAAAAAATCAGCCAGCGCCGCTTCGTCATTGAACTGAGCAACCGCGTGGATTGCAACCTGCTGGATTTTTACCTGCGCACCGAACTGGCTTATCCGGGGCTGAACATGGATTTTGAATATTCCATCATCGATCTATCTACCAACCAGGTGGTCTTCACCCAAAAAGTGGATATGGCGGAAGAAGACAAGCTGTATGCGGTTTCTACCACGCTGCCGGTGTTTGAAGAAAATGCATACAATGTAGAGGTCTTTTTTCCCCATCGGGCCGAATTCATAGGCACCAAGATGACCATCTGGATTTTTTCCTCTGCCGTGCTGATCATTGCCGTGCTGTTTTTTGCCTATACCATATACATCATTCACAAACAGCTGCGGCTGTTGCAGTTGCAGAAGGACTACCTGAGCACCGTTGCCCATCAATTCAAAACCCCTTTAAGCACCATCAGCCTGGCCGCACAAACCCTGAAACAGGACGACTTCAGCACCGATGCCGACCGACTCCGCATGTATGCCCAGGTAATTGATGAAGAAAGTCATTACATGCGCAACCAGGTGGATCAGTTGCTTCACTTGGCCAGTCTCGAGCAGGATAAAATTTCCCTGAAGCCCGAACCGGTCCATGTGCACCAGCTCATAGAGGAACTGGTCAATCGTTTTTCCATGCGGTTGCAGATGACCGGCGGAACCATCCGCAGCAAGTTGCATGCCAGTGATCCAATAGCCGTAGTGGATAAAACCCAATTAACCCATGCACTCTGGAACCTGATCGACAACGCCATCAAATATTCCGAAGAGCAGCCGGATGTAACCGTTTCCACCCGCAGTGAGAACGGTCAATTGTACATTTCCGTTGCCGACAAAGGCATTGGTATTCGCAAAGAACACCTGAAGCAGATTTTTGACAAGTTCTATCGAGTACCTACCGGCAACGTTCATAACGTCAAAGGCTTTGGCATCGGATTGCACCACCTCAAGCTGATCGCCAACGCCCATCAATGGAAAATTGCTGTACAGAGCGAGCCCCAGCGGGGCAGCACGTTTACCCTGATCATTCCGCACAACCAACCCGAACTCCAACATGCAGAAATCAGCAGCCCGTATCCTGTTAGTTGAGGACGATGCCAATCTGAGTTTGGTTATGAAGGACAACCTGCAGAAGCGGGGATACCAGATTATTCATGCCCGAGACGGCCGCGAGGCAATGGAAAAAATACGCACTGAAACTTTTGACCTCATCCTGCTCGACGTTATGCTGCCCCATGTGGACGGCCTCACCATAGCCGAGCGCGTGCGCGAACAGAACAAAATGGTACCCATCGTCTTTGTCAGTGCCAAATCCATGACGGAAGATAAGCTGGCCGGCTTTCGTGTAGGGGCCGACGATTACGTCACCAAGCCCTTTCACATGGATGAACTGGATTTTAAGATCAAGGTATTCCTCCGCCGCAGTGCCGCTGCCCCGCATATGGATCCCCAAAAAAGCACCTTCCGCATTGGTCGCTACCTGTTTGACTTTCCCAATCTGACCCTGACTCTGGACGATCAGGAAGAAAACCTGACCATGCGCGAGGGCGAAGTGCTGCTTCTTCTATGCCAGAAACTCAACGAAATCGTTCCCCGCAATGTGCTGCTGAATCAGATCTGGGGCAGCGACGACTATTTTTTGGGGCGCAGCCTGGATGTTTTCATTTCCCGTCTTCGCAAATACCTGAAAGATGACCCCGACGTGCAAATCGTCAACATTCATGGCGTCGGTTTTAAGCTGAAGGTAAAAAGCTGACGCGATCAGCTGCCCGCAGTATCCGGCCCTGCAGCAATCGACTTCAGGGCATCCATTGAAATGATTCCACCAGCTTCATCAGGTCAGGACGAAGAAACTGCAGTACCGGAGCAATGGAATCGGCATTAGGGATGTTATAGAAATAGAGCGCACCGCGCAAAAAATGGCGGTTGCTGTCGGTAAGAAAAAACTGTACCGCCGAAGCCGCATTGCCTCCTACATCATACCAAATACCGCCTACGCCATGTGCATTACGGATGTACGATTCTTCTATGTATTCTGCTTTGATGACATGCTTGTAGGTTAGCCGATGTGCATCCAACATCAGGCGGTCCAGATCGGCAGGTCCCTTCATCACCTTGTAGCTCAGATGCAGATTGCCATTCAGAGCGGGAAAGGTCAGGTTCAGCCAGCAGGGATTGTCGGGTACGGTATCCAGAAACACTTCATCCCGGTTGATCACTCCGTAAGCCGGATAGGTGAATGTAAACGGACAGAGCGAATCGCGATACTCAGCATAAGAGCGTTCGGGAAAGGTAATTTTAAAATAGCCCCGCGGCTTGGGTGAATAGGCCTGCCGGCAGGCAGGCAGCAGCACCAGGGCGCTAAGAAGCAGCAACAGGCCTTTCATCCACTTGAGTGCGGGTAACCTTGACGCGTTGAATCCGGTATTGCTCCATGGAAAGAACGGTAAAAACCAGATCGCGGTATACAATAACATCGTTTTCAGCAGGAATGGAGCCATTCAGTTCCAGCAACATGCCGCCCAGCGAATCGGAGTTGCTGATCACTTCGCTGAAATAATCGTGGGGCAGGTGCATGACGCGGCAAAAGTCGGTGATCAGGGTCTTGCCTTCAAATTCGTAATTCAGATTGTCCAGTTGCACATAATCCACTTCCATCTGCTCATCGGTTTCGTCACGAATCTCGCCGATGATTTCCTCCAGAATATCCTCCAGCGTAATGAGCCCGCTGGTGCGGCCGTATTCATCCACTACAATCGCCATGTGAATGTGTTGCTGCTGCAGTTCGCGAAGCAATTCGGAAATGCGCTTACTCTCCGGCACAAAATAGGCCGGCCGCAACAGCGATTGCCAGGGCCGTTGTTCCGCTGGTTCCCATAGCGCAAGCAAATCCTTGGTGTATAATATCCCGCTGACGCTTCCGTTGGGTCCGCCGCGAAACACCGGCAGGCGGGAAAAATTGCTCTCGCGTACGGTGCGGATCACCTGCTCGGTGGTATAGCTTTCATCCACCCAAACCACATCCAGCATGGGGGTCATGATCTGACGCACCAGCACCGACCGGAACTTAATCAGGCCGGTGAGCAGGGGCAAATCACGTTCGTCGCTGGTTGACTCAGCCATCTGTTCCTCCGGCTTTTCCATGACTTCTTCCTCCCAGTTATCGCTGCGTGCAAACCGCCGCTCGATGAGTTGCGACGATTCAATGATCAACTGGGTGAATGGATACAGAATGCGGCTCAGGCCGTAAAGCGGAGCGCCCAGCCAGCGCACCCACAACAGCGTGTTGCGTCCGGCAAAATAGCGGGGAACGACTTCTTCAAACAATAGCAGCAAAATGATTAATGCCACAATTTCCAGCACGTACCAAAGGGGAGCTGCAGGCCTTCCGTCAAATAGGTGCATGCCGATCCGGAAAGCCAGAAACAGAATGGTTACGTTGATGATCATTTGCAGGGTCTTAACCAGAACGAGCAAATGGCGCGGTCTGGCGATCAGGCGACGGATGTATTGAAAGGCGCGTGGATGATTGGTTTCCAGCCGGCTCAGGTCACCCGATGTAACGGCAAACAATGCCTGCTCGCCGCCTGATATCAGAAAGCCAAGAACAATCAGTACGGCAATTGCCGCAAAGCAAAACCACACGCCGATAGGAAAAGCAACCCCCAGCGGAATTGCCAGAAGCATAAACGCCCTACTGCCGTCTTCCGTAGAACTGCTTTTGCTGCAAAGGTATATGCAGACAACTACCCTTTACCCTTCAGCAAAAGGGGCCGATCAGCGCGGTGTCTGGCAGCAATCAAAAGGGCAGATCATCGGTGATTTCGGCATCCGGCGCCGGCTCCGATGGTCCGGCAGCAGTTCCGCCGTTAGGCCGACGATCCAGCATCATCAGGCTGTTGGCCATGATTTCATGCACCCGCTGCTGTTGATTGTTCTTGTCGGTGTATTCGCGCGTGCGAATACGTCCTTCCACCAAAACGGCGCTGCCCTTGCGCAGAAACTTTTCTGCAATCTCGGCCAGCCGGTTCCACAACACAACGGTATGCCACTCGGTGTGCTCGCTGTTCTTACCGTCCCGCGTGCGGAAATATTCTGTTGTGGCCAGCCGAAGATTGGCCACCTTAGAACCATTTTCCAACGAACGCACATCGGGATCTGTTCCCAGATTACCGATAAGGATAACTTTGTTCATACCTCTCATAGCTGTAAATTTTAGGTCTAAGATAATTGTTTTTGCAGGTATTTTCTGATGACCTGAGGAAAAGCGAATTGGTTCAGTTCGGCCCATGCTACCCGCCGCCAACCGGAAGGTGCATGCACTTGATGGCGGCAGATGCCCACGTGCACAAAGGTTACGTATAGCCACTGGTGAGTCAGCTTGTGCACGACGGGTTGAGAAAGCCGCATAGGGGAAGCAGGCGCCTTAATCCAACCTTCTGCAATCAGCCGCTGCTGCACAAGAGCTTCGTCAGGCACCCGATTCATTTCCAGCAAAGGAAACTCATACAAATGGCTATAGATGTCGTTCTGACCCCGTCTTGTAATGAAGGTATGCGCGTTCATCTCAAAAAGAACATAGGCAAAATGACGGACCCTGGGTGAGACTGCTTCTTTACGGACAGGGAACTGCTCCACTGCCTGATGCTGATGGGCATAACACTCATGGCGCCAGAAACAGGAACTACACAGAGGTTTGCGGGGCGTGCAGACCGTTGCACCCAAATCCATCATGGCTTGATTGAAGTCTGCGGGCCGTTGTGGGTCAATAAGCGCCTGAGCCAGTTGTTCAAAGGTTTTTTTTCCCTTAGCCGATTGCGGCACGTCACGGATGCCAAAAGCGCGTGCCAAAACGCGGCATACATTGCCGTCAACGACAGCATACGGCTGTCCGAAAGCAAAGGAGACAATGGCTGCTGCGGTATAACGTCCTATGCCTTTGAGCCCCATCCATTCCTGATAGGTCTTGGGAAAACGGCCGCCAAGTTGGTCCACGATCTGACGGGCTGCAGCATGCAGATTTCTGGCTCTGCTGTAATAGCCCAGCCCCTGCCACAGGTGAAGCACTTCATCCAGCTCTGCCTGGGCAAGTTGTCTGACGTCAGGAAAACGCTTCAGGAACCGGTGGAAGTATGGCGCTCCCTGTTCCAGGCGGGTTTGCTGCAAGATCACTTCGCGCAGCCAGATGCGATAGGGATTTCGGGAAAAGCGCCACGGCAACTTTCTCCGGTTCTTTAGATGCCAGGCAAGCAATTTTTTTCGAAAAAGCTTCTGCTTATCGGCATTCATGCAAGCAAATGCTCTGGAATTCAATCATTTCAAACAAATTTCGGAGCTTTGCGCAGCCATTTCCTCCTCCCCGCCCAGTTAGCTTCTCTATGAGAAAGGCAGATTTGGTCAAACAGATTTCAGAGAAAACCGGCATCCCGCAAATCGATGTACTGATTACGCTGGAAGCTTTTCTCAAGGAAGTCAAAGAGTCGTTGCGGCAGGGAGAAAACGTTTACATCCGCGGCTTCGGCAGCTTTATGCTGAAAAAAAGAAGAAAAAAAATCGGCCGCATCATCCGCGATAACAAGGCCATTGTGATTCCGGAACATTACATCCCTGCCTTTAAGCCGGCAGATGTGTTTAAAGATATGGTGCACGATGCCGTGCCCAAAAAGCAACGCACCGATGGGGATTAGGCAGATGCTTTTTTTGCTGGTATCCGCTCTGGCCGTCATGCTATTGTACTTCTTCGGCCAGACCAAACCGCCAGCCAAAGAGCCCTCGGCAGCAGCAATAGCCCCGGCAGAACGCAAGTCGGTTGATGCTTCATTGCTCATCGAGCAGGTGCGCCGCCAGCTGCCCGAAGGAGCTCTCGCCGACATCAACAACAAGGAAATGGCCATCCGGCGCACTGCCGACCCTGAACAACAGGCTGCTCTACTGGCCCGCCTGGCGGAAAGCTGGCAGCAACTGGGCCATCCGGTGATGGCTGCCCACTACTACCACGAAGCCTACCAGCATCAGAAAAAAGAAGAGTGGCTCCGGCAGGCTGCCGAACTGTTTTTTCTGGGCTTTTCGTTTTCTTCCGATAGCCTCACGCGCCTTTACGGCGCTCAGCAGGCCGCTGCATTGTACAGCAGTTTGTTTGAACAGGATACCACGCAGCTGGAATTCCGCATTCGTCAGGCCGTCAGCTTAATTGATGGAATGAATGACGTGATGGAGGGGGTCATGCTGTTGCGTCAGGTAGAGCAGCAAGACCCGGACAACGAACAGGCCAACGTAATTTTGGGACGCTTGGGCATCGTATCCGGCCAGTTTGATAAGGCAATAGCTCGTTTAGAAAAAGTTACGCGCAACAACCCCCGTAACGCCGAAGCTTTTTATCACCTGGCCAATGCCTATCAGGCCATCGGTCGAACCGATGACGCCGTAGCCGCTTACGAAACGGTTCGTCAACTGATCGATGACCCCGAATTTGATGCCCATTTGGGCCAAGTAATTGACCAAATCAAAAAAAAGTAATAAATGCCCTCAGGCAAGAAAAGAAAAAGGCATAAGATGGCGACGCACAAGCGCAAAAAGCGCCTGCGCAAAAACCGCCACAAAAAGAAATTGCGTTAAGCTTGCTGCCGGCGGAACCTGCCTGCAACAGGCTTCTCCCTAGCGATCAGCCTGCTGCAACCATTTATTTCGCAAGGCAACCGCAGGCTTTGTATTCTTTGGCCGGAAGGCTTATGGGCCACCGAACATGTCGCTTTTCTTTTATTGCCCGGGCGGGTAAAATGCTATGCCTACCGACGCCACACCCAAAAGAGAACTGATCATTAACGCTGGTAAACAGGGTGTAGAGCTGGCTTTGCTGGAAGATGGCCTGCTGGTGGAGCTGCATCAGGATCATCCCAACCGCAGCCTGGCCATCGGCGATCTCATCCTGGCGCGCATTGACCGCATTGTGGCCGGCATGAATGCCGCCTTCGTGGACATTGGTCAGGCAAAAAACGGATTTCTGCACTACTCTGACCTTGGCCCTCAGATCCGTTCGCTTCAAAAGTTTACCCGAATGGCTCTGGAAGGTTCAGCACCCGATAACCTGGCCGACTTTGAGCTGGAACCCGAAACCCTGAAAACCGGCAAGATCGCCAACACCCTCAACAAGCGAACCCCATTGCTGGTTCAGATCATCAAAGAACCCATCAGCACCAAAGGCCACCGTTTGTCCTGCGATATTTCCCTGGCCGGCCGCTTCCTGGTCCTTATCCCCTTCACCAACGAAATCAGTATCTCCAAAAAAATTGCTGCGGCCGACGAACGCAAGCGTTTGCAGCGGCTGGTGGAAAGCATCAGGCCGAAAAACTTCGGCATCATCGTGCGCACGTTGGCTGAGGGACGCTCCGTTCAGGAACTCCACGAAGAACTGATGCATCTGATGGAAAAATGGAAGTCGCTGACCCGGCAACTTAAGGGCGCCCAGCCTCCGGCAAAGGTGCTCAGCGAATTGAATAAGACTTCTACGCTGTTGCGCGATATGCTCAACGATTCGTTTCATCGCATTGTGGTCAACTCGCGGGATCTGTACAACGAAATCCGCAACTATATCGGTCGCATTTCTCCCGAACAGGTGGATATCGTTCAGTTGTACAGCGGCCGTACACCGGTTTTCGATCAGTTTGATGTTACCAAGCAGATCAAATCATCGTTCGGCCGGCAGGTGCCTCTCAAGAACGGTGGCCATCTGATTATTGAGCACACCGAAGCCATGCACGTCATTGATGTCAACAGCGGTCAGCAGCAGATGCAGGCCGCCAGTCAGGAAGAAAATGCCTTGGCTATCAACCTGGCGGCCATTCAGGAAGTGGCCCGTCAATTGCGGCTGCGCGACCTGGGCGGCATCATCATTGTAGATCTGATTGACGTGCGCAACCCCGAAAGCCGGCGGCAATTGCAGAAAACCATGCACGAGCTGATGAAGCGTGATAAGGCCCGCCACACTATTTTGCCGATAAGCCGTTTCGGCCTGATGCAGATCACACGCCAACGGGTAAAGCCTGAAGTTTCGATTGCTACTGAAGAAGTATGCCCCGACTGCGGGGGAACGGGCAAGATCGGGCCCTCCATTCTCATTTTGGATGAAATAGAAAAAAATCTGGAGCACATCATCAGGCACAACAACCAAAAACAAATTACCCTTTTCGTTCATCCGTATCTGGAAGCGTATATAACCAAAGGCCTATGGTCCATCCGCATGAAATGGTGGTGGAAGTACCGGCGTTTTATCCGGGTGGATTCCAATGATAATCTGGCCATTGGCGAATTCCATTTCTACGACAGTCAGGGAGAGGAAATTGTGCTGAACGGCGGCCCGCAGCACCAGGAACATCACAACAGGTGATAACGGGCTACCAGCGGCATGCGGCGGCCCGGGCCAAATGCCTTACTGGATACCCGCAGCACCGGCGGCGCTTGACGGCGTTTGAATTCGCTGCTGCTAACCAGATGCAAAACCCGATCCACCAGCGATGCCTCATACCCCAGGGCCACCAGCTCCTGCCTTCCTTTTCGACGCTCTATATGCTCAAACAAAACGGCATCCAGCGCATCGTATGGCGGCAGACTGTCGCTGTCCAACTGGCCGGGTCGTAGCTCAGCCGAAGGGGGTTTTTTCAGAATGGCTTCAGGAATCCGTTCTCCCTGCCGATTGATCCAATGCGCTAACCGATACACCTGCGTCTTGTAAACATCTCCCAGCACGGAAAGGCCTCCGGTCAGATCGCCATACAACGTTCCATAGCCCGTAGCAAGCTCGCTTTTGTTGGAGCTGTTTAACAATACAAGGCCATGCTTATTGGCATAAGCCATCAACAGCAGACAACGCAGGCGCGATTGCAGGTTTTCTTCTGTAATATCAAACGGCTTTTTACCAAAGTAAGGCTGCATTAAAGCCACAGCCTGCTCATAAAGTCCGCTGATGGGAATCACCTCGTGACGGATACCCAGACGGCGAGCCAGTTCAATGGCATCGGTTACCGATTGCGGTGATGTGAATGGCGACGGCAGTAATAAGGCATGCACTGATGGCGCGCCCAGGGCATCAGCAGCCAGACAGGCCACTACAGCGGAGTCAATGCCGCCGCTCAGCCCTATGACAGCACTGGACAACTGCATCTTTTGGAAATATTCTTTCAGGCCAAAAACCAGCGCATCATAAAGCAGCGCTTCCGGCATCCGCTCTTTTACCATCGAAGGACCAGAATAGGTTGCCACCTCATCCAGGTCATATAGGCGAAGATCTTCGGTAAAATAGGCAAACTCATCCACGATGAACCCGCCGGGAGCAGCCACCAGTGAGCCGCCATCAAAAATCAATTCCGTCTGTGCACCCACACAGTTGCAGTAAAAGACCGGCAGGTTATGCCGGCGGGCTATGTCCTCCACCAGCCGGATGCGTTCACCGGCCTTTTGTACATCAAAAGGCGAAGCCGAGCTGTTGATCAGAAAACCGGGATCAAAGCGCTCCAGGTGGTCCAAAGGTGAGATGCGATACAGGGGATTACTGCCTACGTTCCAGATATCCTCACAAATGGTGACGGCAGCCTGTCGTGAGCCGATGCGAACGGTTTGAAAATCGCTGTTGGGTTCAAAATAGCGATACTCATCAAACACATCGTAGTTCGGCAAAAGCGACTTATGTCGGACGGCAGCTACCTGGCCGTCGTGCAGCAGATAGGCAGAGTTGAACAGGTCTTTACCCTCCGGTTGCGGATTGACTGACGGGGCGCCGATAAGGGCAGCTATGCCCCTTGTGTCTTGAGCGATGCGATGGACAGTTTGTTCACAGTGGCCAACGAAGCTGCGGTATTCCAGCATGTCCTGCGGCGGATAACCGCAAACGCACAACTCGGAAAATACGACCAGGTCGGCCCCCCGGCTGCGCCCTTCCGCAATAGCGGCTGAAATCTTTGCTGCATTGCCCTCAAAATCACCGATGACGTAGTTCTGCTGCGCTAACGCAATCTTCATATCGCAGCAAAGGTACCGTGGCTTACGTCATGGCTGCAGCAGACAGGCAGTTGTCAGAAATTGAGCGCCAGCAACAGCCGAAGATAATTCTGCCGGGCCTTGTTTTTGTTTTCTTTGGGCAAAGTCAACACATTAAAAAAGCCGTTAGAAAACTGAATTCCCGCGGTTAACGAAGCTACGCCGGGAAAATCGTGCTCAATGCCTGCCCCCATGAGCAATCCCATATTAAATAATCCGACATCTTTGGAAAAGTTCAGCTTCTTCTCCGTAAAGGAAGGCATGATCAGGTCACCACGCGAACGAACCCTGATACCAAAATTGAAACCAAACTGTCCAAAATACCTCAAATCACCTACCGTGCTGCTCATCAGGCGCAAGGTGAGTGGCGCTTCCAGGTATTCATTACGTAATGATACTTCGGTGCCTCCAGGGTAAACCGGCAGCTCAGTGGAACTCTGGAAGCGTACCGAATCGCTGAACTGGAGTTTGCCCCCTACCTGTGAAATGAGGAATCCGGTAGAAAACGAGTAATTATCTGCAATAAATAAATCTAGCAGCGCACCGTAGTAAAAACCAAGGCACGACCCCGTGCGCTCAAGCCCTTTTTCGGGCGTGGTCATCCAGGCCAGCTGCGGACCTGCACTGATAGCCAACCGGAAGTCGTCCTGAGCCTGGGCATTCAACGAAATCAAGACCGGCAAAAGAAGAAAGCATCTGCGGAACATAGGAAAAGGCTGGCGAAAGATAAACATTCGACTTTATTTCCTCTTATAACGATAAAACTCTGTAAAGTTTAAAGGCTTTCAAGAAGAGGTGTCGTTAAACTTTTTCCTGTACGTTTCACCGATGGCGGCAATTTCATGGATGGCACGATCCAGATGCTTTTCGTACAGGTCCAAAAGATCTTCCAAAGTGATCTGACCATGGCTTTCGTAAAATACCGTATGCAGCCACACATGTTGATCCAGATTCTTCAGCAGCAGGTAGTTGCTGGCCCGCAACAGGCGAAACAGTTTTAAAGAAGGACCTATGGCCTTTTGATAGTAAGCAAGCGATTCCACCCACAGGTCCTTGTCAAAAGCGAAGATGCGCTGCGTGGGTTCGGCCACAGCCCGCCGCAGATTGATGTAGGCGCTGGCCTCCAAATCTGCCAGATGAACAACAATTTCATTGATGTTCCACTCGTCGGAGCGTGTCCGGAACCGGATGCTTTCCCGGGGCACCTGACGCAGTTCGTACATCAGCCGAAGATAGCCGCTGCCGTACCGGCGTATTTTTTTTTCGCGCGACGAAATCATGATAACCTCTTCGGGCGGCAAGATACGATCCCTTCCGACTGTTGCACCTCAGCCTGTTCGTAGCGGTCTTGATGCCACCCGGTGGAATAGGCAGGCATTTGATTATTTCGCTGTTTCCAACAGCGGCCATGGCCCGTCAGAATCATGTGTTGGACACGCCTATAGAATTTCTAAAGGGAGTGGGGCCGGTGCGTGCCGAGTTGCTCAAAAAGGAATTGCAGATATTCACGTTTGGCGACCTGCTGTTTCATTTTCCTTTTCGCTATGTGGATCGCACGCAGTTTAACCCTATTGGCTCCCTGCATCCGCAACAGCAATTTGCGCAGGTCAAGGGAATACTTACGGAAAAATCGGTTATCGGAGAAGGGCGAAGCCGCCGGTTGAGCGCCTGGCTTCGCGACGGCAGCGGTGAGCTGGAATTGCTGTGGTTTCAGGGTTTGAAGTGGGCAGAAAAAAATCTGACCCCCGGTTTAACGTACATAGCTTTCGGGCGGCTTAGCTTTTTCCGTGGGCAGTTCAGTATCAGTCATCCTGAACTGGCCCGTGCCGACGATGGCGCGGCTATTCCGTTTGCCGGAAAAATGCAACCGGTGTATCCTTCTTCCGAAAAGCTGAAAAGCCGCCACCTGGACAGCCGCGGCCTGGGCAAACTCATCCATACTCTGCTGGAGCAGATCAGCGAAAGCGACGTGCCGGAGATTCTTCCACCCGATATGGTGAAGCGACAGGCTCTTACCGCCCGCTTCGCAGCATTTCGTCAGATGCATGCGCCGGCCAGCGAATCTGAGGGCGAACAGGCCCGCAAACGGTTTTGTTTTGAAGAACTGTTTATTCACCAATTGCGAATGGCTCGCCTGCACCGGCACCGCCAGTCGCGAACTCCGCTGTGCACACTGCGCTCCAGCGGCAGCCTTTTGCAGCAATTTTATCAGCATCAACTTCCCTTTTCGCTAACCGAAGCACAAAAACAGGTGATCCGCGAAATCATTGCCGATATGAAAAGCGGACGTCAGATGAACCGCTTGCTTCAGGGCGATGTGGGAAGCGGCAAAACCATCGTTGCGCTGTCAGCCATGCTGGCTGTCATCGGCAACGGTGCCCAATGTGCGCTGATGGTTCCCACGGAAGTGCTGGCCTATCAGCATTACCGGAACATCAGTCAGCTTACTGCCGGGCTGAATGTATCGGTCGGTCTGCTTACTGCATCCGTGAAAGGAGCCGCCCGACGGCAGGTGCTGGAGCAGGCTCAAAAAGGGGATCTGCATTTGCTTATCGGCACGCATGCGCTGCTGGAAGAAAGCGTACGTTTCCATCAGCTCGGGCTGGTAGTCATTGACGAACAGCATCGGTTCGGCGTTGCCCAGCGGGGCCGCCTTTGGCTGCATCAGGCCCAGCCTCCCCATGTGTTGGTGATGACGGCCACCCCTATACCGCGCACACTGGCCCTCACGCTGTACGGCGACCTGGATCAGTCCGTTATTCGTGAGTTGCCGCCGGGACGTCAGCCCATCGTTACCGCTCACCGCACCGATGCCCACCGGCTGCGTATTTTTTCTTTCCTCAAATCAGAAATTGACCGAGGTCGGCAGGCATATGTGATTTATCCCCTGATCGAAGAATCCGAAAAGCTGGATCTCAAATATCTGATGGATGGCTATGAAGCGATCAGCAGGGCTTTTCCATTGCCGCAATACGCCGTAAGCATCGTGCATGGACGCATGAGGCCAGAAGACCGCGAGTACGAAATGCAGCGCTTCGTGAAGGGACAGACCCAAATCATGGTCGCTACCACCGTGATTGAAGTAGGTGTGGATGTGCCGAATGCCACCGTGATGATAATCGAAAGCGCCGAGCGCTTTGGCCTGTCGCAATTGCATCAGCTTCGCGGACGCGTGGGCCGGGGTGCCCACAAGTCGTACTGCATTCTGATTACTCCGGAACGCATCAGCTCCGAAGCCCGGTCACGCATCAGCATCATGACGCAAACCACCGACGGATTTCGCATTGCCGAGGAAGATCTGCGGCTGCGCGGCCCGGGCGATCTGGAAGGCACCCGTCAATCAGGCATGATCGAATTTCGGGTGGCCAATCCCCTGCGCGATGCTTCCCTGCTGGAGCAAGCCCGCAATGAAGCGGTGCATCTTGCCCAACAGGATCCCGATCTGATGCTTCCTGCCCATCAGGCTTTGAAGCACTACCTGATGCACAACGAAAAACGTTTCGGTAACTGGATACGGGTGTCGTAACCTCAGCGACGAGGCGGCCGGTAGTGTTCGTTTATCTTTTCCGGAAACAGCTCCTGACGCTTTTCCCGTTTGGTGCTTCCTTCTGTTCCGGTGATGGCGCCATTCATGTAGGCCGGACAGGTTTGGCGGTGACAGGATAGAAGCACCAGCACCAAGACAAGCAACAGCAGCATCCGCATACCTCAAATTTACTCCATTCATCCCAGTGCTTCCTTTTCACTGATGCAAAGGCCATGGGACGTAGTCAGTCGATGATTTGCATTTGCAATACATTCTTCTATTTTTGACGTCCTGTTTTCAAACGAAACTGTGCCGGTCATGAACAAAGGCGAACTGATTGTCAAGATTTCCAGGGACGCAAAAATTTCCAAGTCGGCAGCCAACGCTGCCTTGGATAGTTTCATCAACAATACGATGAGTGCCCTCAAAAAAGGAGACAAGGTGGTTTTGGTGGGTTTCGGCACTTTTCTGGCCGTGCGCCGGGCTGCGCGTAAGGGCCGCGTGCCCCGCACCGGTCAAACGGTTACCATTCCGGCGCGCAAGGTGGTTAAATTCAAGGTGGGCAAGGACTTTGCCGCCAAGGTTCGTTAATCGGGCAGCAGGGTCATCAAGGAAAAACAGTTATTGATTTAGAGAAAATCGTAATACAACCTGATTATGGGTAAAGGCGACAGAAGAACGCGACGGGGCAAACTGTTCCGGGGAACGTTTGGGGTTACCCGGCCGCACAAAAAGAAATCGGGCACAGCCGTTGCCCCGGCACCTGCAGCAAAGCCCGCACCAAAGCCCAAAAAAGCAGCGCGTCGCAGCAAATCCGCAGGCTGAAGTTCAGGGCGCCAAACGCTCCCTTTTCCAGAGCGCATTTCCCTGATGCACGTAACGAATCCGGTCGTGCAGGCGATTGGGCTGTCCCTGCCAGAATTCTATCTGGTAAGGAATGATGCGATACCCGCCCCAGTACGAAGGTCTGCTCAGGGGTTTTTGCCGGGCTTCTAACTGTCTGCAGCGCTCACGAAGGGCTTCCAGGTCATCAATCACGGCACTTTGCGGCGAAACCACGGCAGCCACCTGACTGCCCGTCGGGCGGGAAGCAAAGTAGGCATCGGACGTTTCTGCCTCCAGCTTTTCGGCCCGCCCTTCAATGCGCACCTGACGACTCAACGGCGGCCAGTAAAAAAGCAATGCGGCATAGGGATTCCAGAGCAGTTCCTTTCCTTTACGGCTTTCGTAATTGGTATAAAAAACAAAAGCTCCGTCTTCCACATCCTTCAGCAAAACGACACGGCAGCTTGGCTTGAAATCCACACTGCAGGTCGCCAAAGTCATGGCATGAGGTTCTTCCATGCCGGTTGCTACGGCATCAGCAAACCATTGTTCAAAGAGCACAAGCGGGTCGGAAGGCAGTTCGGCTTCCCGCAACGGATATCCCTGATAGTCGCGCCGCTGTTGCAGCGCCTCACGAAGCGGCCCTTCTGTGTTCACTTAGGGTGCATTCCGTCGGGGTGAGAGGACTCGAACCTCCGGCCTCCACGTCCCGAACGTGGCGCGCTAGCCAACTGCGCTACACCCCGATAAGCTGGACGTTGCCGTACGGCAGCAAAGTTAATGGGAATAGCCTGCCATATGGTTATTGCAACTCCTCAGCAAGGGCCGGATTGAGACGCACCGCCTGATCCAGATACGGTTTAGCCCGATCGGGTTGTCCCAGATTCCGATAGGTGATGCCCAAAAAAAGATACCCTTCGGCTTCACCCGGTGCCACCTGAATGGCCCGTTCAAAATAGGGAAGCGCCTCCCGGTATCTCCCCATCATACCCAACACACTGCCCTTGTTCCGCAAGGCATCGGCATAAGTCGGATTACGCTGCAAGGCCTGATCGTACAGGTACAGAGCCTGTTCCAGATTGCCCTTTTGCTGCATGACTGTGGCCAGATTGTTATATGCGGTAGCGACCTGCGGATCAAGAGCTATGCACTTGCGATAGTAGAATTCGGCAGAGTCCCAGTTTTGGCTTACGAAAAAGTAATTTCCGATATGCAGCCAGGCATCGGTGAATTGAGGCATAATGCCAATGGCAGCACGCAACTCCTGCAGGCCCCGCTGGCTCAACTCTGCCCATTCACTTTCCGGAAAGTACTTTTTGGCTTTTTCCTTAACCAGAAACTGCCCCAGGTAATAATGGGTTCTGAAGCTTCGGGGAGCATCACGAACGCCGCTTTCAAACAAGGTCAGGTTGTTTTTCCACACGCCGATGCGATTCCAGGTTAGAAGGGAATAAACCGTAAGCATACCCAACAAAAGAAAAGCAAAGCCTGGTTGTTGTCTGAAGACTTGCAGGTTAAATGAAGCATCCTTTGAAGAGAGCAGCAACTGAAAAACCACCCCCAGGGTTACGGCAAAACCCACAGAGGGCAGAAACAAAAGGCGCTCGCCAAAATGGGTGCCGATGATGACAAACAGGTTGGAAGATACCGATATAGTGATGAAAAAAAATAAAATGCCAAAGCCGGCAAGGTGTCTTCTTGCCGTCAGGTACAAGCCGGCTGCAAACAGGACTGTGAGAATGCTGAGGGAAAACCAAAATGCAGGCTGCTCAAAACCCGTCAGGGTAAGATGGGCATAAGAATAGTCAAAGGATAACGGATAAGGGACAAAGAGCAACTTCAGGTACTTGCCCAGAAAAGCTACAGCGGTGGTCAGGCGCAGGATCCTATCGTCGGTGCCGGCCAGCAGGTTATCACCGGGATGAGGCAAACCGCCTGCGGTTACCACCTGGCTTCTAATAATCAGCATGAGGAATGCCGGGGCAGCAAACCAGAGCGCCTGTGCCATAGCGCGCTTCAGGTTCCAGTGCAGCAGGACATAGGCAGCCAGCGGATAAACGGCCCAGAAGGTCAACGACGATTCTTTACTGATTAATGCCAGGAAGAAAGCACCTACGGACCATGCAAGGAGGTTTTTCCGGTTTTGGGCCAGCGCAGCGAGAAACCATGTCAGCGATGCAAGCAACAACAGCAAGGCCAGCAATTCATCCAGGCTCTTGATGTTGGCCACCACTTCGGAATGCACGGGATGAGCCACATATAAGGCTGCAGCTACAAAGGCGGGCCATCCTCCGTTTGCACCCAGCGGGGTAAACCGCATGAGCACCACCCAAAGCAGCACACCGCAGGCTGCGTACACCAGTACATTGAGCAGATGCAGCGGCATGGGGTTTTCGCCAAAAAACTCCCAGCTCAGTGCAAACACGGCTTTGGGCAACGGGCGGTAGAGTTCATCGCTTTGAATGCTGTACCCTGCACGATACGATGAGCGAAAGATCTCCGGCAAGGCCTGGATACCGGCCCGGGTCTGACCGTTTTCCAGAATAACGGAATAGTCGTCCAGAGCAAAGTCGTAGGCGATTGTTGGGGCATAAAGGACAATAGCCAGCATGGCAAGCAGCAAGGCAGGAGTCCGGTTCATGAACCAGGGATTCGATGGCTGTCCGGTTCCTTGGTTCTCAGCGGGCCGAACCTTTGGCGCTTGTAAGCCTTTTTTTCTGCTTTTTCTTCCCATGATCCGCTGACCGGCAATGAAAATAGCGGTGCCGGGGCGTATTGTTCAACTAAGCAAAAACATGGAATTTCGCAACGCTTTGCCGGGCTGCATCGGCAGAGCCTGACGCCACCTTAGCTCAGCCGGCTAGAGCGGTTGATTCGTAATCAGCAGGTCCCGGGTTCGATTCCCGGAGGTGGCTCACGGGTTTTCCTTTTTGTCGTTTATTGGCTGTTGCAGCGCTTCTTTGCGTTGTTTGAGCCGCTCGTTTAAGAAAGCAATTTTTTCCTTGAGGCTGAAAATGTCTTTTTGCGCCTCTTCGGCTTTGGCCCGCTTTTCGGCCATAATTTCCTGAAGGTGGGTTCGGAAAAAATCGTTTTTCACTCCTGACCAGCGAAGCTCCAGGTCCTTGACCTCTTTTTCAATGGCCGACACCAGTTGCTGCTTGTGCTTCAGGATCTGTTCCATTTCCCGTATGCGGCGGCGCGCATCGTCTTCTCCCCGCGCCTGCTGGGCTTCGTGAGAGGATTTCCAAAGGGCCTGCATCACCTGATCCAATTCCCGGATGTGAGCGCGGTCCAGATTCAGGCTAAACATTTGCGCGCGCACAGCTTTTAGGTTTTTCAGCACATACAAGGGTTTATTTTCCTTGGTCAGTTTATCGGACAGAACCTGAAGCTTTTGCTGAATGATCTGATAATGCTGCTGGCGTTGTTCGTGCAGGCGGTTCAGTAACGCTTCGCGAGCCTTTCGAACCAGTTCGCGGGCCTGTTCCCGTTGCTCGCGCAGCATATCCGGCAAAGAGATACCCATGGGCAGTTCTACTGATCCTTCGCGGATGAACGCTGAGATCTTGTCCAGTTCTGCAAGACCAGGCTCCACCTGATTCTGTTCGGTATGTTGGGCAAGCACCTGGTCAATCATTTCGCGCACCTTTTTGAGCTTCAACTCCGAAGCCTGAGCCACCAGATTGCGGGTTTCGTCTTCCATGGCTTTGGCTTTTTCGAAGAGGGAATCCAGCTCGCCTAAAAAGCATTGCCGTACCTCCCGGCTGAGGCCTCTGCGCTGGAAGATTTCTTTTTTCAGTTCAACGGCATAAAACCAGAAATCGCGGAAATTTTTTTCTGCCAGCCGCTTGTCCAGGTCAAAGAGTTGACGCTTATAAACCGTAAGAGGATCCCCCGCCGCTGCAACTGAGAGGTTGTTGTGCTCCGTATTTCCGACCTGCTGCTCTTCAGGCAGTTCCGTCGTAGGCTTCTGCTCCTGAGGTTCTTTTTCCTGTTCCATTGTCATCAACGGTTTCTGCGAGCCCCACAACGCCTATTAAAGTTCGCAAATAAACGGCACAATAGAAACATGAGTAGGAACTATAACCCGAAAATCAGCGGCTGTGTACATGGTCATATGCCTGTGATTACGTCCAAACAAACCGTTAACGGCACATTCCGGCCCGAAAGGCCAGATGCGCCAGGGTAATTGCTAACGCACCATTACTTTTTGCGACAGACTGCTTTGAGCGTCCTGCACCCGAACGACGTACATACCCTTGGAAAAGCTGCGCAGATCAATTCGGGTAACGGCACTCGTTAATGGCTGTTGGAGAACAGTCTGGCCCACAGCGTTAACCACGGACACAGTAGCATCCGTCTGTGCAGGGTTACGGGAGAACACCTGCACAAGAGCATCATAATTTACGATTCCGAAGGGCTGTTCGCCTATCTGCGACACACCGGTTACCGCACCGGCTACAATGGGCTGCCCGGGTGTAGCCTCAAAGGCAAGGTCTTTGATGGTCAGTTGCGTACCATCGCCATTCACGTCGCAACGAATCCAGGCATAATGGACGTTGGTGCCGTCCGGAGAAAAGCGGATGGCCAGGTATTTGTCAACGGCGTTGGCCCACTGGCCATAAACGTATCCATAAAAATTAGATACCATGCCTGCGTAGAAGTATTCGGGCTGTCCGTTGTAGGTCCAAAGCATGTCTTCAAATGCCAGCCAGGGACGGGCCGCATCAATCACGTCGCCGGCATTAAACATGGATGGGAAGGGATAAATGCTTGGATCGCCGCCGAAGGTCATCGTGTAGCCGGCAAAGGCATTCAGGTTGTCGGTGTAAGGCGGATAGGGCAGCAAACCGGCCACGTACCATCCGGTGCCATAAGAAGCTACCTTAAACTTGAAATCTATGTTCCCATCGTTATTCAGATCCAGAGCGTAATTCTGACCCACGCCAAGAACCACGTCGGGATCAATGTCCTTGTACACCACTTGCGCATCCGCATGCAAAAAAGCTCCCGACAACGGCACGGCAAGAGCAGAATACCGGCCAAGCAGTTTCTGCAAACGAGGGTTAACGCGTTTCTTCATACGTTTTGTTTACGAAACAAACATAACAAAACCGCTACAAAACACCAATTCATGGCTTCAGACAATGCCCTGTTGCCAGAGGGGAGTGTTCAGTACTCAGCAGTTGCAGGGCATAGATTCCTGCCGGCAAATGCGATACGTTTAGGATACTGTGCTGCTCATTGAGCTGGAAGCTGCAAATGATTCTGCCTGTTACATCCAGCAAATTCAGTCGAGCCGCTTGCCCGTGGCCTTGCGGAAAAACAACATGCAGATGGTCCCTGTTCATCCAGAACCGGAAGGAATCATAATCCTGAGGCTGCTGGCCCGACACAGCCAGTCCGGAAACGATAGGCAGATCGGGTGATGCATTGTAGGCAAAATCCTTCACAACCAGTTGGGTACCTGTGGCATTCACATCGCAACGCACCCAGGCATAATGCATGTTGATCCCGTTAACCGAAAAACGGAGCGCCAGGTACTTGTCGACGGCATTGCTCCACTGCCCGAGGATGTTGCTGTAGTAATTAGACACCATTCCGGCATAGAAGTAATAGGTGGTGGAACTGGACACCCAGGCCATATCAGCCAATTGAATCCAGGGCAGGTTCTGGTCAATTACCACACCGTAGTCAAGCTGTATTGGAAAGGCATAAATGCTGGGTGTAGCTCCCAGGTCCAAGGTGTAACCGGCAAAAGCATTGGGATTGGTGAGAAGAGGCGGTTGCGGAGCCAGGCCGGCAAAATACCATCCGGTGCCATAAGTGGTTACCTTGAAACGAAAATCGGTGATGCCATCGTTATTGAGGTCCAGGGCCGCTGACTGGCCGATGTTAAGAACGATGTCAGGATCTATATCGTGATAAATGACCTGGGCGGCTGCAGGAGCCGACAGGAATGCTGCAGCTACCGCAGAATACTGACCCAGGGCACGCGACAACCGGCGAGAACTTTTATTCATGTCGATGGGGCAAAGCTAAAAGGCAAACCTGTTGCTGGCCAGTCACAGAACAATTCCTGATGTTTCCAGCTCGTACCTGCCCGGGTTTGAAGCAGTGGCACGTGTGATCTTCAGAAAAAAGAGCGGCGGCCGCTGCGCGGCCGCCGCTCTCTGTTTAGGTTCGCCGGCCTAAGCACTAAAGGCCAGCTAAGCATCAACGATTAACGAAACGATACCTTCTTGCTGGTCACGGAATTATCCTGTGTCACCGAAACCAGATAGGTTCCTTTACCCTTGGAGTTCAGGTTGACGGTGGTGTGTTTAGCCGTCAAATCCTGGCTGTGAACTACCTGACCGAGCATGTTGGTGATGCGCAGTGTGGCTCCCTGAGGTTTTTCCGTCATCACATGAACGGTGCCTTCAAAACCGAAAATACGGAAGGGATCGGCCTGCGGCTGGGGCGCACTTACCACTACACCGGCCTGAATGCTGGCGCCGGCAGTAGCTTCAAAAGCATAGTCTTTAAGAGTAATCTTTCGTGCATCCGGCGTTACCTCGCAACGAAGCCATCCATAGTGGAGGTTGGTGCCATCCGGTGAAAATCGCAGGGCAATGGAGTGGTCGGTGATTCCTCCTCCCCATTGGCCGTACACGCCTCCCATATAGGTAGAAAGCATGGCGGCAAACAGGAAGTAAGCATTTGCGTTATAAGAAAACACCAGATCATTGAGCACTTTCCAGTCGTTGTTGGCATCAATCGCATTGCCCTGTGGGATGGCTGAAACATAGCCCAGTTTGAGTAAGCCTCCCAACGTATTGACGTAACCAGCAAAAGCATTCTGATTGGTTGTGTAATATGGATAGGGGGCTAAAGCTGCACGGTACCAGTCAGGACCGTATGTGGCCACTTTCAGCTTAAAATCCACATTACCGTCGTTGTTCAGGTCCAGATCAAAGCTTTCGCCCAGTTCAATTTCCACATCGGGGTTGATGTCGGTATAAACCACCTGTCCGTTGGCAAGACCGGCACCGGCCACCAGCGGCACAGTAAGTGCGGAGTACTGTTTCAGCCGCCCTAACAGTCTGGTATTTTTTTGCTTCATGTGTAGGTTATTTCAATCAAAGGTAAACATTTGACTTTAGGCTAACGCTATCGACAAAAAAAATTTGCCTCACCTTCGGGTGCAGATCTATCCGGTAGGTGAAGCGGAGATCTGATTTCGGTAAAGCGATTTGTCTACGGCAGCGGCCATCTTTTCCACATCCAGATCTTCATGGAGAAATGCAGCAACGGTTTCTGCTGTTTCCAGCGGATTGGCCACCGCATCGGCATAGGAAACGTAAAGTACTTCCACGTTGGGCATGCGCCGAAACATGGCCTCGCATTTCTCCAGTTGCTTGGCGAATGCTTCAGCCAGCGCCAGCGGATAGTTGGTCGGGTCTTTACCCAGCATGATCTGTTGGCTACGCAGGATTTCCCCCAGATCCCGCTTCATGAACAGAATACGGTAGTCGTACTTCGGGGGTAAATTGACCAGAAGCGGCGCAACGATTTTAACGACTTTCCCTACGGCTTCGTGAAGCCATGAGGCATCGGTGAGCAGTCGTTTGGTCTTTTCGTATTCAAAATACCCTCTTGGATTGCTGGCATCGGGCTTTCGCTGTTCGTCGGTTAGTAATGGCAGGCCTGCTGCCGCCAACATCTGCATCATCATGGAGGTGCCACTGCGCGGTAGGCCGGAAACGATGGTGATGGTGCCTTTTATTCGTTCGGCAATAAACTGCCGGTGGGCCTGGGCGCGCTCAGTTTGATTCAAGTGTTTTTCGTATAATTCAATGAGCCAAAGATGCGCCTTGCGGTTGCCGGGCATCATAGAGCAACAGACTTCAAAAGCCTCTGCGGCCCGGTCGTAGATCTGCAGGTGCATCAGGGCCTCGCCCAGACAATAATGCGCCTGGGGCATGTGGTATTGCAGGCCAATGGCATTCAGCGCTTCTTCGGCAGCTTCTTCGTAACGACCCTGCCGCAGATAAACCACCGAAAGACCGTGATGGGCTGCAGGCAGGTTGGGGTCAATTTCCAATGCCATCAGAAAGGCCTGAAGGGCATCGTCGTTGCGATGCGTACGCAGGTACATACGGCCGATCTGGGTATGGACCAGTGGCAGATGAGCAGACTTTTCCCTGGCCTTGTGCAGCACGTCCAAAGCCTGTCGGGGTTTGTGCTCCAGCAGCAGCAGAGCAGCTTCCATCACGTCCAACTGAACCAGATCTGCCTCTTTGAATTTTTTTACTTCATCAAAGGCGGTGCGGAATTTAACAGGATCCCGGAGCTGCTGATAACAGGTGAGCAGGCTGAGGCCGAACCGCATTTGCTGGTCTTCGGCATAGATACGTTCCAGAATGTCCGCCGCCGCCGCATAATCGCGACGAAACATAAGAATCCGTGCCCGGTAGTATTGCGACTCCCTGGCGTTTTTCTCCATGGCTTTTTTCTTATCCGGACCGGGATCTTCCACGTAGCCCAGCTCAATGAGCTGCTGCAGGGCCTGTTGCGCAGCCCATGGGTCTTCCTGCTGGTCGGAGGGATGCATGCCGTGAGGGCCATCCACCTCTTCCCAGCTGTCTATGTATTCCGCAGTAACCGGAGGATGAAAAACCTGAAGCAGCGGTTTGCCATCCATGTCTTTGCCTACCGGTAATCCGAACAAGGTTAAAACCGTTGGGGCAACATCCAGCAGGGTGGCACCATAGACCCGCTCATCAACACAAATGCCCGGACCTTTCAGACAGATGATGCCGAAAGGCGAATGTTCAAACGCCGGACCAGCCGGTTCACGTGGCAGACGATTGGGGCGAAGATGGTCGCTGTGAAATCCATGGTCGCTAAGCAGCAGCACGGTCGTTTCGTTACCGGCCAGATCCAATAAGCGCTGCAGCATCATGTCGTGGTAGCGATAAGCCGAACTGACTACATCCTTGAACAAACGAAACAGTTCGTCGGGAATACCCTTTCGTTGCGGCGGATGAAACTTCATGAAACCGTGGCAGAAATGGTCAATGGCATCGTAGTACACGGCCATAAAATCCCATTCCGTATTTCGCATCAGATAGGTGGCTGCATTATGCACGCTGGCCGTGTGGGCCAGGATGTTGGCCAGCATGCCCACAGCCGGCATGTAACGCATGTCAAAGCTTTTGCTGGCTTCCGGAATAAAAGGCAGAATATGCTGTTCGCTGAGTTCGGCCGGATGCACGCGCAATTCCGCCAGCGTATCGGCCAGCTCCGAAGGCCACACCGTTCCCGCAGCCATGGGCCAGGGGTCATCGTAATAGCCTTTGCTTTTCTGATAAAAGTTCGAGACCATCACCCCGTTGATGTGCTCAGCCGGATGGCTGGGCCACCAACCCACTACGTTGCACTTCAGGCCGCATTGCGAAAGAATGTTCCAGATCGCTTTCACCTTACGAGAGGTGCTCTGAACCGGCCTGATGGTGCTGTTCTGTACGTCAGGTTCCACAAATCCGAGCACACCGTGTTTGTCGCCCAGCTTACCGGTGGCAATGGAGCTCCATAAAATCGGCGATAGCGGCGGATCCAAAGTAGCAATGTTGCCCATGACTCCCTGGTTCACCAACGATTCCAGTGTGGGCATCAGGCCCTGATCCAGGAGGGGATTGATCACCTTCCAGTCGGCGGCATCCCAGCCGATCAGCAGCAGCCGTTTAGCTATGCGTTTGCCCATAAAACAGTTGGTCGGGAGGGGCCTGCTGATGCTTTTCCCGACGTTTTTTTAATTCTTCTTTCTTTTTTTCCATTTCCTTTTTCTGCTCGTTGAGGCGCTGGCGAAGCGCTTCTTCGTAGCCGGAACGAATACGGGCTTCCCGCCACAGTTTAAGCCCGACATCGCCCAAAGCCAAAAGTCCCAGGCTTCCTTCCGGAGGTACCGGTATTTCTTTTCCGCCTGAACCGTCGTTCGGATTCATGAATTTCCCATGCTTTTCGCACGAGCAAAGATACCCATTCTGCCTTCGGAGACTGGAAACCGTTGGGGTTGCATGGCTTGCCGTGCGTAATTTTATTGATGTATTACTGATCCAGCTATGTTGTTTTCTCATTTAACCAGTATGTGCAGCGATTTATTACGGCTCATATATCCCCGGATTTGTGCGGCCTGCCATCACGCTTTGGCCGGTAACGAAGAAGTCCTATGCAGCTTTTGCCTGTTTTATCTGCCCCGCACCCATTTTCATTTGCATGCGGACAATGAACTGGAGCGGCACTTCTGGGGTCGCGTTCCATTGCGACGCGCTACTGCTTTTTGCTATTTTCAGAAAGGCAGCCGATTGCAGCGACTGATTCATCAGCTTAAATATGAGGGGCGTACCGACATCGGGAGGTATCTGGGGAAGCTGTACGGTTTGGAATTGCTGCAGAGCGCCGAATTTCAGCAAGTCGATCTGCTGCTGCCTGTTCCGCTTCACCGCTCGCGGTTGCTGCAGCGCGGTTACAATCAGGCCGACTGCATTTGCCAGGGAATGGCTGAAGCTTTACAAAAACCCTGGAGCGATCAGGTATTGATCCGACGGCAGGCCACTGATTCGCAGACGCGTAAAAATCGTTTCGAGCGTTGGGAAAACGTAGCTGACGTGTTTGCCGTTGCCCGCCCAGCTGCCGTTGCCGGTAAGCATCTGTTGCTGATAGATGACGTCATCACCACCGGATCTACTCTGGAAGCTGCTGCCCATTCGCTGCTGCAATACGAAGCCGCATCGGTCAGCGTTGCCGGTATTGGCTGCGCCATCCGCTGAAGGACCAATGGCGAAAAACGGCATCTTTGCCCGGAGCATGTTTGCCTTACGCCTCATCGGGCTGCTGCTGTGCATGGCAGTGATCGGAGGTTGCCAGCGCGACCTCCTGACCACAGATCCGGATCATCGTCTGGATTTTTCTACCGACACGCTCACCTTCGACACGGTATTTACTTCCCTGGGTTCCGCTACACGCTATTTCGTGATCCGCAACCCGAACGACAAAAAAATCCGCATCAGCTCCCTTCGCCTGGCGGGCGGCACCCTCTCTCCTTTCCGATTGAATGTGGACGGCCAGCCGGCCACCGAACTGAGTGATGTGGAACTTCCTGCAGGGGACAGCATCTACGTTTTCGTGGCCGTTACCATCAATCCTAATGACGAAAACAACCCATTTGTCGTTTACGATTCGGTAGTAATGGAAACAAACGGAAACCTGCAACGCGTGGTGCTTCAGGCCTGGGGACAGAATGCCCATTTTTTTTATGCATCCATTATCGGTACACAGGATTGGTATAACGACAAACCTTACGTCATCATTCACAGCATTCTGGTGGATACCCAGGCTACGTTGACGATACACCCCGGATGCCGCATTTATCTGCATGCCGATTCCCGGTTTTATGTGGCCGGCACGCTTCGGGTGCTTGGTCAGCCGGGCGATTCCGTCGTGTTCCGCGGCGACCGGCTGGAGCCTTATTTCGTGGACCTGCCCGGTAACTGGCAGGGAATCCATCTGCTGAAAACCAGTAAAGACAATGTTGTGGAGTATGCCGTAATTAAAGAATCCATTGTCGGGATTCGCGTGGATTCGCTGAAAGTGACTGCCTATCCCAAGCTGACCCTGCGCAACAGCATCATCCGACTTACGCTCTCTTCCGGCCTGTTGGGCATAACGGCCGATATCTATGCCGAAAATTGTTTGATCCACAGTTGCGGCGAATGGAATGTGCAACTGGAATACGGGGGCAATTACGAATTCCAGAATTGCACCTTTGCCAATGCGTCCACCATCGTTACCCAGCATCAAAAGCCCGTTTTGCGCATGAGCAATTACTACTACTATCGCCTTCAGGGTGTTGACTACTATCTGCCGGCCGACCTGAATGCCACTTTTGGCAACTGTATCATTTACGGTACCTTAAACAATGAACTGGACCGCGATGCCATATCGGGAGCAGCCTTTAACTACAGTTTTCGCAATTGTCTGATGCAACTGGCCGATACCGTCAACATCAATCAGCCACAATTTGTTGACGTGATAAAAAACGCCAATCCCTTGTTTGTATCCCCGGATTATGAAAAGCAGGACTACCGGCTACAGGCGCAGTCGCCCTGCATTGATGCCGGTTACGATAACGGAGTGCTCACTGACCTGGACGGTCGTTTGAGAACGCCACCACCGGATATTGGTTGTTACGAATTTTTTTAATAAGAAATTATTTTTCTTTTAACTCCGGCCAGGGTTGTCCGTTGCCGACGATATTCACTTCCGGTTCCAGCCTGATGCCAAACTGCTGGTAAACCGACTCACGAATTTGCCGAGCCAGCGTCAGCAGTTCACCCCCTGAGGCCTGCCCGTGATTGACCAGAACCAGCGGCTGATGTTCGTACACACCGGCCTGACCGTATCGTTTGCCCTTCCACCCGCATTGCTCTATCAGCCAGGCTGCCGGCACCTTGAAGGCGCCGTCGCGGGCAAAAACCGGTGCCTGCGGATAGAGTTGCTGAAGCCGTTGCGCGGTTTCTGCATCCAACACCGGATTGCGGAAAAAACTACCGGCATTGCCCAATACGTCCGGATCCGGCAGCTTGCTGCGCCGGATGGCTATAACGGCATCCGCTACCTGACGTAGGGTGGGCCGGCTGATTTGTTGTGCCTGCAAGTACTGCTGCAAAGCAGCATAGCGCAGATTAGGCGTAAAGCGCCGGTGGAGCCTTACGGTCACTGAAGTAATGAAGGCAATGTGGCTGAGCTCGTGCTTGAACACGCTGTCGCGATAAGCAAACCGGCATTGGTCAACGGAAAGCTCCTCAGGCAGTCCATTGTCCAGCCGGATAAAAGCCACCGTACGGCAACAATCCTGAAACTCTGCCCCGTAAGCGCCGATGTTCTGAATCGGCGCGGCCCCTACGGAACCCGGAATAAGGGCCAGGTTTTCCAACCCGCACCATGCGGACGCCACACAGCGCAGCACCGTCTGATGCCAGTTTTCGCCGGAAGCAATCCGAAGAACAACAGCTTCCTCATCCGTTGCCAACTGTTCAAAGCCGCTTAACCGGTTGTGGAGCACCAGCCCATGGAAATCCCCGGCAAAAAGTATGTTACTGCCGCCACCCAACACCAGCCGCTGCTGTTGCCAAACAGAATGATCCATAAGTCGCCGCAGATCATCGGCATGTTGAATAACGGCGAAGTATCGGGCCCTCGCCTCCACACCAAAGGTGTTGAAGGGTCGGAGGGAAACATTTTCCTGAACGGTCATGGCTGGCTGCTCAGGCTACGCAGGCGAAAGGATAAGGCAGCCAATCCTGTGTGTTCCACATAAAGTATGCGAAAGCGATGCATGCCGGTTAGGGTAACGGGAATCACGTGATGGAACTGGTCGGCATAGGCGTCCGGCGGAGGTTGCAAAGCATCCAGCAACATGCGGTCATCCACAAAGAATTGTACGCCATCGTCTGCGGTGATCAACACTTCATACGGGCCGGCAGGCAGGTTAACTGTTGCCTCCGCCTGTAGTGCAAAATAGTCTGAAGGAACGGACTGCAACGGCGATTGCCACCAGGAGAAATGCAGATCAGTTACGGTATCGGAATAAACGGGCTTTCCTTTCCGGGCAGCATGGGCAATCCATTCGGGCTTCATGGTCTTGTGGGGATGGAGGGCGAAAAACGATCGGTTCCACTCCAATGCATAACGTTCGAACTGAAAACTGAAATCATAGGGACGCAGGATGTCTGGGGAAAACGTGCGTCCAAATTCATCGGTACCGGCTTCGCCCAAATACGCGCAGGTGATTCGATAGGTTCCCTGAAAATTCGGCAAGGGTCGGACCTGCAGGGTATCCGGCAGAGAACCACCTAACCGGGCCAACGACAATCCCTGAGCCCGACGCAACCGCCACTTGCCCGGCGGGCCCAGCAGCTGCAGGTAAAAAGTTCCTTCCGATCCGATACTGTCCAGCCACAGTAGCGGACGGCGGTAGTCGTAAGGGCCCCATTCGGTCATGCGGATGTACTGCCGGCCAGGTAAGGGCGGGGGATCAGGAACAGCTAGGGATGAGTCGGGCAGATAGCGCCGGAGCAAGGCCAGCCGCTCAGCCCGACAAACGGATGAATCCATTTCAGTAAACGAATCGGCCGGGGCCGTTCGGTCGGTAAACAAGCCAACTGATGCATCAACGCAATTGCTGTCAAAACGAATCGCTGTGGTTTGCCTGAAGTCAGCAACCTTTCCCACATTTTTAAAAAAATTATGTGTAATGGTGTAATTCTTGCTTTCTGTGTTTCGATACCGGATCAGCTTCCACGAAGCCGGTTGCTGTTCGTTGGCCCAAAGTTGAATGGCCAGGCGATCCCCCTGAAACGTGTTGGCGCGCAGCGTGTTGTTTTGTCCGTGTTCTATCGCTATGCCGACGCGGTTGTCGGCCAGTTCGTTGGCGGCCACAACGGTCTGATAACTGTAGCCGGCCCAGATGCCATAGTCGCAGCGATGCAGCCGGTTGCCCACCAGGGTATTGCTGCTGAAGGTAGCCTCAATGCCGTTGTTGGAGGCATCACTGAAGTTGTTGGCATAAACCAGGTTGTTGTTGCTGCCGCCCTGACCGGTGTCCATCGTGTACTGTCCGGCCCACAGAAACAATCCATCGCCGCAATGGGTGGCGCTGTTGCCTGCAATCAGGTTGTTGCTGCTTTGTTCATACAGAAGGATGCCGGCCGAATCCTGCCCTCGGTTATATCGGCCGTGGCTGTAGCCCCGGATGTTGAAATCCAGCTTGTTTCCGGTAATGACGTTATGGCTTGACCGGTACAGGCCTATACCGATGCCTGAATTAAAGGTAAACTCATTGCCGGTGATGCGTGCGTAATGGCAATGGGTCATCATCAAGGCACACTGACCGCCGGTAACGCGATTATGGCGAATGACGGCGTAACTGCAACGGCGCAGATAGAGGGCTGCACCGTACCGCAGCCACTGATCGTTTTCGTTCTGATGAAAGCTGAGCCAGTCGCTGATGTCTTCCCGAAAGGGCGTGCTGTTCAGCCGCTGCCGGTAATTATAGCTCAGGTCGCAATGTTCGATGACCAGATGCTCTACGTTTTCAGCCCGAATGGCCACTTTGTAACCATGAATGCGCGCATGACGCAACGTTATGCGGCGGCTGTTCCGGATCAGGATGGCAACACCCTGAAAGCGGTCAGGCTGGGTTACCGGCAGGCTACTACGCAGCACGGCCTGCTGAAAATCCACAACGATGTCTTCTCCCTCAATAACGACCACAGCTTCATTCAGGTCGGGACTGGCATCCAGCACGTATTCACCGGCCTGAATGGTGCAGGAACGGGTGATGCGCAATCCGCGATCAAGGACAACAGGCTGATCCTGTGCACAAACCGCTACAGTCAGGCAACAGGCCGGAAAGAACCACCACCGCATATCGGGTGCGAACGAAAATAGTAACTTGCCTCAGATGCCTGAAGCGCACCCGTTAGCGGATACCGTGCTGATGGTCCGTCCTGCGCGGTTCAGCCACAACGAGCTGACGGCAGCCACCAATACTTTCCAGCAGGCGGGCGATGAGTCTGCAGCACTGACGCTACAGGCCGCTCAAACGGAATTTGATTTATTAAAAGATATGTTGATTCAAAACGATGTGTATGTAATCGCCTTTCAGCAGCCTGACCATTGCCTGAGCCCCGATGCCGTTTTTCCCAACAACTGGATTTCGTTTCATGACGACCGGGTGATCCTGTATCCGCTGTTGGCAGCCAACCGGCGGTCGGAGCGTCAGCCCCACTGGGCTGCCTGGCTTGCAACAGGACGCCCCGTCGACGATTGGAGCCTCTGGGAGCAAGAGGATCGGTATCTGGAAGGAACCGGAAGCCTGGTGCTGGACCGGCAGCATCGTCGTGCGTATGCGGCCCTGTCGCTCCGTACCGATGCCGGACTGGTTCGCCAATGGTGCGCACAAATGGGGTATGAACCCATCCTGTTCCATACAGCCCTGGAAGACGGCCTGCCGGTGTACCATACCAATGTGGTCATGAGCATCGGAATGCGTGTGGCGGTCGTCTGCGCTGAGGCCATCGTGGCTGCTGATCGCCTGCAGGTTCTCAGCGCTCTGGAATCCACTCACCGGTTGGTCGTCATCAGCCTGGAACAAATGAAGCAGTTCTGCGGCAACATCCTGTTGCTCCGAAACAGGCGCGGCGCCACGCTTTGGGCGCTGAGCAAACGGGCATGGGGCCGGTTTACTGAAGAACAGCGTACGCTGCTGGCAACCGACGGAGCACTGCTGCCCGTCTCCATCCCCGTAATTGAACGAACAGGCGGGGGCAGTGTACGCTGTATGCTGGCGGAAGTGTATTGAACAGCAGGATCATGTGTAAGCCCGCACGTCTTTGCCTTCCATGAAGTTCATGAAGGCCCGGTTGACGACGGTTACGCCGCCGGGCGTAGGGTAGTCACCGGAGAAATACCAGTCGCCGAGGTGATCCGGACATGCGCGGTGCAGATCGGGAATGGTTTGAAAGATCACCTGCGTTTCGGCCTGCACATCGTCGTCGCGGATGAGGCGGGCAATTTCTTCCGAAAGTTCTTCGTCGCTGACCAGCTCGTATAAAACCTTGACGGCATTGAAGCGTTGTTCGGGCATCCAGTCCATTTGCCGGCGACAGGACTCGTAAACGTCATCCAGCTTGTTGTCTAGTCCTTTTTTGCGCAGCAGCGAAATCAGCGCCCGAAAAGCGATGAAGTCGTTCATCTTGCTCATGTCAATGCCATAGCAATCGGGATAACGAATCTGGGGCGCTGAGGAAACGATGATGATTTTCCGCGGGCCGAGTCGGTCCAGCATCCGGATGATGCTTTGTTTGAGGGTTGTACCGCGCACTATGGAATCATCCAACACAACCAGTGTATCCTCTCCCCGACGTATGCTGCCGTAGGTGATGTCGTACACGTGCTGCACCAATTCATTGCGGCTGGTATCCTGCGTAATGAAGGTCCGCAACTTCACATCTTTTATGGCAATTTTTTCTATGCGGGGGCGAAGCTGCAACAGCTTTTTCAGTTCGTCGTCGGCGAGATCGGCTGAGCGGATGCGGCCGAATTTGTAGGACTGCAGGTGCTGTTCTATGCCTTCCAGCAGACCCAGAAAAGCCACTTCGGCAGTGTTGGGGATAAAGGAAAAAACAGTGTGCTCCAGATCGTAATCGATGGCTTTCAGCACAGCCGGCACCAGAAAATGACCCAGGCGCTTTCGTTCCTGATAAATCTGAACATCACTACCCCGCGAAAAGTAGATTCGTTCAAAGCTGCAGGAACGACGTTGTTGCGGCTCCAAAATCTGGGAAACCGAAACAGACCCGTTGCGGTCGGCAATGACGGCAGCTCCCGGTGGCAATTCATGGATTTGATCGGCAGCCACATGAAAAGCCGTTTGCAGGGCAGGGCGCTCGCTGGCCACAGCCAGCACCTCCTCATTGTGCAGATAAAAGGCAGGCCGAATGCCCCAGGGGTCGCGCAGGGTGAAAGAAAAGCCCAGTCCGGTGAGGCCTGCCAAAACATATCCCCCGTCGAAACGGGATGCAGCCCGGCGAAGGACAGCAGGAAAATCCATACGACGGTGCAGGTCAGCGACCGCAACTGCACGATTGTCCATCTGACGCATGCGAACCTGTTCCAGCTCGCGATCCAGTTCGGCAGCCACGCATTCCACCACAACGGAAGTGTCAGGCCGTTCAGCAAGCGAAGATGCCGACGGGCGCAATTCGCTGATGTTGGTCAGATTAAAATTCCCGGCCATCAAAAGGGCACGCAATGCAGAATTCGGATTCTGTAAAAAGGGATGGCAACTGTCAATTTCGTTGCGGCCGTAAGTGCCATAGCGCAAATGCCCCAGTAGTTGTTCGGCAATGAAGCTGACGTTTTTAGCCATCCAGTCAGCATCTTCCACCAGAGAGCTGTTGGAGGCAGCCACCTGATCCAGGCGGCGGTAGATCTTTTGAAAAATTTCCGCAATGGCCAGAGGGGAGTTGGATCGGTAACGACTCATGAACCGGCTGCCGGGAGCAGCCTGCAACTTGATGGATCCGATGCCGGCGCCATCCTGACCGCGGTTGTGTTGTTTTTCCATGAGCAGATACAGCTTATTAAGACCGTACAGAAGCGTGCCGTATCGTTCCTTGTAATAGGGCAACGGACGCAGCAACCGGATCAGCGCCACGCCACATTCATGCCCGATGGCTTCGCTCATGGTGGTTGCGGCTGCAAAGTTAGCGCAAGGGTCAGGCATTTTCGGTTAGTGTAAGCGTCAGCCTGAGCAAACCATTTTTTTACTGATTACGTTATTTTTGCTTGCAACCCCATGCTTCGGATTCTTTGCATTACACCATCTCACGTCTGATGTAAAAATCAAGCAATGCTACCATGGAAGCAGCGATAGTTCCCGTCCGAGTGAAGCGGCTTTTGATAGCCGGCTTTCTGCTCACTGTTCCCACGCTGGTTTTCTGGACCGGTGTCGCTTATTCCGTACTCACGCGTCAACATTCCTGGGTGGATGCGATGCTGGCCGGAAGCAAGCTGAACCACATTCTGCTGGTAGCCGTGTTGCCGTTTATCAGTTTTGTCCTTGCCGTTATCTCCCGTTTTTTACTCAGGCAACTGGCTATTCAGCGAAACCTGTGGCATAAGGAAACAGCTGAAATGAAGGCCAGCCAAAGCCTGATCAACTGGAACGTCATTCTGTTTTCAGTGATGATCATCAGCCTGATCAACAACTGAAAGTTTGGTCTTTCAGGAAAAGGTCAGCAGGCGAACGGTGGTGCCTTCGTAAACGGCATAACTGTTGTGCGACAACCAGTCGCCCAGCGTAATGAGTGTGCTGGTAGGCGACAAGGGAAAGGTGAGCATGATGTGGCGATGGCCAAAGACAAAGTAGTCTATGAATTCGCGCTCAAGTTGCTGCCGCGCATAATGTATCAGCCACTCCTTATCGGCTCCTAAGAACTCTGCCTGTTCCTCCCCGTTAAGCAAGCGGTTGTTGCGCGACCAGCGCTTGCCCAGCCACACGCCGAAATTGGGATGCAGGCGTGCAAACAACCACCGGGCTGTCGGATTAGAAAAAATTTTTTTCAGCCATTTGTAGCCATGGTCGCCGGGACCCAGCCCATCGCCATGCGCCAGCAGGAAGCGTTTGCCGTGCAACTCCATGCGCTGCGGGCCATGATAGACCGTGGCCTGAAGTTCCTGCGTCAGGTAATCGGTCATCCATTGATCGTGATTGCCGGAAAACACATGCAGCCGAATGCCCGAATCGCTCAGCTCGGCCAGCTTGCCCAGCAAGCGAACAAAACCGCGGGGCACTACCTGCCGGTATTCAAACCAGAAGTCAAACAAATCGCCAAGCAGAAACAACTGCGAAGCGTCAGCGGCAATAAAATCCAGCCAGCGCACAAAGCGGCGTTCGCGCTCCAGGGATTGCGCAGCATCGGGAAATCCGAGGTGCAGGTCGGAGGCAAAATAGATTTTACCGTTTGCTGACCGCGCCTCCATCATCAAGCGGGCTGGTCCACGAAGAGCACGTAAATCTCTTTAGGGCCGTGGGCGCCGAGCACAAGGGTTTTTTCTATATCTGCCGTTCGGCTGGGACCTGTAATCAGGCTGATCATGGAGGGAACGGCCGATGAATAGCGGGCAGTTATCAGCTGCAAAGCATCGCGGATGTCATACACCAACTGATGAGCATAGGCCACCACCACATGAACGGGCGGAAAAACGCTGAGTACCCGGCCGGATTCGCTACGCGAAGTCACCATGATGGTGCCGGTTCGCGCAATGAGGGCTTCACATCCGGTAAGTCCGGCATCGGCCCGTTCCGGATTGCGACCAATATGCAAAACATCCGACAAGCCAGCCTGCAGCTTCTGAATCAGTGCGTACTCCCAAACCAGCAACTGCTTCCATTGCTTTTCGGCTGCAAGCAATTGGAGATTGGTTACCAGTTCCTGATCGTTTTCGCAATAAACAAACTGCCCGTTAACGGCCGTGAACTCGCGGGCAAACAGGACGTCCAATGAGTCTTCCGGATCCGGAAAGACCGGCTGGGTCTGATCCAACTGGCTGAACGGCTGATCGGTAGCGGAGATCAACGCATGCCGGATGTTTTTCAGCACCTGCTCCTTGCCTTTAAGCTGCATGGAATTGTTTTGTTCTTATTAAAAAACAATTGAATTCCTGCCCCTGTTTTCCCTAAGCAGGTTCGCACTGACCCTGCATTTATTCCTGCTGGTCATGCACCGGTTGCATTTGCGGCTGTCCGTTATCCCGGGTCAATCCATTACCGTCATCGGCCAGTTCCTGCACGGGTGATTCCGTATGGCTGTCGCCTGCATGGCGGATTTCGTACGGCCTTTTGCCGATCAGCTCTTCAATATCGTGCTGAAAGAGGATTTCCTTTTGCAGCAGCGCCTGTGCCAGGCGTTCCAGACTTTCTCTCTTTTCAGTAAGCAACTGCCGGGTGCGCTCATAGGCCTGATGAATCAGGTTACGGACCTCTTCATCTATGAGTTTGGCCGTTTCTTCCGAATACGGCTTCTGGAAGGTGTATTCCTGCTGGGGATCGTAAAACGAAACGTTGCCCAGTTTATCGTTCATACCATAGATGGCCACCATGGCATAAGCCATTTTGGTAATACGTTCCAGGTCGTTTTGTGCTCCGGTGGATATTTTTCCAAAAACGATTTCTTCAGCAGCTCGGCCGCCCAGAGCCATGCACATCTGATCGTTGAGTTGTTCGCGCGTGTAGAGGTATTGTTCTTTCGGCAGATACTGGGCATAACCTAATGCCGCCACGCCGCGGGGCACAATGGATACTTTTACCAGCGGGTCGGCATGCTCCAGAAACCAGCCACAGATGGCATGACCGGCTTCGTGGTAGGCCACGATGCGCTTTTCTTCTTCGCTGATGATCTTGTTTTTCTTTTCCAGCCCGCCAACCACCCGGTCAATGGCATCCTGAAAGTCGCTCATCTCCACCAGCTTTTTGTTTTTGCGAGCGGCGATCAATGCGGCTTCATTACAGACGTTGGCAATGTCGGCGCCGGCAAAGCCGGGCGTTTGCGAAGCCAGCCGGCTGATGTCCAGACCGGGAGCCACCTTAATGTTTTTGAGGTGCACCTGAAAAATCATTTCCCTGCCTTTCAGGTCGGGCTTGTCAATAGAAATCTGGCGGTCGAAACGGCCGGGGCGTAACAGGGCTGAATCCAGCACATCGGGCCGGTTGGTAGCGGCCAGAATAATGACTCCGCTGTCGGTACCGAAGCCATCCATTTCCACCAGCAGTTGGTTGAGCGTGTTCTCGCGCTCATCGTTGCCTCCGGTAAACATGTTGCGGCCGCGGGCCCGGCCAATGGCATCTATTTCGTCAATGAAGATGATGCAGGGTGCTTTTTCCCGCGCCTGACGGAACAGGTCGCGCACGCGGGAGGCCCCTACCCCGACAAAAAGCTCGACAAAATCGCTACCCGAGATGGAAAAAAAGGGCACCTGAGCTTCGCCTGCCACTGCTTTAGCTATCAGTGTTTTTCCCGTACCCGGCGGGCCAATGAGCAGGGCGCCTTTGGGAATTTTTCCGCCTAATGCCGTGTATTTCCTCGGGTTTTTGAGGAAATCCACGATTTCCATGACTTCGGCTTTGGCTTCGTCCAATCCGGCTACGTCGGCGAACGTGATGTTTACCTTCTGGCCCTTATCAAACAGGGTGGCCTTCGACTTTCCGAAGTTGAAAATCTGACCGCCGGCTCCGCCAATGCCTCCCGCCATCCTTCGCATGATAAAAATCCAGATAGCTACAACAATCACTATGGGTATCAGCACACTGAGGATGCTGGACCAGTCCATGCTTTCTTCCGGATAGATTTGCACATCCTGGTAGGACGGATCTTTTTCCCTCAGCTTGTTTTGGCTGGCTTCCAGCTTGCGGGTGAAATCGTCGACGCTGAGAATTTTAAAGCGGTAGTGCGGACCCGGATTGGTGGTGTTGAACGGAGTGGTGGCAACGTCTTTGTACTTGGGGTCGGAAAGCCGTTCGGGCTTAATGAACACCTTGACGTACTCGCGGTTCACGACGACGAGCTTATCCACGTCGCCGGCCTGCAGCATGTTGCGGTCAAACTCTTCAAAACTGATCAGACGCGATGAATGGGTAAAGGGGATAAACTGAATAATGATCAGGCCCACCAACAACAGACCGTAAATCCAGTACATGTTGATGCGGCTGCCCCGCGGCTTTTCCGGCTTTTGCTGCTGATTGGGTTCGTTCATACGATTCCTTCGGCTGCCTTAACGAGCGAAATTCGTACCAAAGGCAATGCCTTGTGAAGTAAGAGTCAAAGTTACGCAGAATGTTCCGTCAGCCGGCCATCGCTCCACAATTCTTCCAGCTGATAAAACCGACGCACCGGTGTCAGGAAAATATGCACGACGACGGTTACATAATCCAGCAAAACCCACCGCAGATGCTCCATGCCTTCAATGTGCCAGGGGTATTCCTTCAACTGGCGGCCTACCGCTTCTTCCACCCCCTGAGCCAGAGCCCGGACCTGCGTGGAGCTACTGCAATCGCAAATCACGAAAAAAGAGGTAACGGCTTCCGGCACTTCTCTCAGGTCAAGGGTTACTACGTGTTCGCCTTTTTTGCTAAGAATGGCTTCAACGATGATGCGCACCAGTTCTGGGTAGTCGTCCTGATGTTTGGGCTGCTGGCGGCGCCGGGAGGTTCGTTTGATGGGGTGAAGTAATTTTCGCAAAAATAAAAGAGCCGTTGTTGCCGTGTTGCCCGCTTCGTTTCCCTCCCGTTTGATTGAACTGGATGAAACCGATTCCACCAACAGCACCCTGGAACGGCTTGCCCGCCGGCAGCACCTGCCGGAAGGCACAGTGGTTACTGCCCGGTATCAAAGCGAAGGACGCGGACAGGCCACCAACTCCTGGTTCAGCGATCCGGGCTGCAACCTGCTGTTCAGCATATTGCTGCGTCCGCTGTTTCTGGAACCTCGCCATCAGTTTTTCCTCAATCAGGCGATAGCCCTGGCTGTGGCCGACACTGTCAGTCATTTTCTGCCCGGCCACGACGTGGCAGTAAAATGGCCAAACGATGTGTTGCTCAACGAAAAAAAGGTAGCCGGACTGCTGTTGGAAGCTCAACTGGAAGGAAACCGTTTTCGTCAGGCCATTGCCGGAATCGGGCTGAATGTCAATCAACCGAAGTTTCCTCCCTCGCTGCCCTGGGCCACTTCTTTTTTTCTGGAGTCCGACCGGTTGTTTGATCTGACCGACGTGCTGGCTTTTCTGCTCCAACAGGTCGGCCAGTACTACGAGCTGTTGCGACAAAACCGCCAGGAAGAAGTCGGGAAGTTATACATGAAAAAACTTTATGGAATTGACCGGCAAATCCGGTTTCGTACAGGCACACGTCGGTTTGGCGGTAAAATCGCCGGCCTTTCCGCCGAAGGAAAACTCATCATTGATACCGGCCAGGCGCATGAAGTGTTTGGATTCAGAGAGGTGGAATTCCTGCGCACCTGAACGCTGGCTCAGGGTTTTATTTCCAGATTGATTTCCCGCGCAACGGCACCGCTGGAAAAACGCAACCGGAAGGTTCCCGGCTGGAGGTAATATTGCCCGTCGTCGCCCCGTTGCAGACGAACGGGCATGCGCTCGGGCTTGCGCCGGCGGTTGAGAAAATCCTCATAAGGCTGAAGGAAGGCCGAGTCCAAGCGCAACGCATACGGAAGATAGTTCAGGCCCGCCTCCAGGCGATAAGCATCCCGAAAAACCATCAGCGCGGAATCGGCAAAAACTTCCATTTGAACGTCCTTGGCTTCATCAGCGTAAACTGCAAGCAGCACCCGGGGCACCGACACCGTATCCCAGAAAGAGCGACGTTTTCCCCAGGAAGCCTCGTGGCGAACCGGATCGGCAGCGAAGACAAACAGGGGCTGGTTCAGCACGCTGTCGGTCAGTTGCTGCAATTCTTTGACCCGGCCGATGTAGATGCTGCGCCCGTGGGTGCCCAGAATCAGCTCCCGTTCGCGCGGGTGAATGCACAAATCGTGAACGGCCACGCGCGGTAAAGAGGAAAACGGCATAAATCGTTGTCCGCCGTTCAGGGACACATAGCAACCCTGATCGGTTCCCACATAGACCACATTTTCATTCACCGGATCGTCCTTGACTACATTCACCGGTTCATCGGGCAAATCGGTGCCCAGGCGTTTCCAGGTTTTACCGTAATCGTTGCTGACCAATACATAAGCTTTGAAATGATCCCAGCGATAGCCGTTCAACGCCACATATACCCGTTCCTCCTTGTGCGGCGAAGCCCAAACGCGACTGACCCATAAGGCAGGTGGCAGATCTTTTGCTGCCGGCGTAATCAGATTCCAGCTTGTTCCTCCATCGCGACTGACCCAAACCCTTCCGTTGTCGGTGCCGGCATAAATCAGGCCGAACCGAAGCGGCGATTCGCTTATTGAGGTTAGGGTTCCGTAAGGCACGTTGCCTTTTCGGCCGCCACCGGTAAGGTCAGGGGAAATGGGCTTGAAATCGTTGCCCTGATTCAGTGAACGAAACAGCAGGTTGGCGCCGAAATAGACGATACTTTGATTGTGTTGCGACAGCGTAATGGGAGACTGCCAGTTCCACCGGTACGGGCGCTGGCCCAGTTCATGCTGGGGGGTAATGTATTGCTGCGAACCGGCCACCAGATTGATGCGGAAGTAGTTGCCGAACTGATATCCGGTATACACCGTGGCATTGGTGCGGGTATCTACGGCCACCTGCATGCCGTCGCCCCCCATGATTTCCTTGTAGCTGTACTGGCCGGTCTGATGCCAGGCCACCGATGGCGAATAGGTAGAAGGGCCATACCAAACGCCGTTATCCTGCAGGCCGCCAAACACGCGGTAGGGTTCGCTCATGTCGTAGGCTACCGTATAGAATTGCCCAACGGGCGGATTGTTGCATTTGATCCAGTTGCGGCCGTTATCGTAGGTGATGTTCACTCCGCCATCGTTGCCGCTGATCAGATGACCGGGCTGCCGCGGATTCACCCACAGCGCATGATGGTCCACATGAACATTTTCTTCATTCGATATTTTTTTAAATGTCTTTCCCCCGTCGTCGGACATAACCAGTACAAAACCCAGCAGATAGATGCGGTGCGGATGACCGGGCAGGGTGCGTACCTGGGCAAAATAGTAGCCGTAGGTATAGAAAAAATCATCCAGATAACCCGTATGGGTGCGTTGCCAGGAGCGGCCGCCATCGCTGCTTCGGTACACTTCCGCGCCGATGACTTCACTGTCAAACAACAAACTGTTGGCGTCTTCCAGAAATTCCACCAGGGTTTGAGGGGTGATGATGCCTTTTTGCATCAGCAACCGGACGGTGTCGGCCGTGTATTTAGCCGGAAAGCGGTTTTGTCGCAAAAAGGTTTCCACCCGGTCTTTGTGCTGACGCAAGAAGGCGGCCGCATCCATGTTGCGCAGCAGGCTCTTGGTGAGTACGGTGGTGTCTTCGGCTTTCTTTTCGCGAAAATTCAGATTGTCCACAAGGGCAATGAGGGTGGATTGCCTTCGACCGGACGAATCGGTGTCCAACACAGCCAGACCGATGCGACCGGTACCTGCTCCCACCGGAAACCCGCTACCGGGTAGGGTGATGCGCTTCCAGGTTAGCCCTCCATCCGCGCTGCGATAAATGCCGCTTCCCGGCCCGCTTCCCTCAAAATGCCAGGCCCGCCGCCATCGCTGCCACGAGGCAGCATAGAAAACAGCAGGGTCATTCGGATCCTGAATTACATCAATGCATCCTGTGGTGTCGTTGAGGCTCAATACGCGCGTCCAGGTAATTCCATCATCCGTAGAGCGGTAAAGGCCCCGTTCCGGGTTCTCGGAATACAAATGACCCAGCACGGCCACCAGCAGTACCCCGGGCTGACTGTAATCCTGAATGATGCGGCCAATGTGATGGCTTTCCGGCAATCCGCAATAGGTCCATTGCGTACCGCCTACTGTGCCCCGGTAAATGCCCACACCGGAATAGGAGGAGCGGCTGGAATTGTTTTCACCCGTGCCTACCCACACCAACCCCCGCTTCCAGTCTGCAAGAATGTCGCCAATGGTTAATACGGCTTCGTAATCAAACACCGGAATAAACGACATGCCGTTGTTGGTGGTGTACCATAAGCCGCCCGAAGCATAAGCCACATAAAACTCAACCGGATTCTCCGGATTTACCTCCACATCCACCACCCGTCCGCTCATGATGACCGGTCCCACATTCCGAAAAGGCACCCGATGCACCAGCGAAGGCTCTTGCCGGATTTGTTGATACGTGGTGAGGCGATCGGTTCCTGCAGTGGGCAATGGAAATTTTTCGGGTTTTGCCCGCTGCGCGAAAAAAAGAAACGGAAAAAGCAACAACCCGACAGAGAGCAACAACGCAACAGACCGGCGCATAATGTTAGGGGTTTCCGTCAGAAAGATAGAGGACGAACCACTTCTCCCACGCAAGACCCGGGCAAGCAGGCAATTCCTGTTTATTTTGTAGCCATTCATTTCGTAAAGAAGATGCATCCGGTGCTATGCCCTGTTCTGATGACGGCTGCAGCTCACATTTACGGTTTGGTCGTTACAGCCGCTTCGGTCAGTGGAGGATTCACCACTCGGCATCCCTGGTTGGTTGATTTTCTTCCTTCATCGGTTTGGAACGTTGCGTGACGGAATCAGCCTATGAAACTTGTGGAAGTGCTGTCAGCTAAGGATGCGCGTCGGTTTCTGGAATTTCCGGCTCAGTTATACCGCAATGATCCCAATTGGATCCGTCCGCTGGATCGTGATATTGAAGCGGTTTTTGACCCTGAACGCAACAAGCGGTTTGCTTATGGTGCTGCCCGAAGATGGCTGCTCGTTCACCCGGACGGATCGGTGTTGGGTCGTGTAGCTGCTTTTTATGACGAACGAACAGCTTCTTTGACGGAGTACCGCACCGGCGGCATAGGTTTTTTTGAATGCGTCAACGACCAACAGGCTGCCAACCTGCTTTTTGATGCCTGCCGCAACTGGCTGATGGATCAAGGCCTGGAAGCTATGGACGGCCCCATCAACTTCGGCGAGCGCGATGCCTGGTGGGGCCTGCTGCTGGAAGGTTTTCATTCGCCCGTGTACCGGATGAATTACAATCCCCCTTACTACCAAAACCTGTTTGAGCAGTATGGTTTCCGGGAGTATTACAATCAGCTGGTCTTTCATTACCCGGTCAGCAAACCGGTGCCCGAAGACTTTTATCAGCGAGGCCAACGCGCCCTGCAAGCGTTGGGCATTACGGTACAAAATCTGGAGACCCTGACGCTTGGCCGGCTGGCCGAAAGCATAGCATCTGTTTACAACGAGGCTTGGGCAAACATGAGGCACTTCAAACCCATCACCACCGAACAGGTCATGCGCCAATTGCAAACGCTGCGGCCCGTGCTGGACAAAAAACTGGTGTACGTCGCCTTTGCAGGTAACCGACCCATCGGATTTCTGCTGATGATGCCCGATATCAATCAGATAATAAAAAAGTTTAATGGGAAATTCGGTCTTTGGCAGAAGCTCTTGTTTTTGTGGTACCTCCGCAGCGGCATCATAGACCGGATTTTTGGCATGCTGTTCGGAATTGTTCCCGATTATCAGGGCAAAGGAGTGGAAGCGGCTACCATTATTGAAGCCGCCCGTGTGGTGCAACGGCAACGCACGCATTACCGGGATATGGAAATGAACTGGATCGGCGATTTTAACACGCGTATGGTGCGCATGGTCAGTAAACTGGGCACTTCGGTATGCCGCCGCTACCGCACCTACCGTTATCTGTTTGACCCGGCCAAACCGTTTCGGCGCTATCAGATGGAGGAGGACTGAGCCATCCATGTCCCAACGGCAATCGTTTCCACTGTATGCTGATCTTATTCTGCCGCTGGCTTTGCCCAAAAATTATACCTATGGCATTCCGGAAGAGCTATGCGCTGAGGCAGCCATAGGAAAGCGGGCAGAAGTCTCTTTTGGTAAGAAAAAGATTTATGCAGGCATTATTGCGGCATTGCACAGGCAGGCACCGTCGGGATATGCCGTTAAGCCAATTCAGGCCGTGCTGGATGCACAACCGCTGATCAGCGAACGGCAGTTGCGCTTTTGGTCATGGATGGCAGACTATTACCTGTGTACACCGGGTGAAGTGATGCTGGCGGCGGTTCCAGCCGGCCTGCGCCTGGAAAGCGAAACGGTGCTGCAACTTCAGGAAGGTTTTGATGGCAACCTCAGTGAACTGACGGCAGACGAACTGCTTGTCGTGCAACTGCTCACCCGCCGTCGGCTGGTACGATTGGAGGATCTGCAGCGCGAATTCCCACGCAGTCGCCTTTACGCCCTTTTGGATGGCCTGCTGCATAAACAGATCATTACGTTGAGTGAAAAACTGTCCACCTACCAACCGCCGCAGCGATCCGGCTATGTGTTGCACAGCGAGTATGCCGATACTTCCCGCTTAACCGCCCTGTTTGACGAGCTCGAAAAGCGCGCCCCCCGCCAGTCGGAAGCACTGATGCAATTTCTGCATCTGAGCCGTCGCCCTGATGGTGATCCGTCGGGTTGGGTAGAACGCAACCGACTGCTGCAACATCCGCGGGTATCGGCTGCAGCCGTTCAAGCCCTGTTGGAAAAAAAAATTCTGGTAGCCGAAAAGCGGGTTGCACAGGCTGCTCCCGCAGCCATTGCGCAGCCGGCAGAAGATTTCGCATTGAGCAAGGCCCAGCAAAGCTGCTGGGACCAGCTTCAACGCTGCCTGCAGGAAAAAACCGTAGCGCTGCTTCACGGGGTAACCGGTAGCGGAAAAACGCATCTGTACATCCGGTTGATCGAAGAACGCCTGCAACAACAGCATCAGGTGCTGTACATGCTTCCCGAAATAGCGCTTACCGCACAGATGATTGCGCGTTTACGCCGAAGTTTCGGGGATCGTATAGCCGTTTATCATTCGCGGCTGTCGCCTCGCGAGCGGCTGGATACCTGGAAGAGGCTGCGCGAAGGAACCTGCCAACTGGTGCTGGGTGCACGCAGTGCGCTCTTTCTTCCCTGGCAACGACTTGGACTGATCATCGTGGATGAAGAACATGACCCGTCATACAAGCAGGACGAACGTGCACCCCACTATCAGGGGCGCGATGCCGCTATTTATCTGGCCCACCTCTTTGCCGATGTGCCCTGCCGCGTCCTGCTGGGTTCGGCTACGCCATCATTGGAATCGTACACCCATGCCCGCAAAGGCAAATACGGATTGGTTCACCTGAACGAACGTTATGGCGATGCCAGCCTGCCGGAAATTGTGCTTGTCAATGTGCGGCAGGCAACGAAGGAGAAAAGAATGCATTCGCTTTTTTCAGATACCCTGCTTCAGGAAATAGAAACCTGCCTTGGCCAGCAGCGCCAGGTGATCCTGTTCCGCAACCGGCGGGGTTATGCGCCATCAATGCAGTGCGAAGTCTGCGGATGGATGGCTCAATGCCCCCATTGCGACGTTTCGCTTACCTATCATAAGTTCCGCAATCAGTTGCAATGCCATTATTGCGGTTACCGACGTGCCACCTATACCTCCTGTGCGGCCTGCGGCAGCCCGCGACTGATCATTACCGGCTATGGCACCCAAAAGGTTGAGGAAGAGCTTCACGTCTTTTTTCCTAAAGCCGTCATCGGCAGGCTGGATTACGACACCGCCTCAGCCCGGCAGGGCATGCAACGCATCATTTCCTCTTTTGAGCAGGGCATGATTCATATTCTGGTGGGTACGCAACTGGTAACCAAGGGACTGGATTTTGACCGGGTGGCGCTGGTGGGCATACTGGATGCCGACCAGCTGTTTGGGTTTACGGATTTCCGAAGTATGGAGCGGGGCTTTCAGCTTCTGTTACAGGTCAGCGGTCGTGCCGGCCGGCGCGACCATCCCGGAAAGGTCATCGTCCAAACCCGGAGACCTGAGCTCGCCTTGTACGATTTTGTGATGCGCCATGATTTTGAAGGTTTCTATGAGGAGGAAATCCAACGGCGGCAGACCATCTATTTCCCCCCTTTCTGCCGGTTGATTCTGCTTACCTGCATTCACCGCCAGCAGCAACAGGCAGAAGAAGCCGCGCGGCGGCTGGCCTCCGGTTGCAGCACACTGCGCGACGTGGTGGTGCTCGGACCGGCCTATCCTCCCGTGATGCGAATCAACAACCGCTACCGCATGCAGGTGCTGCTCAAGGTCAAAAACCGGCAGCAGGCCGTGCAGGAAGTCAAAAACGCGCTGCGTGTACAGCTTCAGGAACTGGCAGCGCATCAGCAGTTGCGCTCCGTTCAGGTGCTGGTGGATGTGGATCCGTAATATGGGTCGTCATCTGTGAATGCATGCGTAATTTCGCTGTCCTGTCTCCGTAGCTCAGCTGGTAGAGCAGCTGACTCTTAATCAGCGGGTCACAGGTTCGAATCCTGTCGGGGACACTAAAAGGCCGCCCGCCACCCAGGCATCAGTAGTATGGACGAAGCATCAGATACACCAAAACGCCGGTGATCGTCACATACAGCCACAGCGGCAAGGTTATCCGGGCAATACGCCGGTGACGGTCAAATCGTTCCTGCACTGCGCGCAACAAGGTGAACAGCACCAGCGGAACAATAACCGCTGCCAGTACAATGTGGGTGATGAGAATGAAGTAATACACCGGCCGTATCCAGCCCGTGCCTCCAAAGGGAGTAGGCTCCGTCATCCAATGGTAAATCACATAAGAAACCAGAAAAGCTGCAGAAAGCACTACGGCGGTTATCATGCAGTATTGATGCAACCGCTGCTTGCCCCTGCGGATCAGCATGTAGCCGGCAATCAGCAAGACGGTAGTCAGGCTGTTGAGCGTGGCGTTCAGGGCAGGCAGCAGTCGCACATCAAAGCCCAGATCCACACCGGCCGGCTTCAGGTAAATGAGCAATACGACCACCAGCGGAATGAGCACCGAAACAGCAACAATCAAATAGATCGCTCCTTTGCCTTTCATAAGCGCATGCCGATTAACAAACGGCCCAGATCGTTGTAAAGCTGATCTACAGATTCCTTTTCCAGACCGTTATAGAAGCCACGGATCCGGCCTTCGGCATCAATCAGCACCAGTCTGTTGGTGTGGGTAAACTCAAAACCCAGGCCGCCTTCCGGAGTGTACACCACCGGAACGCGAAACCCTTCTGCAGCCAGCGGCCAGATCACAGAAGTGTCGGCCCGAAGAAAAAACCATTTGCCCGGCAGAGCGCCGTAGCGCATTGCATAATCCCGAAGGACCGGAAAAGAATCCCGCTCCGGGTCAATTGTAAAACTGATCAACACCACCCGATCATCTTTTCGAAAACTTTCCTGAATCTGACGCATGGTCATGGATAGCTGCGGACAAATGCTGCCGCAATGGGTAAAGATGAAATCGGCTACCACCACCTTACCACGCAGATCACTGGCGGAAAGGGTGTCGCTTTCGCTGTAGGCTATACGAAAATCAGGGACCGGCCAAAGCACCGGCACCTGATCGGCTTCCGACGGCGCACGATCCAGTCGGTATTTCCAATAAAGAAAGAAAGCCAGTGGAATGCCTATAGCGATCAGGAATACCGCCAGACGGATGCGCCATTGTTTGTTCATTGCAGAGTCAGGGCAGCGCCCTTCCGTGGCTTCAATACCGCTTTAGCTCATACCACCAGTCGCCTTCCACCAGCAATACGACAACTGCAAACAGCATAAAAATCATGGGCAGCAAAACGGTAATGATCAGGTATTTACGCTCAAATTTCAGATGCATGAACACTGCCACGATGTAAAATGCCTTGGCCAGACTGGCCAGGATGTAGAAAATGTTGAGCAGCATTTGCGGCACATGACCGGTAAGCGTCAATGCCAGACCAATCTCCAGAATGGTAACAATCAGCAGGATCCAGAATGTTCTCCAGATCACTTTCACCATGTCTAATCCTTCCCGTACCATAGAACTATCTGATTAAAAAAATTACAAAAGGTAAAACGCCATGAACACGAACACCCAAACCAGATCCACGAAGTGCCAGTACAACCCTACCTTTTCCACCATCTCGTAGCTACCGCGCCGGTCGTACACACCGTTCAATACGTTGGTCAGCACGATGATGTTGATGATTACGCCCGTGAACACATGGAAACCGTGAAATCCGGTAATGGTGAAAAACAGCCAGCCGAAAGCAGGAGCACCAAACGGATTTTCCTTCATCGTCATGCCGTGGGTAATCAGATGGGTCCATTCCCAGGCCTGACTGCTCAGAAAAATGAGCCCGCCCACGATGGTCCAGGCCAGCCATTTGGCCACCTTTAGTCGGTTGCGTTCGTGGTTTCCGTAATGAACGGCAAGCACCATGGTCACGCTGCTCATGATCAGGGTGAAGGTCATGAAGCTGACAAAACCCAGGGGCACTTCCACGCCTTCCAGAAAAGGAAACGATTTAAACACCTCCGTGGGCAATGGCCACGATTCGTAGCTGAAGCGCAGCGCGCCATAAGTGATCAGGAAGGCGCCAAAGGAAAAGGAGTCGCCTACCAGGAAGTACCACATCATCAGTTTTCCCCAACTGATGCGGAACGGGGAAAACCCGCCCTGCCAGATGTTGGGCTTTACGGACATGGTCAGCGTGCTATCGGCCATAGTACAATTTTAGGAAACGTTGAAGTAAAGAAACATCATCAGGTACAACCACAGCAGGTCCACAAAGTGCCAGTAGGTTGCGAGCAGCTGCAACCCACCCAGACGAGCCGGATTGAGCGGCCGCCGCCAGCTGCGCAACAGGCTGATCAGCAACATCACCACCCCTCCGGCCACATGGACAGCATGCGCCCCAGAAATGACGTACAAATACGATCCTGATACATTGCCACTGAGCCGGATGCCTCCTGCCGTTAGTTGCTGCCAGCCCAATAACTGCCCGATCAAAAAAGCCGATCCCAGAAGCGTGGTGGCCAGCAGCCAGTTCAGGTATGGCTTGTATTGCAATGCCCGGTACGAACGGACTGCCAGATACATGCTGCCGCTGCTGAGCAAAATGACCAACGTATTCACCCAGAAAATCGGGGGAAGAGTGAACAACTGCCAGTCGCCTTTGCCTTTGCTGACCAGCAGAGCACTGGTCAATGCTGCAAACAACATAATCATGCTGGCAATGGCCAGGTACAACATCAGCCGCAAGGCCTGGTACCGGTTTTCTTCTGGAAGCGGGGCGGTCATCATAAGCTACAAACGATCAAAGTAAACCGCTAACTGCACGAGGGGCAGGTAAAAAAAGGAACCGAACATCAGGCGGCGGGCCCAGCATGGGGAGTTGAACCGAAGCAACTGCAGGGCCGGATACAAAAACAAGAGGCTGGCCAACAGATTGATGGCAAATGACGGAATACCGGAGATGCCCAACACCGACGGCAACACACTCACTGGTAACAACAGCAGTGTGTACAACAGGATCTGCAATGCGCTGAATCGGTTGCGCCCTTCACGGGAGGGCAGCAGGTAATAGCCGGCTTTCAGATAATCGTCATAAGCCACCCAGGCCACAGCCCAGAAATGCGGAAACTGCCATATCCACTGGATGGCAAACAACAGCCAGCCCGCCAGGGTAAAGGTGCCGGCAGCGCTGACCGCACCGATCAGGGGAGGCAGGGCGCCCGGAAGGGCACCTACGAAAACAGCAGCTGCCGTAAAACGTTTTAACGGAGTATAGATAAAAGCGTAAACGATCAGCGCCAGCGCACTCAGTATGGCGCTTAGGGCATTGAAGTAAACCAGGAAAATGGTCAGCCCGCTGAAGGCAAGCACCCCAGAGATCAACAATGCCACAGGAACCGACATGCGCTCGGCCGGCAACGGCCGGTTGCGGGTGCGATCCATCAGGCGGTCGTAATCTTTTTCAATGATCTGGTTAAGCGCATTGGAAGCGGCCGTTACCAGAAAACCACCGGCCAGCAACAGCAGCAAGCGGTTCCACTCCAACCCCGAACCGGACGAAAGCACAAATCCGATGGCGGCAGAAAACACAACCAATGCCGACAGGCGGAACTTGGTGAGCAGGGCCACATCGTGCAGCCACCATGCTGCACCTGAACGGCTCAGAACCTGAGTGCGCGATGAATTCATGCCTTCCGCTTAGCCCCTCTCAGTGATGCAACTTCTCTTCTCCGGGCTTGTACGGAACGGTTTGCGGAATGAACTCTTCGCCATTCTTGCTGTAGTCATACGGCCAACGGTAAACGGTGGGAATCGGCCCTTTCCAATTACCATGACCGGGAACGATCTCCGTAGTCCATTCCAGCGAATTGGACTTCCACGGATTTTTTTCCGTTACCTTTCTTCCCCAGAAAATGCTGTAAACAAAATTCAATATGAACAGAATCTGCGCAAAGAAAACCAGCATGGCCGCATCGGTCATAAACCGGTTCAGATCGCCGTACATGGAAAAATTCTGATAAGCATCCAGCGACCAGACACGGCGCGGCAGGCCGATCAATCCCATGTAGTGCATAGGCCAGAATACCAGATAGGCTCCTATCAACGTGACCCAGAAATGCACGTAACCCAGCGTCTGGTTCATGTAGCGTCCGAACATTTTGGGGAACCAGTGATAAACTCCGGCCAGCATACCGAAAAAGGCCGATACCCCCATGACGATATGGAAGTGCGCTACCACAAAATAGGTGTCGTGCAAAGGGATATCGAGCGAGGAGTTTCCTAAGAAGATTCCCGTTAATCCTCCCGATATAAAAAGGGAAACAAATCCAATGGCAAACAGCATGGCCGGCGTAAAGCGGATGTTTCCCTGCCATAGGGTGGCCAGCCAGTTAAACACCTTGACTGCAGAAGGCACAGCGACCAGCAGCGTTAGAAACACAAACACCGAGGCCACAAACGGATTCAGCCCCGTTACAAACATGTGATGCGCCCAAACCACGAAGGCCAGAATGGCAATGGCCATCATGGAAAGCACCATGGCGCGGTAACCGAAAATGGGTTTCCGCGCATTGTTGGCCAACACTTCCGACACCAGGCCAAAGGCAGGCAGAATGATGATGTACACTTCCGGATGGCCCAAAAACCAGAACAGGTGCTGGTAGAGGATGGCATTGCCGCCCACCTGGTCCAGATGCTGCCCGCTGATGTAAATTTCATCGAGGAAAAAGCTGGTTCCCAGATTGCGGTCAAACAAAACCAGAATGGCTGCTCCCAGCAGCACCGGGAACGAAATCAAACCCAGAATAGCGGTGATCAGCAACGCCCAAACCGTCAACGGCAGGCGGTTCATGCTCATGCCTTTGGTACGCAGGTTGAGCACTGTGGTTATGTAGTTTAATCCCCCCAACAGGCTGGAGATAATGAACAGGGCCATGGAAATCAGCCAGAAGTCGGCACCTGCACGTGATCCGACGGATGCCTCACGCACACCGCTTAGCGGAGGATAAAACGTCCAGCCAACATCAGCAGCGCCATCGGGTATGAAAAACGAAATGAGCATGACCACGCTGGCGGCAAAAAAGAACCAGTAAGACAGCATGTTCAGAAAAGGCGAAGCCATGTCGCGCGCTCCGCATTGCAGGGGAATCAGCAGGTTGGCAAACGTTCCGCTCAAGCCGGCCGTCAGCACGAAAAAGACCAGCAGCGTGCCGTGCATGGTAACCAGCTTGTAGTAAAACTCAGGGCTGATTACCCCGCCGGCAGCCCATTTGCCGAACAAGGTTTCCAAAATGGGGAACGACTGACCCGGATAGCCCAGTTGCAACCGGAAGATCAGCGACAGCATGCCTCCTACAAAGGCCCAGAACATGCCGGTGATCAGAAACTGCTTACCGATGGTTTTGTGATCCTGACTGAAAATGTATTTGGTAACAAAATTTTCCTTGTGATGCGGAATGTGCTCCGGTTCACGGATGTCGCCCTCAACCGTCTGAAAATGGACATGATCGGTTACCGGACTGGTGGCTGGTTGCTGCATGTCGTGTGCCATGGCTTACCGTTTTATGGTTATTGTTTTTCGCTTCGCTTCACTTCAGTGTTTGCCTCCCTTCTGAGCTTCTCCCTCCCGTGCTTTTCTGAGCTGTTCGCTTACCTGAGCAAAATGCTTCTCTTCGTCGGTTCCTTTAACGTAGGTTTCATAAAACGAAGGCTGGCTCTTGGCCCAGGCATCAAACTCTTCCTGCGTGTCTACCACCAGCACGCCTTTCATCCCGTAGTGGCCGTTGCCGCAAAGCTGGTCGCAGACAATTTCGTAGTTGAAATCCGGATTCCCGGTTTTTTCCCGCATCTCCTTGGTGGTAATGGTGGGAATAAACCAAAAGCGCGTAACCAGGCCGGGCATAGCATCCATTTTCACCCGCATGTAAGGAATACCTACGCTGTGAATGACATCTTTGGCCCGGATGCGTAGCAACACGGGCTTGTTGACCACAACGTGCATTTCGGTGGCCATGAAATCATCCCGTGAAGCGGGGTCGTTAAAATCAATGCCCACCTTGTTGATGCCGCTGATGTATCGAAACTCAAAATCGCCCAGCTTGTTATCGGGACCGGGGTAGCGGTAATTCCACAGGAACTGCTGGCCGGTGATTTCCACCACCATGCTGTCATCGGGTTCGGGACCGGTGATCTGAAACCAACGATAAATGCCGATGATAACCAGCGTGGTCAACACGATGGCGGGTACCACCGTCCACCACATTTCCAGCTTGGTGTTTTCCGGGTAGTAAAGCGCCTTACGACCGGGCCGGTGGCGGTATTTCCAGGCGAAATAAAACAGCAACACCTGCGTCAGAATAAAAATGACGCCGGTAAAAAACAGGGTAACAAAAAACATACTGTCCAGCCAATGACCATGCACCGATGCCGGTTCAATCCAGAGGTGGTCGCGAACGATCCACAACGAATACCCTAAAGCGGCAAAGCCGCCTATCAGGAAAACCAGCATCAGCTTGCCCTGCAACTGGTCGTTTTCGGTCCGTGCTTTTTCCTCGCCGCGAAGCAGCGAAACGTATTCCATCATGCGCGCCAGCTGGAAAACCACCAGCACGAACAGCACGACGGCCAGCGTAATGATCAGTGTCGTACTCATGTCAGCAAGGCATTTTTTTCCTTAGGTGGAGTGGTGCAGGCTTTCCTGCAAAAACGGATGATGACGGGGCACCAGGTTTGCTTTTCCAAGCTGGGCAAAAGTAGTATACAGAAACAAGCCGAAATAGAATACCAAGGCACATAACTCGATGAGCCCGAATTGCGGCGTTTTCACCGTGCCCGGATAGACCATCAGATAGAAATCGGCAAAATGGCCTACGATGATGATAATGGCTGCAACGGTAAGCACGGTCATTTTTCGCTTGGCATCCCGGCTCATCAGAATCAGGAACGGGGCCAGAAAGTTCATCAGGAAAATGCCGTAAAACAGCCACATAAACCGGTCGTAGCGCGCACGGAAATAGGCAGTTTCTTCCGGAATGTTGGCATACCAGATCAGCATAAACTGACAAAAGGTCAGGTAGGTCCAGAAAATGCTGAAGGCAAACATGAGCTTGCCCAGGTCGTGCAGATGGCTTTCCGTTACTACACTCAGATATCCCTGCTTCTTCAGGAAAATGACCACCAACGTGATGACAGCCACCCCGGTAACCCAGAAGCTGGAAAACGTGTACCAGCCGTACATGGTGCTGTACCAGTGCGTGTCAATGGACATCAGCCAGTCCCAGGCCGTTACGGAAATGTAGAGGGCAAAAAACACCAAGAACAGCGAAGCATAGGTCAGGTTGCTTCGGTAATAGCGCAGATCGTTGTGCTGATCCTCCAACAAGGAATTTTTGCGCATCATGTAGGTAAGGAAGATGAGCACACCGACAAAAAAGACAAACCGGATAAAGAAAAACGGCAAATTCAGGTAAGGCGTTTTACCGGCCATAATGGGATCGTGCGCTACCGCTTCGTGATCCGTCCAGTGATAAACCGGATGATGGTCATACATCAGGTTGGGCAGGGCCAGCACCAGCAAAAGCAAAAAGGCCGTAACAGGCATAAACATGCCTATAGCTTCCGGAACGCGCTTGAAAACGGTATGCCAGCCTCCATAGGCCACATAAGTAGCAGCCTGAAAAAAGCAACTGGCCATGGCGATACCCTGGAAGAAGACGGCTACCGTCAATAGTGCTGACCAGTACCGCACATGCCCTTCGTGACCGTGATACAAGAAATAACTGCCCACGATGCCGGCTGCTCCCAAAGCCACCAGCAACAGGCTCCAGAATTTCTGGCGCTCGGTCATAACAAATTTTTCTTCGCTGCGCACCGGATGTTCCATAGGATGTTCGGTCATGGGTTAACGTTGTGGGTTGGATGCTGTAGCCGACTGGGCAGCCGCAGCAGCTTGAACACTATCCAGATAATGCTTCTGCATGTTTTTGACATAGAAGACCACCTGCCAGATTTCTTCCGGATTCAGCACCTTGCCATAGGCGCCCATCAGGTTTTTTCCATAGTGAATGCTGTAAAACATCTTGCCTTCGGGCAGGTTCAGGATGTCCTCACGGAAATAGGACGGAGGCGGCGGATAGGGGTTTACCACATTGGGATTTTCCACAATGGAGCCATTGGCCTTGCCTCCTGAGCCATGGCAAACGGCGCAATAGATGGTGTAATGATGTTTTCCCGCGCTCAGGTCCTGCGTATCCATGCCGGCAGGCATAAAAAGGTATTTGCCCGCCGAATCGTAGCCTTCAGGGGTTTTGCTGAAATGAAATGGCATATAGGGCCCTCGGGGTATGGTGCCCGGTACGGTGGGCCTTGAAGCCATGCTGTCGGGAAAATGCGGATTCACTCCATAGGTTTCGTAGGCAGTGCCGTGGGCCATGTCGGGCATGTATTCCCAACCCGGTTTGGATCGCGGATAGTAGCAGGAAGATGCCACCAGCATCAGAACAGCCAGAAGCGCTCCCCCGGAACAGGCGGGTAATGGCGGCGTACGCAAGAAATTCATCACAACCAGTTTAATAATGTTTTTCCATCATGCGTTCCTTCACTTCTACCGCGCCGGCCTGCAGGAGCACCTCACGCATACGCTGCAGGTCAGCTTCTGTGGTGCGGGGGGTGATCTTAAACACCACGCCAAACAGGTGGCTGGTGGTGCGGGGATCCAGACTCTCGCGAAAACGACCCGGCCACAGATGGCAAAGCACCAGAAAGGCAAACGTCATCCAGAAGGAGGCATTGAGCACCGTGAATTCAAACGTAATGGGTATAAAGGCCGGGAATGAGAAGTAAGGCTTGCCGCCAAAAATGATGGGCCAGTTGGCGGTAAACACCCAGGTCATGAACGACACAGCGGTGATGGCAGCGGCAGCACCCACCCAGAAGCCGCCGACGTGCAGGCGCGATTCGCGCAGCCCCAGTTTCTGGTCCAGGCCATGCACGGCAAATGGCGTTACGACATCGTGAATGCGCAGGTGGTGGCTTTTGATGTAATCCACCGCCTTGAGCAGCACCTCTTCGTCGTCAAACAAGCCCAGCAGGTAATGCTTCATTTATCCGATTTTTTAATGACTTCCCGTTACGGCCGCAGCCGGCTGATGATGCCGAACAGCTTCCAGTTGCCGACGCTTTTGTTCTTCGCCCGAAGTTTTCAGAATGTGCTTCACCTCGGCCATGGCAATGACCGGCATCAGTTTGGCGAATACGAGGAATGCCGTGAAAAACAATCCCAGCGAGCCGAGGAAAAAGCTGATTTCCACCCACGTGGGCGAATACATACTCCAGTTGGAGGGCACGTAATCGCGGTGAACGGAAGTAACAATGATGACAAACCGTTCAAACCACATGCCCACATTGATGATGATGGACATGAAGAAGGTGAACCAGACGTTGCGCCGCAAGCGACGCACCCAGAACAACTGGGGCGAAATCACATTACACATCATCATGCTCCAATACGACCACCAGTAGGGTCCCAGCGCCCGGTTGGCGAAGGCGTATTGTTCGTATGGGTTTTGCGAATACCAGGCTACGAACAGTTCGGTCAGATAGGCCATACCCACAATGGAACCCGTCAGCACGATGATCTTATTCATGCTTTCTATATGATCAATCGTAATGTAATCCTGCAGGTTGAGCACCTTACGGGTTATCACCATGAGGGTGAGCACCATGGCGAAGCCGGAGAAAATGGCTCCGGCAACGAAATAGGGCGGGAAAATGGTGGTATGCCAGCCGGGCACCACCGATGTGGCGAAGTCAAACGACACGATCGTGTGCACGCTGAGCACCAACGGCGTGCTGATGCCCGCCAGTACCAGCGACAGGGATTCGTGCCGCTGCCAGTGCTTGGCCGAGCCAACCCAGCCAAAGCTGAGGATGCCGTAAAACACCTTGGCCCACTGTTTTTTGGCCCGGTCGCGGATGGTGGCCAGATCCGGAATCAGACCGGTGTACCAGAACATCAGCGATACGGAAAAGTACGTGCTGATGGCAAACACATCCCACATCAGCGGGCTGTTGAAGTTGGGCCACAATGGTCCGCGGGTATTCGGATAAGGAAGGTTGTAAAACGCCATCCACACCCGGCCCATGTGAAACACGGGAAAGAGGGCGGCGCAGATTACCGCAAAGATGGTCATGGCTTCGGCAGCCCGGTTGACTCCGGTGCGCCACTTCTGACGGAACAACAGCAGAATGGCAGAAATCAGCGTTCCGGCATGACCGATACCGATCCACCAGACGAAGTTGGTAATGTCCCAGCCCCAGCCCACCGTGCGGTTGAGGCCCCACGTACCGATACCAAACCAGATGGTCCAGCCAATGACAAAAAAGCCCCACAGCATGACGGCTGCAGAAACAGCAAAGGCAATCCACCAGGAACGGGAAGGCCTGGCTTCAACGGCCCTGCAGATATCTTCCGTGATCTGCAGATAATCCTTGTGCCCGTGAATGAGTGGCGGTCGGATGTAGGATTCCGGATGCATGGTTAATCAGTGGGTTCGGTTGAGTTCATCATCTTATCCATCAATGTGCGGGTTGGGTATGAGCTGGTTCTGCGGCGGTACCGTCATCCATGTGACGCACCTTCTTCATGTAAGCAATGCCGGGCTGGGTGTTCAGTTCTGCCAGCACATAGTACGAGCGGGCATCATCGTGGTCCTGCCGCACCCGGCTGCCTTCTTCCATCAGATTGCCGAACTGAATGGCATCGGTGGGGCAGGCCGTCTGGCAGGCGGTACGGGCATCGCCATCGCGCAGCGGGCGGCCCTGAATCTTGGCTTCCAGCTTGGCCTCCTGCAGGCGCTGCACGCAGAAGGAGCATTTTTCCATAACGCCGCGTGTGCGCACCGTGACGTCCGGATTGAGCACCATGCGCGTAACGGCATCGTGCATCTTCAGATCCTCAATGTTCAGTGTGGGCACCTTCCATGGTTCATTCCACGGGAAAACGTCGGCCGTGGTGTAATCCAGCCAGTTGAACCGGCGCACTTTATACGGGCAGTTGTTGGCGCAATAGCGCGTGCCGATGCAGCGGTTGTACGCCATCTGATTCAATCCTTCGGTGCTGTGGTTGGTGGCATTGACCGGGCATACGTTCTCGCATGGCGCATTATCGCAGTGCTGACACAGCATGGGCTGAAAGACCACCTGCACGTTCTGATAATCCTGGATTTGGTCGTAGTCGGCTTCCTTGACGACGGTTCCGCTATCCTGCGGAAAACTGTAGTAGCGGTCGATGCGCAGCCAGGTCATTTCGTGCACGCGGCGCACCTCCGTTTTACCCACCACCGGAACATTGTTCTCTGCCTGACACGAAACCGTGCAGGCGCCGCAGCCTATGCAACTGTTCAGGTCAATCGACATGCCCCAGCGGATGGCCGGTTGCGGATGATCGGGATAAAGGGTTTCTGCCCAAATCTTTTTGAGGTGTTCTTTTTTCTCCTTGCCGGCATGCGGATTGCTCTGGTAACGCTTCAGGCTGGTTTCGCTGATGGCATCGCGCCCTTCATGGCTGAAATGCGTTTGCGTCATGGCCAGTTCGTAGCGCTTTCCCGTTTTACTGATTGCCACACCGGAGGCAAAATGCTGATGGTGTTGCCCGTTGAACGGCATCCACGGGTAAACATTCACCCCCACATTATTGCCGGAACGGCCGGCATGCGTTCGCCCGTAACCTACGGCAACGGCTACTGTGTTGTCTTCCAAGCCCGGCTGAACAAAGGCCGGCAGGGTCAGCGACATCTCGCCCACTGTGACAGTAACCAGATCGGTACGCTGCTCGGCCACATCCATCTTCACCTGCAGCTCTTCAGCCAGCTTGGGCGACAGACACAGATAATTATCCCACACCACTTTGCTGATGGGATCGGGCATTTCCATGAGCCAGGGATTATTGGCATAGCGCCCGTTGCCCATGGCAACCTTTTCGTACAGACAGATCGACAACCCGGAGGCCTTGCGGGCGGAATCGGTAACGGCAGCCAGTGCTTGGCTTACGTCCATCACCGAAGGAACCGTGAAAGCAGCCTGCCGAACCACTTCTACCGCCCCTTCCTTTACGGCATGATCCCAAAAGGTCTGAAAAGAAGTATGGACGCTCTGGAGCGGAAAAATGTTTTGCTGCCAATAGCGCTTCATGTAGCTGTAATAGTCGCCTTCTATACCAGCAAGCATCATCAGGGTTTCCTGAGCCTGCCGGGTACGGAACAGCGGCCAGATAACGGGTTGAGTCATCAGATAAAGGCCATTGCGCGGCGAGCAGTCGTTCCAGCTTTCCAGATAATGGTGATCGGGAAAGTGATACATGCACAACACCGAAGTTTCATCGGCCCGGTCGTTAAGCGACAGGGTAAGCTCCGCCTTGGAAATGGCTTCAGCGAATTCAGCACCCCGCCGATGTTCGTACACCGGATTGGCTCCATAAAAAATCAGGGCATGCACTGCTCCGGCCTTCAGTTCTTCCAGCAGAGCTTCTGCCTGGCTGTCGTTGCCGCGCTGGCAATGGGCATGAACGTCAAGTCGTAATGTATTGCCGTAGTTGCCCAGCATCTGATTGATGGCTGCCACAATTTCCTGAACGGCCACGTCATTGCTTCCACTGACGACAAGCGACTTTCCTTTGTGCGCCTGCAGATCTGTGGCGGCACGCTTCAGCAAAGCATCGGCACGGGCATTGAGCGATGGAGCTTCTTCACCGCGCAGCAGCCGGTACAAAGCCACAGCAGCCAGCGCTTCCTGGGCCGGCTGCACCGCTGCCCGTTCATCGGCATTGGCTCCGGTAAGCGATAAAAGGGCTTCGACCTGATAGTGTTTGGACATCACCGTTCGTTGCGGCGACACCTTGCGGTTTTGCACATACTGCCGGGCAAACTCCGTTGGTGAAAGCCAGGTGCCCAGAAAGTCAGCCCCTAACGAAACGATCACTTCGGCCTGTTCAAACTGGTAGCCCGGCGCTGCATACAATCCGAACCATTTTTCGTGAGCGGCAGCGAGCGCTGCATAGCTGAAAGCATCGTAGCTGACGTGCCGGCTGCCGGGATAAGCTTTGAGAAAGTCAGAAATCAAGGCCTGCGTAGAGGGGCTCATTACCGTAGGGGTCACCAAAACCACCTTTCCGCCTCGGGCAGCTATTTGTTGCAGTTTGCTTTTCAGTTCTGCTTCCGTGTCGGCCATGTTTTCCGGGCGCACTTCTTTTCCCTGAACGGTGGGAAAGTGCGGACGGGTCAGATCGTAGAGGGAAAGCACCGATGCCTGGGCCCGGGCACTGGTGCCACCAAACAGAAAGCGATGGGGCGACTGGTTACCAATGTTGGAGGTGGTGGAGGGTTCAATCTTGATGGGTCGGCCATCCCGCACCTTGACCAAAACAGGGCATACGTCGTTTCCGTCCACGAACGTGGAAGCGTACCACGAAGCTTTTCCCGGAATGACTTCTTCCGGCTTGATCACATACGGAATCGCATGCTTTACCGGTATGCGGCAACTGGCAGCCAACGTAGCCGCCGATACCCCAAAACCCATGAGCCGCAGAAAATCGCGCCGGCTCTGCGGCTGTTGCACTGCGGAGGATTGGAAAATCTCATCTACCGGCAGCTCTTCAGGAAACTCCCGCTCGCGGCGGGCAATAAAATCAGGGTCTTCGGTGAGCTCTTCTATGCCTTTCCAGTATTTCTTTGATTCCATTCGGCGCGGGGTTACCTGTTGAAGATTGTTTGCTATCAATAATGGCAGCGCTGACATTCATCGCCGCCGGTCATCTGGGCGGTCACCTTCATGTCAGGATTGCTTTTCACCTTTTCATGTAATTCAGTGAACAGGGTGTAATACGCATTGTCCTGAAATTGGACTTCTGTCTGGCGATGGCAATTCAGGCACCAGCCCATGGACAAGCTGGCGTACTGGTACACCTTCTTCATGGTTTCCACCGGACCGTGGCAGGTCTGGCAGTCAATTTTTCCCGCCGTCACGTGTTGAGCATGACTGAAATACACGTGGTCAGGAAGGTTGTGAATCTTCACCCACTGGATGGGCTTGTTGTTCTCGTAGGCAGCATAAATTTTCTGAATCTCTGCTGTGCCCTCCGGAGTGCGACCCTGCTGTACGGCGCTGTGGCAGTTCATGCAGGTATTGACGGAAGGAATGCTGGCCACTTTACTTTTTTCAGCGGATGAATGGCAATAACGGCAATCAATTTTCAGCGTGCCGGCATGCAATTCATGCGAAAAGTTTATAGGCTGCTCCGGTGTGTAATTTTTGCTGCGTCCCAGTCGGATGGCACTGTCGGCAAGGGTAAAGCCCAGAAGACCGACTGCCACCAGTCCGTAAAAGGCAATGGCCTTGGGGCTGCGGATGCGCCGGCTCCAGGGCACCGGCTCGGGCATGGGTTCGCCGAGAGCTTCGGCTGTCATGCGGCGCAGCAGCCGGTTAGCGCGTACCAGCGTCAAAAAGATGGCCAGCAGCACGACGGCAATCACATACAACAAAACCGGCGACTGCTTATCAGCAGCAACAGGTGCTGTGCCCTGACCTGCAGCGGGAGCTCCCGGAGCGGGAACATCCTGCTCCACATATGCCAGAATGGATCTTATGTCGTCATCGGTGAGCGACAGAAACTGCGGCATTTCGTTGCGACCGTATTCTTCCCAAATGGCAATAGCATCCTTGTCGCCTGCCGCCCGCAAAGCAGCGTTGTTTCGGATCCATTCAATCAACCATTTTTCCGACCGCTTTTGCGTAATGCCCTTCAGGGCCGGGCCTACCATCTTGTTGTTGATGCCATGGCAGGATGCGCAATATTGCTTGAATAACTTCTGGCCGTTTTCAACGGATACCTCAGCCTGCGCAGCGATCGGGATGAGGAAAAGGGTTAGTAAGAAGGGAAACAAAAAGCTTAGGAAGTAGCGCAAGGGATCATGAAGGCGTTGCATGAAGGATTCTTCTTACCCCAGATGCTTTCGGTCCTGAGGGCGCGGCAAATTTAGTCGCCGATGAATTTTATTGGTAGAAAAAATGACAAAAAAATGACCCCTCATCTTCCGGCTTGGAAAATGTTCAGCAGGATTCGCTGTTTACGTTCTCAAGCATACCCTCAAAAATTTTTTAAACGGTAAATCGGTTTAGCACGGCTTTTGTAACTGTTACTTTTAGCCATCAATGATCAGGCATCGTCCCTTCCTCATGGTTTTGCCCCTTCTCTTCGTGGGGCTGCTTGTTATTTACTCTTGCAACCCAACCAGAAAGTCGTTCCGCGCGGGTAAGTACGAGAAGACTATTGAGTCGGCGGTGAGTAAGCTGCGCCGCAACCCCACCGACGAGCAGACCATTATATATCTGGAAGCTGCCTACGACAAAATTTTCCATCAAAAGATGCGGCAGATCGAATTCTGGAAAAAAGAAGGCAAACCCGAAAATGCAATCGCCATTTATGATGAGCTTTCTGAATTGCGGCACTACCAGAACCTGATCCATCCGTTGCTGCCTCTGTACTTACCATCCAAGAAACGGCAGGCTTCGTTCAAGTGGGTGGCCGATGCTGATTTTATCGCCGCGCAGCGAAAGGCTGCCGACTACCTGTATGCCCGCGCTCGCACGTTGCTGGCCACCGGTTATCGCGATGATGCCCGTACCGCCTATTCGCTTCTGCTGGAACTGGACGAAATTTTCCCCCACTATCAGGATGTCGCTCAGTTAAAGCGCCAGGCTTTAGCCCAGGGTACCAACCGGGTGCTCATCCGTGCGGTCAACAACAGCGGTGCTCCTCTTTTTGCCGAATTGGAAAAACACATCACCACCCTGCCCGTAGGCAACCTGAACGATCCCTGGATCAGTTTTACCAATGTGGCCAACCCCAAAGAACAATACGATTACATCGTTGTGCTGAACATCAGGAATCTGGTGGTTTCACCCGATTTGCAGTTGCCTCCGAAAACGTACACCGAAACCCGTCAGGTGCAGGACGGATGGGAATTTGTTACCGATGCTTCCGGCAATCCGGTGAAGGACTCGACCGGAGCCTACATCAAGGTGCCCCGCTTTAAAACGATTTCCTGCACGGTTACGGAATACGTGCAGCAGAAATTTGCCACCGTAGGCGGTTATCTGGAATTTTACCGTTCAGCCAACAATTCACTTTTATACAGCTATCCACTCAACATTCATAAGGTTTTTGAACATTATTGGGCAACAGCTCATGGCGATTTGAATGCCCTTTCGCAGGAAAGCCTGGCCAAAACCAGGGTGGGTCCTGCCATCTATCCCTCAGAAATTGGTATGCTGGTGCAGGCAGCCGATGAACTCAAAATCATCACCCAAAACGTGATAAGAAACCATGCCCATTTGCTGCGCAACTGAGCAAGGGGTTTCCCGGTTGCTTTGGATCGTCAGGTAACTATTTCCAGTTATTCTGATGGGGAAGCCGACTCGGCCAAGACCGTGATCCGGTTTTTCAGCACCTCCACCAGTCCGCCGGATATCTGCACGCGCTTTACCTGATTGGCGGCAGTAAAGCGGACTTCACCGGCTTTGAGTGCAGCAATAAGGGGTGCATGGTTGTGCAGCACCTGAAAACGGCCTTCCGATCCCGGAAGCGACACGGAACTGGTTTCGCCGCTGTATATGCGCTGTTCAGGGGTTAACAGATCCAGATGCATGGCCTTGCGTTAGGCTTTGGCAGCTTCCAGCATGCGCTTGCCTTTTTCAATGGCTTCGTCAATGGTGCCGACCAGATTAAAGGCGGCTTCGGGGAACTCATCCACTTCGCCATCCAGAATCATGTTGAAGCCGCGGATGGTTTCTTCTATGGGCACCAGCACCCCTTTCAGACCGGTAAAGGCCTCAGCCACATGGAAAGGCTGCGACAGGAACCGCTGCACCCGGCGGGCCCGGTGCACCACCAGTTTGTCTTCTTCACTCAATTCATCCATGCCGAGAATGGCGATAATATCCTGCAGCTCCTTGTAGCGCTGCAGTATGCTCTTTACCCGGTTGGCGCAGGTGTAATGGGCTTCGCCGACGACATCCGGAGTCAGGATGCGCGAAGTGGAATCTAACGGATCCACAGCAGGATAAATGCCCAGCTCGGCAATTTTTCGGCTGAGCACGGTGGTAGCGTCGAGGTGCGCAAAGGTGGTGGCCGGCGCCGGGTCGGTGAGATCGTCAGCCGGCACGTAAACGGCCTGCACCGACGTAATCGATCCCCGCTTGGTAGAGGTAATGCGTTCCTGCATCAAACCCATTTCGGTGGCCAGCGTGGGCTGGTAGCCTACTGCTGATGGCATGCGGCCCAGCAGAGCCGATACTTCGCTGCCGGCCTGAGTAAAGCGGAAGATGTTGTCAATAAAGAACAGGATGTCGCGGCCTTTGGCTTCATTGGGGTCGCCGTCGCGGAAGTATTCGGCTACCGTGAGCCCCGAAAGGGCAACGCGTGCACGCGCGCCCGGCGGCTCGTTCATCTGCCCGAATACCAGCGTGGCCTGCGACTTGCGTAGTTCTTCCCGATCCACCTTGGTCAGATCCCAGTCTCCTTTTTCCATGCCGTGCTTGAACGCCTCGCCGTAGCGGATGACATTGGATTCAATCATTTCGCGCAGCAGGTCGTTGCCTTCACGCGTGCGCTCGCCCACACCGGCAAAAACCGACATGCCGGAATAGGCTTTGGCAATGTTGTTGATCAGCTCCATGATCAGCACCGTTTTACCGACGCCGGCGCCTCCGAACAAACCGATTTTGCCGCCTTTGGCATAAGGCTCAATCAGGTCAATGACCTTGATTCCGGTGAACAGCACCTCTTTACTGGTGCTCAGGTCTTCAAAACGGGGAGGCTTGCTATGGATGGGATAACCGTTTTCGTTGGGCACATCGCCGATGCCGTCAATAGCCTGGCCGACTACATTAAACAAGCGCCCGCGGATGTGTTCGCCAACCGGCATACGGATGTTATTGCCCGTATCTCTGACGGGCATGCCCCGACGCAAGCCTTCGGTGGAATCCATGGCTATGGTGCGCACACTGTCTTCACCCAAATGCTGCTGCACCTCCAGCACCAGTTTGCCGCCCGGGCGTTCTACTTCCAGAGCCGTGTAGATTTCCGGCAACGTGCTGCCTTCGTCTTCAAAGCTGACGTCAACAACCGGACCGATGATTTGTTTGATTTTTCCAATGTTGGGCATGTCGAACGAAATAAAAAAGGAATGAACTGCTTGCGTTAGCGGGCGGCAAAGATAGCGGCAGGCTGTTAATCGTGTTTCCCGGCCCGCCCATTTTGATCGGGCTGTGGAAAAATGCCGTTGGACCTGAAATAAAACGCTGTCATGCGCCGCTGCTGATGCCCACCCTAATTTTGCTTGCCCAACAAGCAACCGATGCTCCACCGATTGAATGCCGTTTTGCTCTTTGTTCTGATGTTGGCTGCCCTTTCCTTACAGGCGCAGAAAACCGCATACCGTATTGCCGTAAAAATTCCGGGCATGAGCGACACCACTTGCTACCTGGGTCGTTACTACGGCGACAAACAATACGTGGTGGATACGGCCCGCTCCGATGCGACTGGACTGGTTGTTTTTGAGGGAAAAAAAATGCTGGAAGGTGGACTGTATCTGTTTGTCTTTCCGGACCGCCGCTACTTCGAGTTTATACTGGACCGAGACCGCAACATCACTTTTGAAACGCAATGGGACGACCCGATCACCCACATGAAGGTGAAGAACTCACCGGACAATGAATTGTTTTATGCCTACCTGCGCCAGGCCATCAGTTTGCAACAGCAATCGGCGCGTCTACAGGAGCAACTGCAGCAGGCCAAAAGCGCAGCCGACTCAGCCGCCATCCGGGATCAGCTTCGGGATCTGGAGCGGCAAATCGTCACTTACCGCGATAACTACATCAACCAGCATCCCCAGACTTTTCTGGCCAAAGTATTTCTGGCCATGAAGGATCCGGTGATACCGGAGCCCTGGCCCGTACTCGCCAACGGCCGCCCCGATTCCACTTTTCCCTACCGGTACTACAAAGCTCACTACTGGGATCAAGTGGACCTCACCGATAACCGGTTGCTGCGTACCCCGGTGTTTGCTTATCGCCTGAAAAAATATTTTGATGAACTCGTTCCCAAAATCCCTGACTCCATTAACGTAGCGGCCGACCAGCTCATTGCCCGCGCCCGTTCCGACAGCGAAATGTACCGCTATCTGGTGTGGTGGATCACCTACACGTACGAAACCTCCAAAATCATGGGCATGGATGCCGTGTTCGTTCATATGACAGAAAAATATTATATGAATGGCTCTGCCTGGTGGGTGGACAGCACCACCCTGGCCAAGATGATTGACCGGGCCCGCCGCATCGCTCCCAACCTCATCGGCAACACTGCTCCGGAGCTGGCCCTGCGCGATACCTCAGGCCGCCTGCAGGTGCTCAGTAAAATTCCTGCCCGATACACCATCCTGGTTTTTTATGATCCCGATTGCGGCCATTGCCAGCAGGAAGTGCCCAAAATCAAGGAAGCCTATCAGCGTTGGAAGGACAAAGGCGTGGCTGTTTTTGCCGTAGATATTGAAGTGGATACGGAAAAATGGAAGAAGTTCATTCGTCAGCACCAGTTGGATTGGATCAACGTCAGTGATCCGTATCACCAAAGCAACTTCCGCCAGTTGTATGACGTGTATTCCACGCCCGTGATTTACATTCTGGACGAACAGAAAAAAATCCGCGCCAAGCGCATTGCCGCCGATCAGATTGACGAAGTGCTGCAGCACCTCAGCGGCATCAAGGAAAAAAGCTAACGCTTCTCAGCCAGATACTCCAGCACAAAGGGATTGGTGCGCTTTTCCTCTTCCAGAGTAGTGGTCGGCCCGTGGCCGCTGTACACGGTCATGGCGTCAGGGAGAACAAACAGCTTTTTAGTTATGGATTCCATGAGCTGATCGTAGTTACCCCCGGGCAGATCCACACGGCCGATGCTGCCGGCGAACAACACATCGCCACTGATGACGAAATCCTGATCGTAAACCAGACTGATGCTGCCCGGTGAATGACCCGGCGTATGGATGACGGTCAGCACGGTATGGCCGAAGCGTACCTCATCTCCTTCATTCAGAAAACGATCCGGCATTGGAGAGGGATCCACCGTCAGACCGTAAAAGGCTGCAGTGGCTGTCAGATTTTCCAGCAGAAATACATCAGCACGATGCATAACCAAAGGCACCTGCCAGGTGTCCTTCACCCAGCGGTTGCCGAACACATGGTCCAGATGACCATGCGTGTTGATCAGCAACACAGGCTTCAGCTCCTGTTCCGCGATAAACCGTTTCAATTCGTTGCGCTCCCGGGCATGCTGGCAACCGGGGTCAATGATCAGGGCCTGTCGGCTGTCATCCCACAGCACGTAGGTATTCTCCATAAAATCGCTGAACACAAAAACCTGAATGCGAACCATAACCTCTCCGACGTTTAAGGGTTGCCGGCTCAAGCGGCATTTTTAAGTACTTTCGAAAGCAGAAGTGAACCGGGTCAGTTTGAACCTGCGCAAAAGTACGTTGTGGCTTCCGGCCCTTTGCTGGTTCCTTTCGGCCGGTGCACAAACCCCCGATCAGCTTTTTGGTCAGAACCGGGTGCAATACAAGGATTTTGTGTGGAGCTATTACGAATCCGAACACTTCACCGTCTTTTTTTATCTCGGCGGCCAGGAACTGGCACGCTTCACCGTTCTGGATGCCGAAAAAAGTCTGCCGCAAATTGAAAAGCAACTGGAATTCCGCCTCAGCGATAAAATCGACATCATCGTTTACAACCACATCGACGACCTGAAGCAGTCCAACATCGGGCTGGGATACGAAGCCATGAACACCGGCGGGCTTACCCGCATCATCGGCAACAAGATGTTCATCTATTTCGACGGCAACTACCTGAATCTGCACCGACAGATCCGAGAAGGAATAGCAGGCATCCTGCTGCAGCACATGCTGTTTGGCGGCAGTGTGGGCGAAGTAGTGCAGAATGCCGTTTTGCTGAAAGTGCCGGCCTGGTTCAGCAACGGTCTCAGCAGCTATATCGGTGAAGCCTGGTCGCCCCAGTTGGACAACCTGCTCCGAAACGGCATCAGCAGCGGACGTTACCGGAAGCTCAACAAGCTGAGCGGAGCCGAAGCCCGCTATGCCGGCCATGCCCTGTGGTATTACATCGCTTCCCGATACGGAGCGGCCTCCATCACCAACGTGCTGTACATCAGCCGGATCAATCGCAGCATTGAATCCGGTTTTTCCTACGTATTCAACAAAAGCACAAAGGCTTTTGTTGCCGAGTTTTATAATTATTATAAAAATCTATTTGAACAGGATGCCTTGCTGCGCCGCACTGCCGACCCGGATGACGTTGTACCTCTTCCTGCTTATGCCCGACGTTATCTGACCACTTCCCGCCTGAACAGCAATGGCGGAAGCGTGGCTTACGTTTCCAACCATCTGGGACGCTACCGCCTCTATGTTCAGGACCTGCAAACCCACAAGCGGCGTATCCTCTGGCGCGGAGGGTTCAAAACCAATACCCTGCCAGTGGACTACAGTCAGCCCCTGTTGGCTTTTTCTCCTGCCGGCGATGAACTGGCCCTGCTCTACTGGCGTCGCAACAAAAGCCGCCTGCTGCTTCTGGACGAACGCGGCCGGAAGAAAGAACATATGGATCTGGTCAATTTCCAGAAGATTTTTTCCATGTCCTACACCGATGCCAACACACTGGCCTTATCAGCGATGAACCGGGGCCAGACCGATATCTACCTGTACAACTTCCGCTCCGGTCGTTTGGAGCAGGTCACCAACGATCCGTTCAGCGACCTGACTCCGCAATTCATCAAACTGCCGACCCGCCAGGGGCTGTTGTTTGTCTCCAACCGTCCCACCGACACCTTGCGGCCTCCGGTGTCCGACACGCTGCGTCCCCTGCATAACTTCAATCTGTTTTTTTATAATACCCGAAAAAAATCCACCCGCCTGCTGCAGGTTACCCATGACAACTTTGCTACCGAAACGCTGCCAGTAACTTTTGGGAAAGAACATTTTGCCTTCCTCAGTGATGCCAACGGCATCGCCAACCGGTATGCTGGCTACATAGACAGTGTCTTTAGCCATTACGACCGCTACTACTTCTTTCCCGATTCGGTCGTCGTTAACCCGCCGTATAACCTGGATTCGCTGATTGCCCTGAAAAGCGTTCGACCGGACAGCACAGCGCTTGTACCGGTGTACCGCGATACCGCCATTGTCTGGCCCGTTACCGACCTGTCGTTCAGCCTGTTGGATCAGGATTGGGCAAGACGCAGTTCCGGCATGGTGGAGGTGGCCCTGGAAAACGGGCGATACGTCATGCGGCACCAGATGATCGGGCGCGACAGTCTGGACCTGCGTTTTCCGGAACCCACGCCCTATGTGCGGGGGTTAATGGCCCGTTTGGCTCCCAACCAGCCGGCCCAAAAGCCTGGTGTACCCCAACCCACTGAGCCCGGCAGTGTGCGGCAGGCCGATACGATCAGTCAGGTGCAGGAACCTTTTTTCATCAGCGAGTTTACCGGCAAGCCGCTGCGTGTTTTGTTGGACACGGCCGCTGACCGTCAGAAAGCCAGACCCTGGCGCTTTTCCCGCGTGCTGCCTTACAGCCTGCGCCTGACCACCTCAACCGTCACTACCCAGTTGGACAACAGCCTGATAGTAACCCGTTATCAGCCATTCAACAGTTTTGGAGGTCAGTTCGATAATCCCAACCTGAATGTGTTTTTTTCCACCACCGTCATGGACCTGCTGGAAGACTACCGCATCACCGGAGGCTTCCGCTTTCCCACCCAGTTCAACGGAACAGAATATTTTTTGCTGTTTGAAAACCTGAAACACCGGCTGGACAAACGATTTACCGCTTACCGCAAGTCGGTCAGCGTCGTGTACGATGCCACGCCTTCCTGGTATCTGCCGGTAAATGCCCGCCTGCGAACCTATCTGCTGGATGCCTCATTCCGTTATCCATTGGATGTCTTGCGCAGCATTCGTACCAGCTTCACCTACCGGAACGACCGCACCAATTACCTGGCTACCGACAGCTTCAGTCTGGGCCTCCGTCAGGCGTACGACGACTGGCTCATCGCCCGCGTGGAATACGTTTTTGATAATACGCTTCGGCTGCAAACCAACATCTACGACGGGCTTCGCTACAAGTTTTATGTGGATGCACAACGGCAAATCGATCGGAAAAATACCTATCTGTTCGCCGCCGGAACCGATGCGCGCTGGTACCTTCCCCTCCACCGCAACCTCATTGTGGCCACGCGCCTTCAGGCCGCCACTACCTGGGGCGACCAGCGGGTGGTTTATTATCTGGGTAGCGCCGAAAACGAATTGTTTCCCGCCTTTGACATCAACACCCCCGTCAGCACCGATGCAGGTTATGCCTTTCAGACATTGGCCACCACCATGCGGGGTTTCATTCAGAACGTGCGCAACGGCAATTCGTACTTTTTGCTCAATGGCGAGTTGCGTTGGCCTGTGTTTTCCTACCTGATGAACAGTCCCATCCGCTCGGAGGCCATACGCAATTTCCAGTTCATCGGCTTTGCCGATGCCGGTACGGCCTGGCAGGGATTAAATCCGTACAGCAAAGACAATCCCTTCAACACGAAGTATTATGTGCAGGGTCCGGTAACGGTGAAGGTGAATTACTTCCGCGAACCTCTTGTATTTGCCTGGGGCCTGGGGGCGCGCACGACGTTGCTGGGCTATTTCCTCCGCCTGGATTATGCCCGGGGTTTGGATAGCGGCAGCTGGAAACCGTGGCGCTGGCATTTGTCCTTGGGGTTAGATTTCTGAACCGAAGGCAAAGCGGTTAGTTTCGCCGCCGCAATGCAGGCCAGCCTTCGTGACCATCTGTATCTGTTTGCTGCCAATCTGATTTATGCCCTCAGCTTTACCGTTGCCAAAGACATCATTCCAACCTACCTGGAACCGTCGGCAGCCATTGTAGTGCGCGTCAGCATCTCTGCCCTCCTGTACCTTGTATTGGAACGGATCTGGGTTCGCGAACGCATTCACCCTAACGACCGGCTTCGCCTGCTGGCCTGCGGCCTGTTTGGTGTTGCGCTGAATCAACTCCTGTTTTTTGAAGGGCTGGCCATCACCACACCCATCAATGCCGCTTTGATCATGACAACAACACCCATTCTCATCTTATTGCTTTCCGGATTGTTTCGGGACGAAACGATTACATGGATGAAAGTGGCCGGAGTGGTCAGCGGTGCCGCCGGAGCCCTGCTGGTCCTGCTTTCCGGCCAATCGGTTACGCGCGGTGCAGGACAAACGCTTGGTGATCTGCTTATTCTGCTCAATGCGGCTTCATACGCCGTGTATCTGGTGATGGTAAAACCGCTGTTGCAGCGCTATCATCCGCTCACCTTGCTGTCGAATGTATTTCTTTCCGGCCTGTTCATGGTGTTGCCTGTAGGTCTGCCCGGCTTGCTCAGGGCCGATTGGGCAGCCATGCCTGCCTTGATCTGGGCTGAATTGCTGTTCATTGTTTTTTTCACCACTTTTCTTACCTACCTGCTGAACATGCGGGCGCTGATCCGTTCCAATCCCAGCCTGGTGGGCATTTACATTTATCTGCAGCCGCTTTTGGCCACCACCATTGCCCTGTTGCTCAACCGCGACCGCTATCCGCCGATTAAAATGGTCGCCACCGCTCTCATTTTTGCCGGCGTGTACTGGGTCAGCCGCAACCGGAAACGCACTGAAGAGTGAACTCATGCTGCCGCAATTGCCTACTTTTCGCTCCAATAGAAGATGGTATGATTTTATCCATGACCGGCGTGGGCAGGGCCGAGCTCCGGCAGGGAGAATGGACGGCACATGCCGAAGTACGAACGCTGAACAACCGCTTTCTGGATCTGAACCTTCGCCTGCCGCCGGTATTGCGCCATCGCGAACCGGAAGTAAGAACACTGATTGCCGAACGCGTCCAACGCGGCAAAACCGATGTGGCGCTGCTGCTCCTGTCTGAAAAAGCTGCCCCGGCTGCCATCAATCTCCAGACCCTTATGGCCTACTATGCCCAGCTGCGTCCGTTGATAAAAAAATTTAATGCAAAAAAAAGCGACCTGTTGCCTGTGCTGCTGCAGCTACCCGATATTATGCAAAGTACAAGGGACGATGCGGATGAGCTCCTGTGGACGCTGGCCCGAAGCACCCTGGTTCAGGCTTTGGATCTGCTGCAGTCGTATCGTAAGGAGGAAGGAAAAAATATGGAAACGGCCCTCCGTCGGCACACGGAGCAGATCCTTCTTCTGTTGGCCGAAACCGAACCGATGGAGGAAGAACGCCGCAGGCAGATCCGCAACCGGTTGCAGGACCAATTGGCCCACTGGCGCACCGATGCCGGTTTAGACGCGGCACGTTTGGAACAGGAACTGATTTACTATCTGGAGCGCATGGACTTTACGGAAGAAAAGGTGCGGCTTTCCGCTCATGCTTCCTTTTTTCTGCAAACCCTCTCCGAGCCAGAATCCAACGGGCGGCGCCTGACCTTCATCGCTCAGGAAATGGGCAGGGAAATCAACACGCTGGGCGCTAAAGCTTACCATGCCGGCATTCAGCAACAGGTGGTGCGTATGAAAGAAGAACTGGAAAAAATCAAAGAACAGTTGCAGAATGTGCTTTAGCTTTTTGTCAATTACGCATTTCCTCACACCACCTAACTTTATGGCATGAACAGGCCTCTGCTGCTATTGATTCTGGCAGCGATGTTGGTCTTTGTCGGATCCGGATTTTACCTGTCGTTTCATTTGTCGTCAGCACTCATTCGCGCCGACATGGAACGGCTTATGCACCGGCAGGCCGACCAACTGGAAATCTTTTGCTTTGCATCCGAACAGTGGCAGCAACTGCGCATCAACCGCAGGGAATTCCGCCTGAATGGTATGATGTATGACATCAAGCAACTCACCGAGCGTAACGGGCAGGTGGAGGTAGTTGCCCTTTGCGATGAGCGGGAAACGCGCCTGCTCAATTCGCTGATGGCATGTTTTCGGCATCCTGCTCCGGATCCTTCGGGAACTCCGGCATCGCTGATGCAACTGATCTTCTTTAAGGCCTTGCTGCCCATCGGTATCATTTGGAAAAATGGAGTTCAGCTGCTGGAAATCCTGCAGACTGCCTTGCTCCCTCCTGCTTTGCATCCGGCTGAACTGACGCCTTTCGTACCGCCCGACTTCCTTTAAGGCAGATGAACATAAGGACAGGCCCTGAAGGCACATGTCCTGTTTTTCTTTTTTGGTTTACCTCTACACAACAAAACATGAAAAAAATTTTACATACCCTAATTTTTTGCCTGCCGCTAGCCGGTGGGGCACAAGATGCCGCCACCGACACGGCCCGCCGCCTCGTGTCTTTACATGAGGTGGTTATTTCCGCCAACCGGGTGGAAGAATCCAAAAGCCAGGTGGCCCAACAGGTGGAGGTTATCTCCGCCCGTGACATGGCCATTTCCAATCCGGCCACTTCGGCCGACATGGTTATGCAGACCGGTGAGGTGCTCGTTCAGAAATCGCAGCTGGGTGGCGGTAGCCCCATCCTGCGCGGCTTTGAGGCCGTACGTGTTTTGCTGGTGGTGGACGGCGTACGACAGAATAACATATTGTTCCGTGCCGGCCATCTGCAGAATATCATCACCTTCGACCCGGCCATGCTGGCCCGCGCCGAAGTGTTGTTCGGGCCCTCGTCCGTAGCCTATGGCAGCGATGCCCTGGGCGGCGTCATTCACCTGTTCAGTAAAAATCCCCGGCTCAGCACCACCGGTGGGCTGAATGTGTCGGGAAATTACGCCCTCCGTTTTGCCAGTGCTGCTTCAGAAAAGCACGGCCATTTTGATGTCAACGTCGGCGGTGGTCGCCTGGCTTCCCTGACTTCGTTCACCTTCACCGATTTTGACGACCTGGTGCAGGGCAAAAAGCTGAACCGCATCGCGGACAGTATCTGGCTGCGGCCATTTTATGTGGAGACATTCAACGGCAAGGACTCATTGATGAAAAACGACAACATATATCGGCAGGTGTTCAGCGGATACAGCCAGTACGATATATTGCAAAAGTTTTTATTCAAACAAAGCGATCGCCTGCAGCATGTGGTCAATCTGCAGCTCAGCAACTCCTCCGATGTGCCGCGCTACGACCGCCTGACCGATCCGCAGGGCAGCGGCCTGCGCAATGCCGTATGGTACTACGGCCCCCAGTACAGGCTGCTGGCAGCCTATGAGGCCCATATTTCCGGCAATGGTTTCTTCAATAGTTACCGCGCCGGCCTCAACTACCAGGATTACCAGGAAAGCCGCCACCAACGACGCTTTGGTAAGGAGTTTGAGCAGCACCGTGTGGAAGACGTGCAAATATTCGGCGCTCAGGTTCATGCCCGCAGGCTTACCGACCGAAACGACCTGCGCATAGGACTGGAAGGTTATTTCAATGATCTGGTTTCCACTGCAGAGCAAACCAGCATCATCACCGGAGAAACCAAACCGTTGGACACCCGCTACCCGGACGGCGATAACATCATGTGGCACGTCGGTATTTATGCGACCAACACCTATCGGATCTCCGATGTGCTGTCCCTCAATTCCGGCTTGCGACTGGAGCACATTCGGCTGCATTCCACCTTTGTCACCAAGGATTTCTTTCCCTTCCCCTTTGACGAAGTCAATCAAAGCCACCTGCCGTTAACCGGTTCTCTTGGTCTGATTTGGAACAGACCGGACGGCTGGCAGCTGCGCACCGTTCTTTCCAGCGGATTCCGTGCACCGAATGTGGACGACCTGGCTAAGGTATTCGAGTCGGTTCCCGGATCTTTAGTGGTTCCCAATCCCGACCTCAAACCGGAACGCACCTACAATGGGGAACTTGCTGTAAGCAAAACCGTTGGAGAAATGCTACAGGCTGAAGTGACGGGTTTCTACACCTTGTTTCGCGATGCCATAGTATTGGCTCCTTTTACTTTCAACGGTGAGGACAGCATCGAATACAACGGAGAACTCAGTGCCGTATTAGCTGCTCAAAACACGGGTAAGGCCTTTATCAACGGTGGAAGCGGCAAGCTGTTGCTGGACCTTCCGGCAGGCTTTTCCGTTTTGGCTACGGCCACCTACACCCGTGGACGCATCGTGGAAGCCGATAGCACCCGGCCATTGGATCATATTCCTCCCGTGTACGGCAAGTTTTCGGTAATCTACAACTGGAAGCAACTGCGCGCTGAAGCCTATTTGTTGTTCAACGGCGCCAAAAAGCTGGAGGACTATGGCGGCGGCGAAGACAACCTCAACTACGCCGTACCCGACTACGGGATGCCAGCCTGGCAGACAGTGAACCTGCGACTACAATATTCCATCAATCAGTATGTGACCCTTCAGGCAGCCTGCGAAAACCTTCTGGACGTCAATTACCGGGTATTTGCTTCCGGCATCAGCGGGCCGGGGCGCAATTTTATTGTAGCGCTGCGCGGCAGCTTTTGAGTTGCTGTCCAGTCATGCTTGTAGAAACAACAGGGGCGGCCGCCCTGCGGGCGGCCGCCCCTGTTTCTTTCCTGCAACTTGACCCCCAAATTATTGCTGGCTGACACTTCTTTTTACCGCATCTCCGGCCACTACCTGACGACCTATGCTGCAGTAATAAAAGCCGTGCTCAGCTACCTGATCCACATTGTACAGGTTTCGTCCATCAAAAATAACTTTTTCGGCCATTAAACTGCCGATCCGCTCGAAATCTACGGTGCGGAATACGCTCCACTCGGTGAGAATGAGAAGTGCATGCGCGCCATGAAGCACTGAATAGATATCGGAGCAGTACGTGATGCGTTCCCCAAAAACTTTTCTGAGGTTGTTTAAGGCTTCCGGGTCGTAAACCGACACGGTGCAGTGGCGCTTGAGGAGTTCGTTGATGATGTACAGGCTGGGGGCTTCGCGAATGTCGTCTGTGTTGGGTTTGAAGGATATGCCCCAGATGGCCACCTTCAGCGACTGCCAGTTATCTGCCGGCAGGCCGCGGCGGGTAAAAAATTCGTTCATCTTTTCTATCAGAATGAGCCGCTGACGCTCATTGACCTGCATCACTGACTGCAGGATGCGTAACGAATAGCCTGCATCCTGGGCAGCCTTCACCAGGGCTTTAACGTCTTTGGGGAAGCAACTGCCGCCATATCCGATGCCGGGAAAAAGAAAACGCTTGCCAATGCGGGAATCGCTGCCAATGCCCTTGCGTACCTGATCCACATCGCAACCCAGGAGTTCGCACAGATTAGCGATTTCGTTCATGAACGTGATGCGCGTGGCCAGATAGCTGTTGGCTGCGTATTTGGTCATTTCGGCTGACCGTTCGTCCATGACCAGAATGGGATTGCCCTGGCGCACAAAGGGCTCGTAAAGCTGCTCCATAATGCGGCGGGCCCGCTCGCTGCGGGTGCCGATCACCACGCGGTCGGGGCGCATGAAATCTTCTACCGCAAACCCTTCGCGCAGAAATTCCGGATTGCTGACCACATCAAATTCAGCACGTGCATTCAGCGCTATGACTTCATACACTTTTTCGGCTGTGCCTACCGGCACGGTGCTCTTGTCCACCACGACCGTATAGCGATGGATGAGTTTGCCCAGGTCATGCGCTACCTGCAGCACGTGGCTCAAATCGGCACTACCGTCTTCTCCTTCCGGGGTGGGCAAGGCCAGAAACACCACATGAGCGTGCTGCATCACTTCCTCCAGCGAAGTGGTAAAATGCAGGCGACCGGCATCCAGATTGCGACGGAATAAGGGCTCCAGATCCGGCTCATATATGGTAATGCGGCCGGAGCGAAGGCTGCGCACCTTCTCTTCATTGATGTCCATGCACAACACCTCATTGCCCATTTCGGCCAGGCAGGTGCCCGTGACCAGACCAACATATCCCGTTCCGATGACTCCTAACTGCATGAGCGTGGATGATTTTCAGTAAAAAGGATGATACGAATCAAGGACTTTGTTTGAATCGGCGGCGCAAAGGTGTACTCCCAGCCGCAAAAAAAGTTTCACTACGCAAAAAATTCATTTACCGAGTCGGCTATGTATTGAAGCTGTTCCTCGTCCAGTTCTGTGTGCATAGGCAGCGACAGCACCCGTTCGCTCAGCCAGTGCGAGTGCGGTAAATCACCGGCCACACGCCCTTTGCCGGCAAAGGCTTTCTGTTCATGGCACAAAACAGGATAGTAAATCATGGCCGGAACCTGGCGGCTGTGAAGAAAGCGAACCAGATCATCGCGACCTTCCTTGGCAATCAAGGTGTATTGATGAAATACATGAAAGCTGTAAGGAGAACGATAGGGTATCGTGAGGTAAGGATTGTCCTTGAAGGCGGCATCGTAGAAATCGGCGGCGGCACGGCGACGGCGGATGAAGTCATCCAAATGAGGCAATTTGACCAGAAGCACGGCCGCCTGGAGGCTGTCCAGCCGGGAATTGACGCCTATGAGGTCGTGATAATAGCGTCGGCTCTGACCGTGATTGGCCACCATGCGGAGTTTTTCGGCCAAAGCAGCATCGTTGGTGATGAGTGCGCCTCCGTCGCCATAGCAACCCAGATTTTTTGAGGGAAAGAACGACGTGCAGCCGATCGTGCCCATCGTGCCGGTTTTTGCTTTCCTGCCATCGGCAAAAAAGTATTCCGCACCGATGGCCTGAGCATTGTCTTCAACAAGGGGAATACCCGATTGGCGGCTGAGCTCCAGGAAAGGATCCATATCGCAGCTCTGGCCGTAGAGATGCACAGGGATAATGGCTTTGGTGCGCCTGCTGATGGCTTTTTCCACTGCTTCTGCTTCTACATTGAAGGTCCGGGGGTTGACATCCACAAACACTGGCGTCAGTCCCAGTAAAGCCACCACTTCCACCGTGGCAAAGTAGGTGAAGGAGGGACAGATCACCTCATCTCCGGGCTGAAGCTCGAGCGCCATCAGAGCAATTTGCAGTGCATCGGTACCGTTAGCGCAGGGAATAACATATCCAGCTCCCAGATAATCGGCTAAAGAGCGGGCAAATTCCTGCACCACTTGACCGTTGATAAAAGCCGCAGAATCCAGCACCTGCTGCAACGCTGCATCCATCTGCGGTTTCAGCCGCTGATACTGCGACCGCAGGTCAACCATCTCAATTTTACGCATGAATTTTGGCGGCGCAAAGATAGCAGGCCTGTACGGCGCACTTACCAAGTAAGCCTTTGGGACAATAGTTCATTTTCTACACGGTAAGAAAAGTAATCCTGTTATTTTGGGCTGAAATCGTTTTCAAAATAAAAAAATACCTCAGCAGCCTGTTGCGTGTTGTTATCGCATTTCCTTGTGCTTTTGCCCAACAGATATCGTTAACGTTCTTCAGCGGTTACACCTTCACTGAAAAGTTCGAAGCTGATGAAATCTATGGCCGCATAGACGACGGTTATCAGTGGGGAATCGGCATTGAAAATGCGTTTAATGCAGAAAATGCCATTGAGGTAAATTATCAAAATATGGTCAGCGGGGTATGGTATAGAAGAATTTTCACGCAATACGAAGGCGATCTGAGCAGGAACTATCTGATGGCCGGATACATGAGAAAAGCCAGATTGCAAGACAATTTTTACGGTTTTGGTGTGATGCAGGCTGATGCCGTTTGGTTTATTCCCGACCGCTCCTTAGCCTCGGATGAAGTGGTCCGGCCAGCTTTTGGCGCCCGCGCCGGCTTTCGATTTCAGCCTACCAGCCACGTT
>JANWXQ010000051.1 GCA_025057275.1 Chitinophagales bacterium
CTCAGCGGCAACATCACCGCTCAACGCTTTATCAGCGGTACAGGTAACGTACAGCACCAGATGAGTGTACCGGTGAGTTGTAATCTGAGTCAGATAGGTGCGGGGGCTGTTAGCGGGTATCTCATCCCAACATCCAATTGCGATGAAACCCAATCGGCTCCCAACTCACCCTACGGCAATGTGTTTCAATGGGAAGAAGACAAACCCACCACCTGTATTCTGCAAGGGTGGAAAGTATTGAACGGCTCAACCCCCAACGAGGCAGGACGCGGATACAGTGTGTATCAAACAGGCGGCAGCACTTTAGAAGTAACCGGCGCGCCCAATCTTGCCAACAGCTACACTAAAACAAACCTAACCAACAGCAGCTATTACCTGCCCACCTTACAAAGCACCACATCGTACGGCTTCAACAGCGGCTGGCATCTTTTGGGCAACCCATATCCCAGCGGTTATACTTACACTGCACAGCCCGGCTTTGGCACAGTGGCGAGTGTATATGTGCCGGTTGGTCCATTCTCCGGTACTTATCAGCCGCTGAATCCCGGAGACCAACTGGCGCCTTTCCAGGGCTTTATGCTGCACAACCCCAACGTGGGCAGCACACCCGCCTACACCTTCAGCAGCGCCAACCGCGTGGCGAATGGTAACCAGACGTTCTATCAACAAAACTACCCCGAGGCGCTGGAGATAGAAGTGAGCGGCAACGGGTTCAGAGATAAAACCGAACTGCGCTTTAATAATGCTGCCACCTTGCAATACGACATGGACTTTGATTTGCGCAAACAGCGCAGTAATCTTGGCCAGCCCACGGTATTCACCGGCATGGGGCAAGACAAGTTCCGCATAGACGTGCGCCCGTTCAGCAGCGAAGTGCCCCTGGGCTTACTGCCCGGCGCCAACGGCACCTTTACCTTTGAGGTAAAAGGCATACAAAGCTTCGACCCCACGACTTACATCTACTTAGAAGACAAAGTAACAGGCGTATGGCAAAACCTGCGCAGCAACAGCACTTACACATTTACGATGAACACTCAGGAAAGCATTGACCGGTTTGTGCTGCACTTTACCCCGAAAGCGAACATAAGTACCACAAACGCTACCTGCACCGAAAACGGTCAGTTGAGCATAACGCAGCCCGGGCCGGCGCAGTGGAGCTATGTAGTGACGAATGACGATGCCGTCATGGTGGGCAGCGGAGTGTTGAACGAAACAAACCCCGTTACGCTCAGCTTGCCGCAGGGCAATTACACGCTCACCCTCACCGATGCGCTGGGATATGAAGTGGTGAAGCAGGTACAGGTGAACGGAGCACAGATCCCTGCAGTTGGTTTTACAAGCGATAAGCAGGCAGCCGAGGTAAACGAACCCATCACCTTTACGGCAAGCGTACAACACGCAGCGAGTATGGAGTGGAATATGGGTGACGGAACGGTTTATCAAACCGCAAACCCTGTGATAATTCATCTGTATGGAGCGGAGGGGGTTTACAGCGTTTCGCTCGCGGCAACAAGCGCAGACGGATGCACAGAGGTGAAAACGCAAAATGTAATCATCACGGCAAGTGCCATCACGGGCATCCCTCAAACGGCTGCTGTGCCTGCGGCTATTCGTGTATATCCGAATCCGAACAGCGGGGCAGAGTTACATGTTGAGCTGCA
>JANWXQ010000007.1 GCA_025057275.1 Chitinophagales bacterium
CCCCCCCCCCCCCCCGCCCCTGACTAAGTATTCGTAAGGTGTAGCGGATGGAGCGGTCCGCTACGGGTTGCATGCGAATTAGCGCTGCACCTGCACCAATACCTGATCGCTGAATTCTGCGCTGCGGACACGCAGCACATAGACGCCCTGCGGCAATTGATTGACGGGTATCGTGAACGATGAGCTGCCGTCGGTTTCATAGCGGTTTTGACAATGAATCTTGCCGCTTAAGTCTATGAATTCTATAACGACATAACCATTAAAAGGCTTCAGGCTGAGCTCTACCTGATCAGAGGCGGGATTGGGATAGACCGTTAACAGGCCTGAAGAGGAACTGACATGATCCTCGGGCAGCCGGAAGGGGAAGGGGTTCATTTCCACGGTGAGCATGTAGCATGAGCCTTCGGCAAAACTGGTGTTGTTGCTTTTCACCATAATTGAATATTTGCCGATATATGTATTGTTTACTACGATCACATCGTCGGCAGTGGAGCCGTTTTTCACTTTACTAATTTCTTTATTGTTATTGTCGTATAAAAACAGGTTCAGATCCACAGGCTGGTTGGAAAGAACGATTTTCAGGTTGTTGTTTGTGCCTGAGGTTGTAAAGGTGTAATAATCCTTATCGTTTTTCTCCTGAATGGGCGCCTGATGAACAATGATGTTGTTTTTGGGGAAATACAATTGGGTGGCTTGAGCAAAAGAGCCATTGGGTTCAAAACCGTCGGGGCAGGGATCGGCGAATTTGGCGACAAAAAAGTCAAACTCATCTTCCTGTTCCAGATAACTCTTATAGGCATTTACGGCTATAGCATCGGGGCTGCTGGTGCAGGAGGAAAGGAATACATTGTTGTCAGCGTCCAGCGTCATCGTGGGTCCATACCATCCGGGTTCGGTTATGCTTTCTTTTTTCTTGCCTCCGAAGTAAGTGCTGTATTGCAATACGCTGCCGTCGTGGTTGAAGCGCAGCCAGAAAGCGTCGTTGGGTTTGCCGAGCTTTTTGTCGTAAGCCGTGCTCTTGGTGACGAAGAACGAATCGCTTTTGGTGTAGCCACCAATGTACACCGGAGCGCCTTCGGGTCGCACCCGAAGCGATCGGGGGAAGTCAATGTTGTTGCCGCCGAAATACGTGCACCAGATCTTGTTACAATTGGAATCAAACTTAGCCACGATGCCATCGCGGTTGTCAGGGGTGTAGATAAAAGAGGTTTTCCAGGCTCCGGGGGTAGCCAGGCCGTCCAGTCCGCTTTCGGTCTGGCCGGTGAAGTACAGATAGCCGTAGCGGTCGCAGCGGATGTCGCGGGCACGCTCATCGCCGGTGCCGCCGAAATAGCTAACCCAGATGGGCTCGCCGGTCATTTTGTTCCAGCGGGCAAGCATCATATCGTTAAGCCCGTCGTTGCTGGTATCAAAAGCATTGCCTCCGGGATTGCCGTAGGCGATGCCAACCTTGCTTAGAACGGTGGCGGTCTGGTACACGTTGTTATTGTGGACAACGATGCCATGTCCGCGGTCGCGCTGATCCCCTCCCCAGTAATTGGCCCAGATCTGATTGCCGTCGTTATCAAATTTCATGACAAACACGGCTCCGCTGGTATCACCGGTGCAATCCCAACAGGGCGAGTAGATAACGTTAGTAAGGGCTTCGCTGAAGCCGCTGCAGTAGATACTGCCATCGGTGTCGGGCCATAGGTTCTGGAACTTGGTCTGTCCGACGCCGCCCAGATACGTTCCGTACACGAGGAAGCCCTCCGGATTGAATTTGGCAAACAAGCCATTATAGTCGTCGTCGTTGCCCGTAACAAAGAACGTTTGCAGCGCATTGGGAGTGGCAATGCCGGTTGTACTGAATGTGTGGCCACCGATCCAAATATTATACATATGATCAACGGTAATATTGAATCCGATTTCGTTTTTCTTGCCACCGTAATAAGTGGCATATACCAGATTTCCGTCGGGAGCCCATTTCATTAGCGGCACATCATTGCCTCCCTGATGCACGGTGAGGTAAGCACCGCTGGTGGCATAGTTAGTCACTGACCGGGTTCGGCCGGTAACATAGCAATAGCCTGAAGAGTCAATTTCAATTTCATCGGTTACGTCTTTGGCCGTGCCGCCCCAATAGGTGCTCCACAGAATGGTGGGGTCAATGACGATGGTTTCGTCCTTTTTCCTTTTGATGCCGGAAAAAGAGAGCCGGCTGTTTTTCAACTGAAAGTTGGCGATTTGACGAAAAGATCCATCGCTGTTGAGGATGACGGGACGGGTTTCGTACACATGGCCCAGAGAGCCGCTCAGGTGCAGGCTGCCGTTGTCGGCAAGTGTGATCTGATCCATGCCGCGGTATTGCAGTTGAATGTCGGCCGGATTTCCCTGCGGATGCACAAGGAAACGGTATTCGGGATAATAATTTCCATCGTTGTGCTTAGTGGTCCGGAACACCAGGTCAATACCTTCATACAGATTTTTATAGATCACTTCTTCGTAATTGCGCACACAGGTAATTCCCTGAGGGCCAGTGAGGTGGTTGAAATAGTTGCGGTAAAACGGGGAAACGCCATTGCCGTAAATCGTCACACCGGGGTTGGCGCCCACAAATTCCACGTCCACGCGGTGCGTAACAAATTCCACAGGGTAATCGGGCATTTCGTCGTTGTCGTAGCTGAGATCCAATTCACCCGATTCATAACCGTTTCCATACACATAATTGGTTTGAATCCATTCGTAGCTGAAGCCTGTGGTGCGCAGGTGAACGCGAAAGCCGTCGTCCACGTACATGAAGAGTATATCGGGGCGCGGATGATCGTTCTGGTCAACGATCTGCCCTTTGTTTTCCATGTAGCCGTAAACGACCGGAGCAGGCCTGGTGGAGGCAATAAGCAGCGACGGGATGCTCAGGAGGCATGCCAGTAGCACATAAGTAGATTTCATGGCAGTAAAAGGGTTTGTTAATTGGTGTTTGCGAAAATCAAATTTCCAATAATTGCGGATTTCTACGAAATAATTCTAAAAAGGTTCTTTCGCCAGGATAGCGGAACGTCTGGCCGGGTGGATGCTGGACCGCAAGCAGCGCTCAGGTGGTGATGGGCTGTTTGCTGGTAGCCCATTCAATGAGAATGTCGGCCACTTCAGCTCGGGTAAACTCGGCCGGCGGCCGTTGCCCTTTGGCCAGCATTTCGCGCACCATGGTGCCGCTGAGCGAAACCTGAGTGGCATTTCGCGGGGCTGTTTTACTGGAAGCCATACCTTGGGTTTCGCGGCAGTAGAAGGTGTTTTCAAATTTCAAAATGGTCATGCCTGCACGGTCGCCCACCTCATCCATGAGCTGCTGGGCTTCGTAAGTGCCATAGTAAGTGCCTACACCGGCATGGTCGCGGCCAATGATCATGTGGGTGCAGCCATAATTTTTGCGTATGAGCGTGTGGTTGATGGCCTCTCTGGGACCGGCATAACGCATGGCCGTGGGCAGTACGCTGATCAAAGTGTTGTCGGGATTGAAGTAGTTGCTGACCAGCACTTCGTAGCAGCGCATGCGCACCGGGGCCGGAATGTCGTCGGGTTTGGTTTCGCCGACGATGGGATGAATCAGGGCACCGTCCACAATTTCCTGCGCACACTTGATCAGGTACTCGTGAGCGCGATGGATGGGATTGCGCGTCTGAAAAGCGACAATGGTTTTCCAGCCTCGTCGGGCAAATTCGGCCCGTGTTTCTGCCGGATCCATGTAGTATTTGGCGTCAATTTCTTCGTGGCGTGTGGGCCGGTTTACCAACTCCAGGGGTCCGCCAATAAACCGGTTGCCTCCGTTAAAAATGGCGGCCACTCCCGGATGTTTGGCATCGTTGGTCTTAAAGCATTTTACCGCCAGTTGGTTAAGGTCCAATGTAAACTTTTCTTCCACTGTCATGACGGCGAGCAACAGGCCGGTATCTTTTTCCAACAATGCAATCTGCTGTCCTTCACGAAGCTGATCAAACGCATCGCCGGCCGGCAGCAGGATGGGAATACCCCAGAGCAGTCCGTTGGCCAGGCTCATAGCGTTGATGGTGGCTTCGGCATCAGCGCGGTTCATGAAGCCGGTGAGCGGGCTGAATGCGCCGTTGGCAATCATTTCCACATCGGCGCCGTAACGATCTTCGATGGTTAGTTGGAACAGCGATGGAGCCAAAGCTTCCAGTTCGCTTTTGCGGTCGCCACCGGCAATGCGGTTAACCAGCACGCCGCCATGAGGTTGATTCATTGGAATGTTATGATTTTTTTAGGAATTGGTTAAAGCAGGCTCTTCAGCCGGAATGTATTGGTGTTGCTGCAGCCAGCGAAGCACTTCAGCTGCACATTCTTCTACCGAACGGCCGGCGGTTTTGATTTCCAATTCGGGATGTTCCGGAGCCTCGTAAGGGGAATCGATGCCGGTGAATTGTTTGATTTCGCCGGCCCGGGCTTTCTTATACAATCCTTTGGGATCGCGTTGTTCGCAGACATCAAGCGGAGTATTAACATAAATTTCTATGAATTCACCCGGTTTCACCAGATTGCGAACCATATCGCGATCGCTACGGAAAGGAGAAATGAATGCTGTGCTGACAATGACTCCGGCATCTACGAACAACTTGGCCACTTCGCCGATGCGGCGGATGTTTTCCTTGCGGTCTTCTTCCGAAAAACCTAATCCTTTGTTCAGCCCCATACGGATGTTGTCGCCATCCAGTATGTAGGTGTGCATGCCCATTTCAAAGAGTTTTTCTTCTACCTTGCTGGCTATGGTGGATTTGCCGGAGCCGGAAAGGCCGGTGTACCACAAAATGCAGGATTTATGCCCATTAAGGGCCTGGCGGTTTTCTTTGGTGATGATATGATCGTGCGGGATGATGTACTTAGACATGAATGCTTTTTAGGGTTTGATTGATTGGAATGAAAATGGCGCTGCAAATATAAGAGACCATCCCATAACCTGAGTGAAACAGCATGGGAGCAAACAACTCAGCCTTAATGGAACCTTACAGGTTGTACAACATGCTGATTATGATAATAACCAGGGTGCCATACAACAGCGTAACCGGCCAACCCACTCGCAGGTAATCGATGAACTTATAGGCCCCAGGCCCATAAACCATCATGTTGGTCTGATAACCGATCGGCGTAATGAAATCAGCAGATCCGGCAAAGGCAATAGCGAGGGCAAACGGCGTGATGAGCGAGGGTTCGCCCAACTGGGCAGCCGTAGCCACGGCGATCGGCAGGGTAATAGCCACGCTGGCAGCGTTGGCCATGATGCTGGTCAGAATGACGGTAACTACATACAGTGAAGTCATGATGCCAATAACCCCAAAAGCAGAGGTAAAACCGACAATGCCCTGAGCAAACAGTTCGGCAGCCCCCGAGTTGGATATGGCTTTACCCGTAGCAAGCGAAAAAGCCAGAATGGTCAGCAGATCCAGGTCCAAACCTTTGCGCAGCTCTTTTATGGTAATTGCTTTGAAGGCGATCAGCAGGCAAAAAGTGACCAACAACGATTGAAAAAGAGGCAGTAAACCGGTGGCTCCCGCCAATATGGCTGCCATCACCATGCTGATAAGCAAAGTAACTCTTCTGCGGTCTACTTTACGGATTTGCCTGATTCCGGGCAACACATAAATGTCGGATTTATCTCTGGTAAGCGATTCAAAGTCATTGCCGGCAACGATGAGGAGCAAATCGCCGTTTTGCAACACCGTTTCTCCAATGGATCCGGTAAGCATTTCGCCTTTGCGGTGAATGCCCACAATGGCGGCATCGTATTGGGCACGAAAGTCGGATTCATTAACTTTTTTTCCTATCAAATTGCTGTTGGGGGGAATGATGCATTCGCGCAAAAGAAAATTGCCGTTAAAGGCTTCCGTTTCCAGCGCGGCAGGCTCCAATCCGGTTATTTTTTCCAGCAATCGGGCAATGCCAGCAGTCTTTCCGGCAAAAATGAGCCGGTCGTCGTGTTGCAACATTTCGGTTGGTTCCGGAGCCGGAAGGCGTTGGTTGTCGCGAAGTATTTCTACCAGGAAAACATCTTCCAAATGGCGAAGGCCAGATTGTTCAATAGTTTTTCCAGCCAAAGGGGAGTTTTTGGTGAGCCGGTATTCGGTAAGATAATTGCGTGCCTGCTCTTTGAATTCGGCAGAGGGAGATTGCCGGATGGGAAGCAGTTTGTGACCGATAAAATAAAAATAGATCCACATGGCTATAAAAACCGGAATTCCTATAGGAGTAAAAGAAAAAAAGGAAAGAGCGGGCTGGTTGTTTTGAACCAGAATACCGCTGGCAATTAAATTGGTGCTGGTGCCGATGAGGGTGATCATGCCCCCGGCGATGGTCAGATAGGAAAGCGGAATCAGCAGTTTGGACGGTGCAACGCCGTTTCTTTTTCCCCATTCGCTGACATAAGGAATAAGAATGGCCACAATGGGGGTATTGTTGAGAAAGGCTGAAGTAATCCCCACAAAACCCATCATTCTACCCAAAAAGCGCTTAAAGGATTTGGTGTGCATGAACAACCGGAAAAACACGGCATCCAGCACACCGCTTCGCTGCACCACATCGGCCAGAATAACCAACATGATGATTACGGCAATCTGCTCGTTGGCAAAACCGTCCAACACTTCGCGTGGTTTGAGAATGCCGGCTATGTTGAAGATGGCCACGCTCATCAGAAACAAAATCGTCGGCCGCATCCATTCCCTCCACAGGCCGATAAGCAGCAAGACAATAACGACGACAACGAGGTAAATCTTCCAGCTTACTTCAGCCATGAGTTTATTTTTACTTCGAGCATTAAATCTTCAAAGAGTTCTAGGTAAAGGTTCTTGAAAAAAGGACTGGGTGGTTTGGCAATTGATGGCGAAGCGCTACAGTTGCTGGAGTTTTTTAAGAAAACCGATCAAGGGACAGTGTTTGCCAATCCTTCACGCAGCCGTTGCAGCAAGGTCTCGTTGCATATGCGGCTACGGATGTTCTGGCTGGTCGCCGGGAAGTCATCAATAATCAGAAACTAAAGTCCGTATAGCAGACTGATGGCAAGAATCACCATGCCGCCGTAAAGGACGGCCACCGGCCAGCCCGCCCTGAAGTAGTCGCTGAATTTGTATGCACCCGGTCCATACACCATCATGTTGGTCTGGTAGCCTATGGGGGTCAGAAAAGCAGCAGAGCCGGCAAAAGCGATGGCCAGCGCAAATGGAGTAATCAGCGACGGATTGCCCAAAGAGGAAGCGGCTGCAATGGCTATGGGAAGCGTGATGGCCACACTGGCTGCATTGGCCATGATGTTGGTCAGCAGGTTGGTCACCACATACAACCCTAACATGATGCCCACCACACCTAGTGGAGCGGTGATGCTGACGATTCCCTGGGCAAACAAATTTGCGGCACCGGAATTGCCGATGGCCTTTCCCGTGGCCAAGGAAAATGCCAGAATGGCTAACAAGTCCAAGTCCAAACCTTTTCTCAATTCTTTGATGGTAATCACCTTAAGCAAAATAAGCAGGCAAAAGGTCACCAGCAGGGATTGAAATAATGGCAAAAGCCCGGTGGCTCCTACCAATATAGCTGCAAGCACCAGGCTGGTGAGCAAGGTAACTTTCTTTCGATCCACCTGTCGGACTTCCTTAATGCCTGGCAACACATAAACATCGGACTTGTCTCTTGTCAGCGATTCAAAATCCCCTCCGGCAATAACCAGTAACAGGTCTCCGTTGCCGAGCACCATTTCTCCGATGGATCCGGTAAGAATAACGCCGTTGCGGTGGATGCCGACAATGGCCGCATCAAATTGGGCACGGAAGTCGGATTCATTCACTTTTTTCCCAACCAGACTGCTGTTGTAGGGAATAACGCATTCCCTCAGACGAATGCTGCCGTTGAACGCTTCCATTTCCAGCGTGGCCGGCTCCAGTCCCTGAATAGTTTCCAGCAGGCGGGCAATGCCGGCCGTTTTTCCGGCAAATACCAGCCGGTCAGCAGGCTGAAGCACTTCAGTGGGTTCGGGAGCAGGCAGGCGCTGATCGTTGCGCAGAATTTCCACCAGAAAAACATCCTCCAGATGACGAAGGCCTGATTCTTCTATGGTTTTACCCGCTAAGGGGGAATTTTTCGTCAGCCGGTATTCGGTCAGATAGTTGCGCACCTGTTCCTTAAACTCGGCAACGGCAGGCTTGCGATCGGGTAGCGTTTTGTATCCAATAAAATAAAAATATAACCAAATGGCTATGAAAACCGGAATACCAATGGGAGTAAATGAGAAAAAGGATAGAGCTGGCTGTTTGTTTTCTACCAGAATACCGCTGGCAATCAGATTGGTGCTTGTTCCGATCAACGTAATCATACCGCCAACGATAGTGACATACGACAACGGAATCAACAGGCGGGAAGGAGAAAAGTTGTTTCGTTTGGCCCATTCGCTTACATAAGGTATGAGAATGGCCACAATGGGTGTATTGTTCAGGAAAGCTGAGGTGATGCCCACAAAGCCCATCATCCGGCCCAGAAAAGCCTTGAAGTGATTGTGTCGCATGAACAGGCGGTAAAACAGCGCATCCAGCACGCCGGTACGCTGGATGACATCCCCAAGAATAACCAGCATGATCACGACGGCAATTTGCTCGTTGGCAAAGCCGTCCAGCAACTCGCGTGGTTTTAGAATACCGGCAATGTTGAAGATGACGACACAAACCAGAAACAAAATCGTCGGTCGCAGCCATTCTTTCCATAGGCCAAACAACAGCAGACTTATTACAGCAATTACTAAATAGACCTGCCAGCGGATTTCCGTCATACTCCAAAAAATCTGGGCTAAAGTATGCAGGTCATTTGGAACTGCAAATGATTCTTCTGAACTGAATTGAACACAATTTTTTTAACCGATTGGCTTTGGCCGACCGATGCTTTTGTGAGAATGTTTGATTGCGGGGCCGGTTCAGACAGCGGAGGTACGAAAATGGTTCAGCAGGAAGCAGGCCATCCAGGCCATAAGTCCGGAGCCGGTCTCCAAGGCGCTCTCGTCTACATCAAAAGTAGCCGTGTGTACGCCGCTGGTGATGCCGCGTTCGGGGTTGCCTGTCCCCAGCCGGTAGAAGCAACCGGGAACCAGCTGGGTATAAAAGGCAAAATCTTCAGAGGCCATACGCACCGGCAAATCCACCACACAGGAGCTGCCCAGGTAGAGCTCCGCAGCTGTCCGGCAAAGACCGGTAACTACGGGATCGTTGAACAATACCGGATAGCCGGTTTTAATGTTACATGATATTTCTATATGTTTTTGTTGTTCCGTTTCCTGGACTACCTCCACAAGTTGTTGCTGTACCTGCTGACGCCAGCCTTCATCAAGGGTACGGAGGGTTCCTGACACAGTTACCTGGTCGGGTACGATGTTGGTGGCTGTGCCTCCCTGAACGGTGCCTACTGAAAAGATTACCGGCGCTTCAGTTTTATGCAACTGCTGGCGCAATTCGTCCAGCCGGCACAGCAATGTGGCTGCTGCATAAATAGGATTTTGGGTGGTCTGTGGATCGGCAGCATGTCCACCTTTACCTTTTACCGTTATGTACCATTCATCAGAGGAAGCCATGTAGCGGCCGCTGCAAAATCCTGCCTGACCTGCGCGAAGCGGAACATAAACGTGCTGGGCAATGATGGCCTGCGGAACGGGATGGGCGAGCACCCCTTCGCGGATCATCAGGGTGGCTCCGCCCGGCAACCGCTCCTCACCCGGTTGAAACAGAAAGCGAATCGCCCCCTGCCACTGATCGCAAAGGCGGTTTAGGATGTACAAAGCGCCAAGCAGGGCAGCTGTATGCACGTCGTGCCCGCAGGCATGCATGATGCCGGGATGTTTGCTCTTGTATGGAACATCATTTTGTTCTTCGATCGGCAGGGCATCCAGTTCGGCGCGCAGGGCAACGCACGGCCATTGGTGGTCGCCAGATTTCAGGACGCCCGTTATCCCGTGGCCGCCCACATGTGCCTGATAGGCTATGCCCCATCGATGCAGGCAGGCTCCCACAAACGCAGCGGTAGCCTTTTCTTCAAAGGACAGTTCCGGATGGGCATGCAGATGCCGGCGAATAGCTACCACCTCGGCAGCAATAGCTGAGGCCTGTTCCCTGATGCTGCGTAATAATTCGCTGTTCATGATCGAAAACGCAGCTACCATTCGATCCGGCTGGCCCGGATTTTTCCCATCACAATAAATGCATTAGGAAAAATTTTTCTTATATCTTCCAATGCCAGTTCCGCTTCGGTTTGCGTTCTGAAGTCGCCTACCCGCAATCGGAACTGCGGAGCCTGATACTCCAGGTAGTTGGCCATTTCAGGGAAATAAGTCAGAAAACGAACTTTTGCTTCCATCAGCTGGTTGCGGTTACTTGCAGCCGCTATTTGAATGCGATAGCCCGGGGTTTCGTTTTCCAGCAAAACATAAGCTCGATAAAGAGCAATAACTTTTTTTACGGACGAATCGGCATGCACTTTAATGTTACCTTGCTGTGCAAGGCAGGGCGCTACACCGGCAACCACCAGCAGCAGGGTGCAGATGAAGCGCATGGCTGTTTTTTTCGCAAGGTAAGCAATCAGGGCTGCGTTGCCGCTGTCTGGGCCTCCTGCAGAATAGCCACAGCCGAGCTGGTACCCAACCGGCTGGCGCCGGCGGCCAGCAATTCCTGAGCCTGAGTCAGGGTGCGTATGCCACCCGATGCTTTCACTGCAATCTGAGGTGGTAAGAAGGAGCGGAGGGTACGCACCTGCTTTGCCGTGGCTCCCGGACCGATAAAGCCGGTAGCCGTTTTCACAAAATCCACACCGGCATCAGCGGCTATGCGGCAACAGCTTCGCAGTTCTTCCGGCGTAAGCATTCCTGATTCTATAATCCATTTTATCATGCATTTCCTGCTGTGCGCCTGTTGGGTAAGTTGCTGCAGTTCTGATTCTACCAGTTCCCAATTGCCGCTGCGCAGTGCGCTGAGATTGATGACTACATCCAACTCGCCTGCACCTTCTTCCATAGCGGTTTCCGCTTCAGCCCTTTTCCCTTTTGTGCTGCCGTATCCAAAAGGAAATCCAATGACGGTGGCTACGCTGACAGACGTACCCCGCAACAAGACGCTTGCTGAGCGTACATAGCAGGAAGGAATGCAAACAGCGGCAAAGCCATGCTGAATAGCCTCGGCACACAGAGCCTCCACCTGGCGGCTCGTGAGTTCAGGCTTGAGCAGGGTGTGATCGAAGAAGCGTGCCAGTTCTTGGGGATTCATCGGCGGGCACCACGCTATTGATCGCGGCCGTGGCAGTTTTTGTATTTCTTTCCGCTGCCGCAGGGACAGGGATCGTTACGTCCAACCTTGGGACCGACACGCACCGGCTCAGGGCGGGGCGGCGCAGGCACCCCAGCCTGTTGCGGGCGGGCGCCATTAACGGCAGCAGCAGGTTCGGCTCCACGCCCTTCCCGCATGCGCGAGTAATCGGTTCGCTGGGGCGCCTGCGCCGCCCCAATCTGGGCATCGGGCAATGAACACTTGAACAAAAACGAAATCACGTTGCGGTTGATTTCGCCAATCATCTTCTTGAACAAATTGAACGCTTCAAACTTGTAGATGAGCAGCGGATCTTTTTGCTCGTACACAGCGCTCTGCACCGATTGCTTGAGGTCATCCATTTCTCGCAGATGTTCTTTCCAGGCTTCGTCGATGATGGCCAGGGTAACGGTGCGTTCCAGCGAGCGGATGATCTCCCGCCCCTGACTTTCCACTGCGCGTTGCAGCGGCACCAGAATCTGTATGATTTTTCTTCCGTCGGTGAACGGAATCACCACATTTTGCACAGACTGTCCGCGCGTCTGGTACAATTCTGCCAGCATGGGGAACAAATGGCTTGCCAGTTGTTGCGAACGGCGCTGGTTTACGGCTAGGGCTTCTTCGTACAGTTGATGGGCCAGCACATCGGCTTTGGCGGATGCGAAGGTTGCTGCGGTTATGGCCGTGTCGGTGGCAAAAAAGCGGATGGCATCCAGCCGGAACGCTTCGTAGTTGCTTTCGCTCTGATGTTGCTGCACCAACTCTTCGGCCAGGTCAAAGATCATGTTGTGCAGGTCGTAGGAAAGCCTGTCGCCAAACAAAGCATGCCGGCGCTTTCGGTAAATGACTTCCCGCTGGGCATTCATCACGTCGTCGTATTCCAGCAGGCGCTTGCGGATGCCGAAGTTGTTTTCTTCCACTTTCTTCTGCGCCCGGGCAATGCTGCGCGTGATCATGCGGTGCTGGATCACTTCATCTTCTTTGTAGCCGAGGCGGTCCATGATGCGGGCGATCCGGTCGCTGCCAAACAAGCGCATCAGGTCATCTTCCAGGGAAACAAAGAACTGTGAGGTGCCCGGGTCACCCTGACGTCCGGCGCGACCGCGCAACTGGCGATCCACGCGCCGGGACTCGTGTCGTTCGGTGCCGATGATGGCCAGGCCTCCGGCCTCTTTAACGCCGGGCCCCAGCTTGATGTCGGTACCCCGTCCGGCCATATTAGTGGCTATCGTTATGGTTCCGGCCAACCCGGCTTCGGCGACTATTTCGGCTTCGCGCTGGTGGTTTTTGGCGTTCAGCACATTGTGTTTAAGATTTTTCATCTTAATCATGCGGCTGAGCAATTCGGAGACTTCCACACTGGTGGTGCCCACCAGAACAGGCCTGCCCTGTTCGGTTAGCCGCACAATTTCATTGATCACCGCTTTGTATTTCTCCCGCTTGGTTTTGTACACCAGGTCTTCCATGTCTTTGCGGATCACGGGCAGATGGGTGGGAATGACGACCACATCCAGCTTGTAGATCTTCCAGAATTCAGCGGCTTCGGTTTCCGCCGTTCCGGTCATGCCGGCCAGCTTGTGGTACATGCGGAAGTAATTCTGCAGCGTGATGGTGGCAAAGGTTTGTGTGGCCGCTTCCACCTTCACGTTTTCCTTTGCCTCAATGGCCTGATGCAGTCCGTCGCTATAGCGCCTGCCTTCCAGGATGCGGCCGGTTTGTTCGTCCACAATTTTCACCTTGCCATCCATAACCACGTATTCCACGTCGCGTTCGTAGAGGCAGTAGGCTTTGAGTAATTGATGAACGGTATGAATGCGTTCGCCTTTGACCGAAAACTCCTGAAGCAGTTCGTCTTTTTTCTTCAGCTTTTCCTCTGTCGTCAGGTTAGAGCGTTCTATTTCAGCGATCTGGGCTCCCACATCGGGCAGCACAAAGAAATTTTTGTCTTCACCGGATTCCGTGATCAGCTCAATGCCTTTTTCGGTAAGTTCAACGGAGTGGTGTTTTTCATCAATGACAAAATACAGTTCGGCATCGGCTTTCGGCATCTCCTTCTGGTTATCGGCCAGGTGGTATGCCTCGCTTTTCAGCATAATGGATTTTATACCTTCCTCACTGAGGTATTTCACCAGATTGCCGTATTTCGGCATACCGCGATGGGCCCGCAGCAAAGCCAGACCCCCTTCGGTGGGGCCGGTTTTTCCCGCTTCAATCAGGCGCCGGGCTTCGTTCAGAAAAGCATTGACGGCTCGTTTCTGGGCTTCCACCAGTTTGACCACCCTCGGCTTGAGCTGCTGAAACTGCTGGTCTTCCCCGCGAGGCACCGGGCCGGAGATGATGAGCGGCGTGCGCGCATCGTCAATGAGCACAGAGTCCACTTCATCCACCATGGCATAGTGCAACTTGCGTTGCACGAGCTCTTCTTTGGTGCGCGCCATATTATCGCGCAGATAGTCAAAGCCGAATTCGTTATTGGTGCCGTAGGTGATATCGGCCTGATAGGCACGGCGGCGCTCCGGGGAATGGGGCGGATAGTAGTCAATGCAGTCTACGGTGATGCCAAGGAAGTTAAAGAGCGGGCGGTTCCATTCGCAGTCGCGCCGGGCCAGATAGTCGTTGACTGTAACGATGTGAACGCCGAGACCGGCCAGAGCATTCAAATAAGCCGGCAGGGTTGATACCAACGTTTTCCCTTCACCGGTGGCCATTTCAGCGATTTTACCCTGGTGCAGCACAATACCTCCAAGCAACTGCACATCATAATGCACCATATTCCAGCGTAAGGGAATACCGCGCACGGCCCATGTGGTCTTGTACCGGGCCTGATCGCCTTCAATGGAAACATAGTCCATTTGCGTGGCTAGCTCGCGGTCCAGGGCATTGGCAGTTACCTCAAGGGATTCGTTTTCTTTAAATCGCCGGGCCGTTTCCTTCATAACGGCAAAGGCTTCCGGAAGCAGTTCATTGAGCACTTCCTCAAGCTGCTTATCGCGGTCTTTTTCCAGTTGATCTATGCTGCGGTAGAGCTCCTCCTGTTCCTCGAAAGGGGTTTGCTCATCCTCAGCCTTTTGCCTGAGCTGTTCAATCTTTTGGTTGATATCCTGAAGCGCTTCGCGGATTCGCTGCCTGAATGCTTCAGTGCACTGGCGCAGTTCATCGTTGCTGTAGCTTCGGTATTGTTCAAAATACCGGTTGATTTCAGCCTGTATAGGCCGCAAGGCACGAATATCTTTTTCCGATTTATTGCCTCCAAACAGACCGAACAGCCACTCAAACATTCAGTAAGAATTTCAGGAGGGCAAAGGTACGTCGTACCCGCCGGTTAGTCCGGCATGAGGATGGGGATTACCGGATCAAAACCGTACGGGCAAGCTGATGGTCTGCATTTCGCCACACCAGCAAATAATACCCTGCAGGCAGATTGTGCAGGGAAAGCGTCAGGTCAGCAGTGTAAGGCATCACCGGCCAAAGCCATACCCTGCGACCATCGATGGCATGCAGTTCCAGTTCGGAGGCCCCTGGGGTTTTGGGCAATTGCACCCGGATCCAACCGTCGGAAGGATTGGGATATAAAACTGCGGAAGCCTCCGGATACGGGCCCCAGCCAACGGAGCAGTCGGCAGGGGTGGCGGAGTCGTTTACGGCAAACTGACCCTGATCGGCATACCAGTCCTGCCAGGTGCCGCCGGAGCCGGATTTCCAATCGTTGAGGTCAAAAAAGTATTGCCCGCTCTTGGTGCCGGGAACCCTGTACACTTTCACAGCCTGCTGGTTGCGGTTCCAGGTGATTTTTTGACCAGCCTGGCAGACTTCCGGATGAAAAGGCTCCACACAGTTTGCCTGAAGGAAATAAGCATAGTCATCGTAGTTGGGGTACTCGCCATATACGCGGGCAATGCCGTTTTCGTCAATGCAAACGGCGGTGTATTCATCCACACCGATTCCCATGGCCCTGATGCTGTAATCGGTGGTCAGGCGGGCCAGAAAGGCAAAATGACGGCCTTGACGGTCGGGGTTGTCGTAATGCGTATCGGTGATGACCCGTTGCAAAGCAGGATGTTGGAGAAAGTCATCGTAGCCCAGCGTCATCAGTCCGGAATAGGGACTGTTCAGGGCCTGCTGGGAACCTACGCTACCGTTTAATGCGGAAAAATAAGCCTGTCCCTGAATAGCGCAACCGGCACTGGTGCCGCCCACGGTAACTTTTTTTTCATGAATCAAAAAGTTAATGGCATCTTCTACCGGGGTGTTTTTCCAGTAAGTCACGTATTCGGCCTGGTCGCCTCCGGCAATAAACAACACTTCAGCCTGTCGGATGCGCTGGTCCACATAGGGATGCGATGCCGCATCCACGGAAGGCAGCACCAGGGTTTCCACCGAATTGACGGGAATACCCAGGCTGGAATAGAAATAATTGTTATATCCGTTGCTGTTGGACACCCGCAGCACAACCACATCGCCGCTGTCGGCGCGCTGCAGCATCCACTTCATGGCGTTGTTGTCGTCGCCGGCGCCGCCAGCCAGAACAATTCCCGGCAAAGGCTGTGTGACCACATCAGCCGTATCGCCGGTCAGGTAGCTGATGTAGGGCTGGGCACTGGTTTGAACAGCGCATCCCAATAAAAGGCAAAAACTTGCCGGCAGGGATATCTTCATACCGCCTCAGCGATTGGTCAATCGGTTTGGCTGATGATTACTTTGGCTGTAGCCTGCGCCGTTCCGCAGGTCAGTTTCAGGTAATACATGCCATCAGGCAGGTCGCTGACGTTCAGGGTACGATGGAATATGCCCTTGCGCGTTTTGACCAGGTGCTCCTCACGCACTTTTTTCCCTGTGTTGTTATATAGAGCCCAACGAACGGTAGCCTCGGGCAGGTCGCTGATGAAATGTAGCTGCTCTCCGGCCGGATTGGGATAAACGCGCAACGAAAGCGTTTCATTTTTGGGCACGGGTTGATTGGCCGTAGGTAGCCCGTAAAAGGCACTGTCAATAATGTAGTTTTCATCGCCGGGCAGATAGTCCAACATGGATACCCGTACGGCCATCATTTCATCGTAGGTGGATTGGCCGGCGGTTACCGTCACC
>JANWXQ010000070.1 GCA_025057275.1 Chitinophagales bacterium
GCGGCCGGCGCCGCCGCCCATACCGGCCATCCCTCTTTCCACAACAATACCGCCGCAATCCCTCCGGTAAAAGCCACCAGTGACCCCACACTCAGATCAATATTTCCTGAAACGATTACCGGCAAAAGACCGATGGCCAAGATGGCTACAATGGCACTCTGCCGCAAGAGGTTCACTACATTGCCGGCTGACAGAAAAACTCCGCCGGTAGCCAAATGAAAAAACAAGCAGATTAAAACCAGCACGCCCGACAATATCAGCCAACGCCACGTAGGCTGTTGACTGTAGCCAGTAAAACCGTGCGGTGAAGTCATGACTTTGCCTTTAAGAATTTTTTTATGCTATAAATCTATTCCCCGTTGCTGCCTGCATCACGCGCCCGGCGGTGGCAACCGAGCGATCCATCACCGCAGCAACCTGACCGTTGTACAACACCAGAATCCGGTGGCTCAGCAGCAGCAGTTCAGGCAAATCGCTGGACACGAGCACTACCGACAATCCCTGCTGTACCTGTTGCTCAATGGCCTGATACAATTCGCTTCTGGCGCCTACATCCACACCCCGGGTGGGCTCATCAAGCAGAAGGACAAAAGGCTGGCGCAAAAACCATTTGCCCAAAACCACTTTTTGCTGATTGCCTCCGCTAAGAGCAGCAACCGGCTGCTGCCATCCCGTCATTCGGATGCGTAACTGTTCGATCATCCTTTGGTTACGGCTTCGCTCAGCAAGATGCTGTATCAATCCCGAACACGCAATGGCAGGCAGGGAAGGCAGGCTCAGGTTCTCTCCTACCCCGTGTTCCATCACCAGCCCATAACGCCTTCGGTCCTCGGTTACCAATGCCAACCCCAGCTTCATGGCTTCTTGCGGATGACTGACATGCACCTCCTTGCCGAGAAAAAAAACGTGGCCACGCCGTTGATATGGCCAGCTTCCGAACAGTGCATGCAACAGTTCGCTGCGGCCCGAGCCCATCAGGCCGGCAATACCCAAAACTTCACCCCGATACAAATCAAAAAACACGTTTTGTAGCCACTGACGTTGCCCATCCCACAGCGACAAACCGCTTACAGACAGCACGGCCTCGCGGCGGGCTACATCGGGCATGGTGCTGCTGCGCGCAACCTCACGGCCAATCATCAATGCGGTTAACTGAGCTTCACTGAGTGCAGTCGCAGGCTGCGTGGCTACCCATCGGCCGTCGCGCAGTACGGTAATCCGGTCGCACAAACCTAGTACTTCCGGCAACCGATGGCTGACGTAAACAACGCCGACACCGTCATGCCGCAAGGTGCGCAACAGTTTATGCAGCCGGTCCACTTCACTGTCGGTAAGCGCCGTGGTGGGCTCGTCGAGGATGAGCACAGACATGCGCTGATGCAGAGCTTTAGCTATCTCCAACAGCTGCTGAGCACCTACGCCTAAAGAAGCTACAGGCACCCTCGGATCCAGCGAAGCGCCTAACCTGTTGAGCAATGCCTTGGCTGCTTCCAACATGCCGGGCCAGTCCAGCAATCCCCGGCGGGTAAGCTCCTGACCCAAAAACAGGTTTTCCGCAACCGACAACTCGGGCACCAAAGCCAACTCCTGATGAATGATGGCTATGCCGGCGCGCCGGGCTGCATCCACGCCGCTGAACCGACACCTTTCTCCTCTTAACCAAACCTGACCTCTGTAGGCAGGGTAAGGAATTATGCCGGCAAGAATTTTTATCAGCGTGGACTTGCCGGCTCCATTTTCACCGCATAATCCATGAATTTCTCCGGCACGCAGTTCAAACGAACCATCTTCAAGGGCAACCGTGCCGCCATACCGTTTGGTCAGGTGGCGCGCCAGCAAGAGCGGTGGCTCATCTCCCCAAAGCGCATCAGATGTCACTTCCTTCTGCTGTTCGTTCAAAAAATCTTCCGGAGGCCTGCTCTGTGACAGAAAAAGGTTGCCTTGCCGTTCCAACCATGCAGAAAACCAGTTTCTCTTTTTTTTCACCGATGCCTTTTTACTTCAGCGCAACAGCACCGCTGAGGTTGAAGATAAAAGGTAGTTGCCAGCTCCCGATGCAACCCGAACCACCGGCCCAAAGGTCACTAGGCCACTATGATACCGGAATGGAAAACCGATTGGAAAAAGTAACCCGCCGTTGAGGCCGCACACCGTAGTGTAGGCCCAATTAATAGGCACCTTGATGTGAATCCGCTTCAGAAATTACTTGGGAAACACCAGCGTCAGCACGCCGCGCACTCCGTAATCGGGCCTGCTGAAATCCGGACCGCTAAAATGAATGCGCGGTCCGACAGCCAGCGAAATCACCTGTTTGCCCATCATGGTAATGCCCGACGCCATCAAAGCCAACACTCCGGAGGTGTTTTCAGCTACCCAATTCTGCGTAACCTCTGCAGCAGCGGTAATGCCGGCTCCACTGGGAAAGTTGTATGCTACAAAAGGTTGCAAAAATGTGCTGCTGACATCGGAGCGCAACGTATCACCCGCCACCGACCAGATGTGATTCACCAGCATGCCCGATGTCCAGCCTTTGGCCTGGCGCAGCACCAGCCCAGTAGGTCCCACCCCAAATTTTTCGGTGCCGAGAAATTCATCGGTGGCGGTGGGCACCAAAAACGCAGGACCGAAACCCAGAATCATACCCTTGACCGGATTGACCGGCGAGAGAAAACCGCTGACCACTGCATCGCTGAGTCCGAACTGGCTGGTTCCTTCACCCATGATGTCGTATTGGGAAATGACGGGAAGAATAACCCGCGTGATCAGATTCCAATTATCCTTAAGACTGATCGGAATCACCGGCTGGATGTTAACTGTGGTGCGCGATCCGTTAAAGCTGCCGATACCGAAATCCATGTTGCTCTGAAATGGGACACTGATCAGGGAGGCGACCGGATTGGATAACTGATTGGCCAGATCGGCAGCGCTGGGCTGGCTGGCTTCTTGTGCAGTGAGGTTGGCCGTTGTCAACAAAATCAAAAACCAGGTTCCAGTTAAACGAATGAGTAAATTTTTCATGATGGCTGTTTGTGTTTAGATTTTTAACAAGGAATCAAAGTGTTTTTTCAACGACAATTTTTCTGAAAGTGAAGTTTTGGCGCAGAAGATGTACATGCCGCTATATTTTCCAAAATGCCCTGGTACACCGGCCAGCCAAGATGCGAAAAACACAAGAGGGGCGTAAGGATCTGCCTACCAAAGCCGATTAGCATGCAGTAATCCATTTCGCCCTCAGTCATCACATGCAAATTTTTTTTACCTGAGTACAGCTAACCTCAACGGTTCTGCTGCTGACGGCGGCTCAGTCAAAAATGGCATGTTCCGAATGAAAGCCTTCGGCAATAACAGTTTGACGGATGTTGCTGATATCCACCACCACCGGTTCAATGAGAATGCTGGGCACATCTATGCGGCCGTTGGGTACGGCATCGGTTGCACGGTGAACCACCTGTCCTTTCAGGATTTGAATGGCTGCTTCAGCTGCGGCTTCAGCCAGCCGGTGAATCGGTTTATACACCGTCATGCTTTGCGTGCCCGCCACTATGCGGCGACAGGCAGCCAGTTCTGCGTCCTGACCGGTAACCAACACACGGCCGGCCAGACCTTTTTCTGCCAGCGCCTGAATAGCGCCGCCGGCTGTACCGTCGTTGGAAGCGATCACTGCCTGTATGTCGGTGGTTCGGGAAAGAGCATTTTCCATATGCTTCATGGCCTCGGCCGGCTGCCAGTCCGTAGCCCATTGATCCATGATCACCCGGTATAATCCCGAATCAATGAGCGGTTGCAACACATTGAGCTGCCCTTTACGGAACAGCAGGGCGTTGTTATCGGTTTTGGCTCCACCGATGAGCACCAGGTTGCCCCGGGGAAGCCGGTCCACCACATATTGGGCCTGTAATTCACCCACCCGTTCATTATCAAACGATACGTACAAATCCAGATCGCAGTTGCGGATCAGCCTGTCATAGGCAATGACACGAACACCTTGCGCATGAGCCTTTCGCACAATGGTGGCACAGATATCTCCATTGTGCGGAACTACCACCAGCAGATCTACTCCCTTGGCCAGCATGGCTTCGGCCTGCGCCAGTTGCAGATTGTCATCGTGATTACAGGCCACCACATCCACCTCTGCGCCCAGCTTCTCGGCCGCAGCAACAAACAAATTGCGGTCACGCTGCCAGCGTTCTTCTTTCAGTGTTTCCATCAAAAAGCCGACGCGGTACCGGTCTTGCTCAACGCGGGGGGAACAGGACAGGAGTAAAAGGAATAACCCAGGCAGGATCGTCATCACCAAGCTAATCTGAGCTGAACGGCGACTTTCCCCTACCAGCACCTGATGGTTTAGCGAAATCACAGGATAAGTTTTTCCTTGAGCCTTATGAGCAGGCAGTGTAGCCTCGGAAGGAATCGAACCCTCATCCTCTGATCCGAAGTCAGATGTTCTATCCATTGAACTACGAGGCCAGCGACAGCCGGTGTGGCCGGTGGTGGTCCCGACAGGAATCGAACCTGTATCTGGAGTTTAGGAAACTCTCGTTCTATCCATTGAACTACGGGACCCGATTGCCGCGCTGCCGGCAGGCGCAAAGTTACGCCGCACACCACACGGCTGTGGTTCAAGCATCAGCGCAGCGTTTCACTCTTGCGAATGAAGCTTATGGTTTGATCAAAGCCTGCCTTGTTGATGGGCAGGCTGCTGTACGACTGGTAGCGCTCCCTGGCTATCATTTCGCTTTCCGTATTCTGGGCCGCTTCTGTCATGTCACGGAAATAGGCCTGCATCGTGCTGATCAGTTCGGTGCTGCCGGCCTTGCCATGACCGGGCACTACCCAGCGGATGCTGAACCGTTGTAGCATGTCCTGAAGCACATCCTGGTAGCCGGCCACGCTGGCTCCGGCATGTTCGTCCAGAAACGGATGATACCCGTTTAGCACCACATCACCGGCAAAAAGCACCTTGCGCTGCCGCAGGTAAACGAGTACGTCTTCGTAGGTGTGGGCCTGCCCTACGTTATACACCACCACTTCTTCGTTGGGCCATTGCAGCAACACACTGTCTTCAATCCAGCGGTTAGGCAAATCCTCACGGGCGGCCAGCGCATTCCAGAATTTTTCGCCGTAACTGCCGGCCATGATCACAGCATCATCATACAGGTGATTGCCTGAACTGTGGTCGCGGTGAATATGCGTATTGACGATGTAAATGCGCTGATGCGGGGCCTTTCTCTTAACCCAACGCCGTAGTCGTTCGGCGCCTTGCTTCATCTTGGTGTCCACAATTAACACTGCCGTGTCGCTGATGAGCACTCCGCTGTTGCCCCCTTCGCCATAAACCACATAACAGTCCGGTGCCAATTCCTTGATACGTAATCCGTAGTTGGTGCAGCCTCCGAACCCAAGCAAAACTGCAAGCCATAGCACTACGAACATGAGAATACGCAATATAAAACTCAGGCAGGTCATGGCGAACGATTGGCGGTTATCTTTGTGCCACAATCGCACATGCCATGAAGAAACTGTACTGGGTGATGGCCGCTTTCTTTTTGTTCATTCTTGGCATCACCATAGCCTTTATGTATCTGAACTACAACTTCAGCTGAACGGCTTACCAGTCGTCGCGCTTGACCTTGACAGAGGGCTCTTTCATAGCCGCTTTCAGGTCGGCAAGCAGGTTGGTAAAATACTTGTGCGTTTCGGAAAGAATGTGGTAGTTGTCTTCAATATCGGGATCGTTGGGATTAAAGAGCCGCTCTATGGGGAAATAACTGGCCGCTTTCAGATTGACATCTTTGATTTCGTACCGGTAGCGTCCTTCACGGCAGGCAAGAGTTAAGGTGTATTTGACAATACCCGCCTGAGTTTGCACGCCCTTCTTGTCCCGAAACACGGCAAATTGCGGCTTAAGCACCAGCTTGTTTTCTAAAGAATCGTACAGCTCCAGAACTCCGGTTGGATTTTTGTAAAACTTGCGATACCAGATGACGGACCGCTTGAATAATTCAGCAGCCGGCGCCTCCTGGGTTACCACTTCCATGTAATACACCTGATTGTTTTCTTCACTGCGGGGCAATTCAGGGGCGGCCAATGGCTGTTTTTGCGCCCAAACCATCGCTGCCGGCAACAACAATAAAGCCACGAGCATGTGCGTTTTCATTGGCAAAGCGGTTGCGCTGCAAATTGTCAAAAAAACAAACAAGCGAAAAAGAAATTTTGACAAAATCGTCCGGAAGCCGGCTCAAAATCGGGCAGGCATGTGTATAAAAAAATAGCCCAAAACCATTGATAATTCAACATTTTGCGCGTTCGGCATCGTAACTTTACCGTTAGAAATTAGTGACGCATCTCCAATTGCTATGCTAACCGAAGAACTTCAAACCATGAAGAAAAAGGCCGGCGAATACACTGCCGATAACATACAGATACTGGAGGGACTGGAAGCCGTGCGCAAGCGGCCGGCCATGTTTATCGGTGATATCGGCGTGCGGGGGCTGCATCACCTGGTGTATGAAGTTGTGGACAATAGCATCGACGAAGCCCTGGCCGGTTTTGCCCGCAACATAGAGGTTACCATCAACGAAGACGGGTCCGTTTCCGTTTTGGACGACGGCCGCGGCATTCCGGTTGATATCATGAAAAAAGAAGGCCGTTCCGCTCTGGAAGTGGTTATGACCGTGCTTCATGCAGGCGGTAAATTCAATAAAGACACTTACAAAGTATCGGGTGGCTTGCACGGGGTGGGCGTTTCCTGCGTCAATGCCTTGTCGCAATGGCTGATCGCTACCGTGTACCGCGACGGAAAAATCTACCGTCAGGAATACGAACGGGGTGTTCCCAAGTACAAAGTGAAGGAACTGGGCACTACTTCGCGCAGCGGCACCGAAGTCACCTTCCTTCCCGATAACACCATCTTCAAAACCACGGAGTTCAAATACGACACCATCGCTGCCCGTTTGCGCGAACTGGCTTTCCTCAACAAAGGCGTACGACTGACCCTCACCGACAAGCGCGAGCGCGACGAAAAAGGCCACTACGTCAGCGATGTGTTTCACTCCGAAGGCGGCCTGAAGGAATTTGTCGCTTTTCTGGACATGAACCGAACCCCGCTGATCGAAGAGCCCATCTTCATGGAAGGTGAGCGCGAACAGGTGCGGGTGGAAGTGGCGCTGCAGTATAACAGCAGTTTCAACGAAAACGCTCACTCCTACGTCAACAACATCAACACCGTTGAAGGAGGCACCCACGTTTCCGGCTTCCGGCGCGCGCTAACCCGCGCCTTTAAAAGCTATGGCGAAAAGAACAACATGTTTGCCAAGCTGGATTTCGACATTACCGGCGACGACTTCCGCGAAGGCCTGACGGCCGTCATTTCCGTTAAGGTGCCCGAGCCGCAATTTGAAGGACAGACCAAGGCCAAGCTGGGCAACTCCGAAGTGCTGGGCATTGTGGATCAGATCGTCGGTGAACATCTGGCCAACTACCTGGAAGAACATCCGCGCGAGGCCAAAGCCATTTTGCAAAAGGTGGTGCTCACTGCCACGGCCCGCAATGCTGCCCGCAAAGCCCGCGAGCTGGTGCAACGCAAAAATGGACTGGTCGGCAACGGTCTGCCGGGCAAGCTGGCCGATTGCTCTGACACCGATCCCGGAAACTGCGAAATCTTCCTTGTTGAGGGTGATTCAGCCGGCGGCACGGCCAAGCAGGGCCGCGATCGTCGCTTTCAGGCCGTCCTTCCCCTGCGCGGCAAAATCCTCAACGTAGAAAAAGCCATGGAAAGCAAAATCTACGACAATGAGGAAATCCGGAACATCTTCACTGCCTTAGGCGTCCACCTCAACGATTCCAAAGAGCTGGTGCTGGATAAGCTGCGCTACCACAAAATCATCATCATGACCGATGCCGACGTGGACGGCAGCCACATCACTACCCTGATCCTGACCTTCTTCTTCCGCTATATGAAACAGCTGATCCTGAACGGCCATGTCTATATTGCCGCTCCGCCGCTCTATCTGGTCAAAAAAGGAAAAGAACAGGTCTACTGCTGGGATGATGACGAACGAAAAGCAGCCATTAAAAAATTAGGGGGCGGCAAAGACGACAGCGTCACCGTGCAGCGCTACAAAGGGTTGGGCGAAATGAATGCCGAACAACTGTGGGAAACCACAATGAATCCCGAAACCCGCACCCTGTGGCAGGTAACCATTGAAGACGCCGCCGAAGCCGACCGCATCTTCTCCATGCTCATGGGCGACGACGTGCCGCCGCGTCGCGAGTTCATTGAAAAACATGCCCGCTACGCCCGGCTGGATGTGTAGCCGCTTGCTGCGCTATTCTGACCCCAACACCTGATTTCATGAATCGAGCACTTCCTGTACTTAGTTGTCTGTTGTCACTAATGTTGCTTCAGGCAAATGCGCAGCAGACCGTCAGCGAACAATACATTCCGCCAATCGTTAAAGAAAAACTGTACAAGATGTATCCCGACGCCAAAGGAGTTTACTGGAAACAGCCTATGCCCGGTTTTCTGGATGCGTATTTTGTTCTCAACAAAAAGAAAGCCAATGCCACCTTTCAGGTTGGCGGCGATTGGGTAAGCACCGAATTTGAAATCGAAAGTGCTGAACTGCCCGAACCCATCCGCCAGTATCTGGCTTCCCACACCGACAAGCTGACGCGCTGCTATCTGGTAAAAACCAAGGCCACCGGCACCCAGTATGCCGCCGATGCCAAAGCAGGCGGCGACCACCTGTCGTATGTGTTCGATTCTACCGGCACCCTGATCATGAAAGGGCCAAAGGACTGATCCATCACCAAAAAATAGGTTGCCCGGGCGTTCAGGTGCGCCAAACGTTGCGCCCGTTATTTGCCTCTTCCCTGCACTATCGTCCGCAGGGTATAAAACAAGATTTTCAGGTCGAGCAACAGCGACATGTTTTCAATGTACAACAGATCGTATTTCATGCGGGTAATCATCTGTTGCACGTTTTCCGCATATCCGAACTTCACCATACCCAAAGAGGTGATTCCTGGTTTCACCCGGTGCAGGTGACGGTAGTCGCTGGTGATATTCAGGATCTGATCGATGTAGTATTTGCGCTCCGGCCGGGGACCTACCAAACTCATCTCCCCTTTCAGCACATTGTAAAACTGTGGCAGCTCATCCAGCCGCCACTTGCGCATGACCCGCCCCCAGGGCGTAATACGGGGATCGTTGTGTGAAGAAAGCTGCGGGCCATTGGCCTCGGCATCGACGTACATGCTGCGAAACTTATAGATCCGGAAAGGCTTGCCGTGCAGACCAATGCGTTCCTGTGAGTAAAAAACCGGCCCCGGTGAACTGAGCTTAACCCGTAAGGCAGTAAACAGATACAGCGGCGATAGCAGCACAAGCACCAGAACGGAAGAAACAATATCAAACAACCGCTTGGCAATGTTTTGCCAGCGTGCCATCAGCTCCGGATATATTTCAATGAAGTAAGCTCCCTGCAGATGGTTCATACGCACAGCGCCGGAAAGGATGTCGTACATATCCGGCACAATCTTGATGATCACGTTTCGGTCTGCCAGCCGGTTCAGTATGCCCCGCAACTGATGATGCTCCGACGTTTCAATGGCCACCACCACCTGCCGCACATGGTTGCCGGCAAGCACGTGCTCCAGTTCGGCCAATGTGCCTAATCGGGGCAGCCACTGCGACAAACCGTTGCCATTGCCATTGTGGGGATGCCCGTTGTTGCTTTCCATCACGGTATCCACGTATCCCAAAAACCGGTAACCCTGGGCATTGGCCTTACCGTTCAGTTCCTGATACACCTCCAGGGCGCGCTTGTTGCCGCCGATAAATACCGTAGGCAAAAACACCTCACCGCGCCGCATGCGGTTCTTCGCCCGCGTCAGCACCAGCATCCGGCCCAGTCCTGTAAGCACGAAATGCACGCTGAACAACATGACCACCGACAGGTAGTAATCCTGATACCCGCTGATGGCATCGTCAATCAGCGCTATGAAAAACAGAAATACCACGCCGGCCAGTGTAACGAAAAACGTCTTGCCCAGTTCTTTCAGGCGGGATTTGAGGTAAATGATGGTATAGGTTCCGGTTAGAAAATAAAGCAGCAACCAGGTCAGCGGCACCAGCAGCAGTCCAAGAAGAAACCGGCTGTCGGCAAGCACTTCGGGAAAGGCCGACAGGGGAACGTGTTCCACCACCACTTTTCGCAGGCTGAAAAACAACGCCCACGACAACAAGGCGGTTGCATAATCTGTCAGCACATAGGTGCAGATTCCTGTTACATCACCTTTGCTATCTCTTGCCTTCAAAAGCTCACCAGTTTGATGTTATCCAGATAAATGGCCGCTTGCGTAAAGGCAGCGGTATCCAGCACGGCGCGCAACAAAATGTGGTATTGATCCGCCTGCATTTCGTTGACATCCCTACCCAAATTCAGATATATTTTATTCCAATACGGCTTGGGGTTGATGTTCCATTTGTAGAAGTAAGTATTAATGCCCTGTTTGGTTCCCAGCAGACCCACCTGAAAGGGATGATCGCAGCGATAGTTCAGTTCCACGTAAACCGGTTCACCCAAAGGCAACGTGTAAGCAGGGCTGCGCCCCTCATAGGCACGCGCCGCCTTGTCCAAATACAACGCCGCTGAGTAGCTTCCCTCAAAAATTTCCTGCGACTGGCGCATCAGCATCGTATCGCCTCCGGTAAAGCTGAACAGATTGCCTGCCTCAAAATCTTCAATGAAGTGAAAGCGCGTGGCCTTGCGATAGGTGAACGTTGGCGTAACAGAGGTTACCTGGCCGGCAACGAGCTGGGCCAGAACCGTATCGGGCTGATAAAACGGATATGGCACACGCACTTCTGAAATGCCGTTGTCCCAGATGCCGGCCAGCAGGTAAAGGCTGGAAGCACCGGAACGCAACACGGGAATGGTGCGCGGCAGTTCAAAGGCTCCGATAAAATCGGCCTCGTCGTAAAGCCAGACGTCGGTAATGCGCTGCGAAGAACTGCCCTGACCCGGACCGGCACTGAACGTAAAAGACGCTATCTGAACGTAAGACGGAACCTCTCCTCCAGGCTGAAAAAACTCGCAACCTGCCAGCAGCAACCAGAACGGCAGTAGCAACCAACGAGTCACGCTTGGGAGTGGGGTCAAGACGTGCTGTTTTCGGTAACGTTCTATTAACGTGAGGAACAATAGCTTATTGTATGCTTGCACAAAACGTTATGCACGTACGGGTGAGACCAGCTCAATCTGCCGCATGATGTCGCCTGCAATCTGAAGGGCCTCCCGGCCATCGGCAAAGGGAACGGGCGGTTCCCGGTCGTTTGCAATGGCATCGGCAAAATGCTCCAGCTCCAGCTTGATGGCATTCAACGGCAAAACCGTCGGGCGCTCAAAAGTGATCCACCGGCTGTGTTGACCCACCGGCACTTCCAAGGCAAAAGGATTGGCCGAATCGCGATGATCACTCAGCCGGATGATTTCCGATTTCTTGTCCAGAAAGTCAACACTGATGTACCCATCGGGCTGAAACAGTCGCATCTTACGCATCTGCTTGAGCGAAATGCGGCTGGCCGTCAGATTGGCCACGCAGCCGTTGTTGAATTCCAGCCGCACATTGGCGATGTCAGGGGAAGCAGACAAAACGGCCACCCCGCTGGCATGCATGCGCTTCAGCGGCGAGGCCACCACATGCCGCACCAGATCGATGTCGTGGATCATCAGGTCCATGACCACAGGCACATCGGTGCCGCGCGGATTGAATTGTGCCAGCCGGTGAGCCTCTATGAACATGGGATTACGCAGATAGTTTTTCACGGCAAGAAAAGCCGGATTAAACCGCTCCACGTGACCTACCATGGCCTTTACTCCGGCTTCGCGCGCCGTTTCCGTCAACTCCGAAGCCTCTTCGGCTGTAGTGGCCAGCGGCTTTTCCACAAACACATGCTTGCCCTGTCGCAGGGCAGCAAGCACATAACCGTAATGCGTGCTGGTGGGCGACACCACGTCAACGGCATCGGCAGCAGCCAGGAGCGCTTCCGCCGATTCAAAAGGTTTTGCGCCCATTTCCCTGCTCACCAACTCGGCCCGCTGCGCATCGGTGTCATAAAAACCAACCAGCTCCAACTGACTGATTTCACGGATGAGCTTAATATGAATTTTGCCCAGATGACCTGCACCAATAACCCCGATTCGAATCATTTTGTTAAAGGCCTGCAAAATTAGGGCTAAGGCACCTAAATAATGTGTTAGCTTCGCAACCAAACTGCCATACTTATGCTTGACTCCTTGCTTAATAGTCAGAAAGAAAATGTCATTGGCCTGCTTCAGTCGCGTTTCAATCTTCCGGCTAATCAGGCCCGACAGGTAGCTGACACGGCCTTCCAAACGCTCGCCGGTTTTTTCCAGTCGCAGGTAAAATCCGGAAAGCTCAACACGGCTCAACTGGCAGATCTGTTCAATAAGAACACACCCAATCAAAGCAATGCCTTGTTCTCCCAGCTCAGTCAGCAGCTCAGTGGTTCCCTGGGCAAGCTGAACCTTGATCCTTCGCTGATCAATCAAGTCAGCGGGCAGGGCCTGGATGATATGCTCAAGAAACTGCAGGAAGGCCCTCTAGGAAACATGGATGAAAAAACCATTTCGTCGTTTGTGTCCATGCTTTCCGGAGAAAAATCTCCTCTGGGTGGTTTGTTGAGTAATTTGGGTAGTTTGTTTAAAAAATAAGCCCTTCTGTTTATGCCCGAAGGCATTCGGGTGGCTTTTCATACCCTGGGCTGCAAGCTCAATTTTGCTGAAACGGCCACCATGGCCCGGCAATTGCGCCAGCGGGGGTTGCAGGTGGTGGATTTCGAACAACCGGCCGATGTTTATGTATTGAACTCCTGCTCCGTTACGGAAAATGCCGACAGGGAATGTCGGCAGTGGGTGCGCCGGCTGCGCAGGCGTCAGCCTCAGGCCCGCATTGTGATTTCCGGTTGCTACGCTCAGTTGCAGCCCCATCGCATAGCTGCCATGGGCGTGGACCTGGTTTTGGGTATGGCTGAAAAATTTGAGCTGGCCGATTACCTCAGTCGCCTTCTGCAGAACAGCGACCTACCCGTTGTGCACTGCAGCGATGCCGAACGGCTCACAACCGTTCAAGCCGGTTTTTCCTTAGGCGAACGCACCCGCTCGTTTCTCAAGGTTCAGGATGGCTGCAATTACCATTGCAGTTTCTGCACCATCCCGCTGGCAAGAGGTCCCAGCCGAAGTTTCTCCGTGCAGGAAGTAATCCGGCAGGCTTTGGATTTGCAGCGTGCCGGCGTGCAGGAGGTGGTACTTACCGGAGTGAATGTCGGCGATTTTGGCATAATCCAGGGACGCCGTCAATTCCGTCTGCTGGACCTGGTGCAGGCTCTGGAGCGCGAAACACGCATTCCCCGCTTTCGCATTTCTTCCATCGAGCCCAATCTGCTTACCGATGAACTGATCGATTTCATTGCCTGCTCGGGGCGCTTTATGCCTCATCTCCACCTTCCCCTGCAATCCGGAAGTGATGCCGTGCTTTCAGCGATGCGCCGCCGCTACAACGCTGCACTGTATGCCGACCGGATTAGCACCCTACACCGCAAGCTGCCTCAGGCCTGCATCGGCGCCGATGTCATTACCGGATTTCCGGGAGAAACCGAAAGCGATTTTGAACAAACCTATACGCTTTTGCGCGATCTGCCGGTGCATTACCTGCATGTGTTCACCTATTCCGAACGTCCCGGCACAGAGGCGGCCACCATGGGTGCAGCGGTGCCGCAGCAGGTGCGCAAGCAACGTACCCTGGCGCTGAGGTCGTTGTCGGAACGCAAGCGGCGGCAGTTTTTCGCTGCTCACGAAGGAAGCGTCCGGCCTGTTTTGTTTGAACAAGCTGATGACACTGACGGCTCCGTTACGGGTTACACCGATAACTACATACCCGTTACCGCCACCGGTGGCCTTCCCGGAGCCATCATGCCCGTGCTGTTGCAACATGCCGGTGCGAAAGGCATCAGGGGAATCGTAGCGGGCAGCGATGTGCCCGCCGACGTACTTACAGCAGAATCTACAGCGTAGCTGGTTTCATGTATCCCACCCTGACCGAGCTGATAAAAGACCTCACCGGTCTTTATGTACCTCTGCCCATACAGACGTTCGGTTTTTTTATGGCGTTGGCCTTTGTGGCTGCTGCCTTTACCCTTTATCTGGAAATAAAAAGAAAGCAGCGGCAGGGTGTTGTTGCGCCTGTTACCAAAACCATAGTGGTGGGCAAGCCAGCTTCGGCACTGGAACTGATCACCACCGGACTCATCTGGTTTGTGCTGGGCTACAAGCTCATTGACATGATTCTGCATTATGGTGAACTGGTTGCAGACCCGCAAGGCTTTATCCTTTCCTGGCGCGGCAACCTGCCCGGTGGCCTCATTATGGCGGTTATTGCCGCTGTCCGTCAGTACCGGGAAGCTGAAAAACAGAAACTGCCCGAACCCCAATCCAAAACGATAACCCTTTCCGCCTATCAGCTCGTGGGCGACATTACGGTCATGGCAGCTATTGGCGGCTTATTGGGAGCCAAATTGTTCGACAGTCTGGAACGACCGCAGGAACTGCTGCGCGACCCGCTGGGCACGCTGTTCTCCTTCAGCGGATTGACGTTTTACGGCGGGCTTATCGTGGGTGCGCTGGCCGTACTTTGGTATGCTCACCGCATCGGACTGCATAAACTTCATCTGGTTGACGCGGCTGCTCCCGGACTGATGCTGGCTTATGGCGTAGGCCGTATCGGTTGCCAGATGGCTGGTGATGGTGACTGGGGCATTCCCAACCTTCAACCCAAACCTTCCTGGTTTCCGCTTCCCGACTGGGCCTGGTCGTTTACCTATCCCCATAACGTGCTACAGGAGGGAGTTCCCATACCCGGTTGTTACGGAAAATACTGTTACGAATTGGCACAGCCGGTGTTCCCCACCCCCTTGTACGAAACTGCCGCCGCACTACTGCTGTTTGGTGTATTGTGGCTGCTGCGTTCCCGTCTGTCAGCGCCGGGATTGCTGTTCTCCATTTACCTGATTTTGGCAGGCACCGAGCGTTTGCTTATAGAACAGATCCGCGTAAATATCACTTATTCCTTTATGGGTTTGGAGGTGACTCAGGCAGAAATCATATCCGTGGTTCTGATTGTTGCCGGGCTGGCCGGAATCATCCTGACCACCCGTCGTCACCGCGCCGGAATTCGATCGGCGACCCGGTAGGCAGCTAGTGCGTGTCTGTCCGCTTCAGATGCTGAGCTAAGCCCACCCTTAAGATGGTATAGGTTGGAAAATCCAAAACGCTCCTGCAGTCTTTGTACGGCCATATAACTCCTATAGCCGACGCTGCAATACAATACCACCTTTTGGTGTTTCGGAATTTCTTCCGCTCTACGCATCAGCTCGCCGAACGGGATCCATAGATCGCTGCTTAAGCTGTCCGCTCGTTCCGATTCTTCCCGGACATCCAGCAGTACCACCGGCTCGTTGCGGTACATGGCAATCAGGTCCTCTGACGACAACTCACGCACTGTCTGGTTGCTGTATTGCTGCGCACACCAATGGCGGTAGGTATCAGGATGAGCCAGCGGCCGCTGCTTCAGACTGCGTACGGCATGCTGGTCGCACGGAATTTCCATCCGTTGAAACGAATGAGTAAGCAAATGGCCAGCTATGAGGTAACTCCTGGGCGCAGCCGCTGCATCCAGCAGGAGTTGCAACAGTTCATGAGCCATCAGCATACCGGCCATGCCGGCAACGGTGCCCAAAATACCAGCCTGCTGGCAGGGCGGTGCCTGCTCCGGTGATGGGGGTTCGGGAAACAGGCATCGGTACGTACCTCCTCCATTGCGGTTTAGCACGGCAACCTGCAACTCATCGCCCTGCACTGCTCCCGAGACAAATGGAATGCCTGCATGTACGCATACATCGTTGATTTGATATCGGCTGGCGAAATTGTCGGTGCAGTCGGCCAGCCATGTGCATCCGCTGACTGCTGCAGGGCCGGTCAGGGTATCAAAAAAACCGTTAATGTATTCAACACGAATCAGCGGGTTGAGCCGGCCGGCCTCGCGCGCAGCCACTTCTGCTTTGCTCTGCCCTACATCATCGCTTCGGAACATCACCTGCCGGTGCAGATTAGACCATTCCACCCGGTCGCCATCCATGACCACCATGCGCCCCACCCCGGCTGCCGCCAGATAACTGATGACCGGCAATCCAAGACCGCCTGCACCCACCACCAGCACCGCGGACTGCCGCAGCTTCCTTTGTCCTTCAACCCCCACCTGCGGCAACAGCAGCTGTCGCTGATACCGCTCCCATTCCTCAGGAGTAAGTGGGGCATTCAAGACATCCATAGCAAAAAAACTTAATGGAATATCTTGTCCCAGTCTTTCCACACCGGTTCCAGGCCGGCTGCTTTCAGCATTTGGGCGACCTGCTGGGGCGAGCGGTCATCGTGTATTTCAAACTGTTCCAGCGCTTCCGGATGCGTGGCGTAACCTCCCGGCTGGGTGCGCGACCCGGCGCTGATGGCCGTAATTCCTAACTGAACGGCATGGTTGCGGAAGTGAGGAGATTCCCGCGTGGACAGGGAAAGCTCCACATGCTCATCAAACAAACGCCAGGCACAAATGAGCTGCACCAGCTGCCTGTCGGTGACGGCTTCGCCGAACTGACTGCAGCCGGCTGCTGGCCGCAGCCGCGGAAAAGAAATACTGAAGCGCGTCTGCCAGTAGCGGCGTTGCAGGTAGCGCAGATGCAGGGCCGTAAAGTAGCTGTCCACGCGCCAGTCCTCCAGGCCCAGCAACACCCCCAAACCGATGCGATGCATGGCGCTGCTGCCAATGCGATCGGGTGTTTCCAAACGGTATCGAAAATCTTTCTTGCGGCCACGCGGATGGTAAACAGGATACCTTTTTTCATTATAAGTTTCCTGATACACCAGCACCGTGCTGATACCGCTTTCCTTGAGCTGCCGGTATTCTGCTTCCGTCAGCGGCTGCACTTCCAGCATGAGGTCGGAAAAATATGGACGCAGCAGGCGCACCATCCGGTTGAAGTACATGGCATTCACCGTTCTGTTTTCTTCACCGCTTACCAAAAGCAGGTGTTCGTATCCCATCTGACGGATCGCTCTGGCTTCGCGCAGCACCTCTTCCTCTGTCAGGGTAATGCGACGCATGGGGTTGGTTCTGCTGAAGCCGCAATAGGTACAAACGTTGGCGCATTCATTGGACAGGTAAAGCGGCAGATAGAGCTGGATGATGTTGCCAAAACGCCTCCGGGTCAGCCAACGGCTCAGGCGACACATGCGTTCCAGCAGCGCGTCGGCTGCCGGCGATACCAGCGCCATGAAATCCCTGTCGGAGCCATGGCCGGCCCGCATCAATGCGCGTTCCACATCGGCAACGGTGCAGGAATAGATGCGCTGCCTGACTTCATCCCAGTCGCAGCGACGGAATTCATGATAAAAAGTATTGTCCCCATAGCGCTTGCTCTGACGGGCATTCGCTTCAGCGGGTGCAGGCAGCACGGTTTTCATGGATCCTCAATTATCCAAAAAACCGGTAAGCGGACTGGTAGCCTGAGCTGCCTCGGAACGTAGCGCCAGACCGGCTTCAAAAGCCCTTCTTCCGGCCTGAACTGCCTCGCGAAAGGCTATGGCCATCGCTACCGGATCGCCGGCCACGGCAATGGCCGTGTTGACCAGGACTGCATCAGCGCCCAGCTCTAAAGCCTCTGCAGCATGGGAAGGTGCACCCAGGCCGGCATCAACGATCACCGGAACACGGCTTTCCCGGATGATGATCTCCAGCATGCTGCGGGTCTGCAGGCCCTGATTGCTGCCAATGGGAGCTCCCAGGGGCATGACGGCAGCAGTACCCACTTCTTCCAACTTCTTGCATAACACCGGATCGGCATGCACATACGGCAGCACGACAAAGCCGAGGCGTACCAACTGCGCTGCTGCTTCCAATGTTTCCACCGGATCGGGCAACAGGTAACGGGCATCGGGATGGATTTCCAGTTTTACCCAATTGGTCTGCAGGGCCTCACGACCCAGTTCGGCCGCCAGCACTGCTTCGCGGGCATTTCGTGCTCCACTGGTGTTGGGCAGCAGGGTAATGCCGAGCGAAGCAAGCACGTTACCGATGTCGTCACCGCCGCTTTGGGTATTCACCCGCTTCATGGCCACGGTAACCAGTTCGGTTCCGCTGGCACGAATGGCCTGGACCATCGTTTCGGCTGAGGCAAACTTGCCGGTACCCAGCAGCAAACGCGATTGAAACTGGTGCCCTGCTATAGTTAAGGGTTCCATGCCTGTGCGGTCAGTTCATGTAGTTTTTGTTGATTTAAGTGGCTGTTCAGTTCTTTTACTGTACTGCTCTCATTACCGTCAAAAAGAATAGCAGAAGAAATGGCAGCTCCATGGCCACCGGCCCGTAGGATGTCGGGCAGGTCTTCTGCACGCACCCCACCAACAGCCAGAACCGGCACATGCGGCTTGTGCGCATGCACTAGGCTTGTCAAGCGGGCAAATCCGCCGGCACCCAGCACCGGAGCCAGGTCCGATTTGGTAGCCGTAAAGCGATACGGGCCAATGCCCAGATAATCCGGTTGAAAAGACAAGGCCCGCCACACTTCCTCTTCATTGTGTGCACTCAGGCCGATAAGGGCATCGGCCCCCAACAGCCGGCGGGCCGCTTCCGGATTGCCATCCTGCTGACCCAGGTGAACCCCATCAGCTCCTACTTTGTCAGCAACATCAGGAAAATCGTTAATTATTAGTTGCGCATTCCAGCGGCGGGTGATGAGCCGGGCAGCCTGGGCAATGGCCGTCAGTTCCTCCACCGGCATCTGCTTGATGCGAAGCTGAATCCAGCGAAACCCGCAGCGGCAGGCGCGTTCTACCTGTTCATCCCAGGTAAGATGCCTCAAAGGACGGGTGATGTACTGAAGAACAGCTATATGCTTCATGGTGTGGCACTACTGGAAAGAAAGGAAAAGGAGCCCAGCAACCCTTCGCTGCTCTGCAGATACCGATGCACTGCGGCACGTCCTTGCCGGCAAGCTTCCTCCAGATCAGCGCCATGGGCCAGCGCTGCCGCAATAGCCGACGACAGCACACAGCCGCTGCCGTGTTTGTTCATGCCTTCCAACGTCTGCGTGGGGAAGCGCATGCTTTCCCTGCCATTATGCAGCAGGTCATAGATCTGTGGCCCATCTTGCAGACTTTTTACCAGAACAGCCGTTCGCTGACCCAGCTGTGCTGCTGCAGATTCAGCATCATTCGTGCGGGCCAAACGACAAGCTTCTTCTGCATTTGGAGTTAGCAGGTGAATGCTCGGTAATAATGATTCCAATCGACCGCTGTCCAGTTCCTGATGAAACACAAATCCCGATGAAGCACGCAATACCGGGTCCCAGATGACCTTAATGCCGGGGCACCAGGTCTGCAACGCCTGGATCAATTCCTGCAGCACTTCCAACGATTGGATGATGCCGATTTTGACTACTGCGGGACGATACCTGCGCACAACGTGCTCCAGTTGAAGCAGGATCTGATGCACCGGAATCCAGGACACGCCTACGCATTCGTCTTCGGTCTGAAACGTAATGGCCGAGCAAACGGGAAGACCCATCACGCCGCACTGTTCGAGCGTCTTGATGTCGGCAGCCAGACCGGCACCTCCGCTGGGATCCAGCCCGGCTACGGCTACCACGAAGGGACGTACTGCAGGCATTTTTCCTGAATCAGCTTGAAAGTGGCCACCGGATTTTCCGACTTCCAGATGCGGCCCAGTACGGCAGCTCCGGCAAAACCCATATCATATGTTTTTAATATGTTGTCTTCCGTGATGCCGCCCATGGCTACCACGTCGTACGGCAATTTGGGCAATTGTTCCCGAAGGGTGATTTCATTAAAGGTGCTTTTATATCCCGTTTTGCTGATGCTTTCAAAAACCGGACTAAGAAAAACGTAATTGTAGCGCGACTGATTCCGGGTCAGGTCGCTGAGCGAATGAAGGCCGGTGGAAATCGTTAAACGGGGTTTTCGCATTTTGAGGTACATGAGCAACAGCCATTGCTTTAATGCGCCACGCTTCTTGTGCCGGTGATTCAAATGAACGCCCCGCAGCGGAAAACGAAGGCACAGTTCGTGATGCGAGTGAATAACGACTTTGTTGTGGTAAGCCGGATGAATCTGCTGCAGGTAACTGGCAAAGCGCCGCGTGGAAAAACGGGGCTTGCGCAGATGAAACAACTGCAGGCCGTTGCGGAACATTTCATTGACCAGTTCCGCTTCGCTTTCCAGCGCATCCGGACTGGATATCACGATCAGGCTAAAGGGTCGCTTCATGTTTTTTTACATATAATTCATGACCGAGCTCAGCAAATTCGCGGGCTTTCTGCTCCATACCCTGTTTTCTGATCGTTTCCGCATCCGTGTTCATCTGTTGCGCATAGGCGCGCAGTTCCTGGGTAATTTTCATGCTGCAGAAGCGGGGACCGCACATGGAACAAAAGTGGGCCAATTTGGCGTTTTCGGAGGGCAGGGTTTCGTCGTGAAAGGCCCGCGCGGTTTCGGGGTCTAACGACAGATTGAACTGGTCGGCCCATCGGAATTCAAAGCGTGCTTTACTCAATACATTGTCGCGCAGTTGAGCCCCCGGAAAGCCTTTGGCCAGATCGGCAGCATGCGCGGCAATCTTGTAGGCAATCACGCCATCCTTCACATCCTTTTTATTAGGTAAACCCAGATGTTCCTTGGGTGTCACGTAACACAACATGGCACAGCCATACCAGCCGATCATGGCGGCCCCTATGGCCGAAGTGATGTGGTCATAACCCGGAGCAATATCGGTAGTCAAAGGTCCCAGCGTGTAAAAGGGCGCCTCAAAACAATGTCGCAATTCTTCTTCCATATTGACCTGGATGAGTTGCATGGGAATATGGCCCGGACCTTCAATCATGACCTGAACGTCGTGCTCCCAGGCGCGCCGCGTCAGTTCACCCAGTGTCCGCAGTTCAGCAAACTGCGCTTCGTCGTTGGCATCAGCCAGTGAGCCGGGGCGCAGTCCATCGCCAAGGGAAAAACTGACGTCGTACTGCTTCATGATTTCACACAGCTCGTCAAAATGGGTGTAGAGGAAATTTTCCTGATGATGGGCCAGACACCACCGGGCGATGATGCTACCCCCGCGGCTGACGATGCCGGTAACCCGGTTTGCCGTCAACGGAATATAGCGCAGCAGCACGCCGGCATGAACGGTGAAATAGTCTACCCCCTGCTCTGCCTGCTCTATGATCGTGTCGCGATAGATTTCCCAGGTGAGCTCTTCAGCTTTGCCACCTACTTTTTCCAGCGCCTGATAGATTGGTACTGTGCCCACCGGAACCGGACTGTTTCGTAAAATCCACTCGCGGGTTTCGTGAATGTTGTCACCGGTGGACAAATCCATGATGGTATCGGCGCCCCAACGGCAGGCCCATACCGCTTTTTCTACCTCTTCTTCAATCGATGAGGTAACCGCGCTGTTGCCGATGTTGGCGTTGATCTTAACCAAAAAGTTGCGGCCGATGATCATGGGCTCGCTTTCCGGATGATTGATGTTAGCCGGAATGATGGCACGACCGGCAGCAACCTCTTCACGGACGAATTCGGCAAACTGTTCAACCGTCAGGTAGCGATGCGGCAATTGGGCCCCAAAGGCATGGCCGGCATGCTGCTGCAGCAGCGGGCCATAATGGGCGGCTTTTTCCTGTAACTGCTGCAACTCCCGAATGGCAACATACTCCATTTCGGCCGTCACGATACCCCGACGGGCATAGTGCATCTGCGTTACATTGGCGCCTGACCGGGCCCGGCGCGGCAACCGCCCCGCGGGAAAGGACAGCCCGTTGGATCGCTGATGCGCTGAGCGAATGGAAGCTTGAGGCAAAACTTCGGTGTCGGCACGAGCATCTATCCAGGGCTGGCGAATGGCTGGCAGCCCTTTACGCACATCAACAACGTACTCCGGATCCGTGTACGGACCGCTGGTGTCGTAAACGGTAAGATGCATGAGGCCGCTGCCATCGGCTGCCGTGTCGTCGGTGGCAATTTCGCGCATGGCCACACGCACCGGATGACGCCGGCCGGAGACATACACCTTTCGTGAGTTCGGAAAAGGCTGGCAGGTAATTGGGGATGGCTGAGCCTCCGGAAACGGCTGCTGTTGTCTTTTGGTCATAATGAATTATTATCCTCCTTGAACGGCATGAACAATGAGTACGGAATCGCTGTCCTGAAGCAGATAGCTGGTCCAATGGGCAGCAGGGACGACCGTACCGTTGACGGCAACGGCCATGCCACGCCTGCCGTGCAGGTCCATGAACGCCAAAAGCTGACTGAGTGAAACGGGGGGGGGAAACGAATGCGAAACTCCGTTTACCGTTACGCGCACCACCTTGCTGTCTTTTTCCACCTCAGTCATCAGGTTTTACGGAAAAGTTAGGAGGTGGAGCAGCTAAACCACTTTTCCCTTCGCAGGCATTACCCTGTTCAGGTTTTGAGGGTCTCATCTCAGCCCCGTCCGTAGGACGAAGCACCCCTAAAGCTTTTCCGCAAACGAAGTTAAGCTAATTTTTCTTTCTTGCGCGTCCGAGGACGGGAGCGGCCTTTTCGAGAACTTTTGGTGCGAAGGGTTGACGGACAACTTACGGGAATCGTAAAGTAAAACCGGCTGCCCTCGCCGGGCTTGCTATTCACCTCAAGTTCTCCTTTCATCAGCCGCACCAAATGGCGGGCAATACTGAGCCCCAGGCCGGTGCCACCGTACCTGCTTGTAAGCCGGTTGCCCAACTGGCGGAAGGGTTCAAAAATGATTTGCTGCATTTCTGCTGGAATGCCAATACCCTCATCGCTTACCTCCACATACAACAGGCATTTTTTTCTTGCGCTTTTTTTAGCAACAGCCATCTGCAGATGTACGGTGCCGCGTTCCGAAAACTTGATGGCGTTGCTAACGAGGTTGTTGAGCACCTGCCGCAGGCGACCTGGGTCGGCAACGATGCGCTTCGGCACAGATGCAGCAACGGTCGTGCGGAGGCGCAATCCCTGCATGCGCGCTTTGGCCTGAAAAGCCTTTTTCACTTCGGCCACAAGAGCACGGGGGCTGCATTCATCAAGCATAAGTTCCTGACGGGCGGCTTCCATTTTAGCCAGGTCCAGCAGGTCATTCAGCAAACTGAGCAGCGATTCGCCGGAGGAGCGAACGATTTCCAGGTATTCGCGCTGCAACCGCGACAGACGCATCTGCAAAAGCATATCCGTAAAACCCAAAATGGCGTTCATGGGCGTACGGATTTCATGACTGATGTTGGCAATAAACTGGCCTTTCATGCGGTTGGCCTGTTCGGCAGCCTCGCGGGCCTGTTGGAGGGAAGCTTCAAATTCCTTTTCCTGCGTAATGTCGCGACCCAAAACAGAAACACCGGCCGTCAGGCCGTTGTCGCTTTTAAGCGGAGTAGCAGTAAACTCCATGATGATTTTTTGCGCATCCATCTGCAGTTCATCCACAAAGCGTTGGGTTCCCTGCTCCAGACAGTGCCGAAACCGCTGCTGCCACTTTTGCGTTTCCGTTTCATCGGCGCCAATCCGGAACGGTTCGCCGAGGTGGGGCATGCCGCCAAACACCTTTTGGAACAGCCGGACGCAACTGGGGTTAAACGACAGCAGGCGGAAGTTGCCATCAACCGCCCAGATGGGCTCCTGACGGGTGTGTAGCACAGCACTCAGCAACGCTTCGCTCTTTCGCAGCGCCTCTTCCATCTGGTAGCGTTCGGTAATGTCCTGGGCAGTACCAATGATCTGAACCGGCACGTTGTGAGCATCGCGAACCAGGCGTCCCTTCAGTTCCAACACATAGGAATTTCCTTTGATGGGACGGGTATGCACCATGTGTTGCAGCATTTCGCTTTCACCGGCCAGGTGCTGGCGGATTTTGACCAGAAGCTCATTCAGCCCCCGGTCGGCGATCAGTTCCAAAAGGGAGGCAAAGTCCAGTTCCGATTCCTTTTCGGTTAGACCCGCCATCTGCTGCAGCACCTCGTTGATGGTCACCATGTTGGTGACCAGGTTCCATTCCCATATACCCATACGGGCAGCCTGGGTGGCTGCATGCAGCATGGCCTGGCTGCGCTTCAGCTGGTATTCGGTTCGCTTGAAACTGCTTACATCCAGCAGCGAAAGCACCTGAACCTGCTGCCCTTTGTAGGTGCGCCGGTGCATGCGCACCTGCAGTTCAAAAGTGGAACCATCGGCGCGAACCCCTATGGCTTCCTCATCGGCCTCCAATCCATGAAGAATTTTCTCCTTCAAACCCGGAGATAGGTCGGTTTGAATCAGCTGCATGACGCTTCGGCCCTGCAGCGTGGACGGTCCGTAGCCAAATAGCAACAGGGCCGCGTCATTGTAATCCAGAATAAGCCCCTGACGGTTAATGATGATGGCCTCACGGCTTTGCTCCATGAAATACTTGAGGCGTTCCTGGCTTTCTCTAACCTGCTGCCAGGCCAGGACTTCATCGGAGATGTCCAGACAAATGGCGGAGAAAAAATCCGTTTTGCCCCCTTCGTTGCGGTGAGCCAAGAGTGTTTGCGAAACAAAAAGCAGGACGCCGTCTTTACGCCGCAGTATGGCTTGCCCTTCCCAGCGGCCGCTGCGCTGAGCCTCGGGGATGGCCTCATCAAAAAGCTGAACAGCAAATTCAGGTCCGAACAGTTCTGCAGGAGCCACCTTGAGCACTTCCTGCTGCGAAGCATATCCGAGAGCGGCAGCCCCCTGCCGGTTGATGTAGTGCACCTGATTCCGGTCAAACACAAACAAAATGAGCGGACTGGCTTCCAGTATGGCCAGCATGCGTTGCTCTTCGGCCCGAATGCGCTGCAATTCCGATACATCGCGTATGGTCAGCACCCGAAGCATCTTGCCCTGATGCATTACGCTGCGGGAGTTCACTTCCATCGGCCGATAATTGCCTTGTCGGTCCTTTATATGCCGGATGCCCAGAAAATCCAGATTGTTTTCCACTACGTAACGAATAGCCCGGTGCTCGTCGGGATGCGTAAAAATGAACACCGATTGCCCCAGCACTTCCTCGGCGGTGTAACCCAACAGATTAAGCAACGACTGATTGATGTCAATGATGATGCCGTTTTCATGAATGACAATGCCCTCAGTGGTAAGCTGCATCAGAAAACGCAGGCGTTCATCGCCTTCTGCCTCTGAGCGACTGAAGCGCAGCAGGCTGGATGGAAGCGAACGCACCTGAATGCAGCGGGTGCCTCCGTCCAGAACCTGCTGCAGCAGGGCCTGCAGCGAAAGGCGCCGCCCCGGTGCTCCCTCCAGCACCAGATCCACCAGCACTTCCTGTCCCGGTTCCAACTGATCGATGGCTCGCAGAAACCGTTGCAACGATGCTTCCGATAAAAAATCCTGAATGTTCCGACCCAGCAACTGAGGCACGCCGATGGAGGCCATCAGCTCACCGAAACTCAGGTTGCACCCCCGCAACGTCAGATCCTCATTCAGCAGAAACTGGGCTTCCTCAAATCGCCGGTGCACGGAACCGTTCATAACTACACGCAAACGCTTGGCAGGAGAAAGGTACGGCAAAAGGCTGCGCAGGCCAACCCCCTTTCGGCTGCTTGCCGATTTCTTTTCTATATTCGTCAGCCACGCAAAATGGTTAAACCCAATCCAGTCAACGATCATGAAAATTTATGATGATAAGCATATAAAAAATGTTGTTTTGTTAGGTGCCTCCAAATCGGGTAAGACCACCCTTACCGAAACCATGATGTTTGAAGCCGGCCTGATCAGCCGGCGCGGCACCGTGGAAGAAGGCAATACGGTCAGCGACTATCATCCCATTGAGCAGGAACGCGGCAACTCCGTGTACGCCACTTTGCTGCACACCGAATGGAAAGACTGTAAGATCAATCTGATAGACACTCCGGGCCTGGATGATTTCATTGGCGAAGTGGTCAGCAGCCTGCGCGTGGCCGACACGGCCCTGATGCTGCTCAATGCCCAGCACGGCGTGGAAGTAGGAACGGAACTCATCTGGAATTACTGCGACCGTTTCCGCAAACCCGTATTGTTTGCCATCAATCAGTTGGATCACGAAAAATCCAACTTTGAGCTGACCGTTGAGCAGGCCCGCCAGCGTTTTGGCAAGGCCTTTACCCTGATGCAATATCCGGTAGGCGAAGGCCCTCAGTTTAACGGAATCATTGACCTGCTCAAAATGACATACTACCGGTTTCCTGCCCAGGGAGGCAAACCGGAAAAGCTGCCGATTCCCGATGAGGAAACAGTTCGGGCCGAAGAACTGCACAACCAGCTGGTGGAAAAAGCTGCCGAAAACGATGAGCGCCTCATGGAGCTGTATTTTGAAAAGGGAACCTTGGATGAAGATGAACTGCGGCAGGGGTTACGGCTGGGTATGGTTAAACAGGAAATCTTCCCCGCATTCTGCCTTTCGGCAAAAAACAACATGGGTGCAGGCCGTCTGCTGGGGTTCATGGCCAACGTGTTGCCGGGTCCCTGCGAGTTAACACCGGAGACCACTGCCGACGGACAGCCCATCCCCTGCGATCCTCAGGGCCCGGCAGTGTTATTTATCTTCAAAACCTTAATAGAACCGCATCTGGGCAGCTTGTCCCTGTTTAAAGTGCTTCGGGGCGAAGTGACGGCCGGCATGGAACTGATCAACGCACAAAACGACACCACCGAGCGCATCAATCAGCTCATGATCCTGGACGGCAAAAACCGGCATCCGGTGAACCGGCTGCTCACCGGCGATCTGGGAGCGACGCTCAAACTGAAAAACACGCAAACCAACCATACGCTGCACGCCAAAGGCCATCCCGTGGTGGCGCAACCCACGGAGTTCCCCAATCCGCGCATCAGCGTGGCGATCGTGGCCAAAAGCAAAGCCGATGAAGAAAAGCTCAGCACCGTGCTGGCCGAAGTGCATAAAGAGGATCCCACCGTCATCGTAGAATACAGCCGCGAGGTGAAACAAATGCTGCTGCATGCCCAGGGAGAACTGCATCTGAATGCCGTTAAATGGCGGTTGGAGCATGTGTACAAACTCAACGTGGAGTTTGAACGCATGAAAATTCCTTACCGCGAAACCATCCGCAAAGCAGCACAGACCACCTATCGCCACAAAAAGCAATCGGGAGGAGCCGGTCAGTTTGCCGAAGTGTCTATGATGATTGAGCCTTACCGCGAAGGGTATCAGGTGCCTGCCGATTTCACCCTGCGTGGCAAAGAAGAAATTGACCTGGACTGGGGCGGCAAGCTGGTGTACCACAACTGCATCGTCGGCGGTGCTATTGATGCACGCTTCATGCCCTCTATTCTGAAGGGAATTATGGAGAAAATGCAGGAAGGCCCAACTACCGGATCGTATGTGCGCGACATCTGCGTGTACATCCACGATGGCAAAATGCACCCCGTGGATTCCAATGACACGGCCTTCAAAATTGCCGGGGCTATGGCCTTCCGCGAATGCTTCCGGCAGGCCGATCCCAAGCTGCTGGAACCGGTTTACGATCTGGAAATTCTGGTTCCCGAAGAACAGCTGGGCGACGTCATGGGCGACCTCAACACCCGCCGCGCCACCATCATGGGTATGGATTCCCAGAATACCTATTCCGTGATCCGCGCCCGCGCCCCTTTGGCTGAACTGGACAAATACTCCAACACCCTTCGCTCACTGACTCAGGGCAAAGCCAGCTTCAAAATGAAATTTGCTGAGTATCAGCTGGTGCCCGCAGAAATTCAAAAGAAGCTGGCTGAAGAGTATCAGAAATCACTGAAAGAAGAAGCTGCCTGAGCCATAGTTTTGCCGGGTGCAGCTTAAAGTCCGTTCCCGGAGTTTCTTACTCTCCCTTCCGGTTTGTTTCAGCCTGCTGATGCATTTATCAAACTGCGGACGCAATCAGGGTTATGTAGTGGTGGAAAATCCGCTGGAGCAATGGACCTATCAGGCAGATTCGTTGCCCGGTGCTTCAGACCTTGTAGATCTGTCGTGCCTTTTGTTTCGTGCCTTGCAGGGCCAGCTGGCTTTTGATTCGCTGCGGCATTTTATTGCCGACTCTGCCATGGTCGTTCGCATGTATTTGGCTACCGGAAAGCAGGCCAGTCCGGCAGAGGCAGCACAGGTTGCCGACAGTGCAGCGGCCCTGCTGTATCGCCAGTTTCTGGAAACCAGTAGTCAACCGGTGGTGTACCGCACTTCATGGGCTGAGGCTCATTTGGACAAGGTGCACTTGCTTGAACTGCCCGGTCAGCGGCTGCCCACGCAACGCATCATTCTGCAGGCTACAGCAGGTTCACGGACGCTGCGGGCTGGCGTCCTGTGTTTTCAGTTGGACAACCGCTGGTTTCTGGGCGAAGGGCTTCGCTTCGGTTCCTGAAGTCAGGGTCAGCCTGAACGCTTCTTTGCCGCCACTTACCTTTGCGCCTCCGGTTCTGACCTCATGAGCGATCAGAAGATCATTTTTTCCCTGCAGGGGGTGGGAAAGGCTATTCCTCCCTCGAATAAGTTAATTCTAAAAGACATTTACCTGTCGTTCTTCTACGGCGCCAAGATTGGTATCATCGGAGCCAATGGCAGCGGCAAATCCACTTTGCTCAAAATCATTGCCGGCCGCGACCCCGATTACATTGGCCGTATTCAGTACGAGCCCGGCTATTCGGTAGGTTTACTGGAACAGGAGCCGCAGTTGGACGATTCCAAAACCGTCAAGGAAGTGGTCAGCGAGGCGGTTCAGCCTGTGCTGAACCTGCTGCAGGAGTTTGAGTCCATCAGCAACCGATTCAGCGAGCCGATGGATGGAGATGAAATGGAACGGCTTACCGAACAACTGGGCGCCGTACAGGAAAAAATTGATGCCGTCGGTGGCTGGGAAATTGAAGCCACTTTGCAACGGGCCATGGATGCCCTGAATTGCCCTGACGGCGAAACGCCGGTGCGGGTGCTCAGTGGCGGCGAGCGTCGTCGTGTGGCCCTGTGCAGGCTGTTGCTTACCCAGCCCGATATTTTGTTGCTCGACGAGCCGACCAACCATCTGGATGCTGAAAGCGTGCTGTGGCTGGAACAGCACCTGCAGCAGTATAAGGGCACGGTGATTGCCGTTACCCACGACCGTTATTTTCTGGACAACGTAGCCGGCTGGATTCTGGAGCTGGATCGTGGCGAAGGCATACCCTGGAAAGGCAACTACAGCTCCTGGCTGGAGCAAAAGCAACTGCGCCTGCAGCAGGAAGAAAAGGCTGCCAGTAAGCGACAAAAAGCTTTGCAGCGCGAGCTGGAGTGGATACGCATGAGCCCCAAGGCTCGTCAGGCTAAAGGCAAGGCGCGTTTAGCCAACTACGAACGCATGTTGCAGGAAGAAGTGCGGCAACAGGAAGAAAAACTGGAGCTCTACATTCCCCCCGGCCCGCGCCTCGGTAATAAGGTTATTGATGCCATCCAACTGTCCAAATCGTTCGGCGATACCCTGCTGTTTGAACAACTAAACTTCAGCCTGCCCCAAAACGGCATTGTCGGCGTTATCGGACCCAATGGCTGCGGAAAGACCACGCTGTTCCGTATGATAGTCGGGGAAGAAAAGCCCGACAGCGGCAGATTTGAGATAGGCGAAACCGTACGGATTGCGTATGTGGACCAAATGCATGCGCAACTGAATCCAGAAAAGACGGTATGGGAGACCATCAGCGGCGGGAATGAATACGTTGAAGTAGGAAGCCATAAGATCAACTCGCGCGCCTATGTGGCCCGCTTCAATTTTTCCGGCACCGATCAGCAGAAAAAAATCGGCGTTTTGAGTGGCGGCGAGCGCAACCGCCTGCACCTGGCGCTCACCCTTCGGCAGGAAGCCAACGTCCTGCTGCTGGACGAGCCCACCAACGATCTGGATGTTCACACGTTAAGGGCTTTGGAAGAGGCTTTGGAAAATTATGCCGGCTGCGCCGTGATCATCTCGCACGACCGCTGGTTTCTGGATCGCGTGGCCACCCACATTCTGGCCTTTGAAGGAGAAGGTCAGGTTTATTGGTTTGAAGGAGGTTTTTCGGATTACGAAGAGAACAAGAAGAAGCGACTGGGAGATTCTGTGCCGCATCGCTTCCGTTACAAGAAGTTGCTTCAGCAATAGGCAACTCTTGTTCCTGCAAGGCGAAATTCCTACCGCTTTGGCTGACGTCTGCCGCTAATCGGCTGCACTACTTTGAATCCCTCATTTGGGCCACCCCGGACACTTATGGCGATTTGACGCGCATCGGTCAAATACGGGAGCGAAACCAGAAGCATGGCTTCGGCAAGTGTATCTTTTGCGGGATTCGTTGAGCCGGCTGTTCGCACCTCCAATGGGTTCGCCACCGAAATAGTATGAAGTTCCTTACCTATACTATCCAGCAAGGCAACGGAAATTTCACGATCCGGAATTATGTCTTCATTAGGAACTCCAACTGTCCAAAGCATATCCACTATTTCTATGGATGTAGGCGTGATTTTTAAGTGCGCCTGAAGAATTGAATCCGATGGACTCAGTGATAGCTCCGTTGGCACTTTTTCAGGATCAACCCCCTCCCATCCGAATTGGTTTTCCCTGGAGGCCTTTTGTCCACAGGCCACGACCAGCCCCAACAACAGGAAGAGGCAAAACATTTTGCCTAAGAGAGGTTGCAGACTATGCATGATGCACAATTATTTGGCGAGTTAAAGATTGCTATAAAACCAGTCAATGCGCGCGAGGCAGGTACGTTGAAATGACGGCATGCTGGCATCTCCGTCATCCCACATGATGCATTTCAGGCTTGCCGGTTCCGGGCGCCACCAACCCGATTGGATATTCTCGCAATCGGATGCCGGCCAACCGTTGTTCGTGTTATACGTTTGACAGGACGAAAGCGAATTGTAGTTGTTATGATGTGGATTGGTGGAAGTGGAATGTCCTCCTCCGTTGTATTCATCCTTCAGATTAAATGCTGCATGACCGCTTTCGTGAACTGCTGTACCGATATTGGTTGGTTCCGTTCCGAAGTTTCCTCCGGAAGCCCAATCTCTCAGGACGGTGGTATGAATTATGGCCGCATGATCAATGATGGATGAACTACTTACCGATCCGGGAATTTCCATACTGCGCGGCGAAGCATCAAAATCAGTGATATTTCCCCGCTCGGGACTGTAATAGAACTGCCAGTATTTCTTTCCGCGTTTCACGCCGTTATTGATGTGGTATCCGTCGAAGATCAGCTTTTCCAGATCGCCCAGCATAGCCCGCGCAGAGGCATAATCATCCCGGTCAGCAACGAAACACACGTCAATTCGCGATGCCGGAGCGCCGTTTCCAAGCAACGGAATCGGACTCGTTCCAAACTGCCAGTCGCCTGCAGCAAACGACCAGGATTCGCAGGCCACATTGCCTTTCTTATCGGTAACCGAAAAAACATATGTAACATACGAATGTGCCGGAAACCCGCCCTTCTTACAATAGCTTTCGTTAATGTCTTTCGGATGCATGGAATAACTCCATGTTTTTACCAGGCCCCATGTGCCGCCGTCGCGCTTGCGGGCCGACTGCATGCCCTTATCGCTGACATACGTTTCGTATTCATAGATATACAGTCGCGCCTCCTTGATGCAATCGGCATCGCTTGCCTTAATTCTAAAATCTACCGCAACGTTGTTAGCAGGATGCAAAGGCGAGTGTCGCACGCCCATGTTGGTAGTGCAGGAAGTTACCATAAACGCAACAACAGGCAGCAAAACGATCCGTTCTGCCCTCCGGAGCCGAAACATTTTCGAATAAGCTGATGCTTTTGAAAAATGAGCTTGTTGATTGATTTTCATAGAATAACAGTTAATGCGCTTAAATGAAACTAAATCTGTACACATTACAATAGAGCTCAATCAATGTGAGCCTTACATTTATTACGTTTCGCGTTGTGCTACCTGCGCCACTTCTTCCTCTGTGATTTCCGTTATCACAAAAACACACATCTTGCATGCATCACCTCCCCTCTGCAAAAACCACCTGCATTGCGGGCGAATGGAACACTTGGGCAGACTGGAAGAAGCATCCACCTTGTCAAGGTATTGAATTACCCTGTCTGCAACAGAGCATCCCTCACCATTCCATTGCCTGCAACCGTCTTTCACGCACTTATTGGTAAACCGAAACCGCTGTTCCGGCTTTAGCTTTGATGCGCTAACCGTTTGTATAAACCCGGCGTCAATCGGCAAAGGCGTGGGGAGTATAGCAACGGTGCCGTCGTCCTGCCGGACACCTAAAAGTTGCGAGCCTTCCTTGCATCTTGCCGAAGGACAAAGGACGCTTTGCCCATCATCCATCTTTTATCGTATGTTAATCTCTTTGCCAATTTGCGGTGGAATGACCCCAAGCCTCCGGGCTATAATTCCATTGATTATTGGACCTTTGACTTTTGGGTTAACGGGGATTAAAACAATCCTTGGAAGGTTGGTGCCACATTCCTCTGCCAGAACTCCGGTAACTGCTTTTTGGATAGCGGCATTGATGCTTTCCCTCTGTTTGGCTGTTAGCTTTAAGTCTCCCAGGTCCACGGTGAAAATGTTTTCTTTCATAGTTGTAAGTTTTAAGTGAAAAATGGCTTTTAGAGATTTAACCGGATCTTCATTTGATTCTTTATAGCTTATCAGAAAAAAATAACGTATTAGGCTCAAAGGTTAATAATACAGCCTGTATTTTAAAACTTTTTTATCAACATCTTATCCACATTATGCACGCAGCTCTTCCGTCATATCCGCAACCTGCGGAAAGCTGAATGTTAGCGGTCATGCTATGACGACAGTGCGAACCTCAAAATGACTGCATAAAACTGACAGATTAAAACAATAGAAAATAAATTAAGCGATGACAAAAAGTAAGATAATGGAAATGAACAATGTCGGCATTGTTGTAAAATCTCTAGACGATGCAGTTTCATTTTTCACCGAACTTGGACTAACACTTGAAGGACGAGCAAAGGTAGAAGGCGAATGGGCAGGACGAGTAACAGGACTCGGAAATCAGTCGGTAGAAATTGCCATGATGGTTACGCCAGACGGACACAGCCGACTTGAACTTTTACAATTTCTCTCTCCTCAAACTATTGCAGACCACAGGACGGCTCCGGTAAATTCTCTTGGTTATCTCCGTGTTATGTTTAGAGTTGACAATCTTAACGAGTTACTAACCCGACTTGCAAAACATGGTGCTGAAGTAGTTGGAGAAGTAGTGAACTATGAGAACATTTATAAACTATGCTACATTCGTGGGATAGAGGGAATACTCATCGGTTTAGCAGAACAACTTGGTGATAAAACTGCGACAGATATTATAGAAAAACCTTGACAGTTAAGAATAAAAATGAGAAAAGTAATTGCAGCGACAAATATTACCATAGACGGAGTTTATGACCACACAGAGGGACTACCGGACGGAGAAATACATCAACACTACGCTGACCTTTTAGACAATGCAGGCGTTATACTTTATGGCAGGAAAACTTACGAACTAATGCAATACTGGCAGACAGTTTTAACAAACCCATCGGGCGACAAAACAGCGAACAAGTTCGCCATTGCAATAGACAGAATTCCGAAGATTGTTTTTTCACACACACTCAAGGACACGGGTTGGGACAGTGCAAAACTTGCAACTAAATCATTGGACGACTTGGTTAGAGATTTAAAGCAACAATCTGGAAAGGACATCTTTGTTGGTAGTCGGAGTTTAATAATGCAACTTATGAACCTATATTTAATTGACGAATACCAACTTTGCATTCATCCTGTTGTTGCTGGTAAAGGTTCGCCCTTGTTTGACAATGTAAACGATAGGACTATTCTCAAATTAACAAGGACTAAAACATTTTCTAACGGAGCAATAATACTTTATTACGAACCAACAGTAAAATGACTGCAAGCATTGACCGATTCACCTTCGTGGACAGAATAGCACGAACCGCTAACATGGGCTTAAACGAATGCGGGGGTGCAGTGCTTCGTTGGACAATTTTTCGCATATTTGAACTGTGGTGCTTCGTAGAAAGTGCAGTGCTTAAATGCCCCGCCTTCGTTAAGCCCCGAACCGTTACCGCCTCCCGGTGGCTATACGGTTTATATCAAACATCGACATTTGCGAAGGCAAAAGATCCCGCATTTACTTTAGCAAGACAATTAAACTGTAGCAGGGGGCAGGTTAGGTTTTATTTAATCTCCTTTCCCTGACTTTTTCATGGCCTGAATTTCATTGCGCACTTCGGACGCCATTTTTTTCAGCTGTTGCATGGCCTTGCGTAACCGGGTGCCGGCAGCGTTGTTGCCGTTTTCGTAAAACTTGCGGAAGTCGCCTTCCAGACTTTCCAGGTAGCTGCGCATTTCTTCTAAACGTTTCATGGGTTGATTATTTTAAGCATTGTGGCTTCAAAATAGGCATTTTATTTTTTTCGGTACTTTTTAATGACTGAGCTTTGCCCGTAAGGGCCGGCTTGAGGCTTAAAAGTTCCTGATGCGTCTGATTGGTCTTGCTGCATTGCTGGGTGTTAGTGCCCATTGGGCCTCAGCCCAGTTTCGGTGGGAGCCGCTTGCCCATGTCTTCATCGCCCAAACCGAAGCAGAAAACCGCTGCCGCCTGCTTGACGTTCAGCAAAACGATGCCACGGCAGGCTACGACCAGATTCACCTGAAGGCCGAGTGGACGCTCGACCCCCGTTTTGACACGATTTCCGGAACCCTGACCTACACGTTTCGTGTCCTGCAACCGCTGTCATCCCTTGCTTTTGATATGAGCAATGCCCTGCACGTGCAGGAGCTTCGTTTCCGCCAAAAAAGCTATTCGGCAAACCACCCCTTCCTTATTCACGAGAACAATCTGATCACCTTTTTGATTCCGGATGGCCCGCTGCCTGAAAACACGGTCGACTCGGTGACCATTCGCTATTACGGCCGTCCTTTAACCACCGGTTTGGGCAGTTTCGTGCAAACCGCCCATGCCACCGACAGCGTTCTGTATACCCTCAGCCAGCCCTACGGCGCCTCCGACTGGTTCCCCTGCAAAAACACGCTTACCGACAAGCTGGACAGTCTTGATCTGCTTATTCGCCTGCCGGAACCCTATCGTGCAGCAAGCAACGGAAAACTGATGACCGACACGGTTATTGGAGGCCAGCGCCTGATGCACTGGAAACACCGTTACCCCATAGCCACCTACCTGATCGGTGTTGCTGTAACCAACTACGATGTGCTCAGTCAGACGGTGCCGCTTCCCGACGGGCAGCTTATGGAATTGGTGGAATACGTTTACCCGCAGGATTCAACTTACTACGTGCAAAATCCCGGGGTAACACCCGAGCTGTTGTATGTGTTCAGCCAACAGTTTGGCCTTTATCCTTTCGCCACCGAAAAATACGGTCATGCCCAATGGAACCGCCTGGGCGGCATGGAGCACCAGACCATGAGCTTTGTTTATTTCCCCAACATCTTCGAACTCATTGCCCATGAACTGGCCCATCAGTGGTTCGGCAACCTGATCACCTGCGGATCGTGGCAGGACATTTGGCTCAATGAAGGCTTTGCCACTTACGCCACCTTGCTGGCCTATGATGCCCTGGCACCACAGTACAGCCGGGCCTATCTGTTCACCCGGCGCAGCAGTGCCCTGAAGGATTCGGTGAATTCGGTTTTTTGCGACGACACCACCAATGTGTTCCGCATTTTCAATCCTTCCATCTCATACTCCAAAGCATCTTATCTGCTGCACATGCTTCGCTGGATGATGGGTGATGAAGCTTTTTTTGAGGCCATCAGGAATTTTCTTAACGATCCCCGGCTGCGCTATGGCTTTGCCCGTACCGACGACCTCAAATTTCATCTGGAACAAGCCTACGGTCAGCCACTGGATGATTTTTTTGCCGACTGGCTTTACGGAAAAGGGTATCCATCCTATGAGTTGGTCTGGAATCAACAGCCGGATGGCAGCCTGCACCTGGCCGTTTTCCAGCAAACCAGTCATCCGTCGGTTCCGTTTTACGAAATGCCCTTGCCGGTGCGCCTTTATGGGGGTGGCCGCGATACCACCCTTCGGCTCAGTCATCGGTTCAGCGGACAATTGTTTTCCATACCTCAGTTGCCCTATGTGGTTGATTCGGTAGTTTTTGATCCGGACCTCTGGCTGTTGTATGCGCGTAAACAGGTGCGTCGGGAGCCCGTTGTGACTGCAGGATTGCAACTGCATCCTGTTCCTGCACGCGATTATCTGGTAATCAGTTACCTGAATGCTACCCCCGCCACAAGCTTATCCATCTACAACCTGAGCGGCAGACTGCTGATGCGCTATGACGCCACTGTTTTGCAAAAGGGAAGCTCATGGTTGCTTCCAGTGCAGGCGCTGGCTGCCGGTATGTATTTTGCCGAATTGATCACATCCGATGCTACTTTTCTGGCCAGATTTTTGAAACAGTAGCGCAAACCAGAAAGCACCGCCAGCGGATCATGGTCAGAAACCACAAGCTTGCAACTATATGCTGCCCTCTGTCAATCCATAAGGCCGGAATACGCTTTGGGCAAGTTGTCAGACTGGCCGGGTTAGTAGCAATAATTTCGTTGGTTCAGGTTATGAGCGTTTCCGGTCAGGAGGTCCGCATGGTTAGCACCGAAGAATTGCAACAGATGTTGGCTAACCCGGAAAAGCCTGTTTTGGTCAACTTCTGGGCCACCTGGTGCCGACCCTGCCTGGAAGAAATCCCTTTTCTGCTGGAAGCCTGGCGGCGCCAGCCCGGAATGTTTGACCTGGTGTTTGTTTCGGTAGATTTCCGGTCGCAGCAACAGGCCGTCCGCAATGCGGCAAAGCGACTGCAGATGGAAGGTACCCTGCTGCATCTGATTGCCGAAGGCGACTGGATCAACAAGGTGGACGCCAACTGGTCGGGCGCCATTCCGTACACGCTGTTGCGCCACAACCAAAAGGCAGCGTATTTTTACGACGCCTTTCAATCTGCGGAGCACGTCCTGCAATTTGTTACATCACATCTCAAAACCCGATAACATCATGCGTAAATCCGTTTTTGTTTTTGCCTTCATTTTGCCTGCACTTATGAACGCACAAAATCCCAGCGGCTACAAGATCGGCGATGCCGTAGCTGACTTTCGTCTCAAAAATGTGGATGGTAAAATGGTCAGTCTTTCTGACCAGAAAGAGGCCAAAGGCGCCATCGTCATCTTTACGTGCAATCACTGCCCGTATGCTAAAGCCTATGAACAACGCATCATTGATTTAGATAAGCAATTCCGGCCACAGGGTTTCCCGGTAATCGCCATTAACCCCAACGACCCGAAGCGTGTCCCCGATGATTCCTTTGAACACATGGTCAAGCGGGCTAAAGAGAAAAAGTATCCGTTTCCCTATCTGGTAGATGAAACCCAACAGGTGGCCCGCACCTTTGGCGCCACCCGCACCCCGCAGGTGTTTCTGCTCAACAGGTCCGGCGACAAATGGGTGGTAAGCTACATCGGCGCTATTGACGACAACACCGAAGACGCCGGTGCAGTGAAGAACGCTTACGTCATTAACGCCATCAATGCTTTGCTTAAGGGCGAAGAACCTCCCGTCCGGGAAACGAAGGCCATAGGCTGCACCATCAAATGGAAGGTCTAAAACACCTGTCCAACCCCTTTAGCCAGTCGGAAAATTGCCTGATCCGTCAGCATCACATCAGGCTGTTGCAGCTGCCTGAAATGTGCAAATTGTCAAATTCAGCTTTTCAAAAACTTCCATAGCAACGGTGCAGCAGACAGCTGCAGCAATACATAGCCATCAGCAACAGGCCCACCTGGTTGAGCGGCTCAATCGTCCCATTCCAGTTGATGGTCAGCGGCAAGGGCCGCACGCATTCTTTTGAGATCATCCAGCCTTTCTTCCTGATCCCAACGCTCGGCGCCCAGAATCATCTGATCGAGCAAGGCCTGTATTATCTGGCAGGAAGAGGCCGGCAGAAAATGCGATGGTTTGGGATCCAGTTCCAGCTTGCGAAGCATGATGCTGATAGCATCCTTGCTGAACACATTACCCTTATGAGCCGGATTGATGTAGAACAATAAGGAAGAACTCAGCCGCGGCAGGGAATCTTCCGGGCGAACGAAGCTTTTGTGAAACGATATCACCAGGTGGTGGGGCAACAGCACGCCGTGGACGGGCAACTGCAGCATGCGCGCGATGATCAGGTAAAGCAGGCCCATCAGCATGGGTGTGGCTTTACGGCTTTCCAGGGCTTCCTTTAAATAACCGTATTGTTCGTTTTCAGGCCGCAGCGGTACGGTACGAAATTGATTCAGATCAAACAATACATGATTGTAAATACTGATCTGTTCGAGTGGTGGCATGTGGTAACTGAATTCCATGCTCACCTGGTCGGCCAGCTCCCCGATTTTCGTCTTCAGGCGCCGCTCGTTCTGATTCATGAAGCGGTAGCGCGAAAGAATCAGCGCTGCTTCCAGCAAATCGCCATTTGCCGTACTGCCCCATTTCTTCAGGTCACTGACAATCCGGTTGCGGTGCAGCCGTTGAATGAGCGTTACGATGCGTTGCGCTGAGTATTCCGCCGTGCTGTTTTCCCATGCTTTTTCCAGCGTGGGAATGATAGCCGGGCCGTAGGCAATGAGCCGGTCATGAACCTGCTGGTACACTTCTTCGTCGGGATCGTCCAGCAGTTGCAACAAAGCATTCAGTTCTGCTCCGGCTTTCCGTTTCATGGCCTGAATTTACGCTGCACTACTTATCTGCAGAGGGTGTCCGACGGGAGCGACGCGGCGGCGCATCTTTGGCCTGCTGCAGCAACTGCTCGCATTCGGCTAAGGTGAGTTCCTGAGGTGCACGGTTTTTGGGAATTCGTGCATTTACAGCTCCTTTTTTGATGTAGGGACCATAACGACCGTTCAGCACCAGAATACCCTCTTCAGGAAATTCCTTGATCACATTATTGCTTTTTTCTTCGATCAGGGCAATGGCTTCTTCCAGTCCGATCGTCATCGGATCCTGATCTTTTTTGAGCGAATGGAAACGCTTGTTGTGCAACACGTAGGGGCCGTATCGTCCTTCCCCGACCAACACTTCGTGCCCCTGGTAGGAACCCAGGGAACGGGGCAGGCGGAACAAGGCCAGCGCTTCTTCCAGGGTGATGGTTTCCAGCGCCTGACCGGAACGCAGACGCGCAAAGCGGGGCTTGTCTTCATCTTCTGCCGTACCGATCTGCACCATGGGCCCGTAGCGACCCATGCGCACCAGCACCTGACGGCCACTGGCCGGATCCGTTCCTAAAACCCGCTCGCCCGTTTTTCGCGCCGCATGCTGTAATGTCTTGTCCACTTCTTTGTGAAACGGCTTGTAAAACTCATCTACCACTTTCTTCCACTTCTTTTCTCCCAGCGCTATTTCATCCAGCTCTTTTTCGATCTGTGCAGTAAATCCATAATCCATGACCTGATGAAAATGTTCCATGAGAAAATCTACAGTAAGAAATCCGCTGTTGGTGGGCACGAGGCGGTTTTTTTCCGCACCAACCATCTCGGTACGCTTTTCTGCGGTCAGTTGCTCATTCCTCATGGTAAGGACCGTGTATTCGCGGGGTGTACCTTCCCGAGTGCGCTTTTCCACGTAACCGCGCCTGAGAATGGTGCTGATCGTGGGCGCATAGGTGGAAGGGCGACCGATACCCAGCTCTTCCAGTTTTTTCACCAACGCCGCTTCGGAATAGCGAGGTGAAGGACGCGTAAACCGTTCGGTGGCCACCAGTTCGTTCAGACTCAATTGCTGCCCTATTGCCAGAGGAGGCAACAGCACATCGCCATCCTCTGCGGTTTCCTCATCGCTGGATTCGCGGTATACTTTAAGAAATCCGTCAAACAAGAGCACTTCGCCGGTGGCGATCAGACGCCTGTCGGCAACGGTAGAAATGCTGATTAACGCCGTGGTGCGTTCCAGTTGCGCATCGCTCATTTGCGAGGCTACCGTGCGCTTCCAGATGAGCTGATAGAGTTTTTGCTCTTCGGCACTGCCTTCTATGGTGCGGTGTTCAATGAAGGTAGGGCGAATGGCTTCGTGCGCTTCCTGAGCATTGATGATCTTGGACTGATATTGCCGGGGCCGCGAATAGGCTTCGCCATAGCTGCGCACGATTTCCTCGCTGATGGCCTTGACGGCCAGCTCCGACAACGTAGTGGAGTCGGTGCGCATGTAGGTGATTTTTCCGCTCTCATACAACTGCTGCGCCACCATCATGGTGCGCGAAACGGAGAAGCCCAGTTTACGGCTGGCTTCCTGCTGAAGCGTGGAAGTGGTAAAAGGTGCCGACGGAGATTTTCGGGCCGGCTTCACCTGAACATCTTCCACCAGAAATCGTGCGCCCCGGCATTGCTCCAGAAATTCTTTTGCCTGCTGCATCGTCCGCAGCGGATCCTGCAGATCGGCCCGAAAGGTGATCAGCCGGCCATCGCTATCCGGCGCAGAAAACAGGGCATGAATGCGGAAAAACGATTCCGGCGAAAAAGCCATGATTTCTCGCTCGCGCTCCACGATAAGCCGAACGGCAACCGATTGTACGCGTCCGGCCGAAAGACTTTTCTGCCCGGGTATCTTGCGCCACAAGATCGGTGACAACTCATAGCCCACCATCCGATCAATGATGCGACGGGCCTGCTGGGCATTAACCAAATCCATGTCAATCCGCCGCGGATGACGAATGGCTTCCAGCACAGCCGGCTTGGTGATTTCATGAAAAACGATGCGATGCGTTTGGTCTGCATCCAGGTTTAATGACTCAGCCAGGTGCCAGCTGATGGCTTCTCCCTCGCGGTCTTCATCGGTGGCCAGCCAGACAGCCGAGGCTTTTTTTACCAGCTTCTGTAACTCTTTGACAATTTTTTCCTTGCCTTCGGAAATGACGTAGGTCGGCTGATAATTTTTTTTCACATCCACACCGAAGTCGTTTTCCGGCAAATCCCTGATATGCCCCATAGACGATTTGACCAGAAACGACGGGTCCAGAAACTTTTCCAGCGTTCGTGCTTTGGCCGGACTTTCCACAATCATCAGGTTGATGCCCTCTGACGTTTTCTTGCTGCTTTTTTTATGCGCCATTGCCGATACGCTGTGGGGGATGGCTGCAAAGAAACTGGATGACGGATAATTTGTCAAACCAAGCTAGCTGATGAACGTTTTGCTGCTGCACTCTGCATCAGGCGTTAAAGAATCCTTATTTTTTCCGTCGTTGTTTTGCAACCTGTCCCAATGAATTATCAAGAGCTGACCATCCGGTATGCGCACGTTGAAGAGGTTTCAGCATTGGAAAACTGGCAACAGGATTTGCTGAACCGGGCCTGGCAGGCGGTGGATTTGGCTTACGCACCCTACAGCCGGTTCCGTGTGGGCGCTGCCGTGCTTTTGGATAACGGCGCTGTGGTGCTGGGCAGCAATCAGGAAAATGCTTCTTCCCCTGCCGGACTGTGCGCTGAACGCACAGCGCTTTCGGTAGCCGCCATGCAGTATCCTGCCGCCACCATCCGGGCAGTGGCTATTCGTGCCCGTAACGACGAGGATCCGCCTGATTCACCGGTAGCGCCCTGCGGCATCTGCCGGCAAACCCTGCTGGAATACGAGTTACGGCAAAACCACAACATCGAGCTTCTGCTCCAGGGTGCAGCAGGGCCTGTGGTGATTATCGGATCAGTAAAAGATTTGCTGCCGCTGTATTTCTGGCGCCAGCCCCGGAGGCAGCATTAACATATTTATTTTTTCTTTAACGAAACAAAAGCACTCCGGCTGAGTAATCCACTACTGCGTTTAGCCGGTTTAACAGCTCCACACCGACCAGTACCGGAACCTGCTGATCGGCACGAACGAAAACGGGCACCTGGTTCAGGCTGCGCTCGCCTACTTTGAGCACGGTAGTGCGCGTCTGACTTTCCGTTGGCGACCAACCCAATGCAGCAAGACCTTCGGCATTTACGCTAATCCCCGAAACCAAAGAGGAAAGGCCGTAATTCTGTTTCACTCCGTTAATGGTCATTTCCAGCTGGTAACCGCCGGGGCTCTGGATCAAAGGAATGGATGCCGTGTTGGTAGGCTTGTAGCGGTCTTTGATGGCGGCCATGGTTTGTTTTAGCGGTTCGTTAGCCGGATTGATGGCCAATGCCTGCTGGTAATAATATGTAGCCGATCCGAAATGATTTCGGATCAGGTTGATGTTGCCAAGATACTCATAGGCCTCGGCCAGTTCGCGGTTATACTTGGTAGCATCGGCACTGGCTTTTTCTACCACCATTAAATAGTAAGGCACAGCCAGCCCTTTGACCGAATCGGGGTTGCTGTGATCCAAACCCTGCTGACAACGACCTCGCCACAGGTAGCCCACGGCCCAGTTGGGATTCAGACGCACGACGGAAGCAAAGGCAGAGTCAGCGGCGGCGTAGTTGCTGTTCTGATAATAAGCGCGCCCTAGGTTGAAGTAATCCACGATCTGGGCCCGGCGGGGAGCAGCAGCTATTTTGAGCCCATAGAAATGTGCGGCTTCACCGAAGTTTTTCCTGTCGTATTCCCATTTGGCAATATCACCCAACAGGTCAGCCTTGGTGCTGTCCATTCGCACGGCGGTGAGTGCAGCATGCTTGGCCTCCTCGACGTTGCCCACTGCCAGCTGGAGTCGCGACTGGTACTCGTAATCGGCGGCTATGGTTTTTGCCGGATCAATCCGACGGAAATACTCAGCCATGTTGCGCAGGCCTGATTCGTATTTACCGGTTTCGTAGTCGGTGTAGGCCATTAACCGGTAGTACACAGGCTTTTCAATTTTTCCCTGCAGCGATTCCAGGATCTGGGCCACATCAGCATATTTTTTGGTGAGAAATAAAAACTGCGCATAGCGGAAACGCGTGTCGTCGCTTTGGTCGGCCAGGGCAAGGTATTGTTGATAATCCTGTGCTGCTTTTTCCGTCTGACCAATCAGATAAAACAGTTCGGCGCGTTCGCGATAGGCAGGAGGGAAATTGGGGTCAGCAGCCAGGGCTTTGTCAAAATTGTTTTTGGAAAATTCCCCCCGTTGCGCATCGCGCCAGATGCGACCCAGCCGCGTATACGCTTTGGCATAGGACGGATTCAGTTCGGTGGCCCGCTCGTAGGAGGAAACGGCATCGCCGGTGCGGCTGACGCCCATGCCTTCGTAGGCGCGGCCCAGCAGCCAGTACACTTCTGCATTTTTGTTATTTATTTCTATAGCCTTTTGCAGCAGACTTACCGCCCGGTTGTAATCCGGATATTCGGCGTTGACGCAGGCATCGGCAACAGCCACAAGGTAATTGACGTCCTTTGCGCCGGTCAGCGTGCGGGCTTTTTCAAAATGTTCATTGGCTTTGGCCGGCTGGTTTTTTTCCAGATAGGCCCTTCCCAGGCCCACATGATTGTAGTAGTTCTTGGCATCCACGCTTACGCCTTTGGTAAACACGTTGATGGCCGAATCGGCTTTTCCCAGATAGCACAGGCTGATGCCCAGATAATACCAGGCCATAGGGTCATTGGGAGCGCTGCGCACCTGCTGGGTAAAAATGCGGTAAGCGGAATGATAATTTTCGTATTCCAGCATTTTAATGCCCTGCTGATACGGCTGCGCTACCAGCGGAAAGATGCTGTAGCTCAAGATGAAAAAAAGTATAATACAACGTTTCATGCTTTTTGGTTTGTGCGGATGTACCGACTAAAATTCTTTTTTAACTTCTATGACACGAACCGGTTGTTTCACGGCCAGCAGGCCAAACCGATGCACCACGAGTTGACCGTCCTGAGCCAGGAGAAAGGTACCAAAACCCATGCCGACTCCCACCCCCTTTTCCCGGATAACCAGATAAATCTCACGCAGCAGCGGATAGCAACGGCTGAACAGATGCGCGCGAACGGGCTTGCAGCTGCGGCCAGCTGTATCGGTAAGAGCAAGCACATAAGCGCGACGCAGGATGGCTTCCGAAATGCTGTCGCTGCCCCGGCTGATCCAACTGGAACTGATGACGCCCACGGCATGCGGGTTTTCTTCCACGTAGCGTACAACGGCTTCCTCATCGGCTACGGCAAAAATCTGATCGGTTAAGGTGCGGCCCTGTGGCAGAAGCTGCTGCAAGGACCGATGCAGGGCAGAGCGCATGCCGGGAACAATGAGGGTTGCGGGCGGTTGTTGCCGGGGGTGCCCTTCCAGAAGGTCATACAGTCCGGAAAGGGTGTAAACCGTGTCGGATCGTTGGCGGTTGATCAGGAAAGCCAGTCCGTCGGCGGCAAAGAGAAACTGACGGACAGCTTCCCCTTTCTCGCGCAACGGAAGCAATTCCTCATCGGTAAACTTCCCGCTGATGAGGGCTATTTGGGCTGTATCACCCAACAACCATTCAGCCACCTGCTGTTCGTCGCCATAGCGTGCCTGGATTTGCACATCAGGATAACGTCCGCTGTACACACGGATCAATTCATCGAGCAGCGGCTTTAGCGATGCATCTGCGGCCACCACCAGATGTCCCGAGGTCAGGGAAGGCGGTTCCCTGCGCTTGGGCGCACAGGAAGCCAGCACTGCCGCAAGGAGAATCAGGCGGAAAGCCGGAGCCGACATGCTAAGGGTTCTTGGGAAACAAGGTCAGGTAAGCGCGGTACAATGCATAGAGCAGGAAAGCAATACCGAGCACCGTTCGTAAGGTGCCTTGCAGTTCCGGAAACCAACGACTGAACAAAAGGATAGATCCTACACTTAAATAGGCCAGAACCATTACCAGATGAAACAGTTTCGGGCCGGGCCTCACGCAAAGAGCTTATTCTGCCCCCAACTTAAAGGTAATGGGCAGCTTGAAATACACTTTTACCGGATTGCCGTTCTGGCGGCCGGGCTTCCAGGGCGGCATGGATTTCACCACACGGATGGCCTCTTCCGTGGTGCCGCCGCCGATTTCGCGCAGCGGGACGATGTCCGAAATGTTACCCCGCTCATCCACAACAAACTGAAGCACTACACGACCTTCAATACCGTTTTCGCGCGCAGCCGGCGGATAACGGATGTTTTTTTGAAGATACTTCATCAGCTCGGTGGTACCTCCGGGGAATTCGGGCATCTGTTCCACGTAGGTGAAAATCTGTGGCTTAACCTCTTCTTCCACCACGGTGGCCTGCTGCACGGCGCTGAAATCGTATTCCACATTGTCACTGGCAGGGCCGGTTTCCACCGTTTTCAGTTCTTCAATGGGCGGAGGCACATCTTCCTCACGCACTTCTTCATCGGGCTTAATGACCGGCGGGGTGAATTTGACCGTTTTGGGTGGCGGAGGCAGATCCGGCGGGGGCGGAGGCGGGGTATTCTTATCTATGGGTGGCGGTTCCGACAGCTCGGTGATCTTGATCTTTTTTTCCGCGACCGGAGGCTCAGGTTTTTTGAACAACCTGAGGATGTAAGGCATGGAAAAACCCAGCACAAATACGGAAACGCCGATGATCAGGCCAACTGCCAAGTGGCGCGCATAGCGCTTGCGCAGGTAGTAAGCGCCGTAGCTTTTGTTGCGACCCTCAAAAACCAGGTCGTCCAGGTCGGCTTTAAGAATTTCTTCCGGTCGCATGCGAGGACAAAATAACTAACGAATCGGTTAGGGTGAAAATTGCATTTACTTCGGCAGCATTTCCAGCTCCTCGGGTGAAGGGTCTACGATGGCATAAGATTTAATGTCGTTGATCTTCATTTCATCCAACATATCCACCAAATTCTGATAACGGGATTCATCCGTAGGCTTGATGCCTATGTACACCCCGTTGGGTTTCCACCCGTTGGCCTGCTGCAGAGCCAGCACTTCGCGGTTACGGTCCTGAATGATCTTTCTGATGTTATTAAAGTTGGCTACTTCAATTTTAGGCTCGTTGATGCCGAAATAGTAATAAATGCGGTCATTGCCTCCCAACAGGATGGTCATGGATTCCGATTCGCGGATTTTCGACATCTGAGCCGTATCCTTCACATCCTTTTCGGGCATAACCACCTGCATGGCCTTGGGCTTGGTCATGGTGGTGGTCAGGATAAAAAACGTAACCAGCAGAAAACCCAGATCCACCAGCGGGGTCATATCAACCCGGGTGGAAAGTTTTTTTGCCCGTACACCTCCTCGCTTTTTCCCATGGTGACCACTGTCACCACCTTCCAGCATTTCAGCCATGGCACCGTTTATTTTAGAGCATCGGGAGGCGGAGCTGCCTCATCCGCTGTTATCAAACCAAATTTATTGACTTTACTGAGCGAAAGCGTTTCAAATACATTCCGCACTGCAGGATATCCTGCATTCAGATCGCCTTTGATAAGAATTACGGGATTGTTGCCTGCCCGCCGGCCATTTTCCAACCAATAGTACAGTTCGTTGGACAGGTTCTTGGTGCTGTCGGCAGGAATGCCGGGCTGTTCCACCTTCTTGCGATCTTCAGGGGATAAGGCAAGAAAACTTTTGATCTGATTCATGGGCATGCCAATGCTGCTGCCCACAATAAAGGCATTGATTTCATCCAGGGTAAAGTTGATGCCATAAGTTTCGCCCATGCGTTGGATGAGTTCACGCCGGAAAATCTGATTGTCCAGGTCAAAGAAAATGCGCCCGTCGGGGGCAATGGTAATGGTCAGATTGCCTTTTTCCTGGGGCTGCGCTATGGAAGTAGAAGAAGGCATTTGCACCTGAACCGGCTCATCGGGACGAAATTGTGTGGTAAGGATAAAAAAGGTAACCAGCAGGAAGGCCATATCCACCAACGGGGTCATGTCAATGGCCACGTTGGCTCTTGGCATTTTTACCTTGGTCATGCCTGAGGATCGGTTAGGCGCTTAGTTATGCTGGGCGCTGAAGGTATTGGTAATGCTGTAGCCGGCCTCATCGATGAGGTAGGTCAGTGTATCGATGCGGGTGCTGAAGTAACTGTAGGCGATGATGGCCAGCGCCGAGGTGGTGATGCCCGTTGCCGTGTTCACCAGTGCTTCGGAAATACCGATGGACAATGCCACTGAGTCGGCAGCGCCTGACTGACCCATAGCAGAAAATGCCCGGATCATGCCGAATACTGTGCCGATCAGTCCGGTCAGGGTGCCCAACGGCGCAATAGTGGCAATAAAGGGCAGGTTACGCTGCAACATGGGCAGCTCCAGCGATGTGGCTTCTTCAATTTCCTTTTGGATGGCCAGCACTTTTTGCTCATGAGTCAGTTGGGTGTTGACCGCCATTTCCCGGTATTTTTTCAAACCGCTTTTGATGACATTGGCTACCGAACCACGCTGCTTGTCGCATTCCCGTTCTGCAGCATCCAGGTCGTTGGAGGACAAATGAAACTGCACTTTACGGACGAAATTGGCCGCATTGCCAGTTCCTCTGGCCCGGGTTATGGTCAGCATGCGTTCAATGGTGAATACAATCACCATCAGCAACTGGGTCAGGATGATAGGCACCATAAATCCGCCCTTGTACATGACACCTGCAATGTTGCCTACTTTAGGTTTTTCCCGATGTTCATCCACGAAGTTATCCGGATCGCCCAGGTAGTATTGCCAGATGAGGTAGGAAACCACATAGCAAACGACAATAACCAGAATGGGAAATATGTTTGCGAAAGAGCTGCGTTTTGTCATTGGAACAGAGAATTTTTTAATGCGCTGGCAAATTTAGGATTAACTTTCAGCCAAGCAAATTCAGGAAAAAATTAACGATTGGCCTTAACGGATTGTTATTATACAATTCATGGGCTCAAAATCCGCCTAAACGGACGAGCCGCTGTTTTTACGGGCCACGCTGTGATGGCGGCTGTACACAAAGTAGATCACCAGCCCTAAAGCCGTCCACAGCAGAAATCCATTCCAGGTGCGCTGGTCGAGGCCCAGCATCATGGCGCCGCAGACGACTACGCCCATAATGGGTACAAAGGGAACCAGTGGCGTTTTAAAGGCGCGCGGCAAATCGGGTTGGCGCATGCGCAACACCCAGACACCGGCGCTCACCATCACAAAAGCCGCCAGCGTGCCGATACTGGTCAGGTCGCCGGCCAGCGAGCCGGGCATGAATCCGGCAAACAATCCGGTAAACAGGAAAAAGATGAGGTTGGATTTGTACGGGGTGCGGTACCGGGGATGGACGTGCGAGAAAATCGGCGGCACCAGCCCATCGCGCGACATGGAAAAAAACACTCGCGACTGCCCCAGCAACATAACCAGAATTACGGATGAAAAACCGGCCAGAATGGCTACCGTAATAAAATCCGCCAGCCACGAATAGCCTGTCATGTACTTCTGTATGGCAAAGGCTACGGAAGCTTCTTTACCTGTGGTTCGAAAATCTTCCAGCGTGGCCACGCCCGTTAATACATAAGAAAAAAGGACATATAACACTGTGCAGATGCCCAAAGAAACCAAAATGCCGATGGGCATGTCGCGGCGGGGATTTTTGGCTTCCTGCGCTGCAGTGGAAACGGCATCAAAACCGATAAAGGCAAAAAACACGGTTCCGGCACCGGCCAAAATGCCCAGCAGGCCGCCGAACGTGTGCCGGTAGCCGTCCAGATCGGTGTAGGTTCCGGCCTGCGGCACAAACGGGGTATGATTTTCCGGTCGAATGAACTTCCAGCCCAACAGAATAAAAGCCACCACGATGCTTACCTTGATGATCACAATAATGCTGTTGACCAACGCAGACTGGTGAGTACCGCGGATAAGCAACAAAGTCAGCACCAGCAAAATGGACACAGCCGGCAGGTTCATGATACCGGAGGCCACCACATTTCCTGAAGCGTCGTATAGTCGCTCCAAGGGCGAATGGCACCATTCGTACGGAATCTGTACGCCAAAAAAACTTTGCAGCATCTTGTTCAGATACTCGCTCCAGGCTATAGATACCGTAGCTGCACCCAGGCCGTATTCCAGCACCAGCTCCCAACCGATGATCCAGGCTATGAATTCGCCCAGCGTGGCGTAGGAATAGGTGTAGGCACTGCCTGCAATCGGAATGCTGGAGGCAAATTCGGCGTAACACAAACCGGCAAAAGCACATCCTATGGCTGCCAGAATGTAAGAGTACACTACGGCCGGCCCGGCATGTTCGGCAGCAGCAGCGGCAGTTCGCACAAACAAGCCGGCTCCGATGATGGCTCCTATACCCAACATGACCAGGTCGGCGGGGCCCAGCGAGCGTTTGAACTGATTGGTGGCCTCCGACTGCTCCAGCAGTTTGTCAATGGGCTTACGAATGAACAGCGATTGAAACATGAAGCATCCTTTATGCGGGCGCTCAAAATAGAAATAAAGCCGGTGATTTTTTCTTTGCCCGCTATACCATCAGCGCAACAGCAATCTGGCCATCATCGGTTCGGCACCAGCCAGGCCGGCTATCTGTAGACAATACATGCCGGGTGGATATCCGGTAAGGTCATACGTCAGTTCGTGACGGCCTGCTTCCAGCGGAACCTCGTGTCGAAGTATGAGCTGACCCAGCGCGTTGAGCAAGTGAATCTGAGCCGTGGCATTCGTCATGCTTGGAATTTCTACCGTAAACGTTCCGGAAGAGGGATTGGGCGTTACCTGCAATACGTGGGGTTGCGCAGTGCGGCTGAGATAAACCACATGGCTGTAGCTGTAAGACCCATCGGCGTCAACCAGGCGCAGGCGGTAATAGGCCTGAGAGGTCGGTTGGCCGTCGGTAAACTGGTAGCGAAGAAAACTTTCACTAAATCCTGCTGCATGCACCATGCCCAACTCTTGGTAATCCCGGCCATCGGAAGAGCGCTCAATCAAAAAGTGAGCGGAATTCTGTTCGGAGGCCGTTGCCCAGTAGAGTTGATTGCCCCAGGGCAGGGTTTCACCCGTGAAACTGATGAGGGTAACCGGAAGGGCACAGGAACTGATGGTAGCGCCGTTACTGAGTTGAAAATTGAACACGTAATTCATGTTTCCCGACCACACATCCAGCAACAAAACATAAAATTGGCCGGCTTTAACGTTAACCGTGTCTACGAATGCATTGCCGGTAGGTGGCTCCGAGACGTCGGTTTCCGCAGCCTGCAGACCCGTGGAATAGGGCGGTAAGCCGTAGGAGTTGGTGGCATACTGCGTGGCGATAGAGCAACGGATAGGAGGAGACGTCATCGGGCAATTCAGGCCGCTGAGGGGACCCCAGAGAGCAAAATCCACATCTTGCGGCGTACCTCCCGGACTGTAGATGTTGAATCCCAGCGTTCCGCCGGTGGCCATTTGCCAGAATAACCAGTTGGTGGAATGTTCACCAAACGACATGCAGCCGAAGGTGGCCGGCGAAAATTCCTGAATGCCAAAGTCCCCGGCTTTGCAACTGCCGGCATAAGGCGAGGCGCTGCACAGCTGAATGGCACCGGCGCAGTCGGTAGGTGAACGGGCAATGAGGCAGATGTTGAAGTTGTAGTTGGCCGTTCCGCCCCCGCCATTAAAATCGAATACCCGCACATAGTACGTCTGACCCACGGTCAAACCGGTAGCCACCAGCGTTTCCACTCCCCCGCTTCCAGTATTGTTAACGCATTGCAGCAGATTGAGCGAGGAACAATTACCGCTAAACAATTGCACCACGGCATCCATGGGAAAGATGCTCTGCACCCGAACGGTGTCAATGGTGCTGGGCGCCACAAAGCGGTACCATACGTCGTCGTTGGTATTCGGAATACCCGAACAGGGCGGGGCCGAAGCCGTCGGGTTGGTAGGGTTATTAATGAATCCCGGCACATACTGGCAGAAAGAACCCGAGGTGAGCGAAGTGGCATTCAGGCAATCGTCGTTGGCCGGTGCCGATACGCAGGGCGTGCAGCGCAGCAACATCTGCCAGCCGCGTGCATTGGATCCTGCATCGGCCTTAAACCGAAAGGTCAGCGAAGGCCCCAGGGTGGTGAAGTTGGTGGTGTTGGCGCCTGCGCTCATCTTGCGAATCAGCGGGGCCGAAGTGTTGGCACCGTCGTAAACGTACAGGGTGTCGCCGGAGCAAAAGGTTGTGTTCAGAAAGGGGGCAATCAGGGAATCGCGAATGCACGAACCGTTGCTGGTATTAAACGTAACGGTAATGTCGGTTACATCCTGATAGTTTTTGGAACTGGCTATGCCGCAGGCCAGCCCGCCGGGGCTGGTGGTGTCCACCTGATTGTCGTAGAAATAAAAAAACGAAGGGCAATTTATGGTAACGATGCCCGGTTTCAGCCAGAAAACGGATTGCCCTTGCACCTGTTGGCAAAACGCCAGCATGACCGTCCCGATAAAAAGAGCATAAGGCAATACCATCCGATGCCGGGTGTGCATGGAAAAAAGCTTCCGACTCTAAGTTACAAGTTGTGCACAAAAAGCAGCTGCCCTTCACAAGAACTGTGCACTGTACTGCTGGCTCATGTCCCGATTACAGGATTCCGGCCAGCCAGCCGGGCACAATGCCGAAGAGTAACGTCAGCAGGCTAAGCGCTAGCAGCAGCACCTGAACCGAAAACGGTACGGACACCGGTTTGATGGCTCCTGTTGACGTAAACATGGACACCACCGGCCGCAGGTAATAATACACGCTGATCACCGAACCGATGACAGCTAATACCACCAGCCCTACCAGCCCCTCAGCAAGTGCTGAAGAAAATATATAAAATTTACCAATAAATCCTGCCGTCACCGGTATTCCTGCCAACGACAGCATGGCCAGGGTCCAGGCCACCGCCAGTCCGGGCTGCGTGCGGGCCACCCCCTGAAAGTGCTCCAGGCCATCGCCCCCGCAGGAGCTTTCAATCACATGCAGAACGGCAAAGGCCGTAAGTCCGGACAACACATAAGCCACCGAATAAAAAAACAAGGCATCGGCCGAACGGCTGTTCAGCACCACCAGCCCCAGCAACATGTAACCTGCATGCGCAATGCTGCTGAAGGCCAGCATACGCTTGACGCTGGTCTGCCGTACGGCCATCAGATTACCGGCCAGGACAGTGGCAGCCACCACCAGGCTCAGCAGATGCTGCACATCGGGTGCAGCAGGTAAAATCGCCTCTTGCAGCAAGCGAAGCAATGCGGCAAAGGCCGCAACCTTACCGGCAGTAGCCAGAAAACCGGTAACCACCGTAGGAGCCCCCTGATACACATCGGGCACCCAAAACTGAAACGGCACGGCGCTGATCTTGAAAAACATCCCTGCCAGCAACAAAACTATTCCGGCCACCACGTAGGCATTTCCTCCCTGGCTCATCAATTGCCCGGCAATCAGCGCGCCGTCAAACGAACCGGTAGCCCCGTACAAAAAAGCTATCCCCAGCAGCAGCAACGCTGATGAGAACGCGCCCATAAGGAAATACTTCAATGCTGCCTCGTGGCTGAGTACATCTCTTTTGCGTATGCCGGCAAACACGTAGGATGCCAGCGACAGAATCTCAATACCCAAAAACAACAGGAGAAGATGGGTGAATGACGCCATAACCACTGCGCCTATCAAGGCAAAAAGCAGCAGGGCCTGCAGATCGGCCTGATACGCCTTTGCCTCCGGCAACAGAGTCAGCAAAACAGAAGTAACCAATGCAGCCAGCAACACAACCAATGAAAAGGCCAGAGCCATATTGTCCAGTTGCAGCATGCCGTTAAGGATACGCTCGTTCACATCCCAGCCGGCCAACATCAGCACGGCTGCTGCCAAAAGGCCCAGCCCGCTCAGCAGGGGGATCAACCCGCGCCAGCGAAAGCCACTGCCAATCATGGCAAGCACCCCGAATGCAGTAAGGCATAGCAGCAAACTCATGGCAGAAGAGCAGCGGTGGATTCAGAAACAAACGAAAGCAGCCGTTCGGCCACCGGCTCCGTAAGCTGAAGCAACGGCATGGGATAGATTCCCGTGCCGACAATGACGGCTGCACACACCAGCAGGGCCAGCCCTTCAGCAGCGCTCAGATCGCCCCTGCCTTCCTGACGCACATCGCCAAAAAACACCAGGCGATACCAGCGCAGCATGTATGCCACACTCAACACAATGGTCATGCCGGCTAATGCCGCCAGACCGGCCCGAAAAAGAAACAAGCCGTTGAGCAACAAAAATTCTCCAATGAATCCGTTGGTCAGCGGCAACCCCACGCTTCCCAAAAGCACCACAGCAAACAACCAGCCAAAGCGTCGCATCTGCCCGGCAACACCTCCCAGCTCATCCATTCGGCGGGTACCATAGCGGCGCTCCAGAATGTCCACAGCCAGAAACAGGGCATAGACAATGATGCCGTGACTGAACATCTGAAAAGCTGCTCCCTGCATGCCGGAAGAGCTGGCAGAGAGCACGCCTGCAGCAATTAACCCCACATGAGCAAGGGAAGAATAGGCCACTAACCGTTTCAGATCCTGCTGCCTGAGCGCAATAAACGATCCGTACAACATGCCGGCAACGCAAAGGCTGATGGCCACCCATCCCCAGGAAGCAACCGCGTCAGGAACTACGGGCAACACCAACCGCATCAGTCCATAGATGCCCATTTTCAGCATGATGCCGGCCAGCAACATGCTGCCTGCCAGCGGCGCAACGGTGTAGGTGTCCGGTTGCCAGGTGTGAAAAGGAAAAACCGGAATTTTTACCGCAAAGGCAAAAAACAGTGCGGCAAACAGCCAGATCTGTTCCTGCAGCGTTAAGTCCAAACCATAAAAGGCTTCAAAAGAAAAACTATGCGGCTCGGGAGTTCGCCAATACAAATACAAAATGGCCACCAGCAAAAACAGGCTTCCGGCCAGCGTGTAGACAAAAAACTTCAATGTAATGCGGCGACTTCCTTCACCGCCCCAAAAAGCAGTCAGAAAGAAGATGGGTATCAGCGCCAATTCATAAAATACATAAAACAATAATGCATCTCGGGCCAGAAACACGCCAAACAAAGCGGCCTGCATCAACAGCAGCAACGCATAATACGACCGCGGACGGGAAACCGGCCTGCCGGCCGGTTCTGCCAGCAACAACAAGGGATACAGCAATGCCGTAAGCAACAGCAATATGTAGGTAAGTCCGTCGCAGTTCAGTAGAAGCCGAACGCCCAGGGCGTCCATCCAGGTCCAATCCACCAGCCACGCTTTACCGTTTCCTTCCCAAACATCACGGGCGCCATACAAAACCAAAAGCAGTGCGGCAAAGCTGGCCGACCAAACCACACTGCGGCTGTACCGCTCGGGCAGCAACAGCACCGGAATCAGGGCCAGAAGCGGAAGCAGTACGATGGCGGACAGCATAAGTACCCTGTTTTTACCACTGCGTTAATGCATACCACAACAGAAAGACAAGACCACCAACCATCCAGAGCAGATAGCCGGAAATGCTGCCCGTCTGAACACGGGAAACCAAGGCACTGCCTCGCTGCACCAGCCGGCCCAGACCTTCCACCAGACCATCCAGCAGCTTGGGATCGAAACGACTGCGCAGGTAGTCGCCCAACCACTCTGCAGGCCGGACAAAGACGAACTGATAGCATTCATCCACATAAAACTTATCGTGCATCCACCGGTAAAAACGGGGCTTCCCGCTTAACGACCACGTGCGCGCTACCGGCTGCAGGTGATAGCGACGATAGGCCCAAACGCCAACGCCTGCAGCTACCAGTACCGACAAAATCATGACCACCACTTCCATGGTATGCGACGGTTCAGGTGCCATCAGCCGGGGATTGCTTAAAAACACCGGAGATAAGTAACGGTTCAGCGCATGCACGTCGCCGACCAAAGCGGGTAATCCGATGACCCCGCCAATGCCCGACAACAAAGCAAGAACCATCAACGGCACGGTCATCACACGTGGTGATTCGTGAATCTTTTCGCGTTCGTGCTCGGTTCCACGAAAATTCCCATAAAACACCATGAACAGCAGGCGAAACATGTAGGCCGCGGTAAGCACGGAAGTAATTACCAGCACAATGAAAGCCCATCCCTGACGGGAAGCGACCTGCAGCAGAATTTCATCTTTGGAAAAAAAGCCGGCCAAAGGAGGCACTCCGCTTATAGCTAATGTGCCGATGGCCATGCACACAAACGTGACGGGCATCAGACGGCGCAGACCGCCCATATGCCTCATATTTTGTTCGTGATGCAGGGCATGAATCACGCTGCCGGCACCCAGAAAGAGCAGTGCCTTAAAAAAGGCATGGGCAATCAAATGAAGCATGCTGCTCGTTAAAGCCATAGCGCCTGCAGCAGCAAACATGAAGCCCAACTGGCTGACGGTGCTGTAGGCGAGAACCTTTTTGATGTCGTCCTGCCTGAGTGCAATCAGTGCTGCCCAAAGTGAAGTGGCTGTTCCAATCCAGATAATCACCTCCAGCGACACAGGCGCCAACGTGTACAACATGTGCGAACGCACCACCAGATATACCCCTGCAGTTACCATGGTGGCTGCATGAATCAGGGCGCTCACCGGTGTGGGACCGGCCATGGCATCGGGCAACCAGGTGTACAAGGGAATCTGTGCGCTTTTGCCAATGGCCCCTACAAACAGCAGCAACGTAATGGCTACCACCGTGGCATCGTTGGTCGGGTAAGACAATGCCTGGCGGAACACCTCCCGGTAATCGGTGCTCCCAAATGTGTGGAACATCAGAAACAGGGCCAGCAAAAAACCCAGGTCGCCGATACGGTTCATGATAAAGGCCTTGTTGGCAGCAGCGGTGTATTCGGAATTTTTCCACCAGAACCCAATGAGCAGGTAAGAGCACAGACCCACGCCTTCCCACCCGATAAACATCACCAGAAAGCTGTCGGCCATTACCAACAGCAGCATAAAAAAGATAAACAGATTCAGAAAGGCAAAAAACTTTCCCATGCCGGCATCTTCCTTCATGTAACCGACAGAATACACATGAATAAGGAAACCCACGCCGGTAATCACCAGCAGCATGACCAACGTAAGCCGGTCGATCCAGAATCCAAAGGATACCTGCACGCCTGCTGTAGCCATCCATTCAAAAAGCTTCAGCTGTAAGGGAGCTGTTTCAGAAAACGACTGGATAAAAAAGAGCAGCGTAAGCAGGAAGCTGGCCAGCACGGCGATGCAGCCTATCCAGGCAGAAAGCGGTTTGGAGAGTTTGGGAAAAGCCAGACCGTTAATGAGAAACCCCAACAGGGGAAAAGCGACAAGAAGCACAGCGGCCGGCTGCATAACTGCGCCGCAAATATAGCAGCCGCATTATGGAAACTCCGGCCCGCACGGTTTGGGCTGTCGTCAGGGTTTTTAGCATCCGGTAAAAACCTGATGCTGGAAAAGTTGCCAGGCCAACGTACACCTAATGACCAAAGGCATAGCGCGCGCCGAATCCGATGCCAAATTCCAGTTTCAGTTCGGGAATCAGGTTTAGCACGGGCTGAATATCCAGCGTGAGCCGAAGGGGTACATCAAAGCGGTATTCCAGTCCCGCCATAGCTGAAGGACCCAGATACAGGGTATTGGAATTGTTGGTCGCACTGTTGTTGGACACAAATCCGATGACGGCCCCTCCCCCACCGAACCAGCCCCATCGCTCAACAATAGGATAGGCCTTTTGAAAAATGCCGGAAAACAGCAACCGGTCACGACCACTGGTAAATCCCCAGCCCACGTCCAGTTGAAAGCGGGTCTCCAGATCAAAGCCATGCTGGTAGCTGATCAGCGTGCCCGAATACGAACCGGCCGTCAGCCGAAGGCCAAGGGCATAAGGATCTACCTGAGCCCCTGCGCCAAGAAAACAAAACGAAAAAAAAGCGATAAGTAAAAACCTTTTTTCCATTAACGATTATTGATTTTAAGATTGGTAAGAAAAAGAAGTGTTTCAATCATTACTCATTCCACAACAAATCCTTGAGTTTAATCTCCAGCCGTTTTTCGCCATTCCATTCGTTTTCGTGTACCGTATAACAGATGGAAAACGGCAGGCCTTGCCTGATCCGTGGCAATTGGTCGGCCATGCCAAAGCCAATCCCGGTTACGGTGCAACGATCTTTTTTCAAATTGACCTTCAGGTCCTTCTCTTTTACGACGCGCGACCAACCCGTGTCGGTTACTCCGTTGGTCACGAACAACGGGCGCTGATTTTGCGGTCCGTGGGGTGCAAAGCGCTTTAACAAATTCCATAATGACGGATTGATGCTGGACAAATGAATTTCAGCACTGATGTTCAATTCCGGAATCAGTTGATCCTCCTTGATGGTGTCGGCCACCACTTCTTCAAAACGACGAACAAACAACTCCAGGTTTTCAGGAAGCAACTTGAGGCCGGCAGCAAATGTATGGCCGCCGTATTCCACCAGCACATCGCGACAGGCATCTATGGCTTCATATAAGTCAAACCCTGGCACCGAACGGGCCGATCCGGACAACAGGCCGTTGCTTTCCGTCAGAATGACGGTAGGCCGGAAGTAGTAGTCCTGCAGGCGCGAAGCCACAATGCCGATAACTCCCTTATGCCAGCCCGCATCGAACAGTACGGTGGTCTTTCGCTCCTGCAGTTCGGGTTGCTGTTCCAGCATGTTCAGGGCCTGCTGCGTAATGTTCAGGTCGTGTTCGCGACGTATGTCGTTCAGGCGGTCGAGCTGATGGGCCAATTCCTCCGCCTGACTTCCTTCTTCGAGCAGCAACCGTATGGCCTTTCGGGCATCGTCCATGCGTCCGGCAGCATTGATGCGGGGGCCGATGACAAACACCAGATCATTGAATGTGATTTCACGCCTCAGTCCGCTGACCACGGAAAGCGCTTTCAGACCCGGCCTGGGGTTTTCATTGATTTTTTTCAAACCGTAATAGGCAAGCACGCGGTTTTCACCGGTAACCGGAACAATATCTGCTGCTATACTTACGGCCACCAGATCCAGATAAGTATTGACATCGGCATATCGCCTGCCCAACTGGCGGGCCAGCGCTGAAACGAGCTTGAAACCGATGCCGCATCCGCTAAGTTCCTTGTACGGGTAGCGACAATCGGTTCGTTTGGGGTCCAGCACTGCCACAGCCGGCGGGATTTCGGCATCGGGCAAATGGTGGTCGCACACGATAAAGTCTATGCCTGCCTGAGCTGCTTCTGCCACCATCTTATGCGATTTGATACCGCAATCCAAGGCCACAATCAGACGAATGCCGTTGTTGTGAGCATAGTTTATTCCCTGCTGACTGATGCCATAGCCTTCGGTGTAACGGTTAGGCACATAGTAGTCGCAATGAAAGCCCTGCGACTTCAGGAAGGAAAACACCATAGCCACGGCCGTAGTGCCATCCACATCGTAATCACCGTAAACGAGCACGGGCTGCTGCCCGTTCCGGGCCTGAAGCAGGCGGTGCACGGCCTTATCCATATCGGCCATCAGCATGGGGTCAGGCAACTGGTCCAGGGAAGGCTTGAAAAAACGGCGGGCTTCGGCTTCTGTAGTGATGCCGCGCTGAACGAGCAGGCGGGCAATGAGATCATCCAGTTTGGTGGCGGCGGTCAGATCAGCGACTTGCTGGGGGTCGGTTTGAATCAGGTTCCACCGTCTGCGCATAGGACGTCACAAACATAATAGAAGATGCCGGCAGTCAGGGTTGTGCTGCCGGGCGCTTGCCGTACAGCACTTCCCGGTTCCAGGCCGACAGCATGATTTCGCTTAACGTTCGGCGGGGCAACCAGCCCAGCAACCGTTCGGCCTTCTGATGATCGGCATAGACAGCAACGGCATCGCCAAGCCGCCGGGGCCCAAACCGATAGGGCACCGGTTTGCCTACGGCTGATTCAAAAGCCCAGATCATCTGGAGAACAGAACTTCCCGTACCGCTGCCCAGATTGACGATTTCGCTGTAGGGTCCTGCCGGAAGATTCAACACCAGCTCCAATGCCGCCACATGCGCTTCGGCGATATCCATCACGTGCACATAGTCGCGGATGCAGGTGCCATCGGCCGTGGGGTAGTCGTTGCCGTAAACCACCAGCTGGCCCAAGCGGCCCGAAGCTGCTGCAGTAATGGCCGGCACCAGATTCTGCGGTTTGTCGGTAAGCCGTTCACCAATCCATCCGCTTTCGTGAGCACCGGCCGGATTGAAGTACCGGAGGATCAGGGCACGCAGTTGCGAAATGCGAACCACATCATTCACGATATGCTCGCCGAAATACTTGGTCCGGCCGTAAACGGATTGCTGCTCGTGGCATGGACTTTCCTCGGTAACGGGCAACTGGGCCACGTTGCCGTAAACCGCACTGGACGATGAATAAATGAAAGGAAAAATGCGCTGCTCACGTGCACACAACAGGATATTGACAAGCGACATCAGATTGTTGCCGTAGTAACGCAGCGGGCGTTCCATGCTTTCGGGAACCAGCTTATGTGCAGCAAAATGGATGATGCCGGCTGCATCGCCGTGTTCGGAAAAAAACCGGCGCAGAGCACGCAGGTTGCACAGATTGAGCCGAACGTTGCGGAATGCCCGGCCACTGATGCGGCGCACCTGTTCCTCCACTTCCGTCTGGCCATGTTCCAGCACATCCACGCTGACCACATCGTAACCACGCTGCAGCAAGGCTACGGCTGTGTGACTGCCAATGTAGCCGCACCCTCCGGTAACCACGATCTTGCTCATGAACGTGCGGATTGACCAACGGTAAAAGCCTGAATCATTTTGCCCAGCCCTTCCTTCAGGGAAATCAACGGGCGCTGCAGCAGGCTGTGCATCTTGGCGATGTCGGGAAGTCGCCGCCGCATATCGCCTTCTTTCAAGGGAGCCTGGTGCACAATACGTGATGACGATCCGGTAATCTGCAGTATCGTTTGCGCCAGTTCCAGAATGCTTACTTCGGCATCGTGGCCGATGTTAATCACGTCGTTGACAAATCGGTGCTGATACAGACAGGCCACGCTGGCATCTATGTTATCGTCTATGTAAAGGAAGGTGCGGCTCTGCGATCCATCGCCGTGGATGATGATGTCGCGACCATGAAGGGCCTGATGCAGAAAACGAGAAACCACAAAATCGTCGCTTTGTTCGGGACCGTAGGTGTTGAAATAGCGAAAAATGGTATAGGACAAACCGTATTCCCGGTGGTAGGATTTAAGAAACGATTCCCCCACATTCTTGACAATGGCATAAGGCAGCCGGGAATTCAGGGGGGTTGTGTCTTCGTTTTGCGGCAATTCCACCGGTTCGCCGTACACCTCGCTACTGGAAGAAAAAAACACCCGTTTGACTCCGGTGTTCTTGGCCAGGTCCAGCACGTTACGAATGCCCTGAATATCGTTAAGCACCATGGCCGGATGATGCAAGGTGCGCTGCACACCTACCACTGCCGCGTAGTGAAACACATAATCAAACTGAAATGCCGCCATAATGGCGGAGATGTCGTTAAAATGATTGACATCGGCTTTAATGAACTTCCAGTTGGTTGCCGTGCGCGGCGGCAGGCGGCGCATGGATCCGGTGAGCAGGTTATCCACGATGACCACATAATTCTCCGGATCGCTCACCAGGCGTTTGGCCAGGGCGCTGCCGATAAATCCTGCTCCGCCGGTAATCAGGATGCGGTTCATGATCGCTCAACGGCTTTTTGTTCTACCAAATCACGCAGGTAAGCTCCGTAGCCGCTGGCCTGGAGCGATGCAGCCAGTTGCAGCAGTTGCTCATCGTTGATGTAGCCCATGCGCCAGGCCACTTCTTCAATGCTGCCGATTTTCAGTCCCTGCCGGTGTTCCACTACCTGAACAAACAGTGAAGCGGCCATCAGCGAGTCAAATGTGCCGGTATCCAGCCAGGCCGTGCCGCGATCCATGACGGCCACCTGCAAACGGCCCTGCTGCAAATACGTTCGGTTGACATCGGTGATCTCCAGTTCACCGCGCGGGCTGGGGCGCAGGCTTCGGGCTATGTCCACTACGCTGGAATCGTAGAAGTAAAGCCCCGGCACAGCATAGGGAGATCGGGGATGTTTGGGCTTTTCCTCTATGGAAACGGCCCGACCTGATGCATCGAATTCCACCACTCCGTAGCGTTGCGGATCGTTGACGTGATAAGCAAATATGACGGCGCCTTCGGGGCGGGTGTAGCGCTGCAAAAAAGTCCCCAGTCCCGATCCGTAAAAAATGTTGTCCCCCAAGGCCAGTGCTACCGGTCCTGAGCCAATGAAGTCGGCACCGATCAAAAAAGCCTGCGCAAGGCCTTCGGGTCGGGGCTGAATGGCATAATCAAACCGGCAACCATACCGGCTGCCGTCGCCCAGTAGTTTGACAAACAATTGCTGGTCCTGCGGGGTGGTGATAATCAGTATTTGCCGAATACCGGCCATCATCAGCGTGGATAACGGATAATAGATCATGGGCTTATTGTACACCGGCATCAGCTGCTTGCTCAGTGCATACGTAATCGGATAAAGCCGTGTGCCGGAGCCTCCTGCCAATACGATTCCTTTCATGGGGTGAAAATACACGGCAGGGCCGATTTGCCCCGGAAAGGAGACGCACCTTCGCTTGATCAGTGATCGGAGGCTTTCGCCAGAGTGAAACCAAAAGTGGAGCCGACGCCAGGTTTGCTGCGCACGTTGATGGTTTGCTGATGGGCTTCCACAATGTGCTTGACAATAGCCAGCCCCAGCCCGGTTCCTCCCTGTTCGCGGGAACGGCTTTTGTCTACACGGTAAAAGCGTTCGAACAGACGCGGAATGTGTTCCTCGGCAATGCCGATACCGTCATCCGTAACTTCCACCAGAATGTTGTCGCCCATATCATAAAAACTGACGATGGTGTTTCCGTTTTCCTTGCCGTATTTAATCGAATTATCCAACAGATTCACCAGTACCTGACGGATTTTTTCCTTATCAGCCACCACATAAAACGGTCGGTCGCAGCCTTTTTTTACGGAAAAGCGTATATGCCGCGTATCGGCTTTGAATTCCACTTCTTCAAATACGTCGCGGGTCAGGGAGTAAATGTCAAAGGTCTCCATATCGAGCGTTACCTCACCGCTTTCCAATCGGGCTATTTCTTCCAGATCGTTTACCAGAGTGATCAGACGCTCTACGCCGTGGGCTGTTTTTTCCAGGAAGTGATGATTCACTTCCGGATCGTCCACAGCGCCTTCCAGCAACGTATGCACATAGCCCTGCACGCTGAACAGGGGTGTTTTGAACTCGTGCGACAGATTGCTTAAAAACTCCTTGCGATACTGTTCAGCCTTTCGCAGGCTTTCGATTTCGCGCTGGTTCCGCTCCGCCCATTCACTGACCTCCTGCTGCACTTCATTGATGGGGTCATCGCCCACCGAGCGACCCAAAACGTCACGGGTAAAGCGATCAATTTTCAGGCTATGAATGGTTTTGTAGATTAATTTGATTTTCCGGTAGATAAACCGATTGAGCAAAAAGGAAAACAACAGATAAGCGCCGGAGCCGATAATCAGCGGAGGCAGCATGACACTCCACAAGGGGGATTGGCCAGAACGACCAAGCACCTGTTCCACCACCAGCGACCACAGAGCTACAGCTCCGGCAGCAAGCAGGGCCAAGGTACGCGGTGCGGGATTCTTCATCCGTGCCGATCAGATCTCAAACTTATAGCCTACTCCTTTTACGGTTCTGATGAGGCTTTCGCCCACTTTCTGGCGGATCTTGCGCACATGCACGTCAATAGTCCGGTCGCCGACGATGACGTCATCGCCCCAGATGCGTTTCAGGATTTCGGCCCGCGGAAAGACCCGGCCGGGTTTAGAGGCCAGCATGGCCAACAGTTCAAACTCTTTACGGGCCAGAAACACTTCCTTTTTGTCCAGCAGCACGACGCGCCGTTCGCGGTCAATGGTTACGTGACCGATGCTGATCTGCTCAAAATCTTCGCTGGCAACCCGGCGACGCAGCAGGGCCTTGATGCGGCTGACTAACAGCTTGGGTTTGATGGGCTTGGTGATGTAATCGTCGGCGCCGGCGCCGAAACCGGCCAACTCGCTCTGCTCGTCGTTGCGAGCGGTAAGAAAAACGATAAGCACCTGCCGCAGTTCACGCAGGCTGCGAAGGTGTTCGGCAGTGGCCAAACCATCCAGATTAGGCATCATCACATCCAGGATGATCAGGTCGGGATGCACCTCGCGGGCCAGGCGAATGGCTTCCAGACCGTCGCGCGCAGAAAACACCTGATACCCTTCCTTGCGCAGGTTGTACTCAATGAATTCCAACACATCGACCTCATCATCCACGATAAGAATTCTGGCTGGCAGGGAATTGGATGGGGTTGTCATATCAGATTTTTTCTTTTTCGTGTTTAAGCACATGGGCTTCCACGTAGAAAATGATTTCCTCTGCAATGTTTTTATTCAGATCGCCGATGCGCTCCAGCTTGCGTACGGCACTGGCCACATTGAGCAGCTCAGGCACCAGGTCAGGATGTTCGGGGAAAAAATCAATAACGCTTTGCATGGCCTTTCGGTTCCAGCTATCCAGCTGCGCATCGCTTTGAAAAATTTTACGCGCTTTGGCGCTGTCGCCATCCCGAAAAGCCATGATGTTGCTTTCGATCATATTCTCTAACTGGTCAATGGCAGAGAACAAATCCAGTTGACTCAGCAGCTTTTCCGGCAAAGGCTGGCGCAGATCCAGGGCATAGGAAGCAATGCCTTTACTGTGGTCGCCCATGCGTTCCAGATGGCTGTTGATTTTGAAGGCGGCAAACACCAGGCGCAGGTCTATAGCCACCGGATTAAACAACGCCATGATGTTTTCGCAATCGCGGTCAATCTTCAGTTCAGTGGCATTGATGCGCCGCTCCTGAAACAAGACTTCACGGGCCAGGTCTTTGCGCATGTCCACAAAGGCCTGCACGCTTTTTCTGAGCTGATGCTGCACCAGACGGCCCATTTCTTCAATTTCCGCCTTGAGCCGGTTGAGTTCTGAATCCAGGTGTGTCATACATGCAAAGTTCCGTTAGGAGTAAGTAGAAACGTTTAACCAAACCGTCCGGTAATGTAATTCTGGGTTTTTTCGTTGCGGGGGTTGGTGAACAGGTCCTTGGTTTCCGCATATTCAATCAGTTCACCCAGGTAAAAAAAGGCTGTCCAGTCGCTGACCCGAGCCGCCTGCTGCATGTTGTGGGTAACGATGAGGATGGTGTATTTCTTCTTCAGTTCCCAGATCAGCTCTTCAATCTTGGCGTTGCTGATGGGGTCTAATGCCGAAGAAGGCTCATCCATCAGCACCACTGAAGGTTCTACCGCCAAGGCACGTGCAATACACAGGCGTTGCTGCTGCCCGCCCGATAAGGCCAGGGCCGATTTCTTCAGGTTGTCTTTTACCTCATCCCACAATGCGGCCTGACGCAAGGCCCGCTCCACGGTTTCTTCAATGTAGCGTTTGTTGGTTACCCCGTTAATGCGCAGACCGTAGGCCACGTTTTCAAATATGGATTTCGGAAATGGATTGGGCTTTTGAAACACCATACCCACCCGTTTGCGCACCTCTTCCACCCGAACCCCGTCAGCATAAATATTTTTTCCGTTGAGCAATACTTCGCCTTCCACACGCACGTCATCGATCATATCATTCATGCGGTTAAACAGCCTTAAATAGGTGGATTTCCCACATCCCGAAGGGCCGATGATGGCCACCACTTTGTTTTCAGGCACTCCCAGGCTGATGTTTTTCAGGGCAGCGGTGTTGCCGTAGTACAGACTGACGTTTCGGGTTTCAACTTTGAAAAAGCTCATCGCGAAAACCGGTTTCGTAAGTAAATGGCTGTGGCATTCAGCAGCAGGGTAATGACCAGCAGTACGATGATGCCTGCGGCAGCATTTTCATGGAAAGCAGCCTGCGGACGGGAGATCCAGTTAAAAATCTGAATCGGCAGGATGGTAAACGCCGAATGCAGGCTATCGGGCAGAAAGGTAACAAAGGTCAATGCGCCTATGGTGATGAGCGGAGCCGTTTCGCCTATGGCCCGTGACACGGCCAGTATGATGCCGGTAAGTATTGAGGGAAACGAAATCGGCAGCAAATGGTGCCAGATGGTTTGCCATCGGGTGGCGCCCATGGCAAAGGAGGCCTCCCGAATACCTGCCGGAACAGCGCGCAGCGCTTCCCGGGCTGAAATAATGACCACCGGCATAATCAACAACGACAACGTAAGCGCTCCGGCCAGCAGGCTGCGATCCAGTTGCATCCAGCGCACAAACAGGCCCAGCCCCAGCAAGCCGTAAACAATCGAGGGAACTCCGGCCAGGTTGGCAATGTTGATTTCTATAAACCGGGAAAACCAGTTTTTCTTACCGTACTCTTCCAGATAAATAGCCGAACCTATGCCGATGGGCACAGCGATAAGTATGGTCAGCAGCACCACAGCAAGGCTACCTACCAGTCCGGCCAGGATGCCCGCTTCTTCCGCCCGACGTGAAGGAAAAGAGGTCAGAAACTGCCGGTTCAGTCTGCCTATGCCATCTTCAAACACAGTGACCAGCAGCCACAGCAAGACCAAAACGGCCATCAGCAGTCCGACCAGCGCCAGCACCTGAAACAGTATGTCGTACAACCGTTGGCGGAGGGCTTGCAATTTGTAGTGTTCCATACGACGGACTTACTGCATGGGCCTTAACCGCCGCCGGCTGCAAGAAAGGTTTTGCGGATCCGGAAGCTGATCATGTTCAGAATGAAGGTGAGCACAAACAGGGCTATGGCTACAGCAAAAATGGTGTTGTAAGCCAACGACCCGTAAGGCGTGTCGCCCTGGCTAACCTGTACGATAAAGGCCGTCATCGTGGAAACCGGCTCCAGCGGATTAAAGGTGAGCTGCGGCAGATTGCCGGCGGCAATAGCTACAATCATGGTTTCTCCCACAGCACGCGACAAAGCCAGTATGATGGACGCCATGATGCCGGACAATGCCGATGGAAACACAATGGACAGAGACACCTGAAGCTTGCTGGCGCCCAGGGCAAAGCCTCCTTCGCGCAGGCTGTCGGGGACTGCCCGCAGCGCATCTTCACTCAGACTGGTAACCAACGGAAGAATCATAATGCCCATGACAATGCCCGGCGACAGCGCATTGAAGCCGGCCAGATGGGGAATAAACTTTTGCAGTAGCGGCGTAAGCGTCAGCAAGGCAAAATATCCATAAACAATCGTGGGAATGCCGGCCAGGATTTCCAAAAAAGGCTTGATCACCTTACGAACCGGACGCCGCGCATATTCGCTCAGGTAAATCGCCACTGCCAGGCCCAGCGGAACACTGACCAGCAAGGCAATCAGCGACGTGAGCAGCGTACCCGAGAGCAGCGGCAGAATGCCGAAATGCTTTTCGGCAAACAACGGAGTCCACTGCCGGGCCGTGAGAAATTCTACAAGGGATACCTCCTTAAAAAAGAAGTACGACTGCACCAGCAGCACGGTCAGTATGGCGATGGTGGTGAAAACCGATACCAATGCACACAGAAACAGGACGCTTTTAATCAGCGAATCCGTGTAATAAACAACCGGACGCCGCGCACCGAATGCCGTAGACTGCATGGTTTGTGGTGAAGCTTCGGCACGCTGCTGCATGGCCCGGAATCAGGATCCCTTTTGCAATTTTTCTTTGAGAACGGTTCCCACTTCTTTTCCATCGGGGTACATGGTGCCTGTTACCCGGTTTTCCCACCGCTGCCTGACCATCGAAAGCAGGTCGGCTTGTAGCGGAATGTAGCCGGTTTCCCGGGCCAGGTCACTAACATGGTCCAGATAGTACCGGACAAAACCATCCAGCTCTGCCGGAGCCGACTCATCCTGCCGGACATAGATGTACAACGCACGGGCCAGAACACCGTAGGTTCCTTCCTGAACCGTTTGCTCTGAAGGAAGAACCGCTCCGCTACCGTTCGCATCGTTTTCATCGTCAATAGCCACGAGCTTGAGCTTGTCCTGATTTTCCAGATAATAGGCAATACCAAAGTAGCCCAGTGCCCCAATGTTGGAGTTGACTCCCTGCACCAGCACGTTGTCGTCTTCGCTGGCGGTATAGTCGCCCCGGCTGTTGCCCCGCTCTCCGTTGACGGCTTCGGTGAAGTATTCAAACGTACCGCTGTCGGTTCCCGGACCGAACAGTTGCAGCTTTTGATCCGGAAAGGTCGGCCTCACCTGATTCCAGTTGGTGATCTTTCCCTGAGCAGCAGATTCCCAAATGCGCCGCAGCTCGCTGAGGGTCAGGTGGTCCACCCAGGTATTGTCCGGATGCACTACTACAGCAAGGCCGTCGTAGGCAACCGGCAATTCCACGAAGCGTACGTTATTGCCGGTGCAATGGGTGACTTCATGGGGCGTTACCGGCCGTGATGCATTGGCCACATGAATTTCACCGTTACAGAACTTCTTGAAGCCACCGCCGGTGCCGGAAACCCCGATGGTAATGCGCACTCCTTTGTGCTCTTTTTGGTATTCCTCAGCCACTGCCTCGGAGATCGGATAAACCGTACTGCTGCCGTCAATGCGCAGCGTAACTTCTTCCTGTTTGCCTGACCCACCGCAACGACTGAGCAACAGCGGAATGGCCACAGCAAACAACGCAAATCGGTAATTAGCTTTCATGATTCCGGGCACAAAGCTAAACGGCTCGCAAAGTTGCTCCGCCTTTTTCCGGTTATGAAAAGATTACTGACGGAAACAATTTGGTAACATTATGGAAACAATGGCTCGGAAATTTTACAAAATGCAGGAATCCATCAAAAAATCTTCACTAAAGGTTTCTTAACCAAGTTTTTGCTAATTACGGCAACGTGAACACTTGACGAGGGTGCGTCCTAGATGGGCTTATCCGTACGGCCTGTTTCAGGTTGAGGTTCGGAAGCAGCCTGATCGTCATGCCCATCCTGCTCCTGCATCCATTCCGGCACCGGATCATCGGAAGGCCCCTGATTCCGGTAGAAAACCGCTAAAAAAACCCCGGTAAGAAAACCAAATAGATGACCTTCCCAGCTCACATGCGTCAGATAGGGGAACATGCCCCACACCATTCCCCCATAGACAAAAACTACGGCCAGCGACAAGGCCATCAATTGCCGGTTACGCCGCAACAATCCGCTAAAGAACACGAAAGCCGTCATGCCATAGACCAAGCCGCTGGCGCCAAGATGATAAGAGGGTCGCCCGATCAGCCACACCCCAAGGCCGTCCAGCAGCCAGGTGATGAGCACCACCCGGTAGGCCAGGCTGCGATAGAAGTAGATGAGCGCCCAACCCAGCAAAAACAGGGGAACGGTATTAGAAAAAAGATGCGAAAAATCGTCATGCAACAAGGGCGCCAGGAAAATGCCGGCCAGTCCGCTTAGCTGCCGCGGCATGATACCCAGATGCTCCAAAGCGCCTTCCGTCGCCCAGTCCAGGATTTCAATCACCCAGAGCAGAACAATGAAATATAATGGAATGAATAAACTGATCCGGGCCCGTTGCGACCACTGCATGGCCGAATTTAGCTGCCCTTCTGCACTTAGCGATCGGATTCGTCCTGCCGGACGTAGCAGCTTGCATTTTATCTTTGATTAACCCATGCCCGGCTACTCGTTCCGTGCTTGCCTGTTGTTTGCTGCCCTGTTCCTTTCCTGCAAAAAGCGCGAGCAGGCAGATGCCATTTTTTATAATGCTTCTGTCTATACAGTTAACTACACGTTTGATCGTGCATCGGCTTTTGCCGTTAAAAACGGACGCTTTGCGGCCGTGGGCACACTGGATGAACTGCAAAAACGCTATCCGCGCAGCCGCCTCGTTGACCTGAAGGGTGGGTTCGTCTATCCGGGCTTTTACGATGCTCATTGCCATTTCATCAGTTATGCTGCTCATCAGTTGCAGCTCGATCTGGTCGGCACCGCCTCCTGGGAAGAAGTGCTGGAACGCACCAAAACCTTTGCCTCAAAAAATCCCGAAGGCTGGATAGTGGGTCGCGGCTGGGATCAGAACGACTGGAGCCAGCCGCACATGCCCGATTTCTCCGAGCTCAATCGCTTGTTTCCAAACCGGCCTGTGTTGCTTCGCCGCATTGACGGACATGCCGGAATTGCCAACCAGCATGCCCTTGATCTGGCTGGCCTTACCGCTCAATCCGTCATTCCCGGTGGTCAGGTAGTAGTTCGAAACGGTAAACTCACTGGTCTGCTTCTGGATGAAGCACTGACCCGAATGGAAGCTGTCATACCTCCCCCGCCCACCGATCAGTTGGTTCCGGCCATCCTTCAACTGGAACAGCAATGCTTTGCCGCAGGACTAACCACGCTGGTAGATGCCGGATTGAAGAAAGACGAAATTGAGTTGGCCGACAGCCTGTATCGCGCCGGCCTGCTGCGCATCCGGCTGTATGCTATGGTCGCTGATGACGAAGTCTCCAAAAAATATTTTTTTGAAAAAGGCCCCCTGATTGGCGACCGGCTGACGGTGCGCAGCGTCAAGTATTTTGCCGACGGAGCCCTCGGATCACGCGGCGCCCTGTTGCTTCGGCCCTACAGCGATCAGCCCCAAACGCTGGGCCTCAGCATCAGCGGAAGGGATTACCTGCTTCAGCAAGCCCGCTTGTGCGACCGCTACGGTTTTCAGATGTGTACCCATGCCATCGGCGATTCGGCCAACCGGCTGGTGCTCCACATTTATGGCGAAATTTTAAAAGGAACCAACGACAAGCGCTGGCGTATTGAGCATTGCCAGGTCATTGCCCCCGATGATTTTCGCCTCTTTGCTCAGTACCATGTTGTTCCTTCCGTTCAGCCGGTGCATGCTACCAGCGACATGTATTGGGCAGTTAAGCGGCTGGGTGTTTATCGCATCAAAGGTGCCTATGCCTATCGTACCCTGCTCAAACAAAACGGATGGCTGGCCATAGGCAGCGATTTTCCTGTAGAAAACCTGAATCCCCTGCATGGTTTTTATGCCGCAGTGGTTCGCAAAGACCAGAAGCACTACCCTCCGAACGGTTTCCAGCCCGAGCAGGCCCTGACGCGGGAAGAAGCACTGAAAGGCATGACCATTTGGGCCGCCCGCTCCTGCTTTCAGGAAACCGACCGGGGCAGCATTGAAGCAGGCAAGCTCGCTGACTTTGTTGTGCTGGCCAAAGACCTGATGACAGCTCCGGCCGATAGTTTGTTTGCCATTCCTGTGCTGGCCACCTACCTGAATGGCGAGCAGGTGTATGCTGCTCCCGGTTTTTCGCCGGTTCCCTGAACGGCATCGCGTTGACGCCCGTAATGCGGTTCGCCGCCAGCCCTACCTCCCCTGCCGATTTGTTTAGCTTTGCCGCCATGAAAAAATTTAACTTTTATTCTGGCCCGGCCATTCTGCCCGCTGAGGTGCTGCAGCAGGCAGCACAGGCAGTTCAGGAGTTAGACAACTTGGGCTTATCGCTTATAGAAATTTCTCATCGCAGCAAAGAGTTTACTGCCATCGTGGAGGAGTCCATCGATTTGGTACGTGAGCTAACCGGACTGAAAGCGCCCTACCAGGTGTTGTGGCTGCAGGGAGGCGCCACCATGCAGTTTCTGCAGGTTCCTTACAACTTGTTGAACCGCACGGCCACCGCGGCTTTTCTGGAAACCGGCTCCTGGTCGCGCAAAGCCATTAAAGAAGCGCGCCTTTTTGGTCATGTTCAGGTGGTGGCTTCTTCCGCCGACCGCAATTTCACCTACGTGCCCAAAGATTATGCAGTGCCTGACGATGCTGCCTACTTCCACATTACGACCAACGAAACCATTCACGGCGTTCAGGTGCATGAGATTCCCGAGGCCTCCGTGCCCCTGATCGCCGATATGAGCTCAGATATCTTCTCCCGCCAACTCGACTGGAGCCGGTTTGCCCTTATTTATGCCGGAGCTCAGAAAAATATCGGGCCTTCCGGCGCCACCCTGGTTATCGTTAATGAGGAACTGCTGGGCCACGTGGACCATCCCATTCCAACAATGATGGACTACCGCAATCATATTAAAGATAATTCCCTGCATAATACCCCGAGCACTTTTGCCATTTATGTCTGCCTGCTGACGTTGCGCTGGATCCGGCAACAGGGAGGACTGGCCGAAATGGAAAAACGAAACCACCGCAAGGCCGCCATGCTTTATGCAGCACTGGAAGCCAGCGAACTGTACCGGCCGGTAGCCGAACCTGACGACCGCAGCCTGATGAACGTGTGTTGGGTGCTGACCCGGCCGGATCGTGAAGAGGCCCTGGTCAGGTTTGCTGCCGAAAACGGCTGCATCGGCATCAAAGGACACCGGAGTGTGGGTGGCTTCCGGGCATCGTTGTACAATGCCATGCCGGAAGAAGGCGTGCGCCACCTGATTGATGTGCTCAGGCATTTTGAACAGCATCACGCCTGATCGGTGCCCTGATCGCTGCTGCCTATATTCGCTGCAACAACCCATTTCATGATTGAAGTGCTGGCTAACGACGGACTGGATGAGTCAGCCGTAACGGCTCTGCTGCATAAAGGTATCCGCGTTCATACGCAAAAGATTCCGGCAGATCAGCTTCCGGATGCCATCAACAACTACGATGCACTTATTGTCCGAAGTGCCACCCAGGTGCGCGAACCCCTCATCCGCCACATGAAGCGCACCCGCTTGATCATCCGGGCAGGCGTGGGAGTGGATAATATTGACGTTGAAGCCGCCGAACAACAGGGCATTGCGGTGAAGAACACACCACGCGCCTCATCTGCATCGGTGGCCGAACTGGTGTTTGCGCATCTGTTTTCCCTGGTGCGTTACTTGTACGATGCCAATCGCCATATGCCCGACCGGGGACATACCCACTTCACCGAGCTGAAAAAAAAATACGCCAACGGCCGTGAATTGCGCGGCAAAACACTGGGCCTGCTGGGCTTTGGCAACATCGGCCAGGAATGTGCACGCATCGCTTTGGGGCTGGGCATGAAGGTAGTAGCCTATGATCCGTTTGTGGCTTCAGCCGACCTGCATATACCAATTGGCGATACTACTGTACCGGTCAGAATGCTTACCGTCAGCAAGAATGAAGTTTTGCGTGAAGCAGATTTTATTTCCATACATGCATCGGGAGGTGATGAAGTGCTTACCGCTGACGATTTTTCCCTGATGAAGGATGGAGTGGGCATTGTCAACTGTGCGCGGGGCGGCGTGGTGCGCGAATCGGTATTGTTGGAACAACTCCGTATTGGCAAAGTGGCCTATGCCGCATTAGATGTATTTGAACAGGAACCTGCCCCCGATGAGCAGGTGCTTCGGCATCCCCGGCTGTCCCTGACCCCGCATATCGGTGCCTCCACCCTGGAAGCGCAGCAACGCATCGGCAGGGAAATAGTCGATCTGCTCTGTTCTTTTTTCAAGCGGTAAGCATGCGCATCCGGCCGTTCCGAGGATTTCGACCCCAGCCCCATCTGGCCGCCCGCGTTTCGCTGATCCCCAACGGCCTGCTCGGCGACCCCGCACGACGCCGCGCCGCCCGAAATAACCCTTACTCCTTTGCCCATGTGGTTAAACCGCGGATTGATTTTTCCGATGACATCAAAAGCACCGATCAACAGATCTACGAGTTTGCCCGAGGGTATTTTGAAAAGATGGTGCGCGAAGGCATTCTGATCCGCGACGCCGTTCCCAGTTTTTATCTGTACCGCAGCATTCTGCCCACCCACCGCCAGACGGGTATCATCTGTTGCCTGGATGTGGACGATTACGACCACAACAAAATCCGCCGCCACGAACATACCCGGCTCGATAAAGAACTGGCCAACGAGCAACAGATTGCCCTGACAGGCTTGAACGGCAATCCGGTTTTTTTGGCACACCGACCAACAAATGCCATTGAAACATTTCTGCAGCACTTAGCAGAGCAACCTGCCGACTACGACTTTGCTGCAGAAGGGGGCTGGCAGCAGCAGCTTTGGGTTATCAACGATGCCGATCAGGTGAAGCAGCTTATGGAACTCTATGAGCAGCACGTGCCGGTGAGTTACATTGCCGACGGGCATCATCGCTGCGCTGCTGCTTCCCGCTTTGCGGCTTCCATGCGACAGAACAATCAACCCTACCGTTCGCGTGATCATCAGTTTTTTCTGGCCGGTTTGTTTTCAGCCAGCCAATTGCACATCTACGATTACAATCGCGTCGTCCGGTCGCTGAACGGAATGACTCCGCAACAGTTTCTTCAGCGGATTGCCGAACGCTTTGAGGTGCAGCCTGCCCCACGCTCGCCGCTCAAGCCGCAGCGGGCTGAGGAAATTGGCCTTTTTCTAAATGGTTCCTGGCATTTGCTAACCGTTCGACCGGAATTCATTCCCGACGATGTCGTCGGTAAACTCAGCGTTTCGCTGCTACAGGATCATCTGTTGGAACCCGTGCTGGGCATAACCGACCCACGAAGCAGTAAAGAACTGGATTTCATTCCCGGCATACGCGGTCTGAAAGAGCTGGAACGACGGGTAACCAAAGGTCGGGCCGCTGCAGCCTTTTCCCTGTTTCCGGTGAGTATGGATGAACTCATCGCCGTTTCCGATCAAGGCCGCATTATGCCTCCCAAAAGCACCTGGTTTGAACCCAAACTGCTCAGCGGTCTGGTTGTCTTCAAAATGGAATACTGATGCGCCCCTTTGTCATCATCTTTCCCCATTTGCCGGTTCGGGGAATGGCTTTTTTCCCCTTTGTCATTTACCGCCACAGCGCTTATGCCCGTGATGCCGAAATTGCCAACCACGAACACATTCACCTGCGCCAGCAACTGGAACTGCTGATCGTGCCTTTTTATTTTTTCTATGTGCTTAACTACCTGGTCAACCGGATCCGTTACGACACCCATCAGCAGGCATACGAACAGATTGTTTTTGAACGCGAAGCGTTTGCCAACGACCACGATCTGGATTACCTGCGCCGACGTCCCATGTATTCATTTCTGAAATTCTGGAACGACCCAAAAGGCAAGCCCTGAGCCGTTCCGCTTCATTTGCCTGCATGAACCTATTTGTTGCATCTGGTGTTTTTGAACCCAACCGGCAACGTCGGTTTTCCTGTTGCAGCCTCTTGCTCATCGGCTTGATGGCTACGTTGTTTGTTCCTGTGGCTAAGGGGCAGCCGCTGCTGGTCAAGGGCGTGGCCGTGGACGATACCACCAGTGCACCGGTGCGTGGGTTGCAGATCATCAATACCTCTACCATGCAGCGCTTTTACGGCGACAGCAGCGGCAACTTTCTGATCCAATGCAGTCCGACAGACACCATGGTTTTTCTGGCCAAAGGCTATGCAGTTAAACGCCTGACTTTTCGCCCGGTATCAGCAGAATCTGTTTTGGAAGTTTCCGTTCGACTGAAAAGGCTGGAATATACCCTGCCTGAGGTACGCATCGCGCCCTCACGCACTTTTGAACAAACCCAAAAGGAGATGTCAGGAAAACCTTTTGACCCCCGGGAATACCTGCTGCAGGGCAGCGAACGACTGGAACATCCTCTCACCTACCTGTATCAGTTGCTCAGCAAACGCGAGCGCGACCGGCGAGCCTATGCCGAACTGGTTTATCAGGACCGCGAGCGCGCTCTATTAGCAGAATTGCTTCGTGGCTACAGTGAACTCAATCTGATCTCGGTATCCGATGCCGATTTGCCGTTGTTTGTAGACTTTTTATTGCAGCATGCCCTGCTCAATTTTGGATTAACGGAATACGAATTCATCCGCAACCTGCAAGGCTACGAGCAGATTTTTCAAGACCGTATTCAGCGGCAACAGCCCCGCCGTTGAGCCAAGCGCCGAAACCGCCACCAGACGACTGCGGCAATGAGTGCGGCAAATGCAAGCGCTGCCCACCACACGGCCTGAACGCTTGGAGAACGAACATCGGCAAACGTCAGAGGCGTAAGCGAAGCCAGCAGCATGCTGTCCGGTTGCCAGGATCGCAGCAAGGCGTAGTGGCGCTCCCAACTGATGCGATGCAATGCCCGGGGTGGCATGGTTTCAACGTAACATTCCAGTATCAGGCTGTCGGGAAGATGGCCGTGGGCGGGCAAGGGTACAAAAACCGTTTGCGAAGCCGCAAAGGCTTTGTTCGTATTGATCATGCGGATGGATGCCGGGGTCAATCCGTCATGCAGCCGCAGCCAGACGAAGCCATCCTTCCTTGCAGCAGGAAATAGGGGCATTGCCAGACGAAAAGTATGTGTTGCGGACGAGGCAGCAGTTCCATAAAATATTTCCACATGCGTAATGCCCGGCTGCAGCATCCAAACGCCGGTGTCGGCTGGCGGTAGTTGCCATGGACCGGCGTTCAGGCTTAGTCGCGGCCAATAAGTAGAGGAAAAACGTTGGAATGCCCCGGCCCTGAAGCGCTGGCTGTCCGGAAGAGGATTGTATAACCACACCTGACTACGCACCACGCCGTAGCCGGCATATACATCCACCTGATGGCGTTGCTCAAAAACCGTTACCTCACCACCAGCTGCCGGTTGCCCAAACAACTGATGAAAGGCAAAAGCATATAGCAAAAAGAGCGTCAGCTGTTTCAAGCGAAACTTGCTCATGGTTCCTGCCGTATGGCCTGTTCTTTCGGAAGCCCACTGAAGCGATACCTTCGCTGCATTAATCCGATGCTGCATGAAGTTTGCTACCAAGGCCATTCATGCCGGCGTGCATCCCGATCCGGCTACCGGCGCCATCATGACGCCAATTTATCAAACCTCCACCTACGTTCAGGAAGCGCCCGGCAGGCATAAGGGCTACGAATATGCCCGAACCGCAAACCCTACCCGCGATGCCCTTCAGGCAAATCTGGCTGCACTGGAAAACTGCCGCTACGGGCTGTGCTTTTCCAGCGGCCTGGCCGCCACCGATGCCGTCATCAAACTGCTCAGCAAAGGCGACGAAGTCATCAGCACTTTTGATATCTATGGAGGCACCTACAGGCTTTTTGTAAAAGTTTTTGAGCGGCTGGGCATCCGGTTTCGATTTGTGGATCTGCAACAGACCGATGACCTGGCCTCCCTGCTAACGCCTAAAACCCGATTGCTTTGGCTGGAGACTCCTTCCAACCCGATGATGCACATCATCGACATTGAGGCCGTTTGCGCTCAGGCCCATCAGGCCGGCGTTTACGTTGCCGTAGACAACACCTTTGCCACCCCTTTTCTGCAAAACCCTGCCGATTGGGGCGCTGACCTGGTGGTCCACAGCGCCACCAAATACCTTGGCGGTCACAGCGATGTGGTTATGGGCGCCGTTACCACCAACGATGAAGACCTGTACGAACGGTTGAAGTTTCTGCAAAATGCCTGCGGGGCGGTGCCAGGTCCTATGGATTGTTTTCTGGTCCTGCGCGGCATAAAAACCCTTCACGTGCGTATGGAGCGCCACTGCGAAAACGCTGCGCGCGTGGCCGATTTTCTGGAAAGCCACCCCAAGGTGGAAGACGTTTTTTATCCCGGCATTCCGGCTCATCCGGGTCATGCTGTTGCCCGAAAACAGATGCGCGGCTTTGGCGGCATGCTTTCTTTCACCTTAAAAGGAAACCGGATGGAAGATGCACTCAGGCTGCTCAGCGCCACCCGGCTGTTTGCCTTGGCCGAATCCTTAGGCGGCGTGGAATCATTGATCGGCCATCCGGCTTCCATGACTCATGCTTCCATTCCCAGGGAAGAGCGCGAAAGCCGGGGCTTGCTGGATACCCTCATCAGGCTCAGCATCGGCATTGAAGATGCCGACGACCTGATGTCCGATCTGGAACAAGCGATCGGCTAACTGTTCTGCGACCTGGCGAACTGAAGTCCGTAGTCAATGGCATGCCAGAACTGGTCGGCAGCCCGTTGCCAGGAATAGCGCTGCCGTTGCTGCCGGCCCGCAGCAATCAGCTGCCGGCGCAATTCCCCGTCGCTGCTGATCGCCTGCAAGGCTGCGGCGATTTCAGAAACGGAAAAAGGATCCACCAGCAGGGCGGCCTGGCCGGCTACTTCCGGCATGGAGGAAGTGCGGGAGGTAATTACGGGAACATCACTGTACATGGCTTCCACCAATGGAATGCCAAAGCCTTCAAACAACGACACATACACCAATGCAGTAGCCGCTCCCATTAAGCGGGCCAGCTCTGCGCGCGACATGTGTCCGGTATGGATTACGTCGGAACGGAACCGCATCTCATGCAACATGCGGTAAGCCTCCGGATAGCTCCATTTTCTTCCGGCCAACACCAGACACAACCCATCGGGATTTTGCGATCGGTACCGATCGTAAGCCTGAAGCAATCGCACGATGTTTTTTCTGGGCTGCAGGGCGCCTGCATACAAAAAGTAAGGGCGGCCACCGGTTAGTCTGTCCCGAACCTGTTGCTGCTGATCACTGTCCAGCGGCCGGAAGTAATCATCCACTCCATTGCAGGCTACATCAATCTGCGACTCATCAATGCCATAGCGCTTTGCAATGTCGTTCCGGGAAAACTCCGACACGGTTACCAGACGAACAGCTTTTCGGGCATATTTGGGTGAAAAATGCCGGTAATAGGCTTTGCTCAGCGCATCCATCTGATCATCAAAATGCTCAAAGGCCAGGTCGTGCATGACCACCACCTGAGGGCAATGAGCCCTTAACGAACCATAGCCATCGGGAGAAACAAACAGATCGGCTTTTATGCGTCGCAGCACCTGCGGCACACTCCACTCAAACCACCAATACCACAACAAGGGGTGACGGGCCTGCGGCCCTATCACTACCGGACGTACATTATCGCTGAACACAAAGCTGCTGGAATAAGGGCGGTCAAAGAGAAAGTAAAACACATGCTCCGGATGCTGTCGGGTAATCAGGCGCAGGGTTTCGGCCGTGAACACACCGATGCCTTCCAGCTTTCCTTCCAACAATACCCGGACGTTTACTGCTATGTTCACAGTGCAATATTGACAAAACTCCACCGTAAAGTGTCTGCACTGCCTTTGCTTGCTACCTTTCCGCCTGCGGCAAACCATGCAGCGCTTCTTCTACCGCAATCTGGCTTTTCTGATTGCCGTTAATCTGGTCGTTAAACCGGTATGGCTGTTTGGCATTGACCGCACGGTACAGAATGTGGTTTCCGCCGAACAGTATGGTTTGTACTTCGTTCTGATGAATTTGAGCATGCTCACCATGATTCTGCTGGATCTGGGCATCAGCAGTTTCAACAATAAGGCGGTTGCCGGCAACACCGGTCTGCTCACGGCTCATGTGCCCCATCTGTTAACCGTCAAACTCGTGCTGGCATTGGTATATTTTGCCGTTACGGTTACAGCAGCTCTGTTGCTGGACTATTCCCACCGCGCCGTTATGATGTTATTGTGGATTTCCGCCAATCAGGTTATGGCTGGTTTCATTTTGTTTCTGCGATCCAACATCAATGCCTTGCATCGCTTCTTTGCCGACAGTGTTTTTTCAGTTCTGGACAAAACCCTGGTTATTGTCCTGTGCAGTTTTTTGCTGTTGGTTCCTGCCTGGCGCAGCCGCTTTGTTATCGAGTGGTTCGTTTACGCCCAGTCGGCGGCTTATCTGATCACCGTACTGGCAGCCTTTGTTTACCTGAAGCGCCTCGGCGCCCCCCTGCGCCTGCAGTGGCCGGACCGATTTACCCGAGAGTTGCTGCAGCAGGCTGTCCCGTTTGCCGTGCTCATTTTCCTGATGACGCTGTACGGACGCATTGATGCCGTGATGCTGAAGCAACTGCTGGGCGAATCCGGCAAAACCGCTGCAGGCATCTACGCCGCAGCGTTTCGCATTCTGGACGCCCTGAATCAGGTCGGTTATATGTTCAGCATTTTGCTGCTACCGGTATTCAGCAGAATGTTGGCTTCCTCCCGCCCGGTACACGACCTGATCCGCAGCAGTTCGGTATTGCTGTTTCTGTATGCGGTGACGGCTGCAGCAGGCATTTCGGTGTACAGCCATGAAATCACCGGTTTGCTGTACCGGGACCACATTCAGGAAAGCAGCCAGGCCCTGCGCCTGCTGGTTCTGGCGCTGGTAGGTTACAGCCTGAGCTATGTTTTTTCTACCCTCCTTACTGCCGGCAATCTGCTGTGGCATCTGGTCGGCATTGCTGCTGCTGCATCGCTGCTCAACGTGCTGCTGAACCTGGCGTTGATTCCCCGCATGCAGGCCGGTGGCGCTGCTGCTGCTGCCGCAATAACCGTACTCGCTGCCGCCGGCGCTCAAGCCTGGCTTGCTTTTAGAACATTTTCTCTTCCCCTGTCATGGCCGCTGATTTTACGCCTTTTACTGTACGCTGCATGTTGCTGGCTGCTGTTTGTATGGCTCCATCAGATGCCATTGCCGTTTATCCCTGCCTTGCTGGCCGGCGGCTTGCTCTGTTTGGCATGGGCCTGGCTGCTCGGCCTGCTGCGCATAAACGAACTGATGCGCTGGCCTGGTGCTGCCTAATGATTCCGGAACACCACATTGTCGGAATCCAGGCCTGAGCTAGATACAGCAAGTCCCACATCAGCTACCGGCTGCAGCGTACCGGAGGCGGTGATCAGGTAAGAGCAATATCCGGCCTCCCGTAACCAGCGCTCGGCGCGGCGATACGGCTCCTGTATGGCAGGGTCTGAAAAGTATTCCATGATCACCTCACAGGGCCGCTGCAGCAACGGTGCAGCGCCTTCAATTACTTCCGGTTCCATTCCTTCCACATCAATTTTTATAATGGAAGGCACAATTCCATATGCCGCACACAACTGATGCAAGGGCAAACAAGGCAATTCCCGGCGTTGCTGGCGGACGCGCTTGATCCAGTCCTGGCCCTGATACCGGCCGGCATGAGCTGAGTTGTATTCCGAAAACCGCTCATCAAACTCCAGAAACGTACACAGGCGCTCCCGATCGCCTGCCAATGCCTGAACGGCCTGGGCCTGAGGGTAGGCCTGCAAATTCTTTTTCAAAAGCGCGAAACTGCTCTCGCTGGGCTCCAGAGCCAGTACGCTGATACCGTTGCCCGTGCCAATGCAGCGGCAGGCCAGCAGGGAGTAAAATCCGAAATGAGCGCCAACATCTACAAAAACATCATTTTCTGTAAAACGCTGCAACAGATAACGTATTAACTTTTTCTCCGAATCATGAGCCAGCCCACCGGTAAGGAAAATCGCCGCACCGGCAGGAATGCGCACCTGCATGGGCTGGCCAAAAAACGTATGGCAGGATACCTCCAGGCCGCGGCGGACTATCGGATAGACCAGCTTATCGTAAATCTGAAAAAAGCTATATGTAAAAGGGCGATGCCGCAGGCGTGTCCATCGACTGCCTTCGGCCAGCATCAGCCAACGGGTTACCTGTTCGTTTGTTGGCGGAGGTCCCTTCATGACCCATCTACAGAACTGCGGCAAACATATCTTACAACCGGTAAACAGCCGGATGCTGCCCGTTGAACGGAAACCGCAATATAATTTTCTATTTTCGCCGCCACATCAACACACCACGGATGAATGGCTGGAATCTGATTGATTTTTTAAAAATTGTGTGGAATTGGCGCAAGCCCATCCTCATCGTTACCGGGCTTGCGGCAGTGGGCAGCATCATCCTGACCGACCCGCACATTATGCCTCCGAAATTCCGCTCTACGGCCGTCTTCTATCCGCTCAACCCCAACCTGTCCAGCTCCGGAACCCTGTTCAGTGGCACCAGCGACTACCTGTTTGGAAGCAATGCCGATGTGGATCGCGTGATGTCCATAGCCAACTCCGCTCCTTTGAAACTTGCCATAGTTAATAAATTTAATTTATACGATCATTATCGCATCGATACGACGAGGACCCGATATCCTACGTATTCGGTTCTCAAAAAACTGGATGCCCATTACCGGGTGGAAAAAAACCCAAAGGGTGCCATTGAACTGATTGTAGAAGACCGCGACCGGCTGCTGGCTGCAGAAATGGCTAATGCCATCGTAGAACAGATTGACCTGATCAATAGACAACTGATCAACGAAAACAAGAAAAAAATTCTGGAGATCTATCGGCGTAAAATGCTGGACAAAGAGGCGGTAGTGCAGGCACTGACCGACAGCATTTTCACGTTGAAGTCCGAATATGGGTTATACACCGACATTGAGGACCTTTCGCTTACGGAACGTAAACTGCGCAGCCATCAGGGCCCGGATGTAGATGCTGCCATGGAACGCGTCAAAGTGCTGGAAGAAAAAAAGAAGGGAGCCGTTCGTGAACTGAACAACAGCATTGCCCAGTACGAACAGTATCTGGTAACGGTGGATTCGGAAGTGCCCACCCTGCTGGTGCTGGAAAAAGCTTTTCCTGCCGAACGCAAATCCAAGCCGGTGCGTTGGCTGCTGGTTACAGCATCTGTTTTGATCGCCTTTGTCGTCATGGCACTCACGGCGGTGGTGCTGGAGCGCTATGCCGAATTCAGAAAAGTTTTCTCCTCCTGATGGCATCGCCGACGGCACGGGCCGGAACGCTTTGGTTTTACGGGTTCGCTGCCGTTCTGTTGGTCTCATGGTTTGCCGCAATCTGTACCGAAGAATTTGCTTTGGCGCTGGTGGCACCGGTCCTGCTGTTTGTGTTTGTTAGCATCAACGATCTGAAGTTTGTTTATCTGTTGCTGTGGATGGTGCTGCCGCTGAGCACCGAAATGGATTTGCCTTACGGGTTTGCTACGGATTTTCCTAGTGAGCTGCTGATTGGCGGCCTCATGCTACTGTTTTTTCCTTTTGTGCTATCGCGTCCAGATGCCTTTCCGCGCGATTTTCTGAAGCATCCGCTGATCTTTCTGCTCCTGTTGCATTACGTGTGGATCTGGATCAGCACACTGTACTCGGAGTTCCTGCCCGTATCGCTGAAATTCTCATTGGCTAAAACCTGGTACATCGTCACCTTTGTATTTGTTACTGCCCTGCTGATCCGTAGCTCAACGGATTTCCGAAAGGCTTTTGGCCTTTATCTGCTTCCCCTGTTGTTTACGGTGGTTTACACGATGGTACGACATGCCGAAAGCGGATTTGCTTTTGCCACCGTAAACGATCCCATGCGGCCCTTCTATCGCAATCATGTCGCTTATGCCTGTGTGCTTGCGCAAAGTGTGCCGTTGTATATCTGGTTCAGTAACACCCATCCGTTTTTGCGCCGTCATCGACTGATTGCCTGGAGCATTCTGTTGTTGCTGCTGGCGGCCATTGCTCTGGCGTACACCCGATCGGCCTGGGTGTCGCTGATTGTAGCGGCCATGGCTTATCCCCTCATTCGTCTTCGTTTGCTGACCTGGGCAGTAGCCGGAGCTTTCCTTTTGGCTGTGGCCTTTTTTGTCTACATGGCTCTTCAGGGTCGCTACCTGAACTATCAGCCTGACTTTGAACGCACCGTTTATCATCCGGAATTGGCCGATCATCTGGAAGCCACCTTCGAAGGCCGCGACGTGTCCAGCGCCGAGCGCATTTACCGATGGGTTGCCGCCTTCCGCATGTGGGAAGATCAGCCTCTGACCGGCTTTGGTCCTTCCAATTTTTATAACTTTTACAAAAAGTATACGGTTACCGGTTTTCGAACGTGGGTTAGTGAAAACACGGAGCGCTCATCCGTTCATAACTATTTCCTTCAATTGCTCACGGAACAGGGCATTATAGGCCTGCTCCTCTTTTTGCTGCTTACTCTGGGGATTTTTGCCACCGCTCAGCGCGTTTACACCCAATGTGTTTCACCGCAAGACCGTAATTACGTGATGGCCATCACCTTGGCGCTGGTTATCATTTACGTCAACAATACCCTGAGTGACCTGATAGAAACCGATAAAATCGGTTCACTCTTTTTCATATGTATTGCCCTCCTGGTTCATCAGGATCTCGCCAACCGCAATCAACACCAGTGTGCCGACAGGAATTCAGAGCACATGGGAGTTAATAGAACCGGCACGTAAGCAGACTGATGTCGTCAGCTGTAGTGCGTTGCTTTTTGAACTGAATGAGCGTATCCACCAGTTTTTTATTAAAGGCTGCCGGTTTAAGATGATGATTTTTTTCGGTAAACGCCAGCAGCTGCGAAACATCAAATGATTCCTGTTGCTCGTTTTCGGTATCCACCAGACCGTCGGTGTAGCAAAACACCATAAACTCGTTTGGCAAAGTCAGCCGCTGTACATGCACATAGGGCAGCCGCTCAAACATGCCCAGAATGGTACACCCTTCTGAGAGCAGCCTGCTGGTACCGTCATGAACCAGGATAGGCGGATTGTGGCCGGCATTGACGTAATGCAGTTCGCGCTTATCACGCTGAAAGCGGGCCAAAAACAGGGTGATGAATTTTTCTCCCTTCGTGATTTCGTTAACCCGGGCATTGAGCAGCTCGGTCAGCCGCTGCAACGAACGCTCGTGTTCGGCAAAAATGCGAACACTGGCCTGAAAGTTGGCCATCAGCAGGGCAGCTACCACCCCTTTCCCGCTGATGTCGCCCATGCAGAAAAAAAATTCGTCTTCATTTAATTCAATGAAATCATAATAATCGCCTCCCACTTCCTGATGCGGCAGATAAATGCCTGCGGCCGAAACGCGATGGTCATCAGGCAACTTACCGGGAATCAACATGGTTTGCATCTGACCGGCCAGCTCCAGTTCAGCCTTGAAGAAGCGATGCTTCATCTGGGCCCGAAAGAGCTTTTTGTTTTCTATGGCCACCGCCACGATACTGGACAGCGTTTGAATGAAGGTGATTTCTTCATCGGGAGGTTCAGCACTGCCATCGGTCAGTTGGACGAAGGTAAAGGCCAGCGGCAACTCCTTATGAAACACCGGAACCACCACATCAAACACTGCAGCCAACTCGTGGCCGATGCGGTTGAGCAAGGTTACCTGCCGGAACGTGGACAGGTGAGGCATGCACAAGGCATCGGCCTCAGGCCGGCTGATGCCGGCTGCATTGGAGCACATCCAGCCTGTATGCTGAATGAACAATGCCATTTTGCGTATGGGAAGGTTGCGCAGCAACAACGTCTCGTAAGTTTTCAGAAGTCCCCTTGCCGAAACATTGTTGTTGATGGCCTGGGTAATCTGCAGCAAAGCGCTGAGCTGCTTTTCCTGAAGCTGCAACCGCTGCAGCAATTCTCTGATGTCTGCCGAGGCCGCTGCTTTCATCACCGGCTGTTGTGTAGGAGTAACCCCTGCCGGGTGGCTACGAAGTACGAATCAGCCAGCTCATCCAGATTCAAGCCCTCCAAGGGCTCGGGCAACTCTTGCCGCCGAACAAACTGTACCACCCAACCTTTTTTTATCATGCCAACAAGCACCTGGCGCAGGTCGGTTTCGGACCAATCCAATTCACGCACTAGTTCCTCAAAGGAGGTTAAAAAATACAGTAGCTCAAGTACTGCAGTTTCCTGCTCGGTTAACCGCTCGGGTTTTAGGTTACGGTTCTTCCTTTCCATGAGGTCGGCTGCCTTGCCGTAAGGCCGGTCCACAGCAACAATGCCGAATGAAACAGCTCCGCAAACAAAAATAGCCGCATCAGGTGCTCCTGACCAACAAAGCGCATGATCTGATACAAAAAGATAAAGTCCAGCACGAATTTGGTAAGGAGGGCAAGAAGAAATAGCCCTAAATGCATAGCACTAAACAAAAGGCCAATGGCTGACGCCAACAGGACCACATGAAACCAACCCACTCCCCAGAACATAAGCCGAAGCGGCCATTGACGAAAAGCATTCATCTTGGATGCCCACCGCCGACGTTGGTTCAGCGCCTCACGCCAGCTATCCGGAACCGAGGTCGTCACCAGGGCACTAGGGCTTTTGCACGCTGTCACCCGATGCGCATACTGGCGGTAAAATGAATGAAGCAAAAACATATCGTCTCCTGAAGAACGATGCAGGTTATCGGCATAAGGATCTGTTTGCAGAAAAGCCGATCGGGAAAAAAGCAGGTTGGCTCCGTTACAAACCGTCGGTATGCCCAGGGCCAGGGTTGCGGTTCCTACCGCAGAAAGCCCGCCCTGATCTAAAGCCAGCAAACGTTGCAGCAGCGATGGGCCATGCCGGTAGCGTACCGGCCCGCATACAAGCACCGCCTGATGAAACTGCTGACAGGCCATCATAGTCCGCAACCAGCCAGGCGCCACACGGCAATCGGCATCGGTGAGGGCTATCCAGTCGCTGGGGCTTTCCTGCACGGCAAGGGTCACCCCTTTTTTCTTATGACTTCCATGAAATGGCGCGTGGCCAAGCCGGTCGCTCAGGCGCATCAACCGGACGCGGGAATCGGCCAGGCGCTCTACCACGGTTGCCGTGCCGTCTTCGGAATGATCGTCAACCACCAGAACGTCAAACCATTCGGCAGGATAGTCCTGCTCCAGCAAATCCTGCAGCAAGGCTCCGATTGCCTGTTCTTCGTTGCGCGCCACCACCACCACCGTTACCCGCATTGGAACAGTAGCCTTGCCGGGACAGCCCTCTTTGAGTGACGTCCAACCGAGAATGCAGACGAGCATTATGGCTACATAGAGCACCAACAGTATGCCTAGCAGCAGGCTCAACATCATAATTGCCTCCGATGAACTCAAAGCGCACTGCGCCTGCCGGCAATATAGTGCCAGCCGGCTCTGCCTGCATGCCTTCAAAGCATTCGCTTCCTGTTTGGTGACTCAAAAGCCTGCAGCATGGATGGTAGCAATTCCTGTGCAGAGGAGCAGGAATAGCTTGATCCCCTGCATTTCAGGCTTGGCGCGAAAAAAGTATTCATGCCTTTTAACATCTTTAGCTCATGTTGCTATGGCTGCTGAAATGGCATTTTCGATTGCGTGGCTGGAAGATGGTGCGGCCTTTGCCTGAAGAAATCCGACGCTGCATCATACTGGTAGCCCCTCACACCAGCGCATGGGACTTCGTTTACGGAGCAGGAGCCCGCTTACACATGAGGCTGGAAACGTTGTTTCTGGCCAAGCAGGAGCTGTTTCGCTGGCCGATACGCAGCCTGTTGTTACGCCTGGGCGGGGTTCCCGTGGATCGCAGCAAGCGTGTTGGCCTGACGGAAACCCTGACCACCTGGCTGCGGGAGCGCGATCCCTGCCGGATCGTCATTACTCCAGAAGGAACGCGCCAGCGGAATGCGCAGTGGAAAACCGGCTTTTACTATGCTGCTTTAGGCGCCGGAGTACCTATAGCACTGGCGTACCTGGATTATGCGCGTAAAGAAGCTGGCTTTGGTCCGGTGTGGATGCCCAGTGGCGACCTGAACAAGGATTGGGCCATCATCCGGCAGTTCTACGAAACCGTGACCGCCCGCCATCCGGAACGTTTTGCCGTTCCGCAAGAAATCCCGTAAAACTCCATCGCTATTCTTTCACCCGCTCCACATATTCTCCGGTGCGGGTATCCACTTTAATCTTTATGCCTGATTCCACAAACATAGGCACCAGAATGTCGGCGCCGGTTTCCAGCCTGGCTTTTTTCATGGGATTGTTGGCCGTGTCGCCCTTGACGGCAGGTTCAGCATAGTCCACAGTCAGCACGACATGCACGGGCAGCTCACAGCTCAGCGGTCGCTCGGTTTCGGAGTGAAATACGATTTCCACCTCCTGGCCTTCCTTCAAAAACTCCTTACCCGTTATCAGATCGGCGTCCAGGGTTACCTGATCAAAAGTGTTCTGATCCATGAAATGATAGCCGGCATCGTCGTTGTACAGGTATTGGTATTTGCGGCGCTGGACGGTAACCAATGAAATTTCTTCACCGCTGTTAAAGGTTTGATCAATGATTTTGCCGCTGGTTAGCGATTTCAGGCGCGTGCGTACAAAAGCACCTCCCTTTCCCGGTTTAACATGTTGAAAATCCAGCACCAGATAAATGTCGTTTTTGAAGTTGAGGGTAATCCCTTTTTTGATGTCAGCCGTTGTTGCCATAGCAAAATGTTAAAGGGAAAAAACAAAAATGAGTGTGGTTATTCAGGAATTGTAGCTCCATTTCATATAAATGGCTCCCCAGGTGAATCCACCGCCAAAGGCGCATAAGATGAGGTTGTCGCCTGCATGCAGTTTGCGCTCCCATTCCCACAGACACAGCGGGATGGTGCCGTTAGTCGTGTTACCGTAGCGCTCAATGTTGATCATCACCTTGTGCTCGGGCAAAGACATCTTTTGACGGGTGGCGTCGATAATGCGCTTGTTGGCCTGATGAGGCACCAGGTAGGCGATGTCGTCAGGCGTCAAGCCGTTTTTGGTCATGATCTCGTAGCCTACATCGGCCATGCGCGATACGGCAAACTTGTACACGGCCTGCCCTTCCTGATACACGTAATGCAATCGCTTTTCCACGGTTTCTTTCGAGGCAGGCATCGCCGATCCACCGGCTTTCTGGTGCAGATGCACGCGGCCCGATCCGTCGGAATACATGATCGCATCCAGTATGCCAAGACCGTGCGTGTTGGGTTCAAGCAAAACGGCTCCGCCCCCATCACCAAACAACACGCAGGTGGTTCGATCCGTGTAATCAATAATGGAAGACATTTTATCGGCGCCCACCACAATGATGCGGCGATGCGCTCCCGACTCGATCATGCGGGCAGCTGTTGCCAACGCATACAAAAAGCCGGAACAGGCAGCATTCAGGTCGAAACCCCAGGCATGCTTTAGCCCCACTTCTTCGCAGATGATATTGGCCGTAGCAGGGAACTGCATGTCTGGCGTGGTGGTGGCGCAGATGAGCAATTCAATACTGTCCGGATTGGTGTTTGTTTTTTTCAACAATCCCCGAACGGCATTAGCCCCGATGACGGAAGTGCCTTTCCCTTCACCGCGCAAAATGCGGCGCTCGCGAATTCCTGTACGTGTCAGAATCCATTCGTCGGTGGTGTCCACCATTTTTTCCAGATCAGCATTCGACAAAATGGTTTCAGGAACCCAGCCGTAAACGCCGGTAATGGCGGCAGTGATTTTAGCCATGCAGAAGAGCGCTCAGAAAAAGTGGGCGCTAAGATAGCAAGGCTACCCTAACTCCGCCGTTTGCAGGTTTAGAAAGGCTTCGCGGAACCGCTCCACCAGGCGCGATTCCACCATTTCCCGCGTCAGCAAAATCATGTTGCGAAATGCATTGGCATTGGAAATGCCGTGAGCTACTACCACAGGTGCATTGAGGCCCAGAATGCCCGAACCTCCGTAATTCTCGTAGTTGAAACGATCCCAATAGGGGTCGGTGATGCCACGACGCTTCACCATATCGTATATGCTTTCACCAAATTTGAGGATGATATTGCCCACAAAGCCGTCGCAGACCATCACATCGGCCTGGTTGCTGAATATGTGACGTCCTTCTATGTTTCCAATAAAACGCAGCTGCCTGCTGGCGCGCATGAGCTCGGCCGCTTCCTTAACCAATTGGTTGCCTTTGCCTTCTTCTTCACCAATGCTGATCAGGGCCACGCGTGGCGCATCAATGTGATAGACGTACTGGGCGTACAGCGAGCCGAGCAGGCCAAACTGCAGCAACATTTCGGGCCGGCAATCCACGTTGGCGCCCACATCCAGCAGAATGCCCAAGTGATCGTTATCGCGAGGAACGACGGTTGTCAGCGACGGGCGCAAAACGCCTTCAATGGTACGCACCGACTGCACGGCACCTACCATCATGGCCCCTGTGTTGCCGGCTCCGGCAAACGCATCAATGAATCCTTCTTTCAAATGCTGAAACCCAATGGCAATACTTGAGTTGGGCTTTTGCTGCATTGCCCGCGTAGGGGATTCGGCCATGCCCACCACTTCCTCGCAATGAACCAGCTCCACGCGGTGGCTGGGCATGCGCTCGCGGTGAACCAGCGGTTGAATCTGACTCAGGTCGCCATAAAGCACCAATTGTGCATCCGGCGGCAGTTGATCCAGGACCAATGCGGCGCCCCGTATGCATTCCACAGGGGCAAAGTCGCCGCCCATGGCATCAATACCAATTTTCAGGCCAGGCATGTCGGAGGAAGGTTAGCGCAGAGAACCTGCTGAATCAGGAAGTTTTTCCTAATATCTTCTTTCCCCGATAGTAGAGTTCTCCTTCAAAATAATGAGCCCGATGCCGCTGATGCGTCATCCCCGTAGTGGGATCAACGGATAAAGTGGGCATGATCAGTTTGTCGTGCGTTCGGCGCTTGCGCTGCCGGGATTTGGAATGACGTCGTTTTGGATTAGGCATAATCAGCGGATTTTAATCTTTCTGAGCTCATCCCACCGGTGATCATCGGCAACAGGAGCAGCAAGCTGCAGTCGAGCTGTAACCGCCGGATCGCAGGTCCGGGGCACAGGAAGCTGATCGCAGGTGATGCTGCGCTCAGAAAGGGAAAGACTCAGGAAATCGTAAATCATTTGGGCTACGGACAGATGGCTGTCGCTCCGGCGCAGGTACACCACGTCGGCATGGGAGTCATCTGCTTCATCCTCCCGATGGGAATCAAACTTTACGACAACGGCCCGGTTGAGCGACACCGGAAAATCCAGTTCCGCATCACAACGATGGCAGTTGGTTCGGATGGTTCCTGTCATGCGGAATGTCAGCAGAAAAAAGGAAGGCTGCTTATCAAAAAACAAGTTTACCTGAACATCGGCTTGTTCAATCAGGGAGCCGGGATAATGCCGGAAAAATTCCTCATCCACCGTATAGACGAATTCCGTAACCCCGGCTGGTAATCCGACAAAAGCTATATCAAATGCTCTGAGCGGATGCATGAAAACGGCCTGACAAGTGGGCAAAAGTAACAAACCGTGACGTAATGACGCAGAAAAGTGCCGTAAACGGCACCTCCAGGCTCCCTTCGGATGGTTGCAGGCTGGTCGTTTCAACTTGAACTATACTTGCAACCCATTGAGCATCTTATGCCAGCCTCATCATACAGTGAATTGCGTCTGGCGCCGCTGTTTTCGGCCTATCTGAAGCGCTACGTAACCGTTGACCTGCTGTTGCCCCCCTCCTACGCCCACAGCCGGCGCCGCTATCCACTGCTTTTGGTAAACGATGGTCAGGATCTGGGAAGGCTCAGGTTCAAAGCCACCTTGAACCGACTGGTGCGAAGGCAACAGATTCAGGAATTGGTGGTTGCGGCCGTTCATGCCGGCGACAGAATTCAGGAATACGGCCTATCCGGCCACGCCGACTACCTCAGGCGGGGCGCCCGTGCCCGGCAGTATGCGGCTTTCATCAGTAAGGAATTGCTGCCCGTGTTGGACGACACCTTTCGCCTGGATCTGGAATCAGCAATAAACGGGGTTGCCGGCTGCTCATTGGGCGGCTTATCCGCTCTGGATTTGGCCTGGCAGTTTCCCCAGTGGTTCCGCTGCGTCGGCGTTTTTTCGGGATCGCTGTGGTGGCGGAGTCGTCCGTACGGTCCCAGTTTCGATGAAACCCGTCATCGTCTGGCGCATCAGATGGTACGCCACAGCCCGCAGCGGCCGGGCCTGCGTTTCTGGTTTCAGGCAGGCACGCTCGATGAAACCGCCGATCGCAACAGCAACGGCGTTATTGATTCCATTGACGACACGCTGGATCTGATCAGCGAACTGGTGCGCAAAGGGTACAGGCCTTTCCACGACATCGCCTACTGCGAAGTACAAAATGGCAAACACCATCCGCAGACGTGGGCACGCGCTTTACCCTGCCTGCTGCGCTGGGGCTGGGGACTGACCAAAACCAACTGTTGCTGAGTGCAGATCTTCAGGAGTGCTTCTGCTTGCGACGAGAAATTTCATCGCGCACCATAATGGCCTGCTCGTAATCTTCCCGCTCCAGCAGCTTCTGAAGCATGCGGTTGAGTTCTTCAAAACTGTAGCGAGAAAGGTCAGATATTTTCCAGGGCTCCTTGACCGTTGAGGATGACTCGGTCTTGGGGCTTTCCTGCTCCGGCTCCTCCTGTTCCAGATCTTCCATGATGATGCCGGCACTGTCCAGGACAAATTCAAAGGTGTAAATAGGACAATCAAAGCGGACTGCCAATGCCAGCGCATCGCTGGTACGGCTATCCACTTCAACGATCTGGTTGCGGTATTTGCATATCAGTTGCGAATAAAAAATGCCATCCAGCAGATTGTTGATGATCACTTCCTTGACTTCGATGTTGAACGTCTGGCACAGGTTTTTCATCAGATCATGAGTAAGCGGACGTGTGGGTTTCATGTTTTCCAGCGCCACGGCTATAGCCTGTGCTTCAAATCCGCCAATAACAATGGGCAACCGCCGAAGTCCGCCTACCTCACCCAACAACACCGCATAGGAATGTGCCTGACTGACGCTGTGGGTGATGCTGAGTATCTGCAATTCAACCTTGCGCATGATGGCCTCCCATAACGAAAGTATAAACTTCCTGATGGAGTGCCAAATGGGGGTATTTTCAGTTAAACGTCATTTCTCCGGCTTTGAAACGGCGCAGGGCGCGGGTCAGGGCAGGAACCACCTCAAAGGCATCGCCGACAATGCCGTAGTCTGCCGCTTTGAAGAAAGGCGCCTCCGGGTCTTTGTTGATCACCACGATGACCTTGCTTCCGTTAACTCCGGCCAAATGCTGTATGGCTCCGCTGATGCCCACGGCTATATACAGGTTGGGCCGGATGGCCAAGCCGGTTTGACCCACATGCTCTTCATGCGGCCGCCAGTGCACATCAGCCACCGGCCGGGAACAGGCCGTAGCTGCGCCCAACACCTCAGCCAGTTCCTCAATCATACCCCAGTTTTCGGGTCCCTTCATGCCGCGGCCGGCTGATACTACAATCTCTGCATCGGACAGAGCCACCTTTCCCGATACCTTGTTCACGCCGGTCAGGCGCATGCGCCGGTCCGATTCCTGCAAGCCACTGGTAAAGGTTTCCACTTCAGCTACACCCTCGCCCCGAACCGGCGCTACAGCATTGGGCATCAGGGCAATGATCTTGACCGCAGTGGCTACTTCCACGGTGGCTATGGCTTTGCCACCAAATACATTTTTTCTAATGCGAAAAACTTCTCCGTTTGTCTCCGGAAAATCAATGGCTCCGGTAACCAGGCCAGCCTGCATATGGGCCGACAACAGCGGACCGAGGGCCCTTCCGTTGTACGTCAGCGACAACACTATAATCCGGGCCTGAACGGCTTCTGCTGCAGCGCGAACTGCCCGAGCAAATACCTGCGCATCAAAAGGTCGGAAGCATGCCGACCGGTCGTGCAACACCTTTACCGCGCCATAGGCCCCCAGTTGTTTCAGGGAATCCTCAGGCACCGATTCATCCAGACAAACCGCATAAGCCTGCATATTCTGGGCAGCAGCAAGACGGCTGCCGTAACTCATCGCCTCAAAAGCAGGCTTGCGCAATACGCCATCGGCAGGTTCAACAAACACCAGAACACTCATAGAAAACTTTTTGTTTAATCGCTAAATCACTTTTGCTTCTACATGCAACAGCCGCACCAGCTCCTCCGGCTGATCGGGACTGATGAGTTTGACCCCTTGCTTTGTCTGGGGCAGTTCAAAAGCCACCATGCGCGTCAGAGGATCTGCGGGGTGCGCTGTCATAACAGTCAGGGGTTTGGTTCGGGCTGCCATGATGCCCCGCATGTTGGGTATGCGCTGCTCGGCCATGCCTTTGGCGCAACTGACCACTACCGGTAAGGGCACTTCCAGGATTTCTTTACCGCCGGAAATATCGCGTTCCAGCGTTACCAGATTTCCGGCCACATCCAGGCGCGAGGCCAAAGAAACAAACGGGTAATCCAGCAAACCGGCCAGCATACCGCCTACCTGAGAGCCGTTGTAATCAATGGTTTCCTTACCCGTCAGAATTAAGTCGTGGGGGTCGCTCCGAACAAATGCCGCGATTTGCGAAGCCACAAAATAGGCATCGGCCGGATCGGCATCCACGCGAACGGCCCGGTCGCCCCCGATGGCCAGCGCCTTGCGCAATATGGCATCGCCATCAGCAGGGCCTACGTGAATGAGAGTTACTTCTGCACCTGTAGCTTCCTTCAGTTCCACGGCACGGACCAGGGCATACCATTCGTCATAGGGATTGATGATGAACTGGACTTTATCCGTATCGAACCGGCTGTTGTTGTCCGTGAAGGCTATGCGGCTGGTCGTGTCAGGCGTCTTGCTGATGCACACCAGAATTTTCATAAGCGCTGAGATTTTTCTTTTGGTTGTGATGCAACTTAGCGACGGCTAAAGTAGCATAAATGGTCATGGATGCTGCCGAGCGCCTTCATGTGCTGCACCGCATGCTGGATGAAAAAGGCGAAGATTCCTTTTTGCTGTTTGCCATAGCCCTGGAATACAGCCAGCAGCACCGAGATTCGGAAGCATTGGCGTATTTCCTTCGCCTTCGCCAGCACGATCCGCAGTACACCGGACTGTACTACCACCTGGGCAAGTTGTATCAGCGCAGGGGACAATTGGCCGAGGCGCGTCAAACCGTGGAAGAAGGCATGCAACGCACCCGCAACCGCGATCAGCACGCTTTTCAGGAACTGCAACAATTACTTAGTGAACTTTCGGCAGATCAGGAGGAAGACTGAAAAGGCTCAAGAGCCCTTGCGAACGGTAAATTCAGCCTTGGTCAGTTGCCGGTCCTGCTCATCAAATACATAAACGCGGTAACGGCCCGGCTCATAGAACCAGACCTCCTTTTCAGCGAGTTTGTTGTTGCTGACCTTAGCCTTTACCGTAGCATGATATTGCTCCTTATTGGATACCAGGCGATAGATGTCAAAACTCAACTCACCGCCAACCATCGAACTTGCTGCCGAAAAAACCATGCGCACGGCACCCCCCTCGCTTGCCACCCGAAATGAGGCTTCAGCATGGCTTTCGGCAACAGCCTGTTCTCCGGGAAAAAAACGCAGACTTTGGCCCTGCAGCGAACCTGCCAGCAACAACAGGGGAATTAACAAACGCAGCATAAGCTCTTGCAAAGTTAACGAAGCCATGCATCCTTTTCGTCTGCTGTATGGAACAGACCGCCAGGTTGGATCAATATAAAGCTCCGTTTAACCCATTGGCTGAACGGATGCTGCGGCGCGAGAAGGAGTACCATCGTGACCTGGCGTGGCTTCCTGAACGCGTGCCAACAGCCAGTGGCGCAATTCTTCCTGAACACGGAACGGAGGCAAATCATTGCGCACATAGGGATTGTCCTGCTGAGCTGTAATCAGCCGGGCTTTCACGTTATCGCGCCATTGCATTTCAAAATACTGAATCAGGTCGTTGCGGATCTGCGGATCCAAAACGGGAGTGGCCATTTCCACGCGGGCATCCAGATTGCGGATCATCCAGTCGGCTGATGTGAGATAGACCTCCGGAGAGCCCGCATTCCAGAAAATCATCAGCCGGGAATGTTCCAGATAGCGATCCACTATGCTGCGTATCTCCAGATGGGCGCTGACGCGCTCGGATACAGGAGCAAAGGAACAGGCGCCGCGAATAATCAGCCGCAGTTTTACGCCGGCCAAAGCTGCCTGATGCAGCAGATCAATCATTTGCTTGTCGGCCAGGTTATTGAGTTTGAGGTTAATCGCCGCCGGTCGTCCTTTCCGCGCATGTTCCATCTCCCGCCTGATGAGTTGCTCGGTACGGTTGCGCATAGTCAGCGGAGACAGCAGCAGATGTTTGTAGTTCGGTACTTTATAGGTATTAACAAAAAACGTAAACATCTGATCCAGTTCATGAGTCAGCCGCCGGTCACAGGTGAACAGACAATGGTCGCCGTACAATTGCGCAGTGGTTTCGTTGTAGTTGCCGGTAGATATATTGGCATACATTTTCACCTCCCGGTTTTCCTTTCGCTTGATGAGGCACACCTTGCAATGCACCTTCAGCCCCTGAATGCCAAACAATACCGTGGCGCCTTCTTCCCGAAGCCGGTCGCTCCAGTAAATGTTGTGCTCTTCATCAAACCGCGCCTGAAGCTCCATGACCACAATGACTTTTTTACCGTTACGAACCGCATTGATCAGCGCATTGGCTACCTTGGAGTTTTTCGCCAGACGGTACAGGGTGATTTTGATTTCCTGAACCTTGGGATCAATGGCCGCTTCGCGCAGAAAATCGATGAAGTGATCAAAGGAATGATACGGGAAATGAAGCAAGATATCCCTGCGGTCAATGGCCTGCAGAATGCTGGTGTTGGGCTTAAGGTCAGGATGGGGCACCCGACCGACGACAGGATAGCGCAGATGATTTCTGCCCAGTGTGGGGAAATGAATGAAATCCTTGAAGTTGTGGTAGCGCGCTCCGGCCACCAGATTTTCGCTGTCTTTTTTCAGTTTCATGCGCTCCAGGAAGTAGTTGAGCATAGCAGCATCTATGGAGGCATCGTAGATGAAGCGCACCGGGCGTCCGCGGCGACGCTGCTTTAGTCCCTTTTCCAGCTTCTCAATCATGGTGGCGTTGAAATCATCCAGCAGATTCAGCTCGGCATCGCGCGTGAGCTTGACCGTCCACGCCAGAAAACTGTCGTGAGGAAAGATGTAAAAGATGTCGTCCAGACAATAACGGATCACATCATCCAGTAAGATGACGTAATCGTGATCGTCTTCCGAAGGCAGCACCAGAAACCGCGGCACGACGTCCGTAGGAATTTCAATTAATGCATAACGGCTTTTGTGCTTGCGCTTACTGTCGCTCAGCAACACAGCCAGATAAATGGCATGGTCGCGCAGGTAAGGAAACTCTTCAATTTTATCTACCATCAACGGCACCAGTGCGCCCCGCACCTGATCATGGAAATACTGCCGCACAAACTGGCCCTGCTGCGGCGTAAGTTGCTTTTCGTTGATGATATGAATTTTTTCCTTTTCCAGTTCCTGCAAAATGCCGGCATAAATGCTGTTGAACTGGTTTTGCAACCGGATAACCTGACTGAAAATTTCCTCCAGAATGCGTTTGGGCGATTCGCCAAAAGGCAAACGGGCCTGCTTTCCCAAAAGCTTCATGCGCTTGAGCGTGGCCACACGCACACGGAAAAATTCGTCCAGATTGGAGGAAAAGATGCCCAGGAAGCGCAGGCGCTCCAGCAGCGGCACCTGCGGATCGGCCGCTTCCTGCAGCACCCGGGCATTGAAAGAAAGCCAACCCAGCTCCCGGTTGATGTACTTCACGGCCCTTTTGCAGGGCGAAAGTAGCAAAACCATAGCCGGCTTTGTGTGGCTGGTTTATCGTTAATTTGCAATGTGCATATGGATCCGCTGCGGCAGGTTTTTCTTCCTTACCTCAAGGAAGGAGAAACTATCCTGTGGACCGGCAGTCCCAAAAGAGGTCATCTGCTACGCGATGCCGACATCATCCTGATTCCGTTTAGCATCATTTTGCTGGGCTTTGCCGGAATCATTGATTACATCGTCATTGCTTACCGGGCCTCTTTACCTTATCAGGTGATTGCCGTTTCGTTTGCTGCCGCCGGTATCTACATGGCTGGCATTCGTTTCATACGCGACTATTACCGGCGCAAGCACATCTGTTATTGCATTACCAACCAGCGCGTGCTCCGGCTTTCCGGCCGCCGCCGCAAGCTGGTTACCCTGCCTTTGCGCAACATCGAACGGTTGGACAAAAGCGAAGAAAAAGACGGCAGCGGATTCATTCTGTTCGGCAACACCAACCCGCTGTGGCCCTGGCTGTTTGGCAAATTCTATTTTGCCAGTCAGCCGCTGCCGGGCCTGGAGCTCATCCCCGAAGTGAACCGCGTATTTGTTTTGCTGGAAAAGCAAATTGGTGTGGAGATGAGCCAGCCGTTACTGGATCAAGTTCGCTCCCTGAATCAGCAACAGGCAAACTGAACCGGATTTTAGCCTCCCACTCCGGTAATTCTTTTACAACTGAATACGCTCATTTCTTCCCTTTCGAACCGTTTTGCCTGATGCCGTACAGAAAGAGAGCATGAATAAAATGCCGGCGGGGCGGCTGTGCCGCCCCGCCGGAAAAAAATCAAACCTGATGATTAACCCTCGCTGGCCGGAATGGGAAAATACGGCCACACATCTTCATCCGGATTGTCGGTCTGAATCTGATCCAACCGGTTGTAGCGGCGCATATCCACCCACCGATGTCCTTCCCCGAACAACGAATACCGACGTTGCTTAAGCATCTCATTGATCAGGCTTTCATGATCCATGCTTCCGCTGTATGCCGGAAGGCCGGCAGCCGAGCGGATAATGTTCAGATCAGCAACGCCGCCCATGTGATCGCCCAGCTGAATTTTCGCTTCTGCTGAAAGTAAGATCAACTCTTCGTTGCGGATAATGGCAATGTCATCGTCCAGCGAACTCCAGATGGCTACATCGTAGTTGGACGAAAAAGGGCCTGAAACGGCGGGTTCAGTACGCATCGCGACCTTACTGAGCCGCAAATCGCCCGGTTCTGCATCGGTAACCCATGAATTGACAGCCACCCGCGCATTGGTCGGCAGATTGGGCAACGAAATGTACATGCTGTTAGGCCGGTCGCCGCTGGCCGTGGAGAAAGAAACGTAAGCACCTGTGGTCAGGGAACCTGCCGGATTGATGAAGGATCCGGAAAGGCTGGTCAGCACACCATTCCAGTCCTGCTGATAGGCGGCCACCCGGGCCCGAAGCGCCCGGTTGAACTGGGCAAATGTAGCCGGCGTGTTGAAGCTGCTGAACCCGGTGGAGAGCGGAAACAGAAAGCTGCTTCCGGCAGCGTTCAGATCACCGTATGCTTCGTCCAGCAAGGCAGCAATGTAGTTCAAGGCTTCATCGTAAGTCACTAAAGGCCCCAGATTGTCGGGGTCTTCCACATCCACCCGGATGCAGCCATCCGGATTGTTATGGGTCAGGTTTGATAACCAGATCATCTGAAGCGCCTGAATGGTTTTGGCAAATCCCAGGTAGCCTTTTCGCTGTTCATCGGTCAGCGGCGCTGAGGTGTTTACGACAGCATGACGTAAAACCCAGGCATTACGGATCACCTGATAACAGGCCGCCCAGGGTCGGGTGATGTAAAACGTATTGTTGTCCAGAAAGGCGGATCCGGCTCCGGGAATATCGGCCGTAAAGCGGGGATCGGCACTGGAAAAACGATAGAAATCGCGGCCGATAATGCCATGATCGTCCAGGTAAATATCCAGATCGTTGCGCTGGCCGCTGAGAATTCCGGCAACGAGATTATTCAGCTCGCTGACGGTGGCATTGGCCTCAATGCCATCTACGCTGGGCGCATTCAGGTCCACCTGCTCGTCAATGGTGCAGGAGGGATACAGAGCGCTGACAGCCAAAAGCCAGGCTGCGGACAGAAAAATGTTTTTCAATTGCGATTTCATGGTATGAGCAATTTTTCGGATTTAAAAAGTAACGTTTAATGACACCAGAAATGACTTGGAAGATGGGTATGGATTGACTTCCACGCCACTGGCCAGGCCATTGCCGGTGAAGTTGGATACTTCCGGATCGTAACTGTTGTAAGTAAAGAAATTCAGCAGATTACGCGCCGACACACCTACCTGGGCCGACTTCACCAGGTTGTTGGACCATTTGCCCATCTGCGCTGCAGTCCAGGTATAGAACAAGCCGATTTCCCTGACGCGGAAATAGCTGGCGTCCTCGACAAAGGGAGCAGCACTTACTCCAAGCTGACTGATGCGGTAGGGCCCATTGCCCAGCACCCCGGCAGGATCCAGGGTAATGTCATCGTAATCATGGGAGGTTCCGCCCAGATCGGTGAGCAACTGCGTCAGATTGATGTTTTCCCCGCCTTTCTTCCAATGAAGAAGGAAAGTCAGGCTCCAGTTTTTGTACCGAAAATCTTCGTAGAACGACATCTGGAAATCGGGTTCAAAATCGCCATAAACCACGTACAGATCGCCGGGCTGGATGTCATCGGGATTGCCGATGCCTACAATCTGCGTGGCGCTGCGGTTGGTATCAATGTAAAATGTACCCAGTGTGGCGCCAAAAGCACTGGTAACGAAGGCCGGAACCTTCAGCTCGGTAATTTCCGAACGGTTTCTCCACCAACTGATGCTGCTGAACCAGTTGAAATCTTCGGTGCGCATTACATCAGCCGAAAGGGTTATTTCCCAGCCCCGGTTGACCAGCGTGCCGCCGTTGACAATTTTTGAGGTGTAACCGGATGAAGGAGGAACGGCTGCTGTGAAAATCAGGTCTTCTGATACCTTGCGGTAATTAGTGATTTCCAATACCATCCGGTCGTCAAGAAATCCCATATCCACACCAACCTCTAATTCCTTCTGCCGCTCCGGCAGGATGTCGGGGTTGCCTCGTTGGTTGTTTACCAGCGAGCCGGCCAGTCCATCAATGATCACTCCGCTCAGGTTGGTAAACAGGGCATTGGGCGGAGGAAAGTTGCTGGATTCACCATAGGCAATGCGCGGTTTCAGTGTACTGAACGGACCCAGATTATCAGTGAACCGGGTGAGGTTCAGTGCCAGCGATGCTTTCGGATACCAGAACAATTCATTGGGATCGGAATTGTTGGACGACTTATCGGCACGCACTCCCAGGGTAGCAATCACCTTGTCATCCCAGTTGACTTCCTCCTGAATAAATCCACCCAAATCCAACTGTTCGGAACGGAACTGGAACGTGCTGATGGAACCGGCCTGGTTGACGTTGGTTTGTGAGCCGATGAGCTGTGTCGCCGTTATGATGATGGTGTTGCGGCTGAAGCTTTCCCGGGTCAGACCGCCCTGCGTGCGGAACGTCAGCTTGGGGGTGTAATAGGTATGCACCAGCATAGCCGACTGGTTGTTGTTAAAGCTGGGCGTAGAGCCCTGAATGGAGGCCCCGTTGGTTCCGTTGCCGTCTTTCTGGAACTGCAACTCGCGGGGGAAAATGGCACGGGTGATCAGGGTGTAGCTGTCAAAACCTCCCTGCAGTTGAAGCCTGAGCGACTGCACATCGGTATTGATGATTTTTACCGTGGCCGTTCCGCCCATGATGATGCGATCAACCGTTTCGTTATTGGTGATCAGGTCGCGGGTTTGCAAAAAGTTGGACGGCGCATAGGGGTTATTCGGATAGGATCCATCCGGCAGCGGATGCAGTTCAGCCCAGGGCGGGGTGGACGACAGGGCAATGCTCATGGTGGTTCCTGTATTGTCGTTGTTGAAGTAGCCGCGGTCGGCACTGGATCGGATATAATTGCTGGATAACTTCAGGTCAATCATCTGCGACAGCCGGTGGTCAATGTTGAGACGCAGGGCTGTTTTGGTGTAGCCGGTATTTAGCACAATGCCTTCCTCGCTGCGATGCGAACCACTGGCATAAAACGCTGTTTTTTCGTTGCCCCCCATAACCGACAAACGGGAGTCGGAGATCAGGCCTTTATTGCCGTACAGTTCCATTTCGTAGTCATAAAGCTTGCCGGCAGCCTGAGCATCCAGAAATTTCTGGATTTCGGGAGAACCCGAACCGTAGAAATCGGCCACTTTCTGGGTATCCCACTGCCGCATGCCCAAAGGATTAAGTATTTGCTGAAAACCTAATGATTGACTGAAGCGCACCTGGGGTGCGTCGGCCCAGTTGCTGCCCCGCTTGGTGTTGACAATGACCACGCCTCCGGCAGCGCGGGCTCCGTAAATGGCCGCCGCCGACGGCCCTTTCAGTATTTCTACCGATTGAAAGTCGCCGGCATCCAGATCGGCAATGCGATTGACGGCATTGTCCTGATCGAACTGACGGGGGCTGCCACGGGCTGCAGCCTGCGACACCACATTCAGACCAGGGGGAATTATAGAATTGTCGACGTAAACGCCGTCAATAATGAACAGCGGTTGTGTGGCTGAATTGATGGAGGTAATGCCTCTCATCCGGATGTTGATGCCTCCACCCGGCGCGCCGGAATTTTGTGTGATTTGTACACCGGGAAACTTGCCCTGCATGGCTCCGTCAAAGGTGGACGGGGGAACAATGCCGGTCAATTGCTTGGCATCCAGCTGAGCAACGGCATTGGCCGCATTGCTGCGCTTAACCGTAGTGGCCAGCCCGCTGACGATGACCTCTTCCAGCACGCTGCTGGAAGCCGTCATCATCACATCCACCTGATTGCTGGCCGCAGTAACCGGGCGTTCCACCGTGCTGAACCCTACATAACTGAAGACGAGGGTAGCCGAAGTGCCGGGAACGGAAACCCGGAACCGTCCGTCGGCATCGGTGGTTGTTCCAATGTTGGTGCCCTTAACGGCCACGGTTACTCCAATGAGAGGTTCTCCCTCCTCGTTGGTCACCGTGCCCGCCGCATCAAATTGGGCCAATGCGTGCCCCGCGGCAAGCAGAACCAGAAACCCCGAAAGCAGCAATCTGATCACTTGTTGTTTCATAGGCAATTGATTTTAAAAGGGTTATTGGAAAAAAGAAAAAACCGGAATCTGTTTGTATGGACTGTATGGATGCACAGCAAAAACTATTTTCATCAGGTAGATGAGCTATTTTACAGCAGTAAGGTTGCATGATGTCAGCGGAAAGTGATCAAGACTTTTCCACACCCCCCTTGTACGTCACCGTCAGGGTTTATGGTATTTGCCTGGACAATGAGAACAGGATTTTGCTAAGCGACGAACGCCTCGGTCAGCTAAACGTCACCAAATTCCCCGGTGGCGGCTTGATTCCGGGTGAAGGCATTCTGGACTGCCTGCATAGGGAATGGAAGGAAGAAACCGGAGCAGGCATAGCGTCCGCCCGCCACTTTTACACAACTGATTTTTTTATTCGGTCGGCTTTTGATCCCAAAGCTCAGGTTATCTGCGCGTACTATTTGCTTGATGCAAATCAACCCATTCACGCACCGTTCAGCAACCAACCCGACTTCTTCGAAGCACAACCAGGAAAACTGCGCTGGCACAGCCTTGAGCATCTAACGCCGGAGTGTTTCTTTTTCCCCAGCGATCAGGTCGTTTGCAGACTATTATTGAAAAAATTGTTGCCTCACCGGAGCTTTCAAGAAAAAAATTCGTAAATATGTATCCGTTTTTTATCCGAAATCTTCAGAAAAACACCCAATCTATGCTCAAAAACATTCGTTGCACAATTTGGCTTGCCGGGAGGTTGCAGGCAGCTGTTGCTTTAAGCGCAGTCTTTGCTTTGCATGGACTTACAGGCCTATCCCAGACGGCGCCGCAAATCGCCTGGCAATACAGCCTGGGTGGTTCACTCCTGGAAGAATTGCGTGGAGCTGTTATTTGTCCGGACGGCGGCTGGGTGGTTGTAGGCAGCTCCCGATCATCAGATTACGATATCCCTGCTAACAAAAACGGCGATGATTATCTGATTGCCCGCTTTGCGGCCGATGGAACATTGAAATGGGTGCGCACATACGGGGGAAACCGTGGCGAAACCGCACGAACCGTCATGTGCACCAGCGACGGTGGCTTTATTGTGGGCGGCAACACACAATCGCAAGCGCAGGATGTGGGCCCGCACAACGGATATTTTGACATCTGGATTCTGAAGCTAGACTCATTGGGAAACATCGTCTGGAAAAAAACATTCGGCGGCAGTGGTTTCGATAACTGCTACCGGGTGATCCCCAGCGGCAGCAACTACTATTTTACCGGGTTCACCGAAAGCGTGGACGGCATGGGCACGGGGAATCATGGCGGACGGGATATGGTGGTGGCGAAAATCAATTCCTCCGGCGTGTTGGTCTGGCAAAAAGTATTGGGCGGATCGCTTAACGAGGAAGCGGCCTGCCTGCTGGAAACCAGCTCCGGAAACCTGCTTGTAGTGGGATTCTCCGAATCCGCTGACGGCAATTTAACCGGAAATATGGGTATGCGCGATTACTGGGTGCTCATGCTGGACCCCAACGGCAACATTCAGTGGCAGAAAAATTATGGTGGAAATTTTGACGATGCAGCCCGCTGGGTCATAGAACCCGAACCCAACCGGTTTGTCATTTGCGGCTTTTCGTACTCAACAAACGGTCACCGTACCGAAGCATTGGGCAGCTACGATTTCTGGATCATAAAAATTGATCACAACGGCAATCTGATCTGGCAAAAATCCCTTGGCGGCAGTGGATACGATTATGCCTATCACATCAGCAAAACGTTTGATGGAAAGTATTTAGTGAGCGGACAGACGTATTCCTCCGATCAAATGGTGTCCAATAACAAGGGAGCAGGCGACTACTGGGTTTCCTTAATGGATACAAACGGCACCTTTCTGTGGGGTAAAATCTTTGGAGGAAGTAAAATGGATGAATGCCGCTGGGCTGAGCAACTCAACACCAACGAATGGCTTGTAGTGGGCTTTAGTCATTCCTCCGATCACGATGTAGCGCTGCAAAAAGGCAACGGCGATGGCTGGATTGTTCGCGCCTGCCTGTCTCCGTTACCGTATTACCAGGACCTGGATGGCGATGGCTTTGGCAATTCCCAGGTTTCGTTAACTGCCTGCTCGCTTCCTGCCGGATTCGTAATCAACAATCTGGATTGCGACGATACCAATGCGCAGATAACCCCGCTGGCTGTGGAATGGTGCGATGGCTTGGATAACAACTGCAATGGTTTGGTGGATGATTTTTCCTTAACCTTTGCCACCCTTGCCGATGGCCCGACAACATTTTGCTCCTCAGAACAGAGAAAGCTCTCTCCGGAAAATGTGTACAACTTCACTGCCATTCAATGGTACCACAACGGTGCGCCGCTAAATGGAGCCAATTCATTTGACTATTTCGCTTCCGTCAGCGGCACCTATTTCGCCGTACTCTCCAATGCCTATTGCGACGTGTACACTTCTTCTATAACGCTTGAAGTGCTTGGCTCACCCCAGGCTTCCGTAATTCAATCATCGCCGACAAACAGCTGCGAAGACAAAAATGTAACCCTTGAAGCTATTCCCTGCAGTGGATGCAGTTACCAGTGGTCTCGGGACGGCTCCGATATTGCAGGGGCAACGCAAAGCACATACACTTACTCGGAAAATTCCTCAGCCAGCTTTACCGTCCGCGTAACAGCTGCCAATTCCTGCACAGCCACTTCGCTGCCCGTTTCAGTAATTAAAAATCCCAAACCGGAAGCTATCATCACGCCGCTGGGAAATCTGGACATTTGTGCAACAGGTAGCGTCACGCTGCAGGCCTCGCAGGCACCGGGTAACAAATACAAATGGTATAAGGATAACGTCGGGATCAATGGAGCCAAACAATCCGCCTATACGGCTACCTCTATAGGAAGCTATAAAGTGAAAGTAACCTCATCGGCCAAGTGCTCCAAAACATCGCAGCCGGTAACGGTGTACAGTACCTGCCGCTCCTCTCCGGACTCCTCATTTTCTTTTCAGGTTTTCCCCAACCCGTCCAATGGATTGCTCTACGCCATGATCAACGGCCTGGGTGACAACAGCTTTGAGGTATGGATTTCTGACATTGCAGGAAGAAAGCTGGAGCGGCTGCTTGCAGGTTCTAGTTCACTGGATCGTATTTACACACTTCCATTGCCTCATGGTCTGGCTGCAGGAACCTACCTGATTAACTTGCATTTTGCCGATAAAGTGGTTGCTGTACCGCATCTGTTGCTGCGTTAAGCATCGGCACCCCAGTTTTTTGTGCCGTACATTTGAAATGAGCAAATAGCCGTGAAGGCCGTAAAAGCGGTAACAGTGATTTTGCTTTCCGTAGCAGCCGGATTGAGCTACGCTCAAACCCCTACCAATCAGGATTGCCTGGGAGCCATTCCCATCTGTTATCCGGTTTATGTTACCACCAGCGCTACTTTCGGAACCGGCAATTACCCTGCCGAGCATCCTCCCTCCACCTGCCTGATTCCCGGCGAATACAACAGCCTGTGGTTCATCTTTACGGTAATTTCCTCCGGCAACCTGGCTTTCGAAATCGTGCCGGTCAGCCCCTTTGCCGATTACGACTGGGCCTTATATAATCTTACGAATGCTTCCTGCGCCGATATCAAAACAAACAGCTCCCTTTCCGTAAGCTGCAACTCATCGCAATACGGCTACACCGGCATCAGCGCCACCGGCGTAGGCAACTGGAATGGCCCAGGCCCTACCAATGCATTTAATTACCTGTATCCCGTAAATGCCGGAGAAACCTATGTGCTGAACGTCAACAACTGGAGCGGCACCACCGGTGGCTATACCATCAATTTCAGCAACAGCACGGCCACCATTTTTGACTCGGTAAAGCCGAAATTGTTCAGCGTAGTGCCCCCTGCCTGCAACAGCAGTCAGATCATTTTTTCTTTTTCGGAAAAAGTATTGTGCAGCAGCGTTTCCGCTGCCGACTTTTCGGTAAATGGACCTCAGGGCAACCATACGGTAACAGCAGTAAGCGGAGCAGCCTGCAGTGTGGGTGGATCCCAGGAAATTACCTTCACGGCAACCGTTTCGCCTCCGCTTTCCTCCGGAGGCACCTATTCCTTACTCCTGACTTCTGCGGCAGGAAGCGTAGAGGATTTGTGTGGCAACCTTGCAGACACGGCCACCTTCAGCTTTCAGGTGAACGGAGTGCAGCTAGTAGTAGATTCGATCAAACAGCCGTTTTGCGCCGGTAACAACGGTGCCATCTATGCCTCTGCCGTGTTGGGCTCTCCTCCGTATTCGTTTACCGTAAACGGTCAGCCTGCTGCCGGCAGCATCTTAACGGGTTTGAACGGAGGTACCTTTCTGATCAAAGTCGTGGATGCCAATGGCTGCTCTGACACCGCACAAGTAACGTTGTTTCCACCCACCGGTGCCGTTTCTGCCCAACTGCTTCACAGCACGCCAGCACTGTGCGCCGATAGCTGCAATGCCACCGCTTTGGTTAGCGGCAATGGCGGTGTGCCGCCCTACAGCTTTTCATGGTCGAATGGTGCCTCATCTTCCGGTGTTGCCCATTTGTGCGCCGGCACTTACACGGTAACTGTCACCGACCTGATGGGCTGTTCCGATGCCATGCAACTAACCGTCAGTCAGCCGGCGCCGCTGCAAATCGTTTTGGACAGCATCAGCCACGTATCCTGTTACGGCGAATGGAACGGATATGCAGCCATGTCAGTAACCGGTGGCACTCCCCCTTACTTTTACACGTGGCTCCCTTACGGAGGCAACAGCAAGGTAGCCGACAACCTGAACGCAAATGATTATGTTTTTCAGGTAAAAGATTTCAACAAATGTTTTGCCTCTGTTCCGGTTAAGATTACCCAGCCTGCTCCGCTAAAAATTTTGTATCCCGGCGACTTGTCGGCCTGTTTGGGCGAGGTGATCTTGCTGGAAGTGCCCGTTGACGGAGGAACACCACCTTATGCTGTACTCTGGTCGGATGGCAGCACCGATATGCCCTATGCTGTAACCCTGTGGGGCGATACCGTTTTGCAGGTAGTGGCCACTGATGCCAATGGATGCCAGTCTTCTCCAGCCAACTATCGTGTATCGGCTGTTTTGCCGGTTGTTCTTGATCTGGGAGCCGATACGGTGCTGTGCCTGGGCGATGCCATCACCCTAACCATCCCTCACGACGATGCCTCTGTGCTTTGGCAGGATGGATCAACAGCCCATGAGCAAACCATCCATTACCCGGGAACCTATTGGGTACGTGTGTTTAATGACTGCTTTTCGGCAAGCGACACGCTGCGCGTGGAAATGGAAGATTGCAGCACATGTTTGCATTTCCCCGATGCCTTCACGCCGAATCAGGATGGCATCAATGATGTTTTTCTGCCTATCAATCGGTGTACGTTGTCGCGCTACCGGCTGCAGATCTTCAACCGCTGGGGCATGCCGGTTTTTTCCTCCTCGGATATCAACCAGGGATGGGACGGGCGCCACGGCGGGCGACCGGCAGAAGTGGGAACCTATGTCTGGCAGGCAGAATACAGTGGCCAGGTCTTGGGTTTGGAGCGCAACGACCAGCGCAAAGGTTTTGTGGTGTTGATCCGCTGATGGGCTTGTTTAAGTCTGCCGTCAGTAGATAACCGGTACAAAAGGCATGCGGGCCTGAATGCCCTTGATCTCTGCCAGCCGCCGCAATTCATCCACTGTCCCGTAAAGAACACCCAGGCGCTTGCGCAGCACCGCTTCCTCCTGTTTGCGCGACAGACTTTCCAGCACACGCATCAGTTCATTATCCTGCTCGGGATACTGCACCACCCGATACTGCTGCAAATTAGCCAGCCGGGCAGCCAGGGCAATGGCATCGGATACGGTGCCCAGCGTATCTACCAAGCCAAGCTTTAAGGCCTGATTGCCGGTCCAAACCCTTCCCTGCCCGATGGAATCCACCTGATTCAGCTTTAGATTCCGGCCGAGGGCAACCACTGACAAAAAGGAATTATATATCGAATCGATCATTTGTTGAAGGATCAGCTTTTCGTCTTCCCGCAGCGGCCGCGAAGCATCGCCGAAATCGGCATATTGGCCGGTTTTCACCTGATCAAAGGTGATGCCCAGCCTATCGTTGAACAACTTCTGGGTGTTGGGAAAAACGCCGAAAACGCCAATGCTGCCCGTCAGTGTGGAAGGCATGGCCACGATGCGGGAGCCATAGGCTCCTATGTAGTAGCCGCCGCTACCGGCCACATCGCCCATGGAAACCACCACAGGCTTCTTGTGCAGGGTCATCAGCACTTCCCGGGCAATCACATCGCTGGCCAGGGCACTGCCTCCGCCGGAATTGACGCGGAAGACAATGGCCTTCACGCGTTCATCTTCTCGCAGCTTTCGCAACAAATCGGCATAGCGTGCAGATCCGATGTTGGTGCGGCTGCCGCGTCCGTCCACAATATCTCCTTCGGCAAATAAGAGGGCCACGCGGCCTGCGCCGACCGTTACGGAACTGCGCACCGGACCGGACAGGTAATCAGACAACGACACCAACGAAATGGTTGCCGAGTCATTCAGCTGCAAACGCCGCCTGAGGTACCTGCGCACCTGATCGTCGTAACCCACACTGTCGGCCAATCCAAGCCGCACGGCTGCTGCCGGCGTACGGGCAAGAAAGTTCCGGCTGATGCTGTCCAGCTGAGTCTCCGGTATAGAGCGGCTGGCACTAATGGACTGCAACATGCGGCCATACAGATCGTCAACCAACTGCCGGGTCATCTCTTTGTTGGCTGCACTCATACTGTCCAGCCGGAAGGGTTCGCTGGCGGTTTTGTATTTGCCAGCGTAAAACACCTGCGGTTCTACGCCGATTTTTTCCAGCATGCGGCGAAAAAAAACGTACTGCACATTCATGCCGTTGAACTCCAGCATGCCCTGCGGGTGGATGAACACCTGGTCGGCAACGCTGCTGAGATAATACCCGCGCTCACTGTACAGCTCGCCGAAGGCTACGACAAACTTGCCCGAACTGCGGAAATCTTGAAGGGCCTGTCGCAGGTGTTCAATGCTGGCCATGCCGGCAAGGGTGAGTCCGCCATTCAAATAAATGCCCCGGATGCGATCATCGTTTTTGGCCACCCGGATGGCTTCGGTAATGTCGTAGAGCCCGACAGTCATTCGCGGCTCCAAACCCGACCAGGAAAAGCCGGAAACGGGCTCAAAGCGGGTTTGTTCGGGAATATCATAATTCAGATTCAGATGCAACACGCTGTTGTCTTTTATGGCAGCCGGCTTATCGACCGACCAGGTACCCACCAGGGCGGATACTATGAGAAGAAGAAACAGCAATACGGCCACCAGCCCTACCACAAAGGCAAGGAGCGCTCCGAAAAACATCCGCCAGAAATTCATTGCAGAGAAATTTGGTTCAAAAATACAGAACCCCTGCAGGCACGTTGGGACGGCTAATTTTGTTTGGTGCTGTATCGTCACGTAGTCATAGAAGGCAATATCGGGGCAGGAAAAACAAGCCTGGCCCGCCGCTTCGCCTCTGACCTGTCAGCCACTTTGCTGGAAGAGGACTTTGAGAACAACCCTTTTCTTCCGCTCTATTACCAAAACCCGCAGCGTTATGCTTTTTTGGTTGAACTGCACTTTCTTGCCGGGCGCTTTCATCAGTTGCGCAACGCCACCGTAAGGCCCGATTTGTTGCGCCAGGCGCTGGTTTGCGACTACCTTTTTGCCAAATCGGCTTTATTTGCCTCAATTACTCTGAGTGGCGATGAACTGCGCTTGTTT
>JANWXQ010000029.1 GCA_025057275.1 Chitinophagales bacterium
ACCTCAAGCCCTGGTGCTCAGCCAGCAGGGAAATACCGTGAAACTCAGTTGGACGCCTGCGCCCGACAGCAGCATTATCGGATATCAGGTGTATCGCAGCAGCAGCCGATGGGGCAAGTACATCAGGCTAACCGATCCTGCGGTGGCCGACACGGTTTTTGTTGACGCCGCACCGCTGAACGGAACCAACTGGTATCTGGTGCGGGCCGAGCGGTGGGAGCAAACACCGGGAGGGACTTATGCCAACCTCAGTATAGGTGCGGCCGATTCGGTCCATGTGCAGTTGACGGCAATGGCAGATCAACCCGAGCCCTACCGTGTTTATCCGAATCCGGCCATTTCGGTTATCCTAATAGCGCCTCCAGTGACTGTTCCGCTCCAGATGACTCTTCAAACGGCCGATGGAAAAGTGGTTTGGCGGGAACATTTGCAGGCCGGGCAGCAGGTGGTGCGGCTGCCGGCAGCGCTTGCCAACGGCTATTACTTAGCGGTGTTTTCTGCTCCTGAATTTCATCAGGTTATGTCGTTGGTTATACAGCGATGAAGGCCATGGGCCTGCGCCAGGCTAACGGGAAGGGAATTCAAAAAGGCGGCCGAAGCAAGGATGCGCAACGGTTGAGGCGGCCTATGCAACAGGACCGGCTTTGCTGCCATTGCCGAACCGGTTGCTCCAAAAAAAATTTTTATTGACCGCTAAGCGCAGAAGTTCAGGAATTATATATGTTTGATGTACGGAAACCTGCATTTCACTAAGCCCACCCTTTCTTTAAAAGATGCATTTATTTCCTTTTCATCGTCTAAATCCTTTTTCATTGAAAAATCATTACCCATGAAATACAAATTATTACCCCTTGCTGTGCTGCTGTTTAGCGCAATGACGCTTCAGGCACAAAACGTGAACATTGGCAGTTCCACCTACCCTACCCTAACGGCGGCCGTTGCCGACATTAATGCCGGCATACACACCGGAGCCATTGTGGTAGATGTTGTGGCATCGACGACAGAGCCCGGGCCGGTGGTTTTGAACAGTTCGGGCGCCGGGGCGGCCTTCTATACCTCGGTGCTAATCCGGCCGGTAAATGACGGGCTGACCATTTCAGGGGCTACGGCCACAGGGCGCGGCCTGATTGAGCTGAACGGCGCCGATAACGTGACCATTGACGGCGATAATCCCAACACGGCAGGCATTAACCGCAACCTGACGATACAGAACACGGCTGCAAGCACGATTACCTACACCTCCTGTATCCGCGTAGCCACTTCCACGCTGGTAACCACGGCCAACAACATCACCTTGCGAAATCTCATCATCCGGGGCAGCGCTACGGGACGGTTCATCAGCAGCGCCACGTCAACCACAGGGTCGGAAAACACCACGTTTGGCATCACCAACATGGGGGGCGCCTCCACCACTTCGGCTACGGCCGCCCCGACGGCTCTTTCTTCCTTA
>JANWXQ010000046.1 GCA_025057275.1 Chitinophagales bacterium
GACTTTCAGGCCGCCACACATCGTTTTAATCAGGCCCTCAGCAAAGGGGAATCCCTCCGGGACCTCCATAACCAAATCATCGGAAGCTGTGTGGCCTGTCATCAGCAGTCCTGCGCAGGGCCCCTGGCACGTATTGAAAAACTGTTTATAGATGAGACCCAAAATCCTTTCCCATGAACTCATTTTCTGCTGAAGAGCTCCGGAGATTCCTGGAAGAGGGCCGGCTGGAAGAGGCACTGGCGTGGCTGGAGAGTATTCAACCGGCCGATGCCCGCGTGTGGCATGAGCGCAGTCGTATCCTCTGCAAGCTGGACCGGGTGGAGGAAGCATTGCAGGCGGCAAATATGGCGGTGGAGCTGGCCCCTGACAATGCCACCTACCTCTTGGAACGGGGTACCATTCTGCTGCGGATGAAAAAGCTGGCCGTGGCCCTGCTGGATATGAACCGGGCTGTGGAGCTGGACCCCTTTAATCCATTCCCCCTGGCCTGCCGGGCTCACCTGAAAGACCTGGCCGGCGACACAGAAGGGGCCATTGCCGACTATGAAAAAGCCCTTACGCTGGATCCAGACGATGCCCTTCTGATGAATGGACTGGAACTGATGCAGGAAAAACTGGCCTGGAATCGGGGCGATCCTGAAGACTCTGCGGCCTTTCCCTTCTTAATACCCTTTCAGCAGGACAAGGAAGTCTCCGCCTTTTCCCCGCTGGACAGAGAAGACCCGGGGCCACGCCTCCGTTTTGAGTTGACCCTGCGGATGCTGCGCAATCCTGAGATGCGCAGGCAATTCCTGCGCTTTGTAGCGAATTTTTTCCGGCGGGCTCAGGACGAGAATGAAGACGCGTAACATCCGGTTCATCCTGGTATTTGGGGCGTTCTGTATCACGGCGTTGCTGATGGTGCAGGCCTTTTACTTAAAAAAAGCCTACGACTTCAGCGAAAACGCCTTCAACGATAAAGTACAGCTGGCCCTCATAGCGGTGGCCGAACGCATCAGTCTGAAAACCGGCCAGGAGACATCCGGGGTGGAAGCCGTGCAGCAGGTCACCTCGGATTACTTCACGATCAACGTGCCGGATACGGTGAACCACTTGTTTTTGGAAAATGTTCTGCGGCTGGAGTTTTCGCGCTACGGCATTGAGGCCGGCTACGC
>JANWXQ010000094.1 GCA_025057275.1 Chitinophagales bacterium
CCGGCATAGGCCAGCACGCGCTGTCCCTTGCGCGACAGTTCAGCAGCCTGCTGCAGGAGGCCCGGAACCTGAGCAGGTTCTGCCAACCGTTCGGCGATTGATTCGGCCGCACCTTTGGTTACGGCAAGCCACTGCCCGTTAAGACGGTGAAACGTGGTCATGCACTTGCGGTCGCTGTCAAAAGGAATTTCGGCCTCCATGCCTGCTTCCTGTAGCAGGCGACGAATGCGACCGTTGCCGTACGTTTTGTCAACATATTCCACCAAAGCCCGCTCGGTGGGATCGCCTGCCCAGGCCTGCTCCGCTGTCCAGCGTACTTCATGGCTGACCGCCATGCACCAGTGCAGCAAAGGCAGCCCGTCCATGGGCTGTTGCCAGATGCCGGGCAGTTCCGAAACCACCTGCATTCGGTTCTGAGTCAGCGTGCCGGTTTTATCGGAGCAGATAAAGGTTACCGAACCAAGGGCTTCCATAGCCGGCAGTTTGCGAACCAGGGCATTGCCTCTAACCATTTGTTTGGCGCCGCGGGCCAGCGCGATGGTGATCAGTGCCGGCAAGGCTTCCGGAATGGCCGCTACAGCCAGGCTGATGGACAACAGCAGCATGCGGAAAAGTTCCTCTCCACGCAAAAGACCGATGCCAAACAGCAAAGCGCAGATCATCAGGATGATGTACGACAGCTTGCGGCCGAAGTCGGCCATACGGATCTGCAAGGGCGTACGGGCTTCTTCTTCCTGCAACAGCCGGGCAATCTGACCGATTTGCGTTTGCATGCCGGTGGCCACCACCACTCCGGATGCCTTGCCGGCCGTGATAATGGTGGTTTTGAATGCCATGTTAAAGCGGTCACCCACAGGCACATCTACCTCAGCTACGGTTCCCTTTTTTTTCTCCACCGGCACCGACTCGCCGGTCAGCGACGATTCGTCGGCTTTCAGACCAAAAACTTCCATCAGGCGGATGTCGGCCGGAACCACGTTGCCGGCTTCCAGCAACACCACATCGCCGGGCACCAGTTCTTCGGCAGGCACCTCCGTTTCCCTGCCGTCGCGCAGCACCCGCGCCCGAAGCGCCGCCATCTGTTTCAAGGCCATAAGGGCCCGTTCCGCACGGAACTCCTGAATGAACCCGAGCACGGCATTGAGCACTACTATGGCAATGATGATGATTGTATCGGTCAGGTCGCCAATGATGCCCGATAAAATGGCGGCGGCCACCAGCACCAGGATCATGAAATCCTTAAACTGATTGACCCAGATCTGCCAGGCCGTTTTTTGCTTTTTCTCCTCCAGCGCATTAGGACCCGTTTCCGCAAGCAGCGATCTGGCACGGTCAGCCGATAACCCCTGGGGCGAAGACCCCAACAGGGAGAATATCTGATCCTCCGGTAGACTATGCCAGTTCATGATACATTATTAAAAAAAGTAATAACTGACTCAACTGATCTCCCTGTTGCACCATCCCTGTTGTTCCCATTGTGTGAGGTTGTCCACGCTTTGGCGGGCAATAGCCTCCAGTGCTTCACGGGTAAGAAACGCCTGATGACCAGTGAGCAACACCTTGGGATGGCTGCGTAAACGTTCAAACAGCGGATCGTTGATTGGGCGGCCGGAATAGTCGCAAAAAAACAGGCCGCGTTCGTGTTCGTACACATCGAGCCCCGCTGCCCCCAGCCGGCCATCATCCAATGCATCCAGCAGGTCCGTCGTGCGCACGATGGCACCACGTGCCGTATTGATCAGCACCAAACCGCGCTTGCAGCGGGAAAACACCGGTGCAGCAAACAAATATCGGGTGGAAGAAGTGAGCGGGCAGTGAATGCTGATGACATCGCTCTCCGCGCACAGGGAATCAAAGTCCGTGTAGATGATGCCGGCTTCCTGTTCCAATTGCAGATTCTTTACCGGATCGGTAGCCAGCAGGCGAGAACCAAAACCAGCCATCATGCGTGCAAAAGCGCTGCCGATGCTACCGGTTCCCACCACCCCTACGGTTTTGCCCCTGATTTCCCATCCAACCAACTCATCCAGCCGGAAATCATTGCTGCGCATTAATTGTACGCTGCGCACCAGCCTGCGGCTGAGTGCCAGCAACAGCATAACTGCATGTTCGGCCACGGCCTGCGGCGAATAGGCCGGCACATTAGCCACCCGCATACCCAGTGCGCGGGCTTCTGCGAGATCCACATGATCATAACCTGCAGAGCGAAGAGACAAATAACGTACCCCCACGTCATGCAGTTGCCTGAGCACCGGTGCCGACGCAGCATCGCTGGTAAACAACAGGACGGCTGGAAATCCTTTTGCAAGATGAGCCGTTTCTTCGGTCAATGGCTCATGCGTAAAGTGCAGCTCGTGTTCACTTGCTGCGGCTTCCAGAAACGGCCGGTCAAAGCCGTGGGTGCTGAACACCAACGCTTTCATGGTTCTGTAGGTTTAGGTCTGAACCGCTTTTCTGCTTCGACGATATTTTTCAGTCCGTTCAAATAAGCATCCGGATTGAACGAAATGCTGTCAATGCCCAGTTGCACCAGATAGCCGGCAAACTCAGGCAAATCACTGGGGGCCTGACCGCAAAGCCCAACGGGAATACCTGCTTCATGCGCCTGCTCAATAGTCCGGGCAATCAGCTCTTTTACAGCAACGTCTTCTTCGTTAAACAAATGGCTCACCAGGGCCGAATCGCGATCCAGGCCTAAGGTGAGCTGCGTGAGGTCGTTGGAGCCTATGGAAAACCCATCAAACAATCGCGCAAGGTCTTTGGCATGAAGTACATTGGAAGGAAGCTCGATCATGACATAAACTTCCAGACTGTTGTCGCCGCGGCGCAAACCGTTTTTTTCCATTTCAGCGAGCACCTGCGTGGCTTCCTGAACGGTTCGGCAAAAAGGAATCATGACCCGAACGTTTTTGAGGAGCATTTCTGCGCGCACCTTGTTAATGGCTGCACATTCCAGAGCAAACGCTTCCCGATAAGCCGGACTGTAGTAGCGCGAAGCCCCCCTGAGGCCGATCATCGGATTTTCTTCTTCAGGCTCAAAAAATCTTCCCCCCAACAGCTGCCGGTATTCGTTGCTTTTAAAGTCGCTGAACCGAACCATTACCGGCTTTGGATAAAAGGAGGCAGCTACCAGTCCAACAGCTTCGGCCATGCGATTCACAAAATAGTCGGCCCCATCCGAATAACCTGAAGTCAGTTGCTCTATGCGGGCACGTTCCTGTTCATCTGCAACGCGTTGGGGAAACAGCAGGGCCATGGGATGCACCTGAATGCTGTTGGCAATGGTGAATTCCATCCGCATCAGGCCCACACCTTGGTTGGTGATGCGGCTCAGGGTAAAAGCACGTGAAGGTTCGGAAAGGATAAACATCGGTGCGGTTTGCGGCATGGGCAAATCGCTGAAATCGTGTTCCTCCACTTCCCAGCTAGCTTGCCCATCGTATACGCGACCCTCGCTGGCTTCCGCACAGCTAACGGTTATGTATTGCCCATCGCTGACCTTGCCGGTGGCATTGCCGCAGCCAACCACGGCCAATGTTCCCAATTCTCGTGCAACAATGGCGGCATGACTGGTACGTCCGCCCTTATTGGTAACGATAGCGGCTGCACGCCGCAGTACGGGGTCCCAGTCAGGATTGGTGCTGTCGGTTACCAGAATCTGACCGGGCTCCAGCCGGTGGCCTTCCTCAGGGCTTCCCAGCAGACAAGCAGGGCCGCTGACAATGGCCTCGCCCAGAGGAATTCCAACGGCCAAAAGAGGGCCATGTTGCTTGAGCCGATAAACCTTCTGTATCATCGGACTGCGCCGCTGGCTCACGGTTTCCGGACGCGCCTGAACGATGTACAACTGACCGTCTATGCCGTCTTTAGCCCATTCTATATCCATGGGTCGTCCGTAATGTTGTTCAATCAGTCTGCACCATTTCGCCAGCTGAATTACTTCAGGCAAAGAGAGTACGAACTGCTGCTGCCGCTGAAGCGGTGTAGGTTCGTTGATGGTGGCCTGAATGCCCTGGCCTGCTTCTTCTTGCTGGCTATAGCGCATGGTCAGCTCTTTGCGGCCGCAGCGCATGCGAATGACCGGATGTGCCGACGGCTCATCCAAATGAGGCTTGAACAGCAGCCATTCGTCGGGGGTGACGGCTCCCTGCACGATGTTTTCCCCCAAACCCCAACAGGCATTGATGACCACAAAAAGCGGATGCCCGCTGTCGGGCTCCACGGTGAATGCCACTCCTGCACCGGCCAGATCGCTGCGCACCATTTTTTGGATTCCTACCGAAATGGCCACATTCAGGTCGGCAAGCCCCATGTCGTTGCGGTACTTTATGGCCCGATCGGTGTACAGCGAAGCAAAACACCGGTGAACGGCAGCAAGCAGTTTCTCTTCTCCGCGCACATTCAAAAAGGATTCCATCCTGCCGGCAAAGCTGGCCTGTGGCAGGTCTTCAGCCGTGGCACTGCTGCGCACGGCCACATCCACCGCATCGCAGCCATACCGCTCGCTTAACTGACGATATGCAAGGATTAACTCATTCCTGATGGATTCCGGCAGGGAGGCTGCCTGAATCAGGCTCCTCGCCTGATGGCCAATGCTCGTCAGGTTACCGTAAGAAACCGTATCCAACTGCTTCAGGATTTGGCTGAGCGGTTCCTGCAGGTTGCTTGTATTAAGGAAATGATAATAAGCCTCTGCAGTAAGGGCAAACCCCTCGGGCACACGTATGCCGGCAGCAGCCAAATGGGCAAACAGCTCCCCCAAAGAGGCATTTTTTCCGCCCACAATCGAAAGGTCGCTTAAGGTCAACTTGGAAAAAAAGCGAATGAACTGCATGAGGAAACGATCAGGCCTGGTGGGTGAGCTGTCAAAAACGTCTGCCTTTCATGGATAAGCGCTACACCGGAAAGGCCAGCAGGGGAATACGGGCATGGCAGACCACCTTTCGGGTATGGCCCGCATCCAGCAGATGCTGCCACCACCGACGGCGGCGGGTAACCATAACCAGAAGGTCTGCCTCATGGCGCCGGGCAAGTTGCTGCAGGTCTTCCTTGACATCAGTGGAGGCAACTACCTGAAAACGCAACCGCTGGTTGCCTATGGCTTGACGAACCATCGCTTCATAATCGGCATGAATCGCTTTTTGCCGGTCGTTGGACCGCGCCGGCGAAAAATGCAGAATGTGCAGATGGGCATTTCTTGTAGCCGGCCATTGGCGCAGCAACCTGAGCGCCTGCAGATCTTCCAAATGATAATCGGTAGTAAAAACAATGTTTTTCACCGGCGCCGGCCGGTAGCGCTCCGGCACCGCCAAAACCGGACAAGGAGCCTGGGCAATGACCTGGGCAGTGGTGGTGCCGATTAATTTCTCCCGCAATCCGGTGGCCCCGGTAGTACCCATGACGATCAGATCGGCCTGCTCTTTTTTTGCCAGAGCAATAACGGCACGGGCAGCAGCTCCCTGCTGAACTACGGCCACTTCGCTGATGGTAATGCCATGTTGCCGATGCATCTTACCGGCCAGGCGGTTAAGCTGTTGACGCAGCCGCTCTTCCTCGTAGGCGTTTTCTTCCTCTACCGTTTGTTCGGCCACAAATCCCCCTTGCAGAGGAACATAGGAATGCACCAGCATCAACCGGGCTTCGCCGGATTGAAACAGCCTGCCGGCAAATTGCAGGGCCTTGACTGAAGTCCTGCTGAAATCAATAGGCACAATCACCTTCATGAGCTTTGCCCTTTGGGTTCAAACATACCGACCATTTGTCAGACACTTCATGCACCTATTCCTTTTTCATCACCTAATCCGCAAACCAATGACGCAATGGTGCTGACATCAAGAACGGCGGTCATCTGTTGATATGAAGGTTGTCATGCTAACTCCCTGTATGAGGAGAAAAAACCGGCACCGGCCAAAACACTACTTTTGGACTCCTGCATGAGAAATGCCCCAATAGCATTGCTGTTTCTGTTCAGCGCCTGCAGCACCGATTTTGCTGTTACCACGGACTGGAAGGATGTAACCGTCGTTTATGGGCTGTTGGATGCCGGCGACACCGCTCAGTACATCAAAATCAACAAAGCCTTTCTTGACCCGCAAACCAATGCCCTGCAGCTTGCCCAAAATCCCGATTCGCTGTACTACCCTTACCTGGATGTGGTTCTGGAAGAAATCAGCAACGGGCAAACCGTTAAGACCGTTCCACTCAATCGGGTGGATGGAAATCTGGAAGGCTACGTAAAAGACTCCGGCATATTTGCTTCCAGCCCTAACTACCTGTATAAAACCACCGAAAAGCTCAACGCAGCAAGCAGCTACCGGCTGGTCATCACCCAACCGGACAACGGCAAGCAGACCACTTCCACTTCGCCCGTAGTAGATGATTTTTCCGTCATCCGGCCCACGCCCCAGCTTAAGCTCAACTTACTGCCCGGTTTTAAATACAACATCAGCTGGGTTTCGGCCCGAGATGGAAAGGTGTATGCTTTAACCTTTCGCTTTTACTACACCGAATTCCGGTTTTCTGACCCTTCTTTCGTGGAACAAAAGTTTGCCGACTGGGTGCTGTTCACCTCCGAGCGCGCACCCAACACCAGTGGTGGCGTCAACATGGACTTTGATTTGGATGCTGACCTGTTTTATTCATGGCTCCGGTCGGCCTTGCCGGAAAATCCAGACATCTACCGCCAGGTAGGTAAAGCCGATTTTCTTTTTTCCGTGGGCGGCGAAGTGCTGGATACCTACAAACAGGTTTTCCTGGCTCAACAAGGGTTGACCTCAGGTCAAAGCCTTCCCACCTATACCAATATTGAAAACGGCCTGGGACTTTTTTCAACCCGATATCACAAGACGGTAGCAGGCATCAGTTTTGAAAACCGAACCATTGATTCCATAGCCTGCCTGCCCCAGACCCGCCAGCTGAACTTCCTGCGCAGCAACGGCACACTATGCCCCTGAATCTGATTTTTTGTCCGGAAAATTCAGCCGAAAACGGGCGTAACGGCGCTTTTGGTGTGCCACATTTTCCGGCCTGAGGTCATTTTTTTTCCATGGCACAGCTATTGACCTTCGCATAACCTGAATTTGCTGCATCATGGGAAAAATTATCGGAATTGACTTAGGAACTACCAATTCCTGCGTAGCCGTTATGGAAGGGAACGACCCGGTGGTCATTCCTAACGACGAAGGATCGCGCACCACGCCATCGGTTGTCGCCTTTCTACCTAACGGCGAACGAAAAGTAGGCGCTCCGGCCAAAAGGCAGGCTATCATCAACCCGAAAAACACCATCATGTCTATCAAGCGCTTCATGGGACGTCGTTACCATGAAGTGACCAACGAACTGAAATACGTAAGCTACGATGTCAAATCGGGCGAAAACGATACTGCCCGCGTAGAAGTGATGGGCCGCCTGTACACCCCCCAGGAAATATCGGCTATGATTCTTCAGAAGATGAAAAAAATTGCTGAAGAATATCTGGGGCAACCCGTTACCGAAGCCGTTATCACCGTTCCGGCATACTTCAACGACTCGCAACGTCAGGCCACCAAGGAAGCCGGTGAAATTGCCGGCCTCAAGGTGTTGCGCATCATCAACGAACCCACAGCTGCCGCCCTGGCCTATGGCCTGGATAAGAAACACAAAGACCATCGCATTGCCGTGTATGATCTGGGCGGCGGCACGTTTGACATTTCCATTCTGGAACTGGGCGACGGTGTGTTTGAAGTGAAAGCCACCAATGGCGACACCCACCTGGGCGGCGATGACTTCGATAACGTCATCATCACCTGGCTGGCTGATGATTTTCAGAAAGAAGAAGGCATTGACCTGCGTAAAGATCCCATGGCCCTGCAACGCCTGAAGGATGCTGCAGAAAAAGCCAAAATTGAATTGTCTTCTTCGCTGGAAACGGAAATCAACCTGCCCTATATCACTGCCGTTGACGGCGTACCCAAGCACCTGGTTAAAAAACTGACCCGTTCCCGGTTCGAACAACTGGCTGACCAACTCATCCAGCGCACCCTGGAACCCTGCCGCAAGGCGCTGGAAGATGCCAAACTCAACGCCTCGCAGATTGACGAAGTCATTCTGGTAGGCGGCTCCACCCGCATTCCCAAGATTCAGGAAGTGGTGGAAAAGTTCTTCGGCAAAAAGCCGCATAAGGGCGTTAACCCCGATGAAGTGGTGGCTGTAGGGGCTGCCATCCAGGGTGGTGTACTGGCCGGCGACGTGAAGGATGTGCTGCTGTTGGATGTCACGCCCTTGTCGCTCGGCATCGAAACGCTGGGTGGCGTAATGACCAAGCTCATCGAAGCCAACACCACCATCCCGACGCGGCGTTCCGAAGTGTTCACCACTGCCGCCGACAACCAGCCCTCCGTGGAAATCCATGTGCTGCAAGGCGAGCGTGCTATGGCGCGCGACAACCGCACCATCGGCCGTTTTCAACTGGATGGCATTCCGCCGGCTCCGCGCGGCGTACCCCAGATCGAAGTCACTTTTGACATCGATGCCAACGGCATCCTCAATGTCAGCGCCCGCGATAAAGGCACCGGTAAGGAACAATCCATACGCATTCAGGCCTCTACCGGATTGAGCAAGCAGGAAATCGAAAAGATGAAGCAGGAGGCCCGCGAAAACGAAGCGGCCGACCGCCAGGCACGCGAACGCGCCGAAAAACTCAATGCCGCCGATGCGCTGGTGTTTCAGAGTGAAAAACAGCTCAAAGAGTTCGGGGAAAAAATCCCTGCCGACAAGCGCAGCCGCATTGAAGAGGCTCTCAGCCGCCTTCGCGATGCACACAAGAACCAGAATCTCGCTGCCATAGAATCGGCCACCAACGACCTGAATCAGGCCTGGCAGGCTGCTTCGGAAGACCTCTACCGTGCCCAGCAATCGGCACAGGCCGATCAGCCCTCAGGCAACGGCGCATCTCAGGAAGGCGTTCAGGACGTGCCTTTTGAAGAGGTCAAGGACAACAAGAACTAAATTCCACCCGCCCCTTTGCGGCATCAGCGGAAGGCTTTGGGTAGCCTTCCGCTTTTTGTTTCTGACACCTGAAAAAACTTAACTTTATAGAAAGTTGCTGCTATGACCAGAAGCCTCGCCTCAGTTCTGCTTTTGCTGTTCGCCAGCGGCCGTGTTCTCGCTGCCTGTGAAGCCTTTTTCTACTACACGGTTGACGGCTATCAGATTCATGTGGACGGCTCAGCCTCAGCAGGCAACATCACTGTTTGGAAATGGTTTGTCAACGGCATATTGGCCAGCACCGACGGACCCCAAACCACCCTGACCGTCAGTTCCAACGGAACCTACAAAGTGTGTCTGGTGGTCAAGACTTCCGACAACTGCAGCGACGACTGCTGCCAGTACATTACGGTGGGTACCGGTGGCACCAGCTGCGAAGCGGTGATCAGTTACGAAATTGACGGAATGAAGGTGTGGCTGGACGGAAGCTCATCCTCCTCCAACCTTACCGGCTGGCAATGGTTCGTTGACGGCAATTTGTTTGACGATTCCGGGCCGTTTACCGATTACACCGTTCCGGGTCCCGGAACCTATGAGTTTTGCCTGGTGGTCTGGAATGCCGATTGCTGCGACACCACCTGCAAAACCATAACGGTGGAAGAAAGCAGCGGCAAGCCCTGCGAAGCCGTCATCAAAGTGGAAACCGATGGCCTAAACGTCTATTTAAACGGCAGCTATTCTTCCTCCAACATCACCGGCTGGCAATGGTTCGTTGACGGCTATTTATTTGACGATACCGGGCCGTTCACCGATTACACTGTTCCGGGCCCCGGTTCCTATGAGTTTTGCCTGGTGGTCTGGAATGCCGATTGCTGCGACACCACCTGCAAAACCATAACTGTAGAAGAAAGCGGCGGCAAGCCTTGTGAGGCCGTCATCCAGCACGAGACCGATGGGCTGCAGGTATGGTTGAACGGCAGTTTCTCCTCCGGCGACGTTACCGACTGGCAATGGTACCTGAACGGTCAGTGGATCGCACTGGGTGCAACGACTGACGTGTTGCTGCCGCAAAGCGGCACCTACGAAGTATGCCTCATCATTTTCACTGCCGACAACTGCACCGACACGGCCTGCAAGGAAATCACCGTGGCCGAACTTTCCGGCGGCAGCGGCATGAAAACCTATTACGAATCCGGAAAATTGTGGCTGGAGCTGCAATCGCCTGTTGCCGGAGCAGCCACAATACGCCTGCACGCCCCCGACGGAAGGCAGTGGTTATCGCAGCACCTGAGCGTTCAGGCCGGGAAAAACCGTATAGCCATCGCCGACGGTCAGCTTCCCGTCGGAGTGGTATTCATTACGGTAACCCTGCCGGAACAGAAAACACCGCTTCGTGCTGTAGGCATGACACTGAAAAACTGATTGCTCAAGAGGGCTGCCGGTTCAGCAATTCCACCTCAAACAACCCTCCACCAAAAGAGCTACTAATTTAGGGGCAGTGCGGCGTAACCCCTGTTTCGGGGAATGCGTAATAATCAAAAACTGCCCGATCATGTGCCCACCCCGTTTCCTCCTATTGCTTTTTCTGTTTCTGATCGTCCATGAGGCTGAAGCCTACACCGTTACCGGCCTGCAGGCGTCGTATTCCAACGGACAGATTTTTCTTACCTGGACCAATCCTTCAGCCTCCAATCTGCAATACAACGTTTACCGCTCCGCTACGCCGTTCTCTTCTTCCGCTGATTTCACATCTGACAAGCGGCTGGGTTTTGTTCGTGACCATTCGGCCAAGAATGTACACTGGTCGCATCTGGCTGAAACCGACGTGTACTACCGCATTACCGACGGCGGCACACCGCTTGCTTCCACTCAGGGTCTGTACGTAACCACCTGCATCAACAACACCAGTTACTACTATGCCGTCACCGTTACCGAACTGGCCAACAACACGGAACACAAGACCGTTGTGCCGGGACAGAACTGCCTCACCAATCCCATCGCCGGCGTTAAGACCCATCCCAAGCCTGTCTTTCAGCAGACGGTAAACACCAAAAACGGCGAAGTCAAACATCACTATGTATTTTTTGTGGATAATCAGGCCACTGACCAGTTTCCCGCCCTGTGCAATGTCGGCTCCTACGGCTTTAATTTCTGGTATGTCAAACGCGGCTCGGCTACTTCCTATCCGCTGTTCCTGCAGTTTGAAGGCTCCAGCAGCGGCAGCGCCGATAAGAAACTTTCTCTGGATACCTCCTGGACCAACTGCTACATCATCGGACTGTTTGACTGGCTGCCCACTCCAAACAGCGATGGAAGCATTGGCATCAGCAACTACAACTTCGGCTGGCACGAAAACTTTAATATCTATTCTAACACCAATCCCATTCCTACTTCCGGAATTGTACGAACCTATGCGCAGCAGCTTTACCGCGAAATCCTGGAATGGGCAGAAACCAACCTGCCCATCGACAACAAAAAGGTTTACGCACGCGGCAGTTCGTCCAACGGTTACGGTGCTTTGCTGATGGCCAATATCTACTCCGAAAAAATCGCCGCCGTGTACGGCATCGTGGAACCCAACAGCGTGAGTTCAGGCACCAGCATTTACAAACAGATGTGGGGTGAAGTCAGCACCAAACTCAAAACCGATGTCGTTGCCTTTGATAACGGCGACACGCTTACCTACCCCGACCTGAAAGACCAGCAAAGGATGGTGCACCGCAACGAACAGCGCAGCATGCCGCCCATTTACGACATTCACGGTAAAAACGATGTTACCGTTCCCTGGAATTCCGGGCGCATCCGCTGGTTTGATTCCCTGGAACTGAACCGCATCGGCGGGGTGCGCTACTGGGACCAGCGCGACCACGGAAACAACGGCAAAAACTTCCTGGATTCCGAAACCGAACCCAATTACTATCGCTTTGCCACCAACAAAGGCTATCCTGCCTTTTCCAACTGCTCCATTGACCATAACCCCGGCGATGGCAATCCCTCCAACGGCGAGCCGTATGGTGCCATCAACGGCTATCTGGACTGGAAGGATTCCACCGATAAGGACTGCAAATTCTGGGTGAGGGTATTTATTAAAGATTTTTATGTGGGTGGTGTACTTCATCCCCAGCAATACACCACCTGCACTGCCGACCTCACCCTGCGCCGCTTCAACAAATTCAAACCCGTGGCCGGTATGACGCTGAAGTGGAGCAACACCGATGTCAATGGCGTGAAAATCCAGAAAGGCACCATCAGCAATTACGACGGAAAGCTGATCACCCTTCCCAACCTGATTATTAACAAGACGGGAAATCTGATTAAGATAAAAATTCAGAATTGTCCGTATCGTTTCGGAGAAGATGACGAGGAGGATGATGCTCCGCTGACCAAATCGGTGGTCACCTGTGTACCGATGGCGGATGGGTACAAGCTGTTCATTCACGCTGCCCTGGCCGAAAAAGCCACCTTGCAACTGGTGGACCTCAGCGGAAGAATTGGGCACCGGCAGTGGCTGGATCTTTCAGAAGGCATGAATGAAGTTAAAGTCGTTGCTCCGGCCGGTGGCTTATACCTGGTAAGGCTTACTGCAGAATCATTTACTCACTGCCAGAAACTGTTTTTCTGAAGGCGATAACCCCTTGAGTGAACTCCCGGGAGCGCTACTTTCGGAAGGAAAAAACACGCGCATGGGATGGAAACTCTCCCTGTTTGCAGGCTGGATGGGAATAGGCTTTGGCTGTCAGCCTTCGCCGCAGCCCGCCGGTCATACCCTGCCTGGCGCAGGCATCAGCCAACCGGATACGGCGTGTTTTGCTGCCGGCTGTTTCTGGTGTGTGGAAGCCATTTTTGAAAGCGTTCGTGGTGTGCACGAGGTCGTTTCCGGCTATGCCGGCGGCCACACGGCACAGCCCACCTACAGGCAGGTGGGCTCGGGAACCACCGGTCATGCCGAAGCCGTGCTTGTGGTGTACGATTCGTCCCGCATTGATTTTCCCCGGCTGGTCAGCCTGTTTTTTTCCTGCCACGATCCCACACAGGTCAACCGCCAGGGTCCAGATGTGGGCACGCAGTACCGTTCCATAGCGTTTTACCGTAATGCCACCGAGCGGCAGATCATTCTGGACACCATGAGCCAGCTGCAGGCCTCCGGGGTATACCGGCAACCTCTGGCCACGGAAGTGCTGCCCCTGCAGCAGTTCTGGCCTGCCGAAGCCTATCACCAGAACTTCGTTTCCCGAAATCCGGATCATCCCTATGTGCGGCAGGAAAGCCTGCCGCGCCTGCGCCGCTTTCAGCAGCAGAACCCGCTCTGGCTGAAGCAACACTAAGCCGCAATGGCCTCAGGAATCCTCTTGAGCCGGTCTTCCCGTGCTGAGCCCTTGCTGGCGCTTATGCCGCTCGCGCATGTTGAGAAACTCCACCAGAAAGGCAAAGCCCATCGAAAAATACAGATATTTTTTATCAATATGATAATGCAGGCCGTCGGCAACCAGCAGAAAGCCTACCATGAGCAGAAACGACAGGGCCAGCATCTTGAAAGTGGGATTTTTGTCTATGAAGGCACTGACCCAGCCCGCAAACAGCATCATAAACACAATGGCCACCACAACGGCAAGGATCATGATGCTTAACTCATCCACCAGACCTACGGCCGTGAGAATGGAATCCACGGAAAAAACCATATCTATGAGAATAATCTGAAAAATGACCTTGCCGAACTGCCGAGCAGGACTTACCCGCGGCGAAACATCAAGGCCTTCAATTTTGTTGTGGATCTCTTTTACCGTCTTATACAACAAAAACACGCCGCCGGTAAACAGAATCAGGTCACGGGCCGAAAGGGCAAACTCATTGATGGTCAGCAGCGGCGTGGTCAGCCGGGTCAGCCAAGAAATGGAAAACAGCAGCAGCACGCGCATGATCAGCGCCAGACTCAGTCCGATGATCCGGGCCCGTGGCCGCAGCCTTTTAGGCAGCTTATCGGCCAGAATGGAAATGAAAATGATGTTGTCAACGCCCAGAATAATTTCCATGACGATGAGGGTAAGCAGACTCATCCAACCCTCGGCGGTAGTTAACACGTCAAACATGGAATCAGCGGGTTAAGATGGCCGCAAAGGAACTATACGCAGAGCGGATTTTTAAGGGACGTACATGGCCCCGGCAATAACGGCTGTCATCATGCAGGCGATGGTGCCTCCGATCAGGGCTTTTAAGCCCAGTTCGGCCAGGGTATTTCGCTGATTGGGAGCCAAGGCGCCGATGCCGCCGATCTGAATGCCGATGCTGGAAAAGTTGGCAAAACCACAAAGGGCATAGGTGACAATGACCACCGAACGGGGGTCGCTGAGCAGTTCCTGCTCCAGCATCCGGCTCATGCTAACATAGGCCACAAATTCGTTAAGCACCAGTTTTTCTCCCAACAGCTGCCCGATGGCCAACATCTCCGAAGAAGCCACGCCCATCGTCCAGGCCAGCGGCGCAAAAACGTAACCAAACAGGAACTGAAGCGACAAGCCGTCAAAGCGACCACCAGTTTGAGCAGCAATCAGTTCGTTGAGATTTCCGATACGGCCGCATAAGTTCAGCACAGCATTGATCACGGCCATCAGCGCAATGAACACAATGAGCATGCCGGCCACGTTCAGGGCCAGCCGCAGTCCATCGGTCGTGCCGTTGGCTATGGCGCCCAGAACGTTGTTGCCAATTTTTTCACGGGGTACGTGCAGATCGCGCGACAGCAGCTCCGGCGTGGTTTGCGGAAAAAGCATTTTGGCGCAAACAATGGCTGCCGGCGCACTCATCACCGATGCCGAAAGCAGATGCAGGGCGAAAAACTGCTGGCGCTCTACATCGCTCCCACCCAGAAAACTGACGTAAGCGGCCATCACACTGCCGGCCGTCGTGGCCATGCCCCCTACCATGATGCATAACAGTTCGCTGCGCGTCATGTTGGGCACATAGGGCCGAACCATAAGCGGCGCTTCGGTTTGGCCCAGAAAAATGTTGGCTGCAGCCGATAAACTTTCAGCACCCGAAATCTGCTTCATGGTCTTGCTCATCACCCAGGCAAAAGCCAGCACCACCAGTTGCAGAATTCCCAGGTAATAAAGCAAAGCCGACAAGGCAGCAAAAAACACAATGTTGGGCAACACCTGTATGGCAAACACATAGCCCCAGGAGTTTGTCGGATTGGCCAATGGCCCGAACAGAAATTCCGTTCCCTGCCGCGCCAGTTGAATCAGCTTGACGAAGCCCTCGCTGATCCATTCAAATACCAAACGGCAAATGGGCACATGCAGAATACATAAAGCAAAAACGACCTGCAGCAGCAGACCGGTACCTACCAGTTTCCAGTCAATGGCCCTGCGGTTGTTACTGAACAGGTAACAAATGGCCAAAAGCACAGCCACACCCAGGGCACCACGCAGGATGGCCAGCACGTCCATTCGGATGGCAAGTTGAAAATCATTTTGCATTCTTTCACATCTTTTTACCTGATTCTGACCGGTTGCCGTAGAAGATCATATGCCAACAGTTATTTTTGGCCCAAACGACATCCATGAAAAAGCTTCTCCTGCTTCTGGCCGCAGTTCCCTCCATTTCCGTAGCCCAGATGCCTCACTTTTGTGGCACCGATCAGAAAAATCAGGAATTGCTGAATGCCCATCCGCACCTGCTGATTGAACACCAACGTCTGGAAGAATTCATTCAGAACTGGATAGCACACAATGCCGCCACCCGCGACGAAACGGTGTATATCATTCCCGTTGTCTTTCACATCATTCACGATTACGGACCAGAAAACATCAGCGACGAACAGGTTCGTGATGCCTTGCGAATCCTTAACGAAGACTTCCGCAAACGCAACAGCGACACGTCATTGATTGTGCCCTCATTTAAAAACATTGCCGCCGATTCCCGCATTGAATTTCGGCTGGCCAACAAAACGCCCGGAGGCACCTGCACCAACGGCATTGAACGCATTCATTCCTTGACGACCTACCTGGGTACCGATGCCACCAAGCTGAACTATTGGCCGCGGGATCGCTACCTGAACATCTGGGTTGCAAGCAATCTGCCCGAAGGCGTGGCCGGTTACGCCTATCTGCCCAGCTCGGTTTCTGCCCCCCAGTTTGCCCCATACGATGGTATTATGATCCTGAGCAGTTATGTCGGCAGCATCGGCACCGGCTCCTCCTTTACGGCCCGTGCACTCACCCATGAAATCGGTCACTACCTCAATCTGCTTCATCCCTGGGGCAACGGCGCGCTGGGTGCCGATTGCGGCGACGACAGCGTGGACGACACTCCGGAAACGAAAGGTTGGGCTACCTGCAAGCTGGATGGTTCGGTATGTAATCCACCCATCATAGAAAATGTGCAGAACTACATGGAATATGCCTATTGCCCGCGCATGTTTACACAGGGTCAGGCCGACCGGATGCAAGCCGTGCTGAATGCCAGCACCAGCGATCGCAACAAGCTCTGGCAGCCTTCCAACCTGGAAGCCACGGGCACCAACGACACCATAGAACCCATTTGTCTGCCGCGCGTGGATTTTTATGCCTCCAGCCGGATGGTTTGCGTGAACACACCGGTAACGTTCTATGATGTATCGTGGAATGCTCCTGTCTCCAGCCGCCAGTGGACCTTCCCCGATGGCGTGCCGGCTACTTCAACCGATAAAAATCCACAGGTTTCCTTTACCACTCCGGGCTGGAAGGCCATAACCCTTACGGCTTCCAACTCCGCCGGCTCGGCCACCCTTTCCCGTACCCAATACCTTTACGTAACCCAGCCGCCGGCTACCTACACCGTGGGTTATTGGGAAAATTTTGAAAATCCTTCTACGTTCTCTGCCGATTATCTGGTGTTTAATCCGGAAGAAAACAACAGCAAATGGCAACATGCTGCCGGTGTAGGTTATTACTCTTCCGGTTCCGTCCGGTTGAATAACCACAAGAATATGAACGGCGACATGGATGTGCTCATCACTCCGCCGTTTAATCTTACCGGAGCCGGCAACGTATATCTGAATTTTTACTATACGGCAGCTTCCAATTCGGTCAGCGCCACCAACATCAGCGATGAGCTGAAGGTGTACGTATCCACCAACTGCGGGCAAACCTGGAGCCTGCGTCAGACCATTAGCGGTGTGGCCCTGGCCAATGCCGGTTACTATTCCGGCAGCTACACTCCCAATAGCGCTGCCCCATGGGTGGCCAAGTCAGTGGCTATTCCCGGCAGCTTTCACAACGACAATGTCCGATTCAAATTTGAATACCGCACCAACGGACGCGGCAACAACATTTATCTGGACGACATTCATGTTTCCAGTAATCCGGTTGGGGTAACCTTTGCAGAAAACCAGGATGCCTCCCTTCAGGTGTTCCCCAATCCGGCCCATGGGCAAGCTACCCTGGTCGTTCGTTCAGAAAACCCCATGCAAGGACGGATCACCCTCAGCGATGCTATGGGACGGACGGTTCAGGTGCTTTATGAAGGCCTGTTGACCGGCGAACACCATTTTGATCTGAACACCGCTGAGCTTGGTGCCAAGGGGGTTTACTGCATAAGCCTGCTTACCGAAAAAGGCCTGGTGTATCGTCCGCTGGTGGTGCAATAAACACCGCTCAGCCACATACCCGCGTAATTTCTTCCATTAACTGCTGACGGTAAAACGGCTTGCTCAGGTAACCGTCTAACTGGTACTCCTCAAGGCAACGCTGGCGGTCTTCATCGGAAGCATAGGCGGTAACCGCAATAATGGGCGGACACCGTTCCCCCAATTCTTTCCGCATCAAGCGGCTGACCTGCAATCCGTCCATATAGGGCATCTGCAAATCCATCAGCACCACATCGAATCGCTGCTTACGGATGGCTGCCAGAGCTTCTTCACCGCTGGATGCTGTCACGCAATGAATTTTTTCAAACCGCAGCAGATCATGCAACAGCCTCTGATTGATTACATTGTCTTCAACGACGAGTGCTGTTAGCCTTTTGCGGGTTTTCCTGGTCATCTGCAGGCAAACCTACAACAGGCAGTCGTGCAGGCCGAACGGGAAAGCCCTGTCAGCGAATGCGGAACACACGGCGCAGCTTATCCACGTAATCCAGCTTTTCCCAGGTAAAGCATTCGTACTCCCTGCCGTTGAGCACCTTAATGCACGGAGTCCGGCCCATGTGGCCATAGGCTGCAGTTTCGCTGTAAATGGGATTGAGCAACTGCAGGCGCCGGATGATCATGCCGGGACGTAAGTCAAAAAGCTCACTGATTTTTTTGGCGATGACTGCATCGCTCATGATTTGACCCGAGGCATCCCGCACCCGGCTGGTGCCGTAGGTGTTTACATAAATTCCCACCGGTTCGGCAACTCCGATGGCGTAGGCTACCTGAACGAGAGCTTCGCTGCAGATGCCGGCCGCCACCATGTTTTTGGCCACATGGCGCAAGGCATAGGCAGCGCTGCGATCCACTTTACTGGGGTCTTTTCCGCTAAAAGCCCCGCCTCCATGTGCGCCGCGGCCCCCGTAGGTGTCCACAATGATCTTACGACCCGTCAGGCCGGTGTCGCCATGCGGCCCGCCGATGACAAACTTGCCTGTGGGGTTGATGTGGTATTTGATCCGGTCGGTAAACAACCGCTGAATGCGTGCAGGAAACTGTCGCTTCACCCTCGGGATAAGGATGCGCAACACATCTTGGCGGATTCGATCCACCATTTTTTCCTCTGCCTGTCGTCGGGCAGCCTGTGTAGCGCTTTTGGGCTCGATAAATTCATCGTGCTGGGTTGACAGCACAATGGTATCAATTCGCAGGGGCTTGTTGTGTTCATCGTATTCGACGGTTACCTGCGATTTGCTGTCGGGCCTCAGGTAGGTCATCTGCCGTCCTTCCTTGCGGATGGCCGACAATTCCCGGAGCAATGCATGAGCCAGCTCAATAGGCAGCGGCATGTAATTATCCGTTTCGCTGCAGGCATAGCCGAACATCATGCCCTGATCGCCGGCGCCCTGCCGGGCAATACTGCCGCGCTTCACTCCCCGGTAGATGTCATCGCTTTGTTCATGAATGACATTGATCACGCCGCAGGAGTTGGCATCAAACTGATACTCGGCCCGCGTGTATCCGATGCGTTGAATTACGCCGCGCACCACTTTCTGAAGATCCACATAAGCCCGGGTACGGATTTCGCCGCCAATGATGGCCAGACCAGTAGTTACAAACGTTTCACAGGCCACCTTGGCGTGGCGATCCTGGAGCAACATGCTGTCCAATACGGCATCGCTGATCTGATCAGCAATTTTATCGGGATGTCCTTCACTGACGGATTCCGAAGTAAACAAATACGGCATCAGCGCTTTTTTGCAGTCGGCAAAGATAGCCGCTTGCCTTCGGCTGCAGCAGTGGTGATAAAATTCAACGCCGAGGGCTGCAGTTCTTCCCCCGCTGGTTTAGCTTTGTGATGGTGGCTGCATCCGCAAAAACTCCTGCTGTTTTGTTGCTGGACGATGGCACCGTTTATCACGGCACAGCCTGCGGAGCCATAGGCACCACAGCCGGTGAAATTTGCTTCAATACCGGAATGACCGGTTATCAGGAGCTTTTTACCGATCCCTCCTATTTCGGTCAGTTATTGGTGACCACACACGTTCACATTGGCAACTACGGCATTCGGGAGGGACAGCATGATGAAAGCCAGTCGGATGCCATTCAAATAGCCGGATTGGTCTGCCGGTCGTTCAGTGGTTTTGCTTCGCGCTCACAAGCCACCGGCACGTTGGAACGCTTCTTTGTCCGGCAAAACAAGGTAGGAATTGAAGGGGTGGATACACGTGCAGTGGTACGGCACATCCGCAGCCGTGGTGCCATGAATGCCATCATCAGCAGCGAAACCACTGACCTGGCGGTTTTGCGACGAAAACTGGCTGAAGTGCCTCCTATGGCCGGACTGGAATTATCCAGCCTGGTCAGCACACCACAGTGCTATGAACAGGGCGATCCGGCATCTCCTTTCCGCATTGCTGCTCTGGACCTGGGCATCAAACGGCACATTTTGGACCAACTGGTTCAGCGGGGCTGTTATGTTCGGGTGTTTCCAGCCCGCACTTCGCTGCAGGAAATGAAAGCCTGGCAACCACATGGTTTTTTCATTTCCAACGGTCCGGGAGATCCCGCTGCCATGGATTATGCTATTCAAACCGTTGCGCAGATTCTGGATGAAAAGCTGCCGTTATTCGGCATTTGTCTGGGTCATCAGCTGCTGGCTCTGGCCTCTGGCGTGCCCACTTTCAAAATGCATCATGGCCACCGCGGGCTGAATCATCCGGTGCGCAATACGTTAACCGGCCGATGTGAAATCACTTCTCAGAATCACGGCTTTGCCGTGGATGCCGACGAGCTGCGGCGGCGAAACGACATGGTGGTTTCCCACATCAACCTTAACGATCTCAGTGTTGAAGGCATGTGTCTGCTGCACCGTCCGGCATTCTCCGTTCAATATCATCCGGAATCCGCTCCCGGCCCGCACGACAGCCGCTACCTGTTCGACCAGTTCCTTAGCTTGTTGCGTGGCGAACCGATGGAATGGGCACGCCGCGAACGCACCGTCGCCGTCAGTGCCGGATCGTGATTGGTGCCTCCAGTTCAATGGCTTGGTTCAGGGAACAGGCCCAAGACTGCCCGTCCACCAGCGATGAACAAAAGGCAGCGCAGGCAACGATTCAGGCCGGTGCTCAAAAAGACCATACACAGCCGAGCCGCTTCCGCTCAGCGAAGCGTAGACTGCTCCCGATTCATAGAGCGCCTGCTTTAGCGTGGACAGATGCGGAAATCGGGTAAAAACCACCGATTCAAAATCGTTGTAAAGGTGATGCCTCCATTCGCTTACCTGAAGCCGGATCAGTTCACTCAGCTTAGCTTCAGGATGGGTTGCCGCAGACTGCTGATCCCAAGCGGCATACGCCCAGGCGGTGGACACCTGAACATCCGGAACTGCGATGGTTAAAACGTATGCAGACAGGTCAAGAGCAAGGGGTTCCAGCACTTCACCTCTACCTGTAGCCAGCACAGGCCGGCCTTTAAGAAAGAACGGACAATCGCTGCCTAACTGCTCGGCCCAATGAACCATCAATTCATCAGAAACACCATCAGGAAAGAGCGCCTGCAAAACCCGAAGTGTGGCAACGGCATCGGAAGAACCTCCTCCCAGTCCGGCACCGAGGGGAAGATTTTTTAATAGAAAAAGATGAACCGGCCGGCATCCGGTATGCTGCTGAAACAGGCGCCAGGCTTTGACACATAAATTCTCTTCCGGAGGGCCACAGGGTTGTCCGTAGCTGCGAAAAGCAAATGCATCGGCTGTTACAGCTTCCACGGCATCAAACCAGGGCACCGGATAAAGCACGGTTTCCACGGCATGATAGCCGTCGGCGCGCAGCGCACCCACCCGAAGCCCCAGATTGATTTTAGCCGGTGCAAAAGCCAGCACGGCAGCTAATGTGCTAAAAAGCCATGAGCCGGAGAACAACAACCGATTTGCAGGTAGCTTCGTAATTTTACCCATAACAATACGCTGACTGCAAAGGCGTTGTGCCTGTGATGAATCGCTTAGCCCTTTTACTTGCTGCTGGTATGCTGGGATTCGTTCCGAAAGGGTATGGCCAATTTTACAAATACAGCAACGAATTCCTCGCCATAGGCGTAGGGGCCCGCGGTTTGGCGCTGGGAGGTGCCGTCACCAGCTCAAGCCACGACGTAACGGCTGCTTACTGGAATCCTGCGGGGCTTCCGTCCGGTCCTCCTAATCTGGACATTGGTCTGATGCATGCAGAATATTTTGCCGGCATTGCCAAATACGACTACGGTGCCGTTGCCTTGCCCATGCAGGAAGGGCTGCTGAACCGAAAGCTGGCTTTCTCGCTGATCCGCTTTGGCGTTGACGACATTCCCAACACCTTGTTCCTGATTGAGCCGGACGGCAGCATCAACTACGACAACATTTCCAATTTCTCTGTTGCCGATTATGCGGCCCTGATCAGCTACGGACAGGAAACCGGCGTGGAAGGCCTTCAGGTAGGTGGAAGCTTGAAAATCATCCACCGCATTGCGGGAAGTTTTGCCTCCAGTTGGGGCCTGGGTGCAGACCTGGGCGTGCAATACCTCAAAAACGGCTGGCAATTTGGGGCTATCGGTCGCGACATTACCACCACGTTCAACGCCTGGTCGTACCACTTCACCAGTGAAGAACAAATGGTGCTGGCTACGACCAACAACCTGATTCCTGAAAATTCGATAGAGCTGACAGCGCCCCGGTTGGTAGCTGGAGCGTCGCGGGTCTTCACCTTCGGCCAGCAACAGACCTTCACGGTGATGCCGGCCTTGGATCTGGATGTTACGTTTGACGGGCGACGCAATACGCTGATACGCACAGGCCTCATCAGTATGGATCCCCGCCTTGGCGTAGAAGGCGGCTACAAGAAAACAATTTACCTGCGTGCCGGATTAAACAATTTTCAGCGCATCACGCAGCTGGACGGCAGCACCGACCTGACGGTTCAACCTTCGGCAGGCGTCGGACTCAGCATCAAAAGTGTCATCATTGACTATGCCCTGACCAACCTGGGCGACTTGTCCGGCTCCCTGTACTCGCACGTGTTCTCGCTTCGTCTGTCGCTGGGCGCTGCCAAAAAGTCTTAGGCATGAAACACCTGCTACGCTTTGCCAGGGTATGGGTTTTTCTGTTACTGATTCCCTTGCAGCAGGCAAGCGCGCAGCTGTATGGCAACGAATGGATCAACTTCAGCCAGCAATATTTCAAGTTTCGCATCATCAACGACGGCGTTTACCGGCTGACGGGCAGCACCATGCAGCAGTTCAACGTACCGATCAGCAGCATTTTCGGAAGCAATGTGCGCATCTATCACAAAGGGGTGGAAATTCCCGTTTACGTTTCCACCAACGGCCCTTTGGGCATAAACGATTACATTGAGTTTTATGCCAAACGAAACGATGGCTGGTGGGATTCCACCTTGTATGCCGATCCGTTGTGGCAGGGCAACGACCGGCTCAGCATGTTTAACGACACCGGTTACTATTTTTTAACGTGGGCCGGCATTCCCTCCTCCAACCAGTTTGTTCAGGCTCCCAACACCATCGTCAATCCACCGGCTCCCGAGCCGTATTGCCTGTTTACTACTGCAACCGTTTATGGCAAAGAGAAAAGCAGCTTCAGTCAACTGGCACGCGGCCGATCCGCTTTGTATGGCTCGTTCGTTTTTGATTCCGACTTCAGCCCTACTGAAGGTTATTCCGATTATTTCACCAACAAGAACACCAAAAACTACCCCTTAGCCACTCCGCAGCTTTACTACGAACCCGGTCTTACCGCCAGTCTGAGCATGCAGATCAACAGTCTGTGGGATGACCATCAGCTTATTATATCCGTAAACAACAACCAAATCTGGTCGGCTTCTTTTGCTGCCTATTCCGTGCTGCGGCTCAACTTTGCGCCGGATGCTGCCTGGCTGACATCGCCCACCACGACGGTTACCATTTCCAATGCTCATTCGACCAGCGCCAACGATCTGGTCTCCGTTTCATGGATCGAGCTTACCTACCCGCGCTATTTGGATTTTGAGCAGGCTTCCGTGGCGCAGTTTGCTTTGCCTCCGTCGGGCAATGCCCGTTATCTGCGCATTACCCATTTTGATCGCAAGAATACGATTCCCGTTCTCTACGATTATGCCACGCTTCAAAGGCTGGAAGCTGTTGTGCAAAGCGATACCCTTTTGTTTCTGCTGCCTCCGGCCGCCGCTTCGGTGCGGCAGCTGTTGCTGGTAGCTCAGGATACCGTTGCCACCATCCGCAAAGTGGACAGCCTCTTTTCCGTGCACTTCGTGGACTATTCCCTTCCGCAAAATCAGGGCGACTTCATCATCATCAGCCATCCGCTGATCATGAAAGACAGTTTGGGAAACAATCCGGTGGAGCAATACCGGTTGTGGAAGCAGCAGGAAGGGTATCAGGCCATTGTCGCCAACATCCTGGACCTCTACGATCAGTTTGCCTATGGAATCCGATTTCATCCTGCGGCAATCAACAAATTCGCGGAATATATCATTCATAAATGGCCTGATGCCAAACGGTATCTCTTTCTGATTGGCAAGGGCATTGAATACGGAAATTTTAATGATAAGCCGTTCCTGCGCTCCTATTGCCTGGTTCCCACCTTTGGTTTTCCCGGTTCCGACCAGCTGCTCACTGCGTTAGGGAAATCGCAGAAGCCGCTGATCCCCGTAGGTCGCATTGCCTGTCTGACAGCTGAAGAGGTCTATCCCTATCTGGAAAAGGCCAAGCAATACGTCAATGCGCAGAAAAGTCCCTTTCAGACTATTGCCGACAAGGGATGGATGAAAAACGTCATGCATCTGGTGGGCGGAGCTTCCAGTTCCGATCAGGCCTACTTCCTGAGTTTGCTCAACAAGTACCGCGATGTGGTGGAAGACACGCTTTATGGCGCACAGGTGTACACCTTTGCCAAAACGAGCACCCAGCCCATTCAGCAGGCTACTTCCGAATTTCTGGATTCGCTCATTACAGCCGGCACCTCGCTGATTACCTTTTTCGGCCATTCCTCTGCCAACAGCTTCGACTTCAATCTGGACAAACCGGAGAATTACCACAATGCCGGTAAGTATCCGCTCGTGCTGACCAACGGTTGCCTGATTGGCAACCTGTTCCAGCATTTTCACGGCATGGCCGACCAGTTCGTGCTCACCCCCCAGGCCGGTGCCATTGCCTTTCTGGGGCCTTCCATCTTTGCCATTGCCAGCAGCCTGGACCTGTACTCCACCCGCTTTTACCTCAACCTCTCGCGCAATCACTACAACCAGCCCTTTGGCGACATCATTCAGGCCACCATCAACGATGTGATTACTACCTCCGGCAGCGACATGGATCGGGTGGTTGCCGAACAGATGCTCTTTTCAGGCGATCCCTCTCTGCAGTTTAACGTATATGAAAAACCCGACTATGTGCTGGAAACCCAGAATGTGCGCTTCCTGCCCCAGATGGTTACGGCCGGTACCGATTCTTTTTACCTGGAACTGATCGCCTACAACATCGGAAAAGCCACCGACGACAGCATTTACGTGGACGTCGTCCGCACCCTGCCCGACCTTACCGAACAGGTGCTTCATCACCGGCGCATCAAAGCGCCGTACTTCCACGACACCATCCGGCTGGTCGTTCGCAATGAAGGATTAAAATCTTATGGATTAAACAAATTCTATCTGAAACTGGATGCCGGTGAATACGGTTCCGCCAATGGTGATGTGGAGGAATTGAGCGAAATGAACAATGAACTGACCATAAATCTGTTCATTGATTCCGATGACATCCTTCCCGTGTACCCACCCCCCTATTCCATCATTTCCGAACCGAACATCACCCTGAAAGCGAGTACGATCAATCCGTTTGCGCCCGAACGGCAGTACGTCATTCAGCTGGATACGACCGACCTGTTTAATAGCCCCTTGCTGCAAACCTACAAGGTGAAGCAAAAAGGCGGTGTGATCAAGTGGGCTCCTTCCATGAATTGGATGGACAGCACCGTTTACTACTGGCGCACCAGCGTGGATTCTTCGTTCAGCAGCGACCCGGTCTGGCATCATACTTCTTTTGTGTTCATCAAAGGCTCGCCGCCCGGCTGGAATCAGTCGCATTATTATCAGCACCTGAGCACGGTAACCAATCCGCTGGGCAACATCGTGCTGGGCAACGATCGCTTGTTCTCCTTTGTAAACGACATCAAATCCATCGGCATTTACACGGGCTTCACCTGGGGTTCATTCCCCGGCCCCCTGTCGTCCGACGATCCGGGCATCTACCTCAACGGCGTGCGCGTAGGCACCTGGACGTGCAGCAATGCCAACGTCATCATTGCCGTTATTGACAGTTCCACCGGCAGTTTCTGGATGAACCCGTACGGAGGCCTCTACGGCAGCATTCAGTGTAAGCTTACGCCGCGCATCATGTTCAGCTACAACACCAGTCAGCCCATTAACGACAAGATGATCAGTTTTCTGCTGGACACCATCCCCGACGGAAACTACATCCTGTTCATGACGGTCAACGATGCAAAAATTTACAACTGGGATAGCGTGCAAATAGATGCCTTTCATCAGTTGGGATTGACCCAGGTGGATGACATCAAGCAGCCGGCTCCCTATGCGTTCTTCCTGAAAAAGAACAGTTCGTCATATCCGATTTATGAAATCGCAGGAGATACGTTTACGGATATCATCGACACAACCTTCCAGATTGTAGGCAAATGGACGACCGGTTTTGTGGAATCTCCCCTGATCGGGCCTGCCCGCTATTGGACCCATGTTTTCTGGAAGGCCTGGCAAAGGGAACCCGGCAACGATGCATACCGCTTTGAGGTATATGGCGTTAAAAACGACGGAAGCGAACACCTGCTGCTTCCCTCCCTTACGGTCAGCGACACAACTCTGCAATGGATTGATGCCAACGTCTATCCTTACCTCCGACTGCGTTTGCATTCCACCGATACCACCTTCCGCACTCCGGTGCAATTGGACTATTGGCGTGTGCACTATCAACCCGTTCCTGAAGCGGCCCTGAATCCTGCCCTGCACTTTTCCATGGCCGATTCAGTCAATCAGTTGCTGCCCCTGCAGTTTGCCTGTGCCGTGGAAAACCTGACTCCCTGGCCGATGGACAGCCTGCTGATGAAGTATGTCGTTACCGATGCCGTGAACGGTTCGCACGTTCATTACCGCCGGTATGCACCGCTGCAGGGCTTTGACACATTGGTGGTTCGCTACACCTTCGCTACGGATTGCGCCTGCCTGGAAGGCCTGAACAGCCTTTTCATTGAAGCTAACCCCGACAACGATCAGCCCGAACAGACGCATTTCAACAACATCGGCGTCCTGAACTTTTATGTCCGCGGCGACAACCTCAACCCCCTGCTGGACGTCACCTTCGACGGCATCCGAATTATGGATGGCGACCTGGTTTCGGCCAAACCCGAAATAGAAATCATGCTCAGGGATGAAAATCCGTATGTGCCGCTGAACGACACCTCCGCCTTTGACATCTACTTCATTTACCCCGATGGTTCACGCCGCAACGTCGTCTTTGACCAGGTAACTTCCTTCTTCTTCCCGGCCGATAGCATGCAACTGAAAAAGAACAACACAGCCCGCGCCCTCCTGCGTCGCGAATTCACCCAGGACGGCACCTACCAGCTCGTGGTTCAGGGCTACGACCGTGCCGGCAATGCCAGCGGCAACTATGCTTACCGCATCCGTTTCCGCGTGATCAATAAGCCTATGATCTCCAATGTGCTGAACTATCCCAATCCGTTTTCTACCTCTACGCGCTTTGTGTTTACCCTCACCGGATCGCAGACGCCCGAACAGATGAAAATCACGGTCTTTACTGTCAGCGGCAAAGTCGTTCGCGAAATTTTCCTCAGCGAACTGGGTAACCTGCGCATCGGAAACAACATCACTGATTTCAATTGGGACGGAACCGATCAGTTCGGCGATCGTCTTGCTCCCGGAGTGTATTTCTACAAAGTGGAAGCCCGCCTCAACGGCCGGCCCATGGATCATTACGATAACGGCACCGACCAATACTTCCGCAACGGCATCGGCAAAATGTATCTGATGCGCTGACCGTCGTTTGACGGCTGCATCGGAACTTTGCTCCTTCATGGCAAAAATCCCTATTGACCTGCGCAACGCCACCTTGGCGCAGCAGGATGTTATTGTGGGCATTGACCTGGGAACCACCCATTCCCTGATTGCCTACATGGATCCGGCCACCCGACGCCCCGTATGCCTTTCCGAAGCCGGCCAGCGCACCCTGGTTCCTTCCATCGTTTATTTCCACTCCGATGGCAGCATTCTGGTGGGCGACGCTGCACGAAGTCATCTGGCCACCGAGCCCGAACAGACCATTTATTCCGTCAAGCGTCTGATGGGGAAATCCTTTAATGAAATGTTGCCGCTGCAGCAATACTTCGGCTACCGGCTTGCCCATCAGGAAGGCAACGAACTGGTGCGCATCCGGGTGGGCGATCGGCATTATACCCCCATTGAACTTTCTGCCCTGATTCTGCAGGAACTCAAGGCCAGGGCCGAACGCCTACTGAACCGACCCGTGCGTAAAGCCGTTATCACCGTTCCCGCCTATTTCAACGATGCGCAACGGCAGGCCACCCGCGATGCTGGAAGGCTGGCCGGCCTGGATGTGTTGCGCATCATCAACGAACCCACATCGGCTGCTCTGGCCTACGGCCTGGACCGCAAACCCGAAGACGAGCTCATCGCCGTTTACGATCTGGGCGGAGGCACTTTTGACATCAGCCTGCTGCGCATCGGCAAAGGCATTTTTGAAGTGCTGGCCACCCACGGCGACACTTTCCTGGGTGGCGACGATTTTGACCGTGCCGTGGTGGACCTTTGGCTGCAACGCCATCGACAGCAGGAACGCATTCGTTCCGACCGCAGCCTGATGCAATCTTTAAGGCTCAAGGCAGAAGAAGCAAAAATTCACCTGACCCAGCACGACCGCTACGAAGGTCGCTTTGAAGACCTTTCGCTGCACATCAGCAGGGAGGAGCTGGAACAACAGACCCGTCCGCTCATTGATCGAACGCTGGCCAGCGTGCAGCAGGCCCTGCGCGATGCCGGCCTCAAACCGCAGGACATTCACCATGTGGTGCTCGTAGGTGGCGCTACCCGCATGCCTGCCGTCAAGGCTGCCGTGGCTGCTTTCTTCAACCGAAAGCCCTATGACGAACTCAACCCCGATGAAGTGGTTGCTCTGGGCGCTGCCATTCAGGCCGATGTGCTGGCCGGAAATCAGAAAGAAGTGCTGCTGCTGGATGTTACCCCGCTATCGCTGGGCATAGAAACCCTTGGCGGCCTGATGGATGTCCTCATTCCGCGCAACAGCCGCATCCCGACAGCCGCATCCCGCCTGTATACCACTTCGCGCGATGGCCAGACACAGCTTCGCATTTCCGTTTTTCAGGGCGAACGCGACCTGGTTAAGGACAACCGCAAACTGGCCGAGTTTATCCTTAGCAACATTCCTGCTATGCCTGCCGGACTACCTAAGGTGGAAATTACCTTCACCCTGAATGCCGACGGCATCCTGCAGGTGCGCGCCCGCGAATTGCGCAGCAACACCGAGCAAAGCATTGAGGTCAAGCCGCAGTATGGACTCACCGATCAGCAGATCGAACAAATGCTGGCCGACTCCCTGATGCATGCCCGCGAAGACATGGCGCAACGAACCCTGCTGGAAGCAGCTACCGAAGCCCGTCAACTGGTGGCTGCCACTGAAAAATTTATCAAGGCAGCAGCAACCCTGCTTTCCGAACAGGAAAAAGATTCTCTGATCAGCCTGAACAACCAACTGGCCGAAGCTGCCAACAGCGGCGATGCCGACCGCATCCGTACCCTCATGCATCAGCTCAATGAATATGCCGCCCCTTATGCCGAAAAACTCATGAACCAGACGCTGAAAGCAGCACTGGAAACCAAAAAAATTTAGTGAGGTGTTGACGGCAGCATTTGCCTATCTTTTGCCAAACAACCAGCCGCCATGCGCCTGAATTACCTTTTCACCATAATATTTCTCTTGTTGGCCCTCATTTTCGCCATTCAAAACACCGACGTCATTTCCCTGCATTTTCTGATTTGGCAGTTCAGTGGTTCGCAGGCCCTTATCGTGGTGTTGATCTTTTTACTGGGTTACGTGTCAGGTTGGCTGTTGCAATGGCCGCGCATCTGGCGGCGCAATTCTGAAATTCGAAACCTCCGCAAAACCCAATCCTCTACGCTCGAATCGGCGCCTTCGGAATCTTCCGCCGAAAATCCAAAATCGTAACTGCCTAAGCCTCCAGCTCGGCTACGTCAAACTTTTTGATGTTGATGCTCATGACCGGCACCGGCGACTCGCTGATGATGTTGCGTGCGGAAGAGCCGAACAGCAACTCGCTGAGCGCAGACTCCTGACCGGTAACGATAAAGATCATATCGCATTCGGTCTTTTCTGCAAACTCCAGCACCGATTCGCTGGGAGCCTGATGCCGGATGATGTGTGCTTCATACTCGATGCCCAGATCCGCCAACTGACGTTCCACTTCATGCACGCGTCGCGTAATATCGCGCACATCTACGACCAGTTCCTCAAAAAAAGCCGTTACGGCAAGTAACTGAATCTTGGCTCCGAAATACTTTGCCCAGCGAATGGCCACATCAATTTTCTGGGTAGATTCCGGAGTGCTGTCCAGCGGCACCAGCAAACGCCGTACGTCAAACGATTTGGGTCGTTGCCGCAGGGTGATGATCGGACAGGGCGCATTCTGAATCGTCCGGTAGGCATTGCTGCCAATCACAAACTTGCCGATGTTGGTAATACCCGAAACGCCCTGCGTGCCCATAACGATGAGCCGCACCTTTTCTTCGGCAGCCACCCGGTCAATTTCGCTGTGAATTTTTCCAATAGCCACCTGTGAGCGCAGCCGTACACCCGCCAAATGGGTGTTTTCCTGCTGGATTTCCTGAAACTTTTGTTGGATGCCTTTTTCAATGATTTCGGTAAAGTCAAACCGAAAATCCAGCCCTGTATTCTGCGGATACGACTCCACCACATGCAGCAACAACAATTCTGCATCTTCGGCCCGGGCCAGATGCGCTGCATAATCCAACGCTGCCAACGACAAATCAGAAAAATCGGTAGGAACCAATACCTTTTTGACGGAAATAGTCTTTGATGACATGCTTGAACGCTTCTATTTTTCGGCGACAAAGGTACACGTTGAACCCGCAACCCGACGATGGAAGCCAGTGAACTTATCGTAACCCCGCGCGGATCGGTTTATCATCTGGATCTGCGTCCCGAAGAGCTGGCTCCGATAGTGATTCTGGTGGGCGATCCCGATCGCGTGGCTCTGGTTTCTTCCCGATTTGATAGCGTTGAACTGAAGCGACAGCACCGCGAATTCATTACCCATACCGGCTATCTGAGCAACCGGCGTATTTCCGTGCTTTCTACAGGCATCGGCACCGACAATGTAGACATCGTACTCAATGAGCTGGATGCCCTGGTCAATATCGACCTGCAGCGCCGGCAGGAGCAACCGCAAAAGCATTCGCTGACCCTGGTGCGCATCGGCACTTCCGGATCGCTGCAGCCTGACGTAGCTGTGGATTCGGTTTTGGTATCGGCCATGGCCGTGGGCATGGACAACCTGATGAACTTTTATCAGTTCGGCAACTCCGATAAAGAAAGACTTGTGCTCAATGCTTTTGTGCAGCACATGCACGTAGAGTATCTGCATTTTCTGCCCTACGTTGCCTCTGCCTCTGATTCCCTGCTGCAGTCCCTGGGTTACGGTTTGCCACGTGGCCTTACGCTGACCTGTCCGGGTTTTTACGGACCTCAGGGTCGTTCCCTGCGCCTGCCTCTGGCTTTACCGCAGTTATTGGAAACCGCATCTGCTTTTGAGCACGATCACCTACGGTGTACCAATTTTGAAATGGAAACGGCAGCGCTTTATGCACTGAGTGCTGCCCTTGGCCACCGGGCCATTTCGTTTAATGCCATTGTGGCCAACCGCATCCTGCGCCAGTTCAGCGACAACCCCGGAAAAACCGTCGAGCAGGCTATTGAACTGGTGCTGCAGCGCCTGGCTTCCCTGCCTTGAAGCGCTCACCAATAGCGGTTCTTCAGCAGGTATTCGCCCACATAGTCCGCAATTCCTGCTTCCAGCGAATGAAAAGGCTTGGAATAGCCAAGAGCCAGCAACTTGTCCATCCGGGCCTCGGTATGATACTGATACCACGGACGAATGTCTTCAGGAATATCCACGAAATCCACGCCCGGCTCCATACCCATGGCCGCAAAGGTGGCAGTGGCCAGATCCAGAAAGGTGCGCGCTTTGCCACTGCCCACATTGAAAATGCCCGATGCAGGCTGGTTGCGGTACAACCACCACAGCACATCCACAACATCTTTAACATAAACGAAATCGCGCATTTGCATGCCATCGGCATAATCCGGACGGTGGCTGCGGAATAGCGTCATGCGCCGCCGCTTGCGGATTTCGTTAAATCCGTGAAACACCACCGAGGCCATGCGCCCCTTGTGGTATTCATTGGGCCCGAACACATTAAAAAATTTTAATCCCCACCAGTGGGGTGGTCGCTCCTGCTGCGTCAGCACCCATTTGTCAAAAGCATGCTTGGATTTACCGTACGGATTAAGGGGCTTCAGTTGCGGCAGCAGCGATTCGTCGTCATCGTAACCGAGTTCGCCGGCTCCGTAGGTCGCTGCCGTCGAGGCATACACCAGCGGAATCCGGTACCGCACGCAGCGGTTCCATAATTCCACCGAATACTTCAGGTTCAGCCGGTTGAATACGTTGGGGTCCTGTTCCGTGGTATCCGTCCGGGCGCCCAGGTGAAAAATAAACTCTACCGACTCGTACTGCAGATCCAGCCAGCGCAAAAAGGCTTCACGATCCTGCAGGTTCAGAAAACGCTTGGTGGCGTAATTGCCCTGCTTGGCCGGCGAAGAAAAATCATCTACCGCCAGAATATGATAAATGCCTTCTGCATTGAGGCGTGCCAACAGGCCACTGCCGATGAATCCTGCTGCTCCGGTAATGACAATCATGTTGAGGTATGGCTATTAAACATTAAACAGAAAATGAATAACATCGCCGTCGTGCACCACGTAATCCCGACCTTCCGTACGGAGTTTGCCCGCCTGCCGGCAGGCGGCTTCCGATCCGCAGGCCACAAAATCGTCGTAAGCGATGACTTCAGCACGGATAAATCCTCTTTCAAAGTCGGAATGGATTACCCCACCGGCCCGCTGGGCTGTTGTGCCCTCCGTTACCGTCCAGGCCCTGACTTCTTTGGGACCGGCGGTAAAAAAGGTTACGTAGCGCAACAGGCGGTATGCTGAACGAATCAGCCGGTGGAGCGCCGGTTCCGTTAATCCGGCTGCCTGAAGAAATGCCTGTCGGTCAGCCGCATCGTCCAGCCTTACGATTTCCGCTTCCATAGCCACGCTAAGCACCAGCAGCTCTGACCCTTCGGCTTCCACCAGAGGCTTCAGGCGTTCCACATAGGCATTGCCTCTGGCTGCATCTTCTTCGGACACATTGCAGACATACAGCACCGGCTTATCGGTCAGCAGATTCAACTCACCGAGGCGTTGCCGTTGCTCTACGGAAAGCACCAGGCTGCGCACCGGCTGTCCGGCCTGCAAATGCCGTTCACAGGCCAACAACAGTTCGGCCAGTTGCTGATGCTCGCGGTCACCCAACTGCACGGCACGCTCCAGCCGCTGGCGGCGCCGGCTGACCGTTTCCAGATCGCGCAGCTGCAGCTCCAGATCCACAATTTCTTTGTCGCGCAGGGGATCCACAGAGCCTCCGACATGCGACACCTGCTCAGCGTCAAAACACCGCAACACGTGAATGAGGGCATGCACGTTGCGGATATGGTCAAGAAACTGATTACCCAGACCTTCCCCCTGGCTGGCACCTTTTACCAGCCCGGCAATGTCCACCACTTCCAGCGTCGTGGGCGTGCATTGCTTCGGCTTTACCAGCCGGCACAATTGCCTGAGCCGTTCATCGGGCACTTCTGCAATGCCGTGGTTGGGTTCAATGGTGCAAAACGGAAAGTTGGCCGCAACTGCTCCGGCCTGGGTCAATGCATTAAACAAGGTGGATTTTCCGACGTTCGGAAGGCCAACAATGCCGCAACGCAATCCCATGCGGCGGCAAAAATAGGTGCCGGAACCCGCTGCGCCCTCCGGTGTTCACCACCGCAGTTCCTCTTCCCCCTCGGAGTGCTGCGACGAAGGGGGGGGTTCTTCCTCTGATTGGGATCGTTCATCAGGGGCATCAGCGTTTCCTCCGGCCGGGCGTTCCTCATCGTTGCTGCCGGCAGCCGGTTCATCGTAGGCATCAAAATCAAAATCCGGCATCAGTTGGGTACGCATGTGTTCAAACGTTTCATTAAACGTTTGAAGGAATTTTTTCAGATCTTCTTTATACAAAAAAATCTTATATCGTTCATAGGTAGCATCCGGTCGTTTTTTGCTTTCGGTGATGACCAGAAAATAATCGTTGCTTTTTGCCGGACGAACGTCAAAAAAATATGTCCGGCGCCTGCCTGCCCGAAACCGACGGGTAAAAACGCTTTCAGCTTTGGAACTGTCCTTTTTGCCCTTTTCCACTTAGAAAAATTTTAATGATACCTCAGCAAATATACCAGAATCACTATCCAATTCAAACAGGAACTACCCCGGCCTTTTGTTCCATTGCCTGTTTCTGATGTAACAGATAATAAATGCCGCGCCGTTGCAAGAGCGCCTCGTGCGTGCCCTGTTCGGCCAGCCGCCCCTGGTGGAGCACGAAAATCCGGTCAAAGGCCAGTGTGGTGAAAATGCGGTGGGTCACCACTACGGTGGTTTTGCCGGTAGCATAGCGATGCAGCTGCTCCAGCAGCCGCGCTTCGGTTTCGGCATCCACCGCAGAGAAACAATCATCCAGCAGCAGCAACTGCGGGTGGGTAATCAGCGTGCGCGCCAGCGCCAAGCGCTGCTTCTGCCCGCCGGAAAGGGTAAGACCCCGTTCACCGATCTGCGTCTGAAACTGACGCGGCATGTGCATGATGTCTTCCAGGATACTGGCCTGCCGGGCAGCCTCCTGCACCTGTTGTTCCGTATAGCGATCGGTTCCTGAAAACGCAATGTTGTGGTAGATGGTGTCGGAAAACAATACCACATCCTGAGGCATGTAACCGATGTGCCGGCGCAGATGATCCAAGGCATAATCCTGCAGGGGAATGCCATCCAAAAGAATCCGGCCCCGGGTAGGATCATAAAACCGCGGCAACAACTGAAGCAAGGTGGTTTTGCCGCTGCCGGTAAGGCCCATCAGGGCTACCCGTTCGCCGGGTTCAATGTCCAGGCTGACATCGTGCAACGCTTCAATGCCGCTGTGCGGATACGTGAACGACACCTGCTCCAACCTCACGGCCCCCGAAATCGGTTTTCGGATGATTCCCCGGTTGCGAACCACAGGCTGCTGCGCCAGAAATTCGTTGATGCGCTTTTGTGAAGCCGCCGCGCGCTGCACCAAGGCCATCACCCAACCGACCGAAGCAATCGGCCACGTCAGCATGTTGATATAGATAACAAATTCAGCTATGTTTCCGGCTGTTACCGTTCCCTGCATCACCTGCCACCCGCCCACCAGCACGGTCAGCAACGTGCTCAACCCGACCAGAAGCAGGATCAGCGGATGATACCATGCTTCCACGCGGGCCAGGCTCATCGTGTTCTGACGATAGGCTTCCGCTTCATGCGCAAACCGCTGGCTCATGGCCGGCTGAAGACCCAGGCCCTGAATGACCCTGATGCCTGCATAACATTCCTGCGCCCAGGTGGTTAACCGGCCCAATTGCTGCTGGATTCGTTCGCTTTTCAGATGAATGATGCGACTGACCTGATAGATACCTACCCCGAGTACCGGCAACGGCAACAAGGTGTACAGCGTCAGCCGGGCATCTACCTGAATCATGGTGGCCGTTACCAGCACAAACAATACCAGCAGGTTGAGCGAATACATCAATGCCGGACCGGTGTACATACGCACACGCGATACGTCTTCCGTCAGCCGCGACATCAGATCCCCCGTGCTGTGCGTCTTGTAAAATTCCAGGTCGAGACGCTGACTATGGGCATACAATTCGTTCTTCTGATCGTATTCAATGAGCCGCGACATGACAATTAAGGTCTGCCGCATCAGAAACATAAACAGCCCGCGGCCAATGGCTACCAGCAGCACCAGGGCAGCAAAGCCGATTAACGTCAGGCTCAGACCACCCACAAAAGCCTGCCGGCTTTCCGCATCGGAGAAATAGCCGGCATAAGCCGAATAGTGAATCACTGCATCAATGGCCTGCCTGACCAGCTGCGGGGCATAAACAGCCAACAGGTTGGCCAGAATGACAAATGCGGTTCCCCATAGCAATCGCCATCGATAGCGATACAAGTAGGGATTTAATTGCCGCAATTCCTTCACCACCCGACGGATTGAGCCAGCAAGAGCACGAAGTTGACTATTTTGCCCCAAACCCAAGGATGGGCCGGTCTGCTGCCTGCAAAAAATCACCCTACCTTTGTCGGGTCTGCATTCGGTCTTAGACAGAAAAAAACAATGATATGACTGTTGCCAGCACCCCCGAACTTGACAAGAATGCCACTACGGTCTTCGGCCAGATCAGTTCCATGGATCACGAGCAGGTGATGTTCTGCTTTGATCAGCAAACAGGCCTCAAGGCCATTATTGCCATTCACAACACGGTACTGGGTCCGGCTCTGGGGGGCACCCGCTTCTGGAACTATGCCCATGAAGGAGAAGCGCTCCGCGATGCCCTGCGCCTGTCGCGCGGTATGACCTACAAAGCCTCTATCACTGGTCTTCATCTCGGAGGCGGAAAAGCCGTCATCATTGGCGATTCCCGAAAAGACAAATCCGAAGCCCTGTTTCGACGCTACGGCCAGTTCGTTAATTCGCTCAACGGCCGCTACATAACCGCCGAAGATGTAGGCACCACCTCAGCCGATATGGAGTGGGTGGGGCGTGAATCCAAATTCGTTACCGGCCTTCCCGAGTATCTGGGTGGCGGGGGCGACCCCTCCCCCTTTACCGCTTACGGTGTATATCTGGGCATGAAAGCCGCCGCACACGAAGCCTATGGTTCCGACAGCCTCAGCGGAAAAAAAGTTATGGTTCAGGGAGTCGGTCATGTGGGTGAGTATCTGGTGGAACACCTGCACAAGGAAGGCGCTGTCATTTACATCGCAGACATCTATGAAGACCGCCTTCAGGCCGTTGCCTCGCGCTTTAAGGTTTTTACTGTTGGCGCCGATGAAGTCTTTTCTGTTCCCGTAAACATTTACGCCCCCTGTGCCCTGGGCGGAACGCTCAACGAAGAAACCATTCCCAAGCTTCAGTGCGATATTGTGGCCGGAGCAGCCAACAATCAGCTGGAAGATGAAACGGAACACGGACAGATGTTGTCCGATAGCGGTATTCTTTACGCTCCCGATTATGTAATCAATGCCGGCGGTCTGATCAATGTGGCTTCGGAATGGGAAGGCTACAGCCGGGAACGTTCTCTGGCCCAATGCGAGCGCATCTACGACCGTACGCTGGAAATTTTCCGGATGGCGAAAAGCAAAAACATCCCCACTTCTTTAGCTGCCTACCACATTGCCGACGAGCGCATCCGCAAAATCGCTGCCATCCATGCCCGCCGCTGATGCGGCATTATACTGGCTCTGCTTACCGCCAACATGATTTCCCGACATCTGGCCCGCATCAAAGTCATGCAGGTCTTGTATGCATATTCCCAGGACAACGATAAAACGCGAAACCGGTTGGAACGGTATCTGCTGGAAAATCTGAACAAGACCTATCGCTCATTTCTGTACAGCCTGTATGTGCTCTGCAAAACCGCCGAATACGTGTTTACCGATGTGCAAATCCGCTCCGGAAAATTTCTTCCTACCGAGGAAGATCAGATCCGTTCCACGGCTGTGTTTGACAATCCCATCGTACAGCATCTGGTAAAAACCGAAAAGCTGTATGAAGCCGTGCAGCAAGAAAAGCTGCACCAGCTGGCAGATCCCGATCTCTTTCGCCTGTTTTTTCAACAGCTGCGCAAAACAGAGGAGTATCGTGCCTTTGCTCTCAAAACCTACACGCTGCTCAGTGAAGAGCGGGACCTACTTCTTTTTCTGTATCGCAGCGTCATTAGCGCTTCCGACCTGTTTCAGCAACACATGGAAGACCTGTTCAGCAGCTGGCCTGACGACCGCGAGCTGGTGTTCAAGGTTATTCTGCATCACCTGTCCACCATCGGTCCTTCCGATCCGCCCGGTATCATCCGCCAGGCGCAGGAACAGCGGGAAGTCAAACAGTTTGCCGTTAGCCTGTTGCATCAGGTGCTGGACCATTCCCGGGAAACCGAAGAGCTGATTCTTCCCCATCTGGAAAACTGGGATCCGGAACGGGTGGCCCTCCTGGATATGCTGCTCATGAAAATGACCCTGACCGAATGGCTTTATTTTCCCGAAATACCCATAAAAGTCAGCTTTGACGAATACATCGAAATCGCCAAAAGCTACAGCACCCCGAAAAGCGGTGAATTCATCAATGGCCTGCTGGATGCCCTATTGAAAAAGCTCCGCGACGAGCAACGTATCCATAAATCAGGCCGGGGCACTATGTAAGTGCCTCATTTGCCTGCGCGATTACCGTTTATTAACTTTGCCCGCCTTTCCGATTTGCCATGAACGCGATCAACTACTTTCACCAGCAGGTAACACCGGAAAAAAAACTGCCCGACTTCAAGGCTGGAGACAACATCACGGTGCACTACAAAATCATCGAGGGCAATAAGGAACGGATTCAGGCTTTTCGCGGCGAGGTATTGCAGCGCAGGGGGCGGGGCGCCACCCAAACCTTCACGGTTCGCAAAATCTCCAATGGCGTGGGGGTAGAGCGCATCTTTCCTTTGTATTCCCCCAATATTGAAGCTATTGAGGTCAATAAGCGCGGGCGGGTACGTCGGGCCCGACTGTTTTATCTGCGTCAGCGTTCAGGCAAAAAGGCTAAAATCCGCGAAAAGCGCCTGAATGTGGAAGGAGCAGCTTCGCCCGAAGCCACCCAACCTGCTGCAGGTTGATTTACTTACTCAGGTACACTCGATACGATTCCGCATAGTCAGGAATCGGTTCGACCGTTCCGTATAACCAGGGATTTCCGGCTTCCGCCTGCAGTTGCAGTTGTTCAGCCTGCAAAAAGAAACGGCTTTTGTTCCACACATAAGCTTTCAGCAAGCGCTGCCCTTTCCGCATCGGATAATCGCGCAGCCGCAAAGCCACATACACGGTTCCCTTGCCGTCAGTGGCCCCCTCACTCAGCAGTCGCCCCAGCCAGTAGCGTTGCTCGGTTCCTTCCATCAGCTCCACCACCAGAAAGGCTTCGGAACCGGATGGCAGAGCCGAAAAGCGCAGGGCAGCAACGACCCAGTCATCCGGATACCGCACCATGCTGTCCAAGGATACCTCCAGGGCAGCACTGTACTCCGCCAGGGAATCGGAAAAGAACAGCCGTTGCCCCAAAGGCCTATGCGCTGGTAATTGGGCATTGAAGAACGAATCCGAATAGTACACCAACGGAAGCGCAGCTGGACCCCTTCGGGAAAAAACATACCAATCGTAGTTATTGCCCGAATGCCGCTGCATCAGGTAAGGATAGAATTCCCGTACTACCTGAAACTGCTCGTAAGGCAAATTACTGCAAACAACCTCGGTCGCGTGCTGCTGCTGCAGCCACTGACGAAACTCGGCTTGCGTAAGGCGCTGCAGGTCTTTCCAAGGCACAAAAGCCGGCCGAGGCTTTTCTTCGCGCAGGTAGTATTCCATGTATTTCGGCAGATGATTCAAAATAGCCAGCACCGGTTCGGCTGCCTGCCGTTCGTATTGTGCCGTGAGGCGCACTGCCTGTTCAATGGGCTGATGATAGAACAAGTCATAATGTTTCCGTTGGTCTATGAGTGTAAAGCTGCCCACAGCCAGCAGCAATACCACGCCGGTGGCTGTGATTACCGGCTGGCGGTCGGAAGCAAAAGAAAACAACCACAGCAGCAAAAACGGAAGACTGAACAAAAGAACCCAGTAATGAAGCAGCGGATTTCGCCAAACGGAATACGCAAATCCGATGAGCGCGGGCAAGGTGCCCAGCAGGAAAGCGATTAAGCGCATACGATTTTTTTCTATATTTCTAAAGTTTGCAGCCGCAGCGGCAACTGCAACCAGGCACAATGTCAGCTGAAACCCAGCGGAAAAATGCGTGAGATAGCCGAGGTACTTCAGAAAAAAATCAGGGCCGGGTGCAGCCAGCCATCCTCCTATGCCCCCTTGTTGCAGATGCACTTTCGTTATGGGCCAGTGAGGCAGCCACAACAGGGCAATCAGAACACAGGCCAGCACATAACCCCTGCTTTTCTGTGCCGGCACCAGAAACCACCCCAAACCACACACCAACACGGCCTGCAGCAGGCTGAAATAATGGTTGTACGTGCACAGCACTGCCCCAGCCACAAACCACAGCAGATGCGTGCGGCTTTCATTTTCGGATTGCAGATATAGCCACCAGTGCCGCACCATGAGAAGCGTCAGAAAAAGGCCGCTGGCATAGGGGCGGGCTGTCTGCGACTGCATGACGGCCAGCTGAGTTACTGCCAATAAGGCTGCACTCAACAACCCGCAGCTGGCGCTAAACCATTCCTTGCCGATGCGATAAATCAGATAAAGCGATGCCGTTCCCATCAGCAAAAACGGCAGCTTAAAGGCGGCCTCGCTGTCGCCAAAGACAAAACGATAATAATTCAGAAACACCTGCACCAAAGCGGGATGGGTGTCGCGCATCACCCCTTCATGGATGAGCTGGCGAAAGGAGGTAAAGCCGGTTCGCCCCCAGGTGCTGAGTTCATCAAACCAAAAGGGAATATTCGGAAAACCATAAAAACGCAATGCAGCTCCGGTGAGCACAATCAATGCAAGCAGGGCAAACTCCAGGCTTCTGCGCATGCGTGTTTTTCCGGTGAATATACTTACTGCCTTTCCGCTGTTTCCAGCAGCCAACAGCCCTCAGCCTATCTTTGCCGGTAATGCACTCTCCTTATTGCATTTCCCTGGTTCGTCCGGTGCGTTTTTCGACCCGCGAAGTGCGGTGCGGCGATGTGGGCATTGGCGGCAACAACCCCATACGGGTACAGACCATGACCACCACCGACACTCAGGACACAGCAGCCACGGTAGCTCAGTGCATTCGATGTATAGAGGCCGGCAGCGAACTGGTACGCATCACCGCTCCCAGCATCAGCGATGCAGAAAATCTGGCCAACATCAAAAGCGAATTGCGGCGCCTGGGTTACCGCACCCCCCTTGTAGCCGATATTCATTTCACCCCTCATGCCGCTGAAATCGCTGCCCGAATAGTGGAAAAGGTGCGCATCAACCCGGGCAATTATGCCGATAAGAAAAAGTTCGAGCAGAAAGAATACACCGACGCTCAGTATGCCGCCGAGCTGGATCGCATCCGCGACCGCTTTGTTCCACTGGTGCGTATTTGCAAGCAGTACGGTACAGCCATGCGCATCGGCACCAACCACGGTTCGCTGAGCGACCGCATCATGAACCGCTACGGCGATACACCCGAAGGAATGGTGGAAAGTGCTCTGGAATTTGTACGCATTGCTGAAGACGAGGGCTATTACGACATCGTGCTGTCCATGAAGGCCAGTAACCCTCAGGTTATGGTACAGGCTTACCGGCTGTTGGTGCGGCGCATGATGGAAACGGGCCGAAATTATCCGCTTCACCTCGGCGTAACGGAAGCAGGTGACGGCATGGACGGCCGCATCAAATCGGCCATTGGCATCGGCGCTTTGCTTGCCGACGGGCTCGGCGATACCGTCCGGGTGTCGCTTACCGAACCTCCCGAAGCGGAAATTCCCGTAGCGAAAAAACTGGTAAGCCGTTACGCTTCATTGCGCGTGGCAGATGCCGATTTCCCTCCCGTCGTGTCGGAGACCAGCCCGTTTGATCCCTATGCGTACCAGCGACGCCTTTCGCATGCCGTGGGCAAAACCGGAGGCCGGCAGGTGCCGGTGGTTGTCGGGGACTTCAGTTCAAATCCGCCCAATCATCCCGATGCTCTTTTGCCCATAGGTTATCGCTACGATGCAGCCTCCGATAAATGGTCGCTCAGTGACCTCGCTGCCGACCTGATCTATTGCGGCAGTCACAGTCTGTCGTTTGCCTTACCGGGAAGTCTGGGGGTGATAGAAGATTTTGCCTGGTGGCGCCAACAGCCGCCGCGCAGTAATGTGTTCCCTCTTTTGTTGCCTGGTGAACTGGACGCCTTTTCCGCAACTGAAACTATTGCCTTCCTCCTGGTTCGGCCTGCTGAACTGCAAAGCCCCCTGCTGGATGCACTCACCCGCTACCCACAGCTGATTCTGGTGCTGCACACCGAAAGTGAATTGCCCGTTCCGGCGTTGCGGCAGGCGTTTTATCTGCTGCATCAGCGCCGCAGTACAGCGCCGGTTATCATTCGTCTGCGTCTTGCCGAAACCGACCCCGAATCGTTTCTACTCCGGCTGGCTGCCGATGCAGGAACGTTGCTGGTTGACGGCATGGGCGATGGCCTTTGGCTTACCGGCCCGCATCACGACGCTGCCTTCATCAATCAGGTATCGTTCAGCATCCTGCAGGGATGCCGCCAGCGCATTTCCCGTACCGAATACATCAGTTGTCCGAGCTGTGGTCGTACGCTTTTTGATTTGATGGAAACCACTGCCCGCATCCGTGAACGAACGCACCATCTCAAAGGCGTTAAGATTGCCATTATGGGTTGCATCGTCAACGGACCGGGCGAAATGGCCGATGCCGATTACGGATATGTTGGAAGCGGGCCGGGCAAGGTGACACTTTATCGCGGCAAAGAAATCGTGCGCCGCAACGTCAACACCGAAGATGCCGTGGATGCACTGATTGACCTGATCCGAGAAAACGGCGATTGGGTGGATGAACCCACGCAACAGGACTAAGAATAAAAAAATGAATGACTCAGGTCGTTGTTCAGCAACGAACTACTCGTATACATCGTCAGCCAGCTGCTTACGCCTGCGCTGGTTGGTGTACCACCAGTAACCGATAGCGCCAGCCAGCACATAAGGCATCACCAGCAGGTACATGATTCCGGCATTGAGGCCTTTGGCCTGCTCCCGATTCTGTCCAACCGAAGATTCGGCTTTGGCCTTGCACAACGGGCACATGGCTTCGGCCCGGGGAGTCAGCCCAAGCAACATGCCCGAAAGAAGAACAGCTGCCAGCCAACGTTTCATACAGCAAAGTTACGGCATCATGCGCTTCTGCAACGGTTTGCTGACCAAGCCATGCTGCCTGCCGCTGCGCGCCCTGTTGCTAACTTCGCCGCAATGCTGGAACAACTGGAAGGTCTGCGTCTGAGGTTCCTCCATGTCCAGGAACAGCTGAACGATCCGGCGTCCTTTGCTGACCCTCAGCGTTACAAACAGCTCAACCGGGAATACAAGGAACTGCAGCGCATCCTGGACGCTTACGACCGCTACCGGCTATTGCGCCAGCAACACGATAGCGCCGAGCAACTGCTTCGCAGCGAAAACGATGACGAATTGCGCGAACTGGCACGCAGCGAACTGCAGGATCTGGAGCTGAAACTGCAGCAGGCCGAACAGCACCTGCGCCGCTTGCTCACCCCCAAAGACCCGCAGGATGAGCGTAATGCCATTGTAGAAATCCGGGCCGGCACCGGTGGTGACGAGGCCTGTTTGTTTGCAGGAGACTTGTTTCGGATGTACGTGCGTTTTTGCGAATCGCGCGGCTGGAACGTAACCGTGCTGAATGAAAACCCGGGGCCCAAGGGCGGTTTTAAGGAAGTGATTTTTGAAGTGGAAGGGGAAAATGCCTATGGCACGCTGAAGTACGAAAGCGGTGTGCACCGAGTGCAACGCGTTCCCGAAACAGAAGCGCAGGGTCGAGTGCATACCTCTGCAGCAACGGTGGCGGTTTTGCCTGAAGCCGAAGAAGTGGATGTGGAACTAAAGGATAGTGACGTGAAAATGGAAACTGCCCGCAGCGGCGGGGCTGGCGGGCAGAACGTGAACAAGGTGGAAACTAAAGTCATCCTTACTCATATCCCCACCGGTAAGGTCGTTATGTGTCAAACCGAACGCACCCAACTGGCCAATCGGGAAAAAGCCATGAAAATGCTTCGCACCCTGCTGTACGAGGAAGCGGTCCGCAAGCAGGAAATGGAAATGGCCAGCAGGCGAAAGACCATGGTCAGCACCGGCGACCGATCGGCCAAGATCAGAACCTACAACTTCCCTCAGAATCGCGTCACCGACCACCGCATTGGCAAAACCATGTACACCCTGGATCGGTTTCTGGATGGCGAGGTGGGCGAAATGATCGAAGCGCTGGAACTGGCAGAGAATGCCGAAAAATTAAAGGCCGGACAGGCAAACTGACCGGCCTTTTTCTTGTTGCTCCCCGGGCTGGACTTGAACCAGCGGCCCTCTGATTAACAGTCAGATGCTCTAACCAGCTGAGCTACCGAGGAATTTTTTCCGGTGGGCAAAAATAAAGCGGATGCCGCTTATGTGGAACCGTCCCGGCCCAGATGAAAACGCAGCAGGGCTTCTCCAGGCCGCGCTAAAAATCGTCCCGGACGAAATCCCGCTTGGCTCAGGACATTTTTGATTTCATCCTCAAACAAACAACCCACACTGCCCGATACATGGATGGCTAATGCGTTATGCGGTGCATAACTACTCAGGATGCGATGAACTAATCCCTGGTAAACTTCTGTCAACAATTGCTGCATGAACGGATGGTAACGATGTGCTGCGACAAACCGGGTATGATCGGCAAGAAACCGGCGTGCTGACTGCGAACGGTAAATCCGTTCCAGGATTTGATCGCGCGATAGCGGCTGAAAAGCAGCAAAAGCATGAGAGAGTTCTTGAGGCAACTGCCCGCGCAGAGCAGCCTGCAACACCCGGCGGCCAAGATCGGTGCCACTTCCCTCATCGCCCAGCACGTACCCCAGCGAGTCCACCTGATGGCGGATGCTGTTGCCGTCATAAAGGCCGTTATTCATGCCTGTGCCCAGCAGAAGAACGATGGCCGGCTGGCTGCCCGCAACGGCACGGGCTGCACCCAGCAGATCATCATGAACGGTAATGACGGCCCTGGGAAAAACCAGGGTAAGGGCCTGTTTCATCATGGTGCGCATGGAGGCGCCAGCACAACCGGCGCCATAGAAAAACAGACTACCGCTGAAGTCGCTCCAGCCGCCTGCTTCCTTTTTTATGGCATCGGCCAGTTCAGCTGCTGATGCAAAGCTGTAAGGGTTGAAGCCCGGAGTCAGCAAGGTGCGAACGGTTCCATCGCTGCGCAGCCAGTGGGCTTTGGTACTACCCGAATCGCAAACCAGCACGCTCATTTAGACGTAAAGGTATCCGATGCCATACAGTAGCAGGAACGCCGTGCATATTTTGCTTCAAAGGCACCGGGCGGCTTGCCAAAAGGTTGCACTTTTGCCCTGCACCCGGATCAGGCGGAATCATGTCCATACTGGATGTTCTACAACGTGGCCACCACGACAGCGGCTCCAGCATCCTGGTAGTCGGCACTCTTGCTTTTGACTCTATTGAAACGCCATTTGGCTCCGCCGACCGCATTCTGGGCGGAACCGGCCTGTACATCAGCCTGGCGGCTTCCTATTTCACCCGAAACATCAGGCTGGTATCCGTAGTGGGTAACGATTTTCCGCTGCATGAATTAAGCCGACTCAACGAGCGCGGGATTCATACGGAAGGCGTTCAGGTCAAAACGACCCAGAAATCCTTTTTCTGGAAAGGGCGCTATCACCTGGACATGAACACCCGCGATACGTTGGTTACCGAACTCAATGTCCTGGCTGATTTTGATCCGATAATTCCGGAGAGCTACCAGGACAGTCAGTTTTTGATGCTGGGCAACCTCACTCCCGCTGTGCAGATCAGTGTCATCCGCCGGCTGCGGCAGCGACCCCGCCTCATCGTCATGGATACAATGAACTATTGGATGCGTAACACGCCGCGCGAGCTGGCCGAAGCCCTGCGCCTGGTGGATGTGCTGGTGATCAACGATGAAGAAGCCCGCGAGTTTAGCGGCGAATACTCATTGATCAAGGCGGCGCGCAAGGTGCTGAACAGCGGGCCCAAATACCTGGTCATCAAAAAGGGCGAACACGGTGCCTTGCTGTTTTACGATAACAACGTCTTTTTTGCTCCGGCTCTGCCCCTGGAAGATGTTTTTGACCCCACCGGCGCAGGTGACACCTTTGCCGGAGGCTTCACCGGTTACCTGGCTAAAACTCAGGATATTTCTTTTGATAATATGAAACGCGCCGTTATTTACGGATCGGCCATGGCCTCGTTTTGCGTAGCCAAATTCGGCGCCGAGCAACTGACCCAACTGACCCCGGACGACATTGAAGAGCGCGTCAACGATTTTGTTGATCTGGTTCAGTTTGATATTTCGCTGGTGGATTGATCTTCAGCTGCCGGCACCGATCGGAGGCTGAGCAGGTGTTCCATGATTTGCACGGCATTGGTAGCAGCACCCTTGCGCAAATTATCGGCCACAATCCAGCAGTTCAACGTATTGTTCTGCGAATGATCCCTTCGCAAACGACCTACAAATACCTCGTCTTTTCCCTCCACATCACAGGGCATGGGATAGCGGTTTTGGTGCGGATCATCGCACAACACCACGCCGGGTGCCTGTTGCAGAAGTTCGCGGACCTCTTCCAGATCAAAATCACGCTCAAAGGTGACATTCACGCTCATGCTGTGCCCCACACGCACCGGCACGCGAACACACGTGGCTGACACGCGCAACTGAGGTAAATCCATAATCTTACGCGACTCATTGATCATCTTGCGTTCTTCGCCAGTATCGCCATCCTCGGTGAACGAATCAATGTGGGGAATCAGATTTAGGTCTATGGCATGCGGATAGGCAGCGTTTAAGGAAACGCCGCTGCGTTCTGCTTCCAACTGGGCCAGTCCCCTTGCCCCGGTGCCACTGACGCTTTGATAGGTGGAAACCACAATGCGCTGCAAGCCGTACCGTCGGTGCAGGGGATACAAGGCAACTACCATCTGAATAGTAGAGCAGTTCGGATTGGCAATCAACCGATGCGTATGCTGCAACACATGGGCATTGACCTCCGGCACCACCAGCGGCACTTGTGGATTCATGCGCCAGCACGACGAATTGTCCACCACGATGGTACCGGCTTCGGTAAAAAGGGGTGCATACACGCTTGACACTTTCGAACCTGCAGAGAACAGTGCCATATCGGGCTTGTGTTCCAAAGCCTCTTCCGCTGTAAGCACAATATGGGAACGTCCCTGAAAATGCACCGACTGACCAACTGACCGGCTGCTGGCAACCGGCAGCAACAGTTTAACCGGCAGCGCACGCTCCTCGAGCACCTGCAACATAGTACGCCCTACCAGGCCGGTGCATCCGACAACAGCAACTTTCATCTGGGGTCTGGCAAAATTAGAATTTTGGCCATGGGTTTTTCGGTACGCTGCTGCCTGTCAGGACAGACGCTTTCTAATCGTTTCCACGATGTTTTTCATTCTGTGCAGATTCATCAAAAATGCTGCTCCCAGTTTCAATGGCCAGAGCACTGCATACAGCAGCCCCATGATCGGATGGCATCGCACCGGCGCCGGTTCATAGCCCAGCGTCTTCATCAACTGGCCACAAACGCGTTGACAGATCCAGATTTCCGTTGCTGTCAGGCCACCACGCGCCCAGCTTTGCGCCCTTCCGGCATTGATGCCTTTTACCTCGCTGCGGTCCTGTCCGCTGGATGAACCTACCTGCGGCACTTCTTTTAGCTCCGGAAAAAAGGTTATCCCGACATGACGGCAAACCTCCGCTATGACGCTGTCGGGATCAGCCAACAGATGCTCAAACCGCACGGTGAGCACATGAGGATGCTGCACCGAAGTGCCCGCCCGCACGGCTGCCACCCAAAGTCGGCTGATGGTGTAAGGATGATAGTTGACCCAGGCGCGTATGGTTTCGTACCAGGTGGCATGCGAGCCGCCCAGAAAACGACGCCGCCACTTGCGTTTTTGCGACAGAAGCACGTCGCGCGGATCGCGCACCAGGTTGACAAAGCGGGCTTCGGGAAACAATTCCAGTATTTCCTTAATATAAAAAACATTTTGCGGCGTTTGATCGCAACCCATCTCTTTTCCGTTTCGCTGCACTTCGTAGCGCACTACGGCAGCAAACACGTCGCTGGCCACCATGTGACCGGACACTTCCCGTTGCAGCAGGCTGCGGGCTTCATCCAGGAAATCGGCCACATGGCGTCGGGCAAAATAGCCCTCGCGCGATATGTTCAGCAACAAAGCGGCCAGATCTGCAGCCTCTTCCGGTGTCAACTGCCAGTTGCGGTCAGCTGAAGACCACAACTGTTCAAAAAAATGCAGCTCGGGAAAGGTGTGGACGCGGGGATGATTGTTGAGAATGCGACCCATCATGGTCGTGCCGCTTCGGCTGTTGCCGACAACAAAAACCAGGGTCATGAGCGGCGAAGATACAGTGCGGCCCTACGCTCCGGCCACTCATCAGCTTCCGGCTATGTATTGCTCCAGGTGTTGGATGGTGGATTGCTGCTCTTCTATAACGGCCTTAACCACATCGCCGATGGAAATAAGACCCACCAGTTTTCCGTTTTCCATCACCGGCAAATGGCGAATGGCATTGTTGGTCATCAGCTTCATGCAATCCGAGGTATCGTGGTCGGGCGTTACGGTAATCAGGTCGGTTACCATAACGTCGCGAATCAGGCTATCGGCTGATGTCTTGCCTTTCAACACGATTTTACGGGCGTAGTCGCGTTCGGTGAAGATGCCTACTGCCGTTTCCCCTTCCATAACCAGGACGCCGCCGATGTTACGTTCGGCCATTTTTTTCAGGGCATCCAGCACGGTAGAGGCCGGCGTAACCGACACTACTTCGTTTCCCTTTCGCCGTAATATCTCACGAACCTTCATAGCAAGCCCTCTTGGAATTTCAGATGAAGTTACAAAAAATCCCTTGCTTCCTCAGGAAGGCTGGCCTTTCGCTTTCTGCTGCAGGTAGGCAAACATATCGCCCACCGTTTGCTCCAGGCTGTAGCGCTGTTGCCATCCGGTTCGGGCTTTCAGGCGGGAACTGTCGCCCACAATAACGGGCTCGTCGCTGGGGCGCAACAGGTCAGCATCTTCCACCACAGCCAGTTTCAGGCCGGTAACGTGCTCAATGATTGGAATCAGCTCGGCAATCTGGTAAATGCGTTCGCCGCTTACGTTGTACACCTCCCCGGCTTCGCCCCGTTCGGCAAGCAACAGCAGGGCTGAAACCAGATCGCGCACGTCGGTAATAGCACGCCGGGTGTTGAGGTTACCCACCCGAAAGTGGTTGGCAGCTCCGCTGCGGATGGCAAATGCGCGACTTACAAAATCGCTGACCACATCGTTGGTTTTGCGCGGTCCGGTTGTGTTGAAAATGCGCACGCGCACGCAACGGATGCCGAAGTTTTTCCAGTACTGAAAAGCCAGCAGATCCTGGCCCACCTTGCTGACGCCGTAGGGATGCAGCGGCAACAGGGGAGCCTCTTCCCTGATGGGCAGGTTTTCGGCAGTGAGCGATGCGCCGTATTCGGCACTGCTGCAGGCCACCACCACCATAGGGTCATAGGCCGGATCATGCTCGCGCAGGCGACGAACTGCTTCAAACACATGCACCGTGCCGTTCACATTGATGTGAATGGTTTCTGCCGGTTTTTGCCAGGAGACGGTAGGATAACTCTGCGCCGCCAGATGATAAATCACCGATGGCCGGTGGCGAAGCAGACTATCGGCCACCGCTTTGGCATCCGTTACGTCCAGCGGTTCGGTAACGCACCGTCCGGTCAGATCCGCCAAATCAATGGTGGGGTTATGCCACGTGCCAATGATTTGATCAGCGGGCATCTGCTGGTGAAGGGCTTCCGCCAGATGGGAGCCTACCATGCCCGCCGTACCGGTAATCCACACCTTATGACTGCCGTTCATGCAACGCTTTGTGATAAACTTCCATGACCTGGCTACCGATTTGATTCCAGGAAAAACGCTGTTCGGCAGTCTGGTGTGCCCGTTCGCGAAGCTGCTGCAGCCGGACATCATCATCCAACACTTCCAGAATGCGTTCGGCCAGGTGAACGGCATCTTCATTACGAAACAGCAGGCCGTTGTCGTTATCGGTGATGATGTTGCGAAAGGCGGACAGATCGGAAGCAACAATAGCTGCTCCGTAATCCAAAGAACGAACCATCACGCCACTGCTGTAGATTTCGCGATAAGGCAGCACCACCAGATCAGCAGCGGCATAGTAAACGGGGATGTCCTCGTTGGGAATATAGGCATAATTAAAGGTGCAGGAAGATTCCAGTTGCTTTTCCCGGACGATCCGATCAAAGATTTCCTGCTCCACCTTCCAGGGCCTGCCTACCACTACCAGATGAGCGCGGGGGTTGCGCTGACGCACGATCGCCCAGGCGTTCAGAAGCACATCCAGCCCCTTGACTTTCTTGATTTGACCGAAAAACAAAACAATACGCGCATCGAGCGGCAAATGCAGTTGCCGACGGGCCTCTTGCGGCAACAGGGGTCTTTTGAAAAGAAAGTCGGCATCGCCGTGGGGCACTACATGAATGCGATCGGGAGGGTACCCTTTGAAATGCCTGAGCACCGATTGCCGGGCATAATCGCTGTGCACGATAATACGATCCAGACGACTCATAAATGCGCCGTGATGGGAATGCTTCGGCTGCTGGCCATAAGTTTCAAAATTCTCCACATCGTGAATGGTGGCTACAATACGAAAGCCGCGCATGCGAAACAGCAGCAGGTTCAGCAATTCCCGCGAAGCGAAATGATAAATGTGCAGATGAGCCAGCTGCAACCGGTTGCGTACGGCATGGGTAACGGTTCGCCAGGAGCCCAGCACGTAGCGCATGCCACGCAGCCATTTGGGGTCGGTTCCGTAAATGCGACGAAAAGGCTTTTCCGTGGCAAAGGGAAAGGCAAACCGTTGATCCAACGTGGTTTCGTCGCAGGTGTAGAACACCAGTCGGGCACCTTGTTCGGCCAGGGCTTTGCACAGTCCGAAATCATAAAAATCGTTGCCGCTGTGCCCGCCGATGGGCTCCACCATGGCCACGGCTATCTTACCGTTGTGCAGCATTCCAGACGGATAGATTTTTCTGCAATAACTTCTCCAGCATGGCCACGTCGTCACGATAAATGCGCTGCAGCTCATCCAACACCTCCTGGCCAACCTCCGGCATCCGCTTACTGGTCAGCACCCATCGTTTTACGCGGCTGACGGCCCCGGCAGGCATGAGCGTACGGGCCATTTGCCTGAGCACCTTCTGTCCATACAGTACATGCATCACTTTATTGCGCGGCAGGGAAAACGGATTGTGCCGCTCATTGGGATCCGGCAGATAGGACGGACTTAAATGAAGAAAACGATACAATTCAAGAAGACCCTCATGAACTTGTTCCACCCATTCCTCGTAAATGAAAATTTTTACCTGTTCACTCGGAAAAGTTTCCAGGTAACGTTTGACCTGCTGATAATAAAGACCCAGCTCCACATACTGCTGATACCACAGGGCCGCGCGCTTGTGCCGTGTTTTACGAAAAACCACATCGGCCAGCGGCACATTCACGTATCCCAGCTTGTACTCCATGAAGTAATGCGACAAAGCGCGCTCCACAGGATTACGCAGGGAAATAATAATTCGGGCGTGAGGTATTTTTTGGCGGATGCGTTGTGGTACAGATGGGTAAAACAGATAGGCCACGCTGGCTTCGCCTACCGCTTTGTAACTGCCATTGGCGCCGGCAAACAACTGCACATATTTTTCCCAGTCTCCAATGCCCTTCTCCTTATGATACAGATTTTGCGCCAAGGTATCCTGATAACAGAAGTAGTTGGGTTCTTTCACCGGCGACATGAACACTTCCGGATGGCGACACAAATAATGATACAGCGAAGTGGTTCCCGCTTTGGGAGCACCGACGATAAAAAAATCAGGAAGCCGTGGGTTCATATGCCGATCGGGTTAACCATTCCGGCCAACGGCTAATTCCGTGCTGCTGCAGCAGGGCAACCAAACGGGCGTTGTAGGGCCGGTAAATTTCTTCCAGCCATTGCCGGTCCTCCTCTCTGAGTCGCTCGCGTTTTCCTTCCACAGTATTGACCTGCTTATACCACCTGCGCAAAGTTCGTTTCAGAGCCACATTCTTTCTCCAGAACGATTCAAACTTTTTGTTCACAGCCAACAGACTTCGATGCAGCCAGCCTGAGCGCACAGCTGTAGTTTGATTTTCTATCACAAAGTCCTCAGGACGATAGACGGAAAAATCCAGCTCCAGCCACTGACACAATTCCTGCATAAAGGCCGGCGTGTCGTTGCGCAGGTCTTCAAAGAAAAGCAGCCGCAGGCGATTGCCGTAGCGCTCCAACCAGGGGGGCAGGTAATCGGCATAAAAACCTTCGCTGATACCGCGGCGCAGCAGCGATTCCGTATCCTCCTCGCGCAGGCCTTTCGGTTCCTGCCCGCAGCGCTGCAGCGACAATTCAGCAAAGCGGCGAAAGGTCATGTCCTGCGGCAGATAGGCATTTACCTTCTTGCGTTCATAGAAAGAAAACAGCCGCTCCGCAGGATTGCGCAACAAAATCAGGATACGCACTTCGCGTCCCAGCAGCTCTTCCAGCGCGGCAGCAATGACTGATCCGCCGTACAAATAACTGGGACTGGCTTCGAGCCGGTATTTCGCCTGCGGCTTGCAATGGTTCCAGTAGGCAGCATACACGGAAGCGTCGGGCAAGGGCAGCCCGTAACGCAGCGGCATGAAATAACCGATTTCCTTAATGGATGAACCGCAGACCTGGGGATGCAGCGACAGGTAGGTAAAAACAGATGTGGTTCCGGCTTTGTGCACACCGGCAATAATCAGATTCGGAAGCTGCTGACCCATCAGACAGTAAGCGGAGTTTTGTAGTGACGACCGTAATGCAGTTCGGCGAAATAGAAAAAGTAATGAATCCCTACGAAGGTTGCCGTCGTGGCGCTGCCCGGATCAAAAAAGCTGCCTCCCGTCGGTATGCCGCGAATAAATAGAAACAGGATGAAGTAGAGCACGGCCTGGTAAAAGCTTTCGTTGCGATGCAAGCGGACCCGCTGGTGGTTGCGTAAGGCAAACAGAAACAGCAACGACATGCCTACCAGCAGACCCAAAACGCCATACTGAAAGATCACACCAAAAATGCCCAGGTCTGAGGCGTAGAAGCGCAGAAAGTCCACCGGTATGCCCGGCCAGTCTGTATCCAGCTTGCCGTTGCCAAAAACCCATCCCAACGGATAGCGATCCAGATACTTCATGGCAATCAATCCCTGCCGGATGCGGGCATCAGCCGATGCTTCTCCCGTTCGTTCGCCCATGACGGCCATAAAGGCATTGGTGTAGGTATTGACAATGCGGTCCAGCACATCCGGATAAAACAAATACAGAGCCCCCACCAGCAAGCCCAGCGCCAAAACCGCCATAAACGAATAATAAATCAGCTTATCGCGACTCATATGAAACAGGGAATATATGCCCACTGTAGCCAACAGCGACAGCGAAACCCCTCGTTTCTGATTGATAAAAAATATGTAGCTAAAAAATATAAGGAAAAACAGACCGTAATGCAGCTTATTGGTTTTGATCAGACGCACATAGTAATAAATAGAAGCAAACAGAAAAAAGAAGATTTCAAATTCAAACTGGCAACCTCCCTTGGCTTCGTTGCAATACACAAACAAGGTGCCGGCAAACTGAGAAGGGTTGAGCGTAAAAATCATCAGCAGAAATACGGGAAGCTGAAACCAGGCGCCGAACAACAAGGCATCGCGGATAATGGTTAAATCCAAAAACCGGATGCGGAGCAGGTAAAATACTATGAGTCCGTCCCACACCATGCCCCAGAATTTATACGTGGTCATCCCGGTAAATATGGGCTGACCGTAGAAGAAATAAGGCGCCAGCCCGCCCTGAAGCATCATATAGGCATAAAGCAGAATGATAACGAATTCGTAAACATTAAATCTTCCTTTATTGACCAGCAGGCGATTCAATACATAAAAAAGCCCAAAACCGATCTCCACAAAAAGTAAGGGCAGCCCAACGTACAGAAAGTAATATTGGGTGAGCGGCGTTTTGATCATCGTGCCAAACACCCGAACCATGATCAGATAGGCAACGAAGACTCTTAAAGCGCGGTAGGCATCGGTAAGGGCAGAGTGCCCGGCCGGAAGCGGAACGGTCAGCTCATGTCTCGTGTGCACGTTCGTTTTCCCGCAAGAATTTTTAGAATCAACACGGATTCCTGCACATTGCCTTCCGCCACGTTTTTGACGGCTTTAAGCAGCAACCGAAGAACCGGAGCGAAGATAAGGTAGGGGTAGTAATACCAGTAAAACAGCAGCCAGCCGCGGTACTTGCAACACATAAAGAACAAGGGCCGACGCCGGGCTTTGATTTCTTTTCCGGTAGTTACTCCCTGCTTGTGGTAGATGACGCTTTGCCAGGCATAGCCATGTTCCCAGCCTTTTCGTTTTCCGCGCACCTCCCAGTCCATTTCCTCGAAATACGCATAATACGCTTCATTCATCAGACCCACCTCGTTCAGAAATTCAGTGCGCACAAAGAGGCTGGCGCCATAGACGTAATCAAAAGCTACCCCGTCATGGTCGTACTGGCCCTTGTCGGGTTCGTTGAGGCCAAGGTGATAGCTCCATGTGGTCCACTTATTAAATTTTCCGCCAATCGCATTGATTTTGTCGGGCCAGCGGTACCAGCGCAGCTTGGATCCGATAATGCCTACCCGCCGGCCACTGCTGCGGTATTGCCGGTCTTTTTCCATCAGTTGCTGAAGCGCATCCGGCTCCAACGTCGTGTCGTTGTTTAGCAGCCAGACGAAGGCAGCATCTCCGCGGGCCAGCGCCAGCCGCGAACCCACATTGTTGCCTCCGGCAAAACCAATGTCGCTACGTGCCTGAACAAATAACAACGGATACAAAAAAGCACCCGTCTGTTGCTGTTGCTGATCCTGTTCAGGCCGGCCGCCCTGTTCTGCTTCTGCCACTTCATAATCTGCATAGGCGACCGGTTTGGCACACAGCGGATAAGTCAGGTGACGAATGGCATCAGGCGGGGTAAATTCCGGTGTCCATGCGCCCGCAGCCCATTGCCGGATCAGGTGCAACGACTGCGGCGTGTTGTTGTCCACCACCACCACCTGAAAATTCCGGTAGGTCTGTTTGGCCAGACTCTCCATGGTTTCAATGGTGTTGAGGTGGCCGTTGAAATTGACCAGCACCACATAGACCTTGCCCTCAGCGGACTTCATGATTTTACCTCAAGCCATGCTGACAGGTCGCGGTCAATGAGACGCGACAGTTCACGAATGTCGTCAGCGAAAATTTCTATCAGAAAGCGTCGTTCATCCGGCTGCAGGCGGGGCAGGTTTTTATCGGTAAACAGTGCAGTTTTTGCCCGCCTTCGCAGGGAGCGGGGCAAGGCCCCCTTAATCCAGTCGCGCATGCGCTTTTGCGTGTTGAGCAATTGTACGAGGCGGTTTCTGGGGATGAAGCTGGGATTGTACTTCCGGCCGAAATCAATAGCTACCTGGTCATTGACGCCCAGAAAGCGAAACAAATCCTTCACGACCGCTTCTGCATTTTTCACAAAATCATCAAACAGATAAATGCGCACCCGATCGGCTGGAAAGGTGTCGAGATAGCGCTTAACCTGCCGGGCGTACTGGCCGATTTCGATGTACATGTTGCTGATGCCCCAGCCTTTTGGATTGCGTGCCATGTCCTTTTTCAGAGCCGTCATGAAATCGGCTGTTTCGTAGCCAATGCGCAGGTCCATCAGATAATGGCTGAAGGCGCGGTCGGCCGGGTTGCGCAGCATCATAATGATCCGGGCATCGGGAAATTTCCTGCGAATGTTGGCTGCCGCTTCCGACGAATACAGGTAAGAGTTCGTTACTTCACCGATGGCCTTTTGGTTTTCGGCCAGGCGAAACAACTGCACATACTGATTCCAGTCCTGAACAAAGGCGTGAAAGATGCCTTCCTTCATGTCGCCCTGAAGCCAGCGGCTGAGGTCTTTGTTTAGGGAACGGGCATAATTGGGGCGGAAAGATGCCGGATCAATGTCGGTGCTGAAGTGGTGGGTTTCCTTTATCGGAGCCATATACACTTCCGGATGCTGCTTGAGGTACTCGTACAGCGAAGTGGTGCCGCTTTTTGCAGCACCTACGATAAAGAAGTTGGGAAGGTGTTCCGCCATGTGAACCGGCGGCGAAGATAAGGCGGCAGGCTTAGCGCAGCCACGATGACAGGTCGCGCTGCAGCAAACCCTGCAGTTGTTCCACCTCCGTTCTGTAAACGTCAATGAGCTGGCGACGCAGGTCGGCAGGAAGCGTTTCCCGTTCCAGGTTGTGGCGATAAACGAGTGACTGAACCCGCAGGCGCAGGCGACGACGCAACGCAGCCGGCAGCAGACTGCCCAGCAATTCCTTCACCTTGTTCTTACGCTTGAGAAAACGATTTACCGCCAGAATGCGGGGTCTTCCGCTGACGTTCAGCTCACCGCCGGCATCCAGATTCACCGCGGGCAGTCCCAGAAATTCCTGAACCCGAAGCAACGTGGCAGCCGGATCGTTGCGCAGGTCATCAAACAGCAAAATGTGCACGTGCGGAAAGTGATCCCGATAGGCTTTTACCTGACGGTAATAAAACCCACGTTCCAGATAGGAATAATCAAAATGCCAGTTGTGCTCCCGTCGCCAGGCTTCCTGCTGCAGGGCCTCTTCAAAGGACAACGTTTCGGCCCCGTCGCGCACTTTGTGCATGTACTGCGAAAAAGCTCGCTCCACCGGATTTCGCAAAGCAATAACGATGCGCACCCCATCGGGGTCGGGATGCAGCCGACGAATGTTGGCTATGGTTTTTTCATAAAAAAACAAATAGGTAGTGGAGGATTCCCCGCGGTAGCGGCGTTGACATCCGGGAGCAAACAACTGCAGATAATCGGATTGACGGTTTACCAGAAAGCGGGGCTGTGTGATGAGGCGGCCGTTGTTAATGAACTGCAGCGGCTCGTCAGGCCAGGTAAAATATCCCGGTTCTTTTTTCGGACTCATGAATACATCCGGGTGCTGGGCCAGGGCATAATGAAGTGTGGTGGTGCCGCTTTTTGCAGCGCCTACAATGAGCAGATTGGGCCAGCAGGCTTCAGGATTGGGGTGCATACCAACAGCTCAGGTCGCGGTCAATCAGTTGTTCAAGCCTTTTGATATCGGTCAAAAAGTACTGCTCAATCAGTTCTGCAGCCCGTTGCGGGCTGAGTTGCGGAGTGCGCGAAGGGGCAGTGTTCAATCGTTCGCCAGCCTGCTGTAATCTTCGGCGCAGCGATCGTGGCAAAAGGACTGAGGCTGCGCTTCGGATCAGCCCCTTGCCGCGCATCAGCCTATGCAGCCAGGGAAGCCGGATGTCGGCTGCTTCGTTACGCCGGATGTCCAGATTCAGGGGGCGCACCGGAACGTCCAGAAATTCCTGAATGCGACGGAAGGTAAGGCTGCGGTTACGGATCAAATCTTCTTCCATAATCAAAAACAACATGTGATCTCGCGGGAACAACTTCAGAAACCGCTCGATCTGGCCTGCATAGTAGCCGCGGGCCAGGTAGCTGAACTGCAAACGCCGATCGCTATCCTGCTGCAACCGCTGCGGCTCGGCCTGAAGTGCTTCTTGGAAGGAAAGCGTTTCAAAGCCCCGGCGCCGGCTCATCAGGTAATGGGAATAGGCGCGTGTGGCCGGATGGCGCAACAGAAAAATCAGCTTGACGTTGCGGCCTAAGGTTTCGGCAATGCGTCCGGCCGCCGGCTCTTCAAACATCATGGCAGGATCCACCTCACCCACCGCCTTTTGTCCGTTCCACTCACTGAAAAACTCCTGCTCGTACCATGCCGCACCCTTGGCGTAACGGTCAGCAAAAACAAAAAACTTGGTCTCCTTTACTTTCCGGGGCAGGAAGATATCGGGATGCTGACGCAGAATCTGATCCAGCGTGGTCGTGCCTGCCTTTTGCGCGCCGACGCACAGAAAATTAGGAAGCATGAACGAAGCGGCGCTGCGAAGATAGCGGTGCGGGCGACACCGCCGGGCAAGCCTCATTCGCCCAGGCTGTTGGCATCGTCATCGGCATCTTCGGATTTGCGCTTGCGGTCGCGACGCAAAGCCTCACGGATGTCCTGAAGCAATTGTTTGGGTCGGATGCGAAACAAATCGCGAACATCCAGCGTGTAGAACCCATAAAATCGACGAATCAGAAAAAACGGAATGACATTAAGGATGAAAACACCCAGCGTGTTGACCAGGGCAGCGCCCAAAGCGCCCAAAACCGGAATGAGCCATAGATTGAGCAGGATCGCCAGCACGGTGGTAGCTACCATTAGGTTTCGGTTCAGTTTCTGACGGCCGGTCATAATCAGAATGTTGCTTACCGGTCCGGTGGCGGCATTGATGAACTGTCCAAAAGCAAGCACCATAAGCACCGTGCTGCCGGCAACGAATTCTTTACCAAAAATGCCCATGATCAGCGGTGCAGCTAGGATGATGACCAGCAGAATCGGAGCCGAGCACCAGAAAATGATTTTGGTAACGTATTGGGCTGAGCGTCTCAGTTCGTCCATTTTTCCCGCTGCGAACAACTCAGCAAACTTGGGCGCCGCAGGAATGAGCATCGCCACCAGGGCAATACGTGTAACGGTAGCTACCTTGAAGGCATTTCGGTAAATGCCCACCTCTTCCATGGAAGCGTAGCGCGAAAGAATGAGTGTGTCGGCATAACCGCGCACCAAAGAGGCCAGCGAAGCCACAAACAGCGAAATGCCGATCCAGAATTTTTCCCTGAAGCCAATGCCTTCCGACGGCCGGGCTTCCAGATAGTGGGAATAAACAATAAACCAATACAGACTGAGCAGAGCCGTCAGGGTGATAAAAGCGGTGTAGGTAACGACGACGATCTCCGGATCCCTGTTGGAAGAAAACAGCAGGATGCCGCCCAGGATCAGGATGCCAAAAAGAAAGTTACTTACATTGTGCAGGAAGGCATAGTGACGGATTTTCTTCAGTCCGCGAATACCTCCGGTGGCAATCTGAAATACGGTAAGCGGCAGCAGGGCAAATGAGCCCATCCGGAAATAAGGCGCCAGCTCCGGCTTGGCAAAAATGCGGGCGGCGATCAGATCGGCTTCAAAGAAAATCAGAGCAGAAAGCCCAAGTGCCAGCGGAACAGACATTAAGAGATTTTTATTAAACAAATCCTTAATGTTTCCCCATTGGCGCTGCATGAAATACTGAACGCCGAAGCGGGTCATCAGCGTGTCGGCTCCCAGCTTGGACAGGGTGCCACTAAAATTCAGCACCGTCTGCACCAGGTTGTAGATGCCGGTGCCGGCGGCTCCCGTACTGCGGGCCACCATAACGGCAAACACCCAGTTGAAGACCATGCCCACCAAACGCAGCGAAAAAGCGGAAATGCCGCCGCGTATCAGTTCTTTCTGATGCGAATCGGAAGAAGGAGAGGGAGAAGCATCCTGCTTCATGCTGCAGCGGAGCGCACAAGATACAACCTACTGCAGCCAACTGCTCAAATCACGACCGGTAAGCTGCTGCAACCGCAACACATCTGCCCGAAAATAGTCAACAAGCTGTCTGCGCGTTTCCGGATTCATGGGTTCGATCTGCTCCATAAAATTTCGGGTGAAGAATTCATGGGTACGCACTCCCCGACGCCGCCGGAAGAAAAACTTCAGTATGCGTTTGAATACATTATCCGACATGAGCAGCCATCGGATCAGGGGATTTTTCCAACGCCTGCCTCCTTTGTTCCAGACCTTGGAATAATCAATGACTACATCAGAACGAAGACCCAGAAACTCGAAAACGCCCTTCAGCACCTTATCGGGATGTTGCCGGAATTCATCATACCACATAATGTGCACATGAGGGAAATGTTGGAGGTATGCCTGCACGGCATCGGCATACAGGCTCATACGCCGGTATTGCATGAACAGCGATTCGCCCTTTTGCCAGCGTTCCTCTTCCAGCTGCAAGGCCTCTTCAAACGAATACCGTTCGGCCGGGTTGTTGAGGTGAACAAAATTGTATGCCGAGTAGGCGCGTTCCACCGGATGCCTCAGAATCATCATGATGCGCACTTCAGGACCCAGGTAGTGCAGGATGTTTTTTATCGCTTCCTCATAAAACAGCAAATACATCACGCTGGCCTCTCCGATGGCCTTTTTACCCGCTGCATTGGCAAACAGGCGGAAGTAAGCTTGTTCATCTTCCACCCATTTCTGAATGCGTCCGGCCACCTGGCGGGCAACAAAAAACTGCGGCTCCTTAAGCGACGGCATAAACACATCCGGATGCTGAATCAGGTAGTTGTACAGGGATCGCGTGGCGCTTTTGCCTGCGCCCACCAGAAGAAAATTGGGTTTAATCCGGTCGTTGCCCATAGTGCTGATTCAGGTTCGGATAGTAGCGGCGCAAAATATCGCTGGCCAGCTGAGAAGAAAACAGCGTGGCTCCTTCCAGGTTCATGTGGTTGTCGTAGAAGTATTGAAGGTTCAGGTAAATGCTGTCCTGACTGTAGTCGCGGAAAGGCACTTCATAACGGGCACAAAGTTCCTGAACGGTTTGGTAGGAGGGCTCCATGCCAAACGGGGCCAGAGCCGGTGACATAACCACCATGACGGCTACCCCCCGGGATTTGAGCGACGTCATCATTTCCTCCAGCGCAGCCACCTTATGTTTGTCCACCCGCTTTCCTTTCTGTTCGCGCAAGGCGGCATTCTGGCGGATCAGTTCCTGCGCCTTCTGTTCGGAGATCACTCCTTTCAGGGGTTTGAATCCTGCATGCGAGTGGCGTTTGCGGAATATTCCGGACAGGATATCCAGCGGCATAGAATTATACGGATAAATACCCGATAACATTTTAATCTTTTCCGTATTTATTGGAATGAGATATTCTTCCATGGCGTGCAGCCGGAACCAGAAGTTATCCCAGCTGTTATCGGATGGCTTGGCCGGCCTGACGCGCAGGGAACCGGGCTCCCAGTGGCCGTCCCGCACGCCACGCAGCAAGTATATGTCGCGAACTTCAGGATAGTCATGGTAATAGGGTGCCAGCACATTGAGGCGATCGTAATGCAGCTCACGGTAATAAAGCTCTTCCGGATTCAGATCAATAATTACCAGCCTGGGGGTGTAGCGGTTGAGCACACTGCGCACCACTGCCAGTTCGTAAAAAACCGTTTGCCCGTCGTGTCCGCCGTTGTATACGCGGAAACCCAAGGTGTCGGACAGAACCAGGGAGTTGTAGTTGCGCCTGCCGCGCGAGGAGCCGAGAATCAGTCCGTCGGCTTTCATGGCAGAAAACAAAAAGGTGGTTTCTGCATTGGGCCCAGCTTTCTGCCGGAAATACAAGTAGCGCAGAATCAGTCCACCGATCTGGTCCAGCACAACTACTGCCAGCAACAGCAGCAGACCGTTGCGCAGCAGCCGGCGAAGGGCTTTACCGCCGGACCGCTCAGAACTGGAAGTAGATGAACTGGCTTGCATCAAAAACACCCAGGGTTAAGATCACGGCAATGATGGTGGCATACCACAGGTATTTTCCCCAAACCGCCCGAGGTTCAGGGAATATGGCATCTTTTTGTTTGGCATAGTTCTCCTGCCATTCTTCCAGTGCAAACAAAGCCACAATGCCAAAAATGCCATACCACAATGTGGACGCATCGCCCTCGTAAAATTTCAGACTGGAGAAGCTGAACATCTGACTGTAGTAATACAGTGCATCGCTTACCGACCCGGACCGGAAAAACACATAGGAAAAAATACCGCAGTGAAAGGCCAGGATGGTGTTGACGATCCGGCCAAACAGCGGATGGATGGCGTACACCTGTTTATCAAACCATTCCAACTGGCGGCGCAGGATCAGGCGTGAAGCAAGGAACATAAAAAAGACAAGAAAACACAGCACGTACGTCCAGTTGGCCCCATGCCAGAGGCCGGCCAGAAACATGAGTACACCCAAATTGAAAATGCCGCGCCACTTTCCCTTTCGGTAACCCCCCAGCGGGGTGAACACATAGTCGCGGAACCAGGTGGTCAGGGAAATATGCCAGCGCTGCCATACTTCCCCTACGGACTGGCCTAAGTACGGGCGGCGGAAATTGGTCATCAGCGTAAAGCCCATTACCCGCGCCGAGCCAATGGCAATCAGGCTGTAGCCACCGAAATCGCAATACAGCTGAATGGCAAAAAACCAGGCCGCCACCCAGAATGTAAGCGGTTCGCCATCGTGCGAACGCGGAAAGTTGAATACGTTAGACACGTAGGCGCCCAGTCTGTCGGCAATAACAACTTTCATGAACAGGCCCAGCAACATCATCTTCAGGCCGCTGACCATGCGATCATAATCCAGTTCGTGTTTTTCATAAAACTGATGGATCAGGTTCTGCGGTCGTTCAATAGGGCCGGCCACGAGCTGAGGATAGAACATGACGTACAAGGCATAGATGCCGAAATCGCGCACCGGCTTGAAATTGCCCCGGTAAATCTCAATGGTGTAGCTCATGGCCTGAAAGGTGTGGAACGACAGGCCGATGGGTAGAATAATGTTAAGGTATTTCAAATCCGGTTGCAATCCCAGCCACTGACCGATAACATTGATGTTATCAATAAAGAAATTGTAATACTTAAACACAGCCAGCACCCCGACGTTGGCCACAATGCTCATGAGCAGATACAGCTTTCGCTTTTGGCCCTGGGCCTGATCAATCAGGATACCGGCGAAATAGTCAATGATGATGGTAAAAACGAGAATAAGGATGTAGATGGGAATAAAAAACATGTAAAAGACGCAGCTGGCAATCAGCAAATGGAGCCAGCGCCACCGGTGGGGAAGCAAAAAATAGATGGTCGTAACCACCGGAAAGAATACCAAAAACGCAAATGAATTAAAGACCACGCCGGCAGGGGTTCAGGCTGATTTACCGTTGAAATGCGGCGCAAATATAGGATGGCAGACATGCTGCACCATTGGCACCGCAGGTTAACCGAAGTTTAAGTGTCCACAAACCGGCGTGAACAGCCAGGCCGGCTAAAGAAAAAAATCAATTACCGGCTGGGTACTCCACAATGAAAAACGGATTGAGCAGGTTTTCCTTGTTGTACTGCAACCGCTGGCCGCTTTGCCAGTCAGAAACCGTGCCTCCGGTAAGTTCCACAATCACCTGGCCGGCTGCCGTGTCCCATTCCATGGTAGGACCAAACCGCGGATACACATCAGCCTGTCCTTCTGCCACCAGGCAAAACTTGATGCTGCTTCCGCTGGAGACAAAATCCACCTGCTTTCCTTGCTGACGCAAAGCATCCACAAACTGTAATGTGTTTTCATCCAGATGCGACCGGCTGGCCACGACGCGCACATGGTTCAATTGCCGCCAGTTGCTGCCCCTCTGCAGCCGGCGTACCGAGCCATCGGCCTGAACGGCATAAGCACCCAGCTGATGCAGTCCGTACCACAGGCGGCCCTGAGCCGGTGCATACACCACTCCTACCACCGGCATGCCCTCTTGCAGCAAGGCAATATTGATGGTAAATTCTCCGTTTTTCTTAATGAACTCTTTTGTGCCGTCCAGCGGATCCACCAGCCAATACATGCTCCAGTGGCGCCGCTCTTCGTAGGGCACCTGCTTGGTTTCTTCAGACAGAATGGGGATTTTCGGAAACCGTTCGCGCAGCGCTTCTATAATGAGGGCGTTGGATCGCTTATCGGCTTCAGTCAACGGCGAGTGATCAGCCTTCAATTCTACCTGTTCCGCAACATCCCGTTCGTAAACTTCCATGACGGCCTGTCCGGCCCTGCGGGCTGTGTCCAGAACAAATTCCAGGTCTTTTGGCGTGAGCATGGGGAAAATATGCGGGCAAAAGTAGGCTACTGCCGGCAACTACAGTTCGTTGTTGCGCAAGGGATTTCGCGCCAGCAATTCCACATACTCCCTCTGACGCATCGTTTCGTGCAAAACAAGGCAGGATGCTGCCTGATGCAGATCGGTGCCGGCAAAATCAATCCATCCGGCCTGGCTGAGTGCGCGCGCGGCACGCCGCGGTCCGGATCCAAAATGTCCTGTGAGCGAAGCCAGGTTGAGCTGAAACAAAACACCGCTTTTTTTCAGATCATCGTACAGGTTCAATCGGGGATCAAACAGATACGGATACCGTTCCGGATGAGCCAGCACAGGCTGATAGCCCGCGAGCTGAAGCTGAAAGACGACTTCTTCGAGCATAGCGGGCCGGGAATGATAGGGCAGTTCAAATAACACATACTGGCGGCCGAACGTAAGCAGACTCCGTTGATCCAGAAGACGCAGGAAAAATTCATCCAAAAAATACTCGGCTGCTGCTTCCACAATAAAAGCGATCTGATGATCGGCCAGCAAGCGCTGCAACCGGTCTAAAGCCGAATGAATAACCTGAGGGGAGTTCGGGTAAATGTCGTGATACACATGGGGCGTGGTAATGGCTTTGCGGAAGCCCAGTTCGGCCAGTCCGCGCACCATGTTCAGGGCCTCTGTCTCAGAGCGGGCCCCGTCGTCCACGCCAATAAGCAGATGGGAATGCAGGTCAGTATGCAAGGGTACCACCGCTGGCTGGTCTGCCGGGGGCGACTTACGCCGGCGGAACCAGCCCATCATGCTGCAGCCTGATCCGCACCGGCCAGTTCCTGTTGTTGCCGGAGCCGCTCGGCGGACAGCTTAACGGCCCGCAGAATAATCAGATAAATGGTGCCCAGTATCAGACCAATAATTACGGCCAGCACCAACGCTCTGGATTTGTTGATGTAGCTCACTTCCAGCGAATACTGCGGATTGTCAATGACCTGAAGAATCGGAGCAGTAGTCAAGATGGTTACCTTGGCCAGTTCCAGGTTATTGACAGCGGCAGCATATTGCGTAGAGAGCAGATTCTGCTCGCGCTGGGCATCGTTGAGGGCAATGAGCCCCTGCTGCCGGATCATGTTGTTGGCCTGATCGCGAAGTATGGCCACACGGGCATCCAGCTTCCGCAACTCTCGGCCCAGCGAATCCACCCGCATTTCAGCCACCCGAAAGTTTTTGGCATTGAGCTCATATACATTTTCCATATAATACCCACTGGTTTTTTCCAGAATAGCCTTTAACAGAAATCGCGACAGGTCAGCGTTACGGGAGGTAAAGGTGGCCGTATTGAATGGACTCGATTCATCAAACACCACTTCCAGATTCTTGTCTAACAGGGTTTGATAGACTACTTCCAGCAAACTGTCTTCCAACGGAGTGAGTTGCGACAACGGTTTGGGCTGAAACGAAAAATCACGCAACCGTGGGTTAGCATTCCATCCCTTAGTAAGCAAACCACCCGTGCGCAGCTTGGCGATGTCCGCATAATGATTGGCCAGGACATCTTCCTTGCCGTTGATGGCGGCTTTACGCAAAAGCGCTTCCTTTACCACCTTGCGGGAAATCATCAGCTCAGCAAAGAAGTTATTGGTGTAGGTGTTGTTTTTGGACTGGGCCGTTTGAATGCCGAGGGCATTAGCCAGCGACAGGGCGGAGCTGAGCAGACTTGAGCTGGTAGCCTGACCTTCGACGGCAAAAGCCGCATGGGCCACGTACTTTTTTCCGTACCACCAGGCATACAAAAGCGTCAGGCCGCACAGGATACCCACAAAGAGCAGCAGCACATACCAGCGGCGCAGAACAAAGAAGAAGGCGCTGCGCAGGTTGGAAAAAAAAGCGCTGATGTTGATTTCTTCATCAGCAGTGCCGGGAGGCGGATAAGGATAATGCTGTTGGTTCATTTCCGGAGCGCCAGAGGTTAAAAGTTAATTCGCGTGATCAACAGATACAACGTCAGCAGGCCGGTGATCTTGATCATGGCGCTTTCAATGAGCCGGTTCCAGTCAACCGGCTCCTGTGCCTTGGCTTGGGTTTGGGTGGTGTCAGCAGCAGGCAAAGCGTCTTCGGTGTAAGGAACCACTACGTAGGCTCCTTTCTGCACCTTGGGATAAATGCGGATAAAGCCGAGTTTGCGCGGGCCTTCCACGGTTCCGCCCGGCTGTGCCACATAGGTACGTGTACGTTTGGCTCCTTCTGCAAATCCAAGTCCATATTCTTTAATGTACCATTTAGCCCGCTTGCCTTCTTTATAGGGCGCATTCAGGAAGCCTAATGAGTCCTTATAGGGAAAATTGATCATTCCGGAAATGGTCACAATGTCATTGATAACGGGAATGGTGATTTCATCGCCGGGTTTAAGCAGCAGATTGTAGCGGCTGTCGGGTTTCTTCAAAGCTTTTTCCAGATCCATAAACACCATGCCGCGGTTGTCGGCTGTGCGCATCAGCGTGGCCTGGTTGGCATCGGCATAAGGGGTCAGACCTCCGGCCTGCTCAATGAGGTCAACCAGCCTTTGCGTTTTGCTAGTCAACGCATAAGAACCGGGATAAAGCACTTCCCCGGTCAGCGTGACGGTCATTTGCTCGGTGATGGCTGCAGAACGGACAAAGACATAATCAAACGGCATCAGGGCAAAAGACGGAGCCGACAGGGTGAGGTCTTTACCGATATTACTCGTATGCACTACGCGCGGCCCCTGGTTTGGGGAACCTTCCTGCGGGTACCGACTTACCTCCACGCGCATGTTGGCGGCTTCCACCCGCAGGCCGCCGGCCGTCAGAATCAGATCGGCCAGTGTCATGCCGGAAGCGTAAGCATAACGACCGGGCATGCGTACGGCGCCGGAAATACTGACGGTCAATGAATCCACCATGTTTTTCCGGTCAAAAAACACCACTTCATCTTTGGCCTGCAGCTTCAGGTTATCCGGGCTGTTGGCATTGGACAATACGGCAGAAGGGTTGAAGGGAAGAACGGACGTGGTCAGGTCGGCATGGGTTCGGGTCACGTAGGCACGGTCGGTAACGGCCGTAGGTTTTAGTCCATGCGCTTTGGACAACAGATCGCTGATGCGCATGCCTTCGGTGAAACTATAGTCGCCGGGCTGCATGACCGCTCCGCTGGCGCGCACGTAACGCGTGAGTTCGGTGGGAATGGTGCTGATGAGCACCTCATCGCCGTTCTGCAGAGGAAAACGTCCCTTGACGCGCATCAGGCTGTCCAGATTCACATCGAGCAATTGCACCGTATTACCTGTGTACCGCTTCACCTGCACCGATTGGGTGTAAGCCAGAGCGGTAAGCCCGCCGGCGTAGCCAATCACCTGCAGCAGATCTTCGCCCTCCTTGAATTCGTATTTGTAAGGACGGTTGACTTCCCCTTGGATGGAGACTACCCGTGAAAGCGCCGGAACGAAAATGTAGTCGTTGTTTTCCAGAAAGAAATCTACGTTGGCGTTAGGATTGAGCAAAAATTGATATACGTCCAGCGTACGCACCGTTTGTCCGTTGCGACGAATAAAAATTTCCCGCACCGAACCTTTGTCGGTAGGTCCTCCGGAGGCGACCAACGCATTGAATGCCGAGTTAATGGCCGGAATGGTGTAGCTGCCCGGACGAAACACTTCGCCGACGATGTTTACGGAAATCACTCGCGCATGCACGATGGTGATTTCTATCTGAGAATTGGGAATATCCAGGTACGAAGCAAAGCGGCTGCGGATGAGCTGTCGGGCTTTTTCCAGCGTCAGTCCCTTCACGTAGATTTTCCCAACGCCTTCAGGCATAATAGCGCCGGTGTTGTCCACTGTATATGAGCCGCTAAAGGATGAATAGCCCCAGACGTTGATGCTGATCTGATCGTTGATGCCGATGATGTAGTTGTTGCTCGCCTGCCCTTCCGAAGTACGGTCAAAAATGCGCACGTCTTTGTTACGGAAGTAGTCATGACCAAAGATGGGCGATTTGGGGAGAGCCATGGTGTCCACTACCGGTTTGACCGTGTCGGAAGAAGTCGCGGCAGCCGGTGGGGGGGTGACCGGTGGAGTGACCGGAGCAGCAGGAGCAACGGAAGTCTTTCGTGTCGTGTCGCGAATGTCTTTGAGTTGAACCTGCTCTTTACCCACTATGCCCAGGTTATAAAAGTTTTCCGTAATAGCCTGCTGAATATAACCTGTGGTGGAAGGAGTGTTATGGGCTGGGGGTTTGGTTTGTGCGGCAGCGAAGGGGGCAACGAACGCGCATAGAATCCAGAGCCGCTTCAATTGAATCATCTCGTTTTATTGTTCGGGCAAAAATAAACTTCCTGTTAAATTGCCACAGGAACGGCAAAACAAAATTTATCCTGATTGCAGTCAGCTTCCACTGCTGCTACTGCAGTGAAGCAATCAGGCGTTGCAAGCCTTCCTGAAGCATCACCGTTGGCTGATACCCCAGCCATCGTTGGGCAAGCGAAATATCAGCCTGACTGTGACGGATGTCGCCGGCTCGCGGAGGAGCATGCTGGGGTTGCAGGTCCTCGGCCAGTGCCTTGCCGTTGCTGCGCATGGCAGCTTTGATGCAATGGAACAGGTCCAGCACACTGTGTGCTTCGCCGCAGGCTACATTAAAAACCTGTCCGATGGCTTGCTCCTCACGGGTAAATGCGGCCCGGATGTTGGCTTGTATCGCATTAGAAATATATGTAAAGTCACGGGTCTGTTGTCCATCGCCGTAAATGACCGGTGGTTGCCCGTTGCGCAGTGCAGCAACAAACCGGGGAATCACGGCTGCGTAGGGACTGTGGGGATCCTGGCGCGGACCGAAGACGTTGAAATACCGAAGGCCGATGACTTCCATGCCGTAATTGCGGACAAATGCAGCCGCATACAACTCATTGGTTCGTTTGCTTGCAGCATAGGGCGACAACGGCATACCGGTATCGCCTTCCCGCTTGGGCAAGGCCGGATGATCGCCATAAACCGACGAAGAAGATGCATATACCATGCGACGCACGCCCTGAGCCCGGGCAGCCTGCAGCATGTGAAAAAATCCGTCGCAGTTGACTTCATGCGTGGTTTGCGGATCCTCTACCGAACGGCTTACACTGGGCAAAGCCGCCTGATGAAAAACATAGTGCATGCCCATACAGGCCCGTAAACAGTCATCACGCGACCGGATGTCGCCAAAGAAAAATTCAAAGCGGTCAAAGCGCTGCAGACTTTCCAGGTTGTTGCGGCTGCCGGTGGACAGGTTGTCCATGACGCGCACCTGGGCGCCATGCTCCAGCAGGTAGTGAGCCAGGTGCGACCCGATAAAACCCGCTCCTCCTGTTACCAAAAACGACAAACCATTCAATGGAGCGGAATGGTAAAGCGGTTCCGGGCTCATAGCACCTATGTATATGCAAGCCGATGGTTGAGTATAGCTGCCGATGGCCGATCAGCGGCCGGCATACATCCGCTCGTAATAGGTACGGTAAGCGCCTGAGGTAACATGATCCAGCCATTCGGTGTGGTCAAGATACCAGTCCACCGTGCGCCGGAGGCCTTCATCAAAATCCACCACCGGAGCCCAGCCCAACTCCTGGCGGATTTTGCTGCTGTTAATAGCATAACGGTAATCGTGACCGGGCCGATCGGCGACAAAGGTAATGAGCCGTTCTGCGCTTTCACCCCTCCTGCCCAGCTTTTGATCCATGAGGGCGCACAGCTTTCGCACCACATCGATATTGCGCCATTCGTTGTTGCCTCCTATGGTGTAGGTAGCGCCATTGACGGCCCGGTGAAACACCAGGTCAATTGCTGCGGCATGGTCTTCCACATAAAGCCAGTCCCGGACGTTCTGCCCCTGGGCGTAAACCGGAATGGGCCGGCCGTGGCGAATGTTGTTGATAACCAGCGGAATCAGCTTTTCCGGAAACTGATAGGGACCGTAATTATTGGAACAATTGGTCAGTACGTACGGAAGCCCATAGGTATGGCCATAGGCACGGACAAAAAAATCGCTGGAAGCCTTTGAGGCCGCATAAGGCGATCGGGGGTCGTAGGGAGTCTGTTCGGTAAAATAACCGGCCTCGCCCAGCGAGCCAAACACCTCATCGGTACTGATGTGATGAAAACGGCAGCCTTGGTCCTTGTTCCAGAAGGCTCGTGCTGCATTCAGCAGATTCACCGTGCCAATGATGTTGGTGTACACGAAATCATCGGGCGCAATGATGCTTCGGTCCACATGGCTTTCTGCGGCCAGATGAATGACCCCATCAAACCGGTGGGTGCGAAACAACTCCATGACAAACACCGGATCGGCAATATCGCCCCGGATAAACTGATAATTCGGAAGCGTCTCTATATCACGAAGGTTTTCCAGGTTGCCTGCATAAGTGAGCTTATCCAGGTTGGTGATGCGATAGTTCGGATAGCGGGTAACCATGCGGCGCACCACATGCGAACCGATGAATCCTGCACCGCCGGTGATCAGTATATGCCGTTCCGCCTGCATGCCGTGCGAAGATACACGCCACTGTAGCGGTGCGAAAGAACTTACAGGCTCCAGTAGCTAAGCCGTTGAATCTTTCCGCGATACAATCCCTTCAGGTCAACGAGCAGGGCGGGCACATTGGCCAGTTCATAAAAATAAGACTCCGTCAGGCTACGATATTGGCGATGCGCAACGGCAACCACTATGGCATCATACCGACCGGCGGGCTGATGCAACAGGGGAATCCGGTATTCCTGCATCATTTCCTCGGGTTGCGCCAGGGGATCCACAACATCCACATGAACGGAAAACTGATGCAGCTCACGGATCAGATCAATGACTTTGGAATTGCGCAGGTCGGAAACGTTTTCCTTGAAGGTGGTACCCATGACCAAAACGCGGGAGCGACCGGGGTCCTTGCCCATCTGCGTCAGCAACTGAACGGTACGCTGGGCCACATATGGCCCCATGTCGTCGTTGATTCGCCGTCCGCTGGTAATCACCTCAGGTTCATATCCCACTTCGCGGGCCTTATACGTCAGGTAGTAGGGATCCACGCTGATGCAATGGCCACCCACCAGACCGGGAGTAAAATTCAGAAAGTTCCATTTGGTGCGCGCGGCCTCCAGCACTTCGTAGGTGTTGATGCCCAATCGCTGGAAGATGCGCGACAATTCATTCATCAGGGCAATGTTGACATCGCGCTGGGTGTTTTCAATGATTTTAGCTGCTTCGGCTACTTTAATGGAGGAAGCCCGGTGAATGCCGGCCGGACAAATCAGGCTGTAAACAGAACTGATCACCTCCAGCGCTTCGCTGTCGCAGCCCGCTACCACCTTGATGATTTTATCCAGCGAATGTTCCTGATCGCCGGGATTGATGCGCTCCGGGGAATACCCCACTTTGAAGTCCGCTCCCGATTTCAGTCCGGAGATCCGCTCCAGCACCGGAATACAGTCTTCTTCCGTACAGCCGGGATAGGTGGTGGACTCATAAACCACGTAGTCGCCTTTCTTGAGCTGATGCGCAATGGTTTCCGTTGCCCGAAGCAAAGGACCCAGATCCGGCACACTGTGTTCATCCACCGGTGTAGGAACGCAAACCACGTAAAACCGTGCTGCAGCCATGTCTTCAGGCTTGTCGGTAAAAACGATATCCCGCCCTTCAAAATCGCTGGCCGCTATTTCACCGTTAGGATCGCAGTGCCGGCGCAACCGATTGACCCGCTCGGTTTTGATGTCAAATCCAATAACGGAAAAATGCCGGGCAAAGGCCAAGGCCACCGGCAGGCCCACATAACCCAGTCCGATAACCGCCATTTTATCGCGGCGTGCAGTAAGGTTTTCAAGCAACGACTGGCTCATCGGATTCGGCGGACGTTTCCTTCAACCAACTGATAGTGCTGTCCGCTTTCCGGACAAACGGCCAGCCCATTGGTGTTGAACTGCAAACGGTGCCCGAATTCGCTCATCCAGCCAATCTGACGGGCGGGATTGCCCACTACCAAGGCATAAGGTTTCACGTTTCGCGTAACCACAGCACCGGCACCTACAAAAGCATATTCACCGATGGTCACTCCGCAAATGATGGTAGCGTTGGCGCCTATGGTGGCGCCCCGTTTCACCAGGGTCTGGCGAAACTGCTCCCTGCGGTTTACCGCACTGCGTGGGTTAACCACATTGGTAAACACCATGGAGGGACCCAGAAAAACATCGTCTTCGCAAACGACACCGGTATACAACGAAACGTTGTTCTGCACTTTGACGTTGTTGCCCAATTTCACTCCTGAAGCCACCATCACGTTCTGGCCCAGTGTGCAGCGCTCACCCAATTCGCAGTCAGGCATCAGGTGACAGAAATGCCAGATGCGACAACCCGCCCCGATGCGGCAACCCGGGTCAATCACTGCGGTTTCATGGGCAAAATAGTCTGCCATATGGCGGTTGGGTAAAGGCCGCAAACCTAATAGAATTTAATGCTATTTCTGCTGCCGGAGTTGCAGCTTTCTGAAAGGTACTTGCCGGTAATTTTTGCAAAAACATGTCGTTTGGGGAAACACGAATGCGTTCCTTAACACTTCCGCTACTACCTACAAAAATTGGCTAGGCGGAATAGGCAACGGCTTTCTTGAAATACTCGTAAGTTATTTTGAGGCCTTCGCTTCGCGGCACACGGGGTTCCCAGCCTAACAACTGCCGGGCGCGGCTGATGTCGGGCTGCCGCTGCCGGGGATCATCCTTGGGTAATGGCCGGAATACGATTTTTTGCTGCGTTCCCGTAAGCCGGATGATTTCCTCGGCAAACTGTAGAATGGTAATCTCATCCGGGTTGCCCAGATTTACCGGAAGATGATAGTCAGTAAATAAAAGGCGGCAGATTCCTTCCACCAGGTCAGAAACATAACAGAAGCTGCGCGTCTGCGAGCCATCGCCGTAAACTGTCAGGTCCTGTCCGGTAAGAGCCTGATAGAAAAAGTTGGGCAGCACGCGTCCGTCGTTCAGGCGCATGCGCGGGCCATAGGTATTGAAAATCCGTACGATGCCGGTGTTCAGCCCGTGCGCCTGATGATAGGCCATGGTCAGCGCTTCCTGAAACCGCTTGGCTTCGTCGTACATGCTGCGAGGCCCTACGGGGTTGACGTTGCCCCAGTAATCCTCGTTTTGCGGATGCACCAACGGATCACCATACACTTCAGAAGTAGAGGCCACCACGATACGCGACCCTTTGGCTTTGGCCAGCCCCAGGCAGTTGTGGGTGCCCAGGGATCCCACCTTCATGGTTTGAATCGGCCAGCGCACATAGTCGGCGGGACTGGCCGGCGAAGCAAAATGAAGAATATACGGCAGGTCGCCGGGCACATGGACAAAACGGGACACGTCGTGATGATAAAAACTGAAATTGGGTTTGGAAAAAAGATGCTCAATGTTGCGCAGGTCGCCGGTGATCAGATTGTCCATGCCCACCACGTCGAAGCCCTCGGCTACAAACCGATCGCACAAATGCGAGCCTATGAACCCGGCAGCGCCGGTTATCAGGATCCGCTTGGTCATGCAGCGAAGATAGCCGCACCATTCAGGATGTATATCGCAGCCCAATTGCCGGCCGCACCTTTCGACGCCGTTTTTTTCCTTCGGGTGCTTATCCTTTTTTTGCTGATTTACTCAAGTGAAATTCCGGCTGCACGCTCCTTTTGCCCCCAGCGGTGATCAGCCTGAAGCCATAAGCCAATTGGAGGAGGGCCTGCGCCGCGGCGAGCGGCATCAGGTGCTGCTGGGGGTTACCGGCAGCGGCAAAACGTTTACCATAGCCAACCTGATTGAAAGGGTACAGCGCCCTACTTTGGTGCTGAGCCACAACAAAACGCTGGTAGCTCAGCTTTACGGTGAATTCCGCAGCTTCTTTCCCGAAAACGCTGTTGAATATTTCGTTTCCTACTACGATTACTATCAGCCTGAAGCTTACCTGCCGGCCACCAATACATACATAGAAAAAGACCTGTCCATAAACGATGAAATAGAAAAGCTGCGCTTGCGGACCACCACGTCGCTGATGAGCGGCCGGCGGGACATAATTGTCGTTGCTTCCGTTTCCTGTATCTACGGTATTGGCAACCCTTCGGAATATCGCCGGGGTATTGTGCGCCTCAGCGCCGGAGCCACCTTGCCCCGAAACACCCTTTTGCGGGCTTTGGTGGATGGCTTGTACAGCCGCGCAGCAGACGGCCGCACCGGATCGTTTCAGGTGCGCGGCGATACGGTGGAAGTTTTTCCCCCTTATGCCGATTATGGCTTCCGCATCATCTACTTCGGAGATGTCATTGAAGAAATAGAAACGTTCTCGCGTGAAACAGGCAAAAAAATTGGCCAGGTGGAACATGCCGCCATTTTTCCCGCTAACCTCTATCTGGCGCCACGCGAACAGTTTAATGAAATTCTATATGAAATTGAAGAGGATCTTCGCCGGCAGGTAGCCTTTTTTGAACAATCCGGCAAAACCACCGAGGCTCAACGCCTTCGAGAGCGCGTGACCATGGATCTGGAAATGATGCGGGAGTTGGGCTACTGCAGCGGCATTGAAAATTATTCCCGCTACCTGGACCGCCGCCAGCCTGGCATGCGCCCCTTCTGCCTATTGGACTATTTTCCCGACGACTTTCTCACCATCATTGATGAAAGTCATGTGACCATCCCCCAGTTACGTGGCATGTACGGTGGCGATCGGTCGCGCAAGCAGATTTTGGTAGACTACGGTTTTCGGTTACCTGCAGCTTTGGACAACCGTCCCCTCAATTTCCATGAATTCAATGAGCTGATTCGTCAGGTGATCTACGTAAGCGCCACCCCCGGCGATTATGAACTCAGTCTGACCGAAGGCGTTTTTGTGGAACAGGTGGTGCGGCCCACCGGACTGCTGGACCCGCCCATCGAGGTAAGGCCCAGCGTCAATCAGATTGATGACCTGCTAGCCCTCATTGAAGCCCGTGTCGGACAAGGCGAGCGGGTGTTAGTGACCACCCTCACCAAACGCATGGCCGAAGAGCTCACCAAGTATCTATCCCGGCTGAACATTCGTTGCCGGTACATTCATGCGGAGGTAGAGACCCTGGAACGGGTGGAAATTTTGCGCGACCTGCGCCTGGGACGCTTTGATGTGCTCATCGGCGTAAATCTGCTGCGTGAAGGATTGGACCTACCCGAAGTGTCGTTGGTGGCCATTCTGGATGCCGACAAGGAAGGTTTTTTGCGTAACGAGCGCTCCCTGACCCAGGTGGCAGGACGCGCAGCCCGACACGTAAACGGCCTGGTAGTCATGTATGCAGACCGCATCACCGAAAGTATGCAGCGCACCATCAACGAATGTGCCCGGCGCAGGGAAAAACAACTGCGCTATAACCAGGAACATGGCATAGTGCCGCAGACCGTCAAGCGGTCGCGCGAAAAAATTCTGCAGCAAACGGCCGTGCTGGACATCCGCAGCGAATCATTGCCGGCTGCTGAACCGGAGGCAGAAGCCGCCGCTGTGCTGGCTGACCCCGTTGTGGCCTACATGAACCGCGACCAGCTTCAAAAAGCCATTCAACAGGCGCGACGCAACATGGAGCAGGCAGCCCGCGACCTGGAATTTCTGCAGGCTGCGCGCTATCGCGATGAACTGTTTGCTCTGGAAAAACTGATGGCCGAAAAGTATGGCCGCCGCTGACCGGCAGTGTGCTGAAAAGAAATGACCTCTTACTATTGTTTGACCAGCGGAGCCCGCTGCAAAAAGCCGTTGCCCCGCAATTCGGCCAGGTAAAAGCCGGGCGCCCATTTCGACACATCCACCACATCAGCAAAGCTGCCCTGCGGCTGATGATCCCATTGCTTCTGCCACACTACCATGCCGGCGCTGTTGTATAGCGTCATGGTTACAGGTCCGCCTGAAATCCAGGCTTGCAGATTTACCAGATCATAGGCCGGATTGGGAAACAGGTGCAACTGGTCTGCCTCCGTTTGCGGTTGGCTGGTGCCCGTTTGCAGATCGATCAACTCGTCGCCGGGCTTGTAGGCCAGATAGGCAAAAAACACGACCATCATTTCATCGGTGGTCTTTTCCCCCAGCGTAATCATAGCCGGCGGGTTGTTGGGATTGTTGGGATTATTGGCCGTGTTGTCGTAAACGGCCCGTGCGCCCAAGCGGTAGCCTGAGCCCGGTGTAAAGCGAACCAGGTTTTTGAGCGGATAACTGAGCTGCCAGCGGAAATCCCACCGCGGAATACACAACAGCCGCACCGTATCCGTGGAGTTGGGCTTGGTCATGTACACATCAAACCGCGTGCAGATCAGATGAGCATGGGGTAAGATGCTGTAGATGGAATAGTCACCTAGGGAAACGGTCGATTTTTCATAAAACGTCTTGATGGTATTGGCGGGAATGATGAAGGGTCCATTGGTTAAGGATGGCCAGTAATGGAACAGAACGGGCGACACGTAAATGGCCCGGGGCGAAGGGTGCGCGCAAAACTTAAGGTTCACTCGGGTGGAATCCACTTTTCCCTGACTTCCGGGAGCGTAGTGAATTTCCATGGCCAGATAAGAGTTGGCCGGAATTTCGTAGCCAAAATCTGCCGGTAAAATTTCCGGTTCCATACCGGGCACCCATCCGGCAATCAACACGGCTGACGAGCTGGGCGAATTGGTTCCGTTAGAGGTAAAACCAGGGCCAGGCTCGTTCTGATCTTTTGTCAGGGATGCAGTGGTGGGGTCATAATAGAGCAGGATGTGGTGAACGATTTCCGGATTGCTGATCTGAAATTCAATCTGGTTCAGGTACTTGGTGGAGGTAAAGCCGGTGGGCAGCACAAAGGTGCGGAACTGGTCAGTAGAGGCGGGCACCGTGTAGGCGGGAAACTGAAACACCTGATCGATGACGGGCAAGGCTGAACCGGTTGAGAAAGTGGGCGGAGCAGGTGCGTTATTCAGATTGCCGGCAGGCATGCCGCCATTGACCCATTCATTTATATAATCTATTTCCTGCTGGGTCAGGTGGCGATCTTTAAGCAATGGCACGCTGCAATCCGGATCGGCAGGAAAAGGCGGCATGAGCCGTGCATTCACCTGTGCCTGAATGCTAAAGGCATGCTGTACGGCATCATTATAGGTAATCAATGGAAAAGGCGCCACGCCGCCCGAATGATGACAAGGGGCGCAACGGTTGTATAGAATGGGTGCAATCTGGGTACTCCAGTCCGGTGTTTGTGCCGAACCGGTTATTACCCCGAGAAAAGAAATAATCAGGATGCAGCGGAGGAACAGGCTCATGTATCAAAAATATTTGCTATCAAAGGTAGTCTTTTTCCTCCATGAAGCCTGCAGCCATGACAAGGCCTATCTTTGACCGAGAGGCCTTTTCATGCGTGTCGTTAACCTGCTTCTGCTCTGCTGCCTGCTACCTGCTTCGGCTTTTTCCCAAAATGTTTTTTACTGGCTTCCGTCCAGCAATCAGTTAGCTTCTGACCCCGATAACTGGCGACAAGGCAGTTGCAGCGGGCCATCCGGTCAGCTGCCCTCAGCAACCGATACAGTGATCCTTGGCGCCTGCCTGCCTGCTCAAAACTGCACGCTGGATGTCAACTGGACCGTGGCTAAACTGGTTTTAAACGAAAACTATTCGGCCACCCTGACCGTTGACCCTGCCGTTTCCAGCATCACCTTATGGGAAGCAGAATGTCTGGGCGGAACCTTTCATGCAGCAAGCGCTCAGGTATTCATTGAGAAAAGACTTTTGCTGGACGGATGCACCTTCATTGCACCTGCTGAAACCCTCTCAGTCAAAGAGGAATTCACTTACTTGTCCGGAACCTTTTTGCACAACAACGGCACGGTCATCTTCAAGAAAGGATTGGGCTCCATCACCCAGCTTGAGGGCAACGCATCCAATGTGCAGGAACTGGTTTTCCATAAACTGGACTTTTTTGCCAGCGGAAACTTTGGCACCCGGTTTTACGTGAATCATTTGGATGTGCGGGTGCTGTCGGACCTGCGCCTGGTTGGCGTGAAGCCACTAACCCTGGCCTCCAGCAGCAATGCCCGGTTCACTCTGGAAGGCAACCTGATCAACGACAACGACCAGACGGATCTGGACACGCTCTGGTTTCGGTTCAGCGGACCGGCCATTCAGTTGGTTTCCGGCACGCAAAGCACCCTCATCCACCGCATGGAGGTGAATAAGACCGCGGGTTTTGTTCATCTGCTGAAGCCGTTATCCATTTCCGGAGAGGTATTGTTTACTCAGGGATACATTGCCTGTGATTCGGCCAATGCGCTGACCTTCCTTCAAAATGCCGTGGTTACCAACAGCGGCGGTCACGGCTTCGTACGCGGCGCTGTGCGCAAGATCGGAATGGGGGAATTTTTGTTTCCCATAGGGGATGGCTGGCGATACCGCCCGCTGAAAATTTCTCCACCCAAACAGCCGACCGATGCCTTCCTGGCTTACTACGCTTTTGGCGGGCCTCCTTTCACCCAAAAGGAATCCAATCTGACCTATCTGAGCAAGTGTGACTACTGGGCTCTGCACCGCACGTCGGGAACTTCAGCGGTGTTTGTTCGCTTGTTTTACGACAGCATCACCTGCGATATTGACTCGCTGATCACCCTGCGCATTGCCCGATGGAATCCTGCTACACAGATGTGGAGCAGTACCGGTCCTGCCCATTTGTCCGGTACCTTGGCTAAGGGCACCATCATTACCACCACGCCCATACAGGATTTAGGCTTCTTTACTCTGGCTAAGGAGTCTCCATTGCCTGTGGTTGATGCCGGCCCTGATTTGTGGGTATGCCCCTACACGCAGGTCATTCTGGGAGGACAAACGGTGGCCAGCGGCGGCACACCGCCCTACTCATTCTCCTGGAGTCCCGATCTGTTTCTGGATTCCAGCGATATCAGCAATCCGCGGGCACTCATCGTATCCGATGTGGACTACGTGCTGACCGTAACCGACAGCGACGACGCCGTCGTGACCGACACCATTCGTATTAAAGTTTTTCCTTCTCTGAAAGCCGATGCCGGAGCAGACCGCATGGTTGTTCCCGGTGCCACCACGGTTTTGGGTGCTGCACCCAAGGGGGGAAAAGCGCCGTTTACCTATTCGTGGCAGCCCGCCACCGACCTCAGTCAAACCAACGTTCAGCAGCCGGTTGCAGCGCCGAAGGCCAGCGCTGTCTACACCGTGACGGTTACCGATGCCAACGGTTGTGCTGCCTCCGATCAGGTTTCGGTGTTGTTAATGCCCCCGCCGCTGGACCGGGCCGCCACCTTTGCCTTGTTCTCCGCTGACAGCATCCAGTCCAAAGGCAGCCTGTTGGTCCATGGCATGGTAGGCAGCCGCAAATTCGTTTCAGCTACCATTCGCTCCACCGATTCCATTGTCATCCGCCGGCGACTGGATAGTCTCGCTCATGCTGACCTTAACGCAGCCATTTCATTTATAAACAACCTGAGTGGCACGGTGATAAATCCACAACTGAACGGGCAACAACTCTCTGCCGGTGTCTACTCCATCAGCGGCAAAGCAACATTGAGCGGAACGCTGACTTTCACCGGTGATCACCGCTCTCTGTTCATTCTTCAGCTAAACGATAGCCTGGTTGCCGATTCCGGTGCCACCCTATTGCTCGACGGAGTCCACAAAAGTCAGGTCATTTTGTTGGCCAAAAAAGGAATCCGGGTCAATCAAGTGGCTGTTCTGCCTGCAGTCATGATTTCCGAAGGCCCGATTCAAGGCGGTGAAATCCGCGAAGCCACTCTGCTCAGTAAGGGTCCGATTCAACTGGACGGCGGCAGCTTCAGCCCATCCGTTTTTGCCGCACGTCCGACAGGCATCACCCGAACCGACGCTGCCGACTGGCTGGGCCTGAACAGTTCAACAGTGGAAAAGGCTTCTGGAAGCTACCAAAGCCATTGGGCATCTACTGCGTTGCGACGCTCATTGCCCTTGCTGAATGCGCGCATCCTGCGCTTTCCGCCGGGGGGTAAGTCAAAAAGCTGGAATGCCAATGACGGCTGGTACCTCAATGCCGAAGAACAGTATGCAGATTCTTCGTTGATAAGCAGCAGCAAGCTTCCCTGCTTGGAAATCTCAGAAGTTTCCACGCAGGAAGCTGCCGTGCTGCCGGTAAACCGGATGCTGGAATTCCGGCAAGTTCTTACCGGAAACAACGCCCTGGGTATGTATGTAGCCAACTTGTTCACCCCCCAAAGTTTTCAGATAGAAATTATCCGTCATGCCCTTGACCTGAACCTGCCCTTAAAGTTTATCGAGCTGGGTAATGAATTTTACCTGCGAGGACAAACCTGCGGTTTTCGTACACCGGCAGATTATGCTGCTGTAGTAAACAGCTATCTGAATGAGTTGCACAACACGCCCGGCCTGGATCACCTGCGCGTTGGTATCGTTGCCAGTGCATTTACCACCGAAGATGGATTGGACACCGGCAACGGCTGCCGGCGCATGACCTGGAATGCTGAACTCCTGCCCTTGCTGAACAACCTGAAGGCCGGGGACGCCATCACATTTCACCTCTACCCCAGGTGCGGGCTGCCCAACAGTCAGGCTCCGGTGGTTAACCTGTCCGATATCCCGACCATCATTCAAAAGGCCTACACGGAAACAGAAGACTTCTTCAATCACGAGATGCAGATCCTCAACCAGTATCCGCAACTGGATGCCTGGATTACCGAGTATAACCTGACCGATCCGGCTTTCACCATTCACGGTTCCTGGGTTCATGGCCTGTACATGAGTCTGTTTACCTTACGGTTGCTGGAAATGCCTAAAATCAAACTGGTTACTGCCCAGACCATGGCCAATAATGCCGCCAGAGGTATCCTTTTCGTAGATGCTTTTGGCTATGTCCTCAACGAAGGCTGGAGTACCATTGGCACCCAGGTGCCAACCCAGGCCTGGGGCCTGACCGCGCAGGGATTGATGATCAAACTTATTGCCGATGCCATGCGCTACAGCACGAAAGCCACATTGCTGCAGTTTAATCAGGCCCCGTTGATCGACAACAAATACCCCCTTCTTTACGGCTGGACTTTTGACAAGGATCTGGGCGACAAGCAATCCATCCTATTCAATTTTTCGGATAAACCGCTTCAGGTGGCAATTTCTCAACTGGCTCCCTGCTCAGCCATGGAACAGCTTTATGCCTCCGACCCCTTACTTTTTGTAACAGGCCACGTTACCCACCCGCAGCACAGCGGAATCTATACGGGCGTGTTGTACGACTTTGCTACCGGATTAACCACGCCGGCCCATTACGACTCGGTGCACCTGCAGTTGCCTGAGAATTGCAGGAGTATTGTTCTGCCTCCTTATTCGATAACCCGCCTATACGCACTGAATCAATCCGGTGTTTGGCTTCGGCAGAGCGGAACCACCGTCTGCGCTGCAGACCCATTGAGTCCGGTGCCTGGTCAGGCATCCACTGCTGTGAACCTCTATGCCAGTGGCGGTGCCTCCTTCGAATGGAGCATAGGCGAACCTGCATGTCCCCAGCAAAGCAGCCTGGCGGCAAGCCCGGTTACCAGCAGCAGCGGCACACTTAAAGTGTATGACCCGGCCGGAAATCTGATTGGACAAAAGACGAACATCATCGTCAATGTGCTGAACCTGCCACCCCTCACCGTTACGCCTGCTGCATTCAACAATGCCGATGCCAAGACCTCCTCTTTCGTTGCTACGGCAAGTGGCGCTCAGTTTTATAACTGGAATCCTTCTTATGGTTTAAACGCCATTTCAGGACCCTCAGTAACCATTACGCCAACCCGCAGCGGACGCTACTTTGTGATCGGCACCGGTGCAAATTCCTGCTCCCGACTGGCCACGATTCAAACCACGGTAGATCCTAATGTCTCCATCCTGGAATTTGGCGGCACATTAACCAAAAGCGTTTACCCGCCCACTACCAAAATTTGTAAGGGTTCTTCTGTAAATCTTTTTGCCGATGCACGGGCGGATAAAGTCCGCTGGATTGCCGGCGATGGAACGCTTCTGTCGGAAGGTCCGTCCTTTACCCTTTCTGCTACGCGCAATATGCTGGTAACTGCCGAAGTAACCAACAGCCTGATTCCCGCTACCTCCCGATCATCGCTTTGGGTGGAAGTGTTACCTACCGTAGAACCCGAACATGCCGATGTGTTCGGATGCGCCAACACTTTTGTATTGCTCCAATCCACCATCAAGGAAGGAGGAACGTCTTCGCTGTATGCCTGGGATGACCAGCAACCCGGAACCATGCTTTATGAAAAGAAAAATTTATCCAAGCCTGTTCAGGAAAATGTTTTTGATAGCAAATACGATCCCGTTTTTTTCTATGGCCCTGCCGGCAATTACGCTGTACGCCTGTTTGCCAAAGATCCGAACTACAGTGTTTGCCCCGACATCAGTAACGATTCGGTGGTAAATGTTTTTATCAGCGATGCACCAGCACCGGTTTTTGCCTCCAGCCCCTGCGTCATCAGCGGAGGAACGGTAACCCTTACGGCTTCCGGCGCTGCCAATTACACGTGGATGGGTGCCGGGCTAAGGGAGCATATCGGTCCTTCGGTAACGGTATCGCCCCAGACCTCAACCACTTACACCCTGATTGCCGGAAATAACCAGTGCTGCACCTCTGCAACCGTTGAAGTAACCGTTGAACCTTTCGTCGCTCTATGCGACAGCAGCACCTATTGCCACGGATGCCTGAAAAAAACAGTTTATGTTTTTCCCTATGATCCGTCCCAGTACAGCTACCAGTGGTATGTCAACGACCTGCCCGTAAGTGGGGCAACCGGCCCTTCACACACCGTGCAATTTCTGGGATTCCGCAACCGAAGCGCCATAGTGTATTGTGCCGTTTCCCGGCTGGATGGCAGTTGCGCCCCCGGCCGTACGAATCCAGTCAAAATGTCGCTGTCCCGGTTTTGCCACTATAGCCGCGATTATCTGCCTTATACACCCGATGTAGTGCAAAACCTGAGGCTCTATCCTAACCCCGCCGACCAGCAGGTTACCATTGCTTTTCACCAGCCCGATGCCGTGCACAACGCTTGCTGGCTGTCGGTCTACGATCTGTTGGGCAACACCCTGTTGCGAAGCTGGCTGCCCTTGGAAGATGGTCGTGCCGAAGAAACCCTGAAAACCCCGTTGCCCGAGGGAACCTACCTGGTTCAGGTATGCACTCCTGATGGTTGTGTGGCTGAACCACTGGTGATCGCCCACTAACTCAGCTCCGGCAGTCATCCGGATTCTTGCAGGCATCGTAACTTGCCAGTAAAACACCGATATGCCCGTGCTGCGCCTTCTGCTGACCGGCATCTTTTTAGTTCCTTTCGCCCTTGCCGCCCAACATGCCTATTACTGGGTGCCGCAGACCAATCAACTGGCCTCCGACCCGGCCAACTGGCGCCGCGCCTCCTGTTCCGGACCCTCCGGTCAGTTGCCCGGTGCGAACGACAGCCTCATCTTTTCCAAATGCAGCGGTACGTCGCACAACTGCACGGTGGATCTGGACCTCAATGTAAAGCACATAGAACTCAAATCATCCTATCAGGCTGTTGTTACCGTTCAGGCCGGCAAAAACATCACCTTTTCTAAAGGCAAATTCAGCGGCGGAACGTTTGTGGCCAACAGCGGTAACATCACGGCAGAGAAATCACTAAAGATCAGCGGCACCCAGTTTACCGCTCCTTCCGGTACACTTTACGTGAAAAAGGAATTTGTTTTTTCCTCCGGATCATTTCATCACAACAACGGTCTGGTGGTTTTGCAGAAAGGCTCCGGCAGCACCACCAAAATTTCCGGCAACTCCGCAACGGTCCCTGCCCTCAACCTATACCGGCTGGAATTGTCTCCTTCAGGATCCAACGGCACCACGTTTGATTTCAATCATCTTAAAGTTTTTGTACACAACGAACTCAAATGCTCAGGCACCAAACCGCTGATTGTACAG